>NZ_JAOTBE010000002.1 GCF_026162645.1 Paracoccus rhizosphaerae
CGTGCGCGGTCGAGATCGTGATCCCGCGGGCCTTCTCCTCGGGCGCGCCGTCGATCTGGTCATAGGCGCGGAAGTCGCCGAAGTACTTCGTGATCGCAGCCGTCAGCGTCGTCTTGCCGTGATCGACGTGACCGATGGTCCCGATGTTCACGTGCGGTTTCGTCCGTTCAAACTTTGCCTTTGCCATGTGGGCCTCCTGGATACCGCGGGGCATGGCTGAGGGGCCCCGGATTTGACGTGCGCCGCGACATATAAGCCGGCTTGGGAAAAATCAAGGGCGTGCACGCGCGAAGGTCCGCGACCGCGGCACGCCTGCGACGCCCGCGCCATTGCTGGAACGACCAGGGCGCCCATATCGTTCGTGATGCAGCAGACCCGCGCGACCGCGGGTCAACCACGGGAGACGGGCATGAGCTTGATGAGAAGTCTGACCAAGGTGGCGGCGGGCGTGATGTTGGCCAAGGGCATCGGCAC
Source organism: Paracoccus rhizosphaerae (assembly GCF_026162645.1). Classification (GTDB taxonomy): domain Bacteria; phylum Pseudomonadota; class Alphaproteobacteria; order Rhodobacterales; family Rhodobacteraceae; genus Paracoccus; species Paracoccus rhizosphaerae. The sequence goes on from NZ_JAOTBE010000002.1 coordinate 475, forward strand.
GATGATGTCGCAGCAGCAGCAGGGCCGCAAGCACGCCAAGGTCCAGGGCGGCGGCCTTTTGGACAACCTTCTGGCCAACAATACCGGCGGCAGGGGCGGCAGCGTCAGCGACATGCTGGGGCGCGCTTTGGGCGGCGGCGGCGGCGCGTCGCGCGGCAGCCTTGGCGGGCTGCTGGACCAGCTGGGTGGACGCGGATCCCGCGGCCAGGGTGGCCTTGGCGACATGCTGGGCGGCCTTCTGGGCGGGGCGGCGGCGGGCGGTGCTGCCGGAAGCCTGGCGCGAAAGGATTCGCAGCCTAGGAACGAGGCAAGCTTCGGGCAGCTCTTCGACGACGCCCTCAGCCATGATGGAGAGCCGCAGGTCACCCCCACCCCCGAGCAGAACGCCTTGGCGGGGCTGATGCTGCGCGCCATGATCCAGGCGGCCAAGTCGGACGGTCACATCGACGATGCGGAACGCCAGCGCCTTCTGGGCCACCTGGGCAACGATCTGGACGACGAAGAGCGGCAGTTCATCCGCGAGCAGATGACCGCCCCCGTCGATGCGGCGGCCCTGGCGCGGGACGTTCCCGAGGGAATGCAGTCGCAGGTCTATCTGATGTCGCTTCTGGCGATCGACTTCGACAGCGAGGCCGAGGCCCGTTACCTGAACGACCTGGCCGTCGCCATGGGCCTGGACCGGACCGCCGTGAACGACATCCACCGCGAAGCCGGGGTGATGCCGCTCTATAACGGAGCCTGAGAGCTTCGGCGCGAAGGCGCGTCGAGGCAATTGATCGGAAAGGGATGCTCTGCCACTCTGGGGCCAGAGCATCGTCCGCCAGCCAATCAGGAGCCAGCCATGCGTCACGTCACCCTTGCCGCCGCCATTTCCACCCTTGCCGGCACCGCGCTTGCCCAATCCCCCGAAGACGCGGTGGAGGCCCGGCACGGCTTCATGACGATGCTGTCCATCGAGATGGGTACCCTGTCCGCCATGGCCAAGGGCGAGCTGCCGTATGACGAGGCCGCGGCCACGGACGCCGCGCAAAACCTGATGGCGCTGACGAATTACAACGCGCCAAAGCTGTTCGTCGAAGGAACCTCGTCGGAAGATATCGACAATTCGGATGCGCTGCCGGCGATCTGGCAGGACCGCGACGATTTCGAACAGAAGTACGCCGCGTTGGCCGAGGCGGCTCAAGGGATCGACCAGCAGGTCACGGGCGGTCAGGAGAGCCTGGGGCCGGTGGTGCAGAACCTTGGCCTTGCCTGCCGCGACTGCCACGATTCCTATCGCCAGGACCGCTGATGCCCTCGCCGGCCGAGCGGGTGCGCCTGTGGGATCCCCTGCTGCGGATCTATCACTGGCTGCTGGCCGGGCTGGTGATCGCCAACTGGCTGCTGGGCAAGTTCGGGCCGGCCGTGATGACGCTGCACTTCTGGTTCGGCTATACGATCCTGGGGCTGCTGGTCTTCCGGCTTGTCTGGGGTGTCGTCGGTCCCGAACCCGCCCGCTTCACCAGCTTCGTGCGCGGACCTCGGGCGACCTGGGACTATGTCCGGCATCTGCATCTCCGCCAGCCCAGCCACTGGCCGGGCCACAACCCGATGGGAGCCTTTTCGGTCATCGCGATGCTGGCCGTCCTGCTGTGGCAGGTGGGCAGCGGGTTGGTCCTCGACCCCGACGACTTCATCAATGTCGGCCCGCTGGCCGATCAGGTCAGCCGCGAGACGTCACGGGCCGCGGTCGGGTGGCACGACCTGGGGTCGAACCTGATCCTGGTGCTGGTGCTGCTGCATGTCGCGGTGATCGCCTATTACCGCATCTGGAAGCGCGAGGATCTGGTGCGCCCCATGATCACCGGCTGGAAATGGGTGCGCCGCCGCTGACAGCCGCGCGCCGGAACCATCCCGTGGCGCGGTCGTTGCGACCCACACGCAACGACACGAGGTTCAGATGTCCAGCGATCCAGTTCTTCCGCCATTCCGCAGCGGCGCCATTTCCGACCCGACCCTTCCCGTTCCGGATTTCCCAAGGCAGGAACAGCAGGCGCCAGGCCTTGCCCAGAAGATGGACCCCCTGCCCGATCATGGCGAGACCAGCTACAAGGGCAGCGGCCGGCTGAAGGGCAAGCGCGCGCTGATCACCGGCGGCGACAGCGGCATCGGCGCGGCGGCGGCCATCGCCTTCGCCCGAGAGGGCGCAGACGTGGCGATCAACTTCCTGCCCGAGGAACAGCCGGATGCCGACCGCGTCATCGCCGCCATCAAGGCCGAGGGCCGCACGGCCGTCGCCATCCCCGGCGACCTGCGCGAAGAGGCCTTCTGCAAGGAACTGGTCGAAAGCGCCGCCTCTCAGCTGGGCGGACTGGACGTGCTGGTGAACAACGCCGGCCGCCAGCAGTTCTGCCATAAGCTCGAGGACCTGACGACCGAGGATTTCGACGCGACGATGAAGACGAACGTCTACGCCCCCTTCTGGGTGACCAAGGCGGCGCTGGCGCATATGGGCGAAGGCGGGTCGATCATCATCACCTCTTCGGTGCAGGCGTTCAAGCCGGCGGCGCACCTTTTCGATTATGCCCAAAGCAAGGCCGCTAATGTCGCCTTCGCGCAGTCGCTGGCCAAGCAGCTGGCGCCGCGTGGCATCCGCGTCAACGCCGTCTGCCCGGGACCCTACTGGACCGCGCTGCAGATCAGCGGCGGCCAGCCCCCCGAGGCCGCGGCCGAACACGGGTCCAGCCAGCCCATCGGCCGCCCCGGCCAGCCGGTCGAGATCGCGCCGATCTATGTGCTGCTGGCCTCGGACGAGGCCAGCTATATCACCGGCGAATACTTTGGATCGGTCGGCGGCAGCGGGCTTTAGGTGAAGCGGTTGTCGCGCGGGAAACCGCGCGGCGCCATCCGGCCGGTGCTGCCACGCTTGCCCAGCCACTCGGTCAGGTCGGGTTCGGTCCGGGTCTTGCCGCCGCCCATCTGCCAGGACAGGCCCTGCGCCAGCGTCAGGCAGATGGCGTCGGTCATGCAGTCGTCCTTGATCAGCCCGCCGCCCTTGCCATAGCGCTGCAGCCGCACCCCCTTGCCGCGCGCCATTTCCGGCAGTTCGGCCAGCGGGAAGACCAGAAGCTTGCGGTTCTCGCCCACCACCGCCACGTGGTCGCCATGGACGGGACGGCAGAGAAGTGCATCGCCGTTCAGGACCTGCTTGCCCGATCGGGTCTGCGCCAGGATATCGCCCGATCCCACGACGAAGCCGTCGCCGGCCTTCGAGGCGACCAGATACTTCACCCCTTCGCGCCAGGGGAACATGGCGATGATCTCGGCCTCGTTCGGCAGGTCGATCATCAGGCGCAGCGGTTCGCCCATGCCGCGGCCGCCGGGCAAAGTATTGGCCGGGATCGTGTAGAACCGGCCATTCGAGGCGAAGACCATCAGCTTGTCGGTCGTCTCGGCATGAAGCGCGAGGCCCGGACCGTCGCCGTCCTTGAACTTCAGCTCCGCATCCAGCGGCTGGTGGCCCTTCATGCTGCGGATCCAGCCCATCTTCGACAGGATCACGGTCAGCGGCTCCCGCTCGATCATCGCCTCCAGGTCGATGACCGGCGTTTCGGCGGCCTCGGCGATGGTCGTGCGGCGCTGGCCCTCGGGGCTGGACTTGCCGAAAAGGTTTCGAACCTCCTTCAGCTGGTCCGCGATCCGTGCCCATTGCGCGTCCTCGCTGGCCAGCATGGCCTGCAGCCCTTGGCGCTCTTCCAGCAGGGCGTCGCGTTCGGCCCGCAGCTCGATCTCCTCCAGCTTGCGAAGCGCACGCAGGCGCATGTTCAGGATCGCCTCGACCTGGACCTCGGAGAGGCCGAACTCGGCCATCATCACGGCCTTGGGCTCATCCTCATGGCGGATGATCTCGATCACCCGGTCCAGGTTCAGGTAGGCGACCAGATAGCCTTCCAGCACCTCAAGCCGGGCGGCGATCTTCTCCAGCCGGAAATTGGCACGGCGAACCAGAACCTCGCGCCGGTGGTCCAGGAAGGCGCGCAGGACCTCTTTCAGCGAACAGACCTTGGGTACGCGGCCGTCGATCAGCACGTTCATGTTCAGGTTGAACCGGATCTCGAGGTCGCTGGACCGGAACAGCGCGCCCATCAGCTGCTCGGGATCGACGGTGCGGGCTTTCGGCTCCAACACGATGCGGATGTCCTCGGCCGATTCGTCGCGGATGTCGGCCAGGATCGGGATCTTGCGGGTCTGGATCAGCTCGGCCAGACGCTCGATCAGCTTGGACTTCTGGACCTGGTAGGGGATCTCGGTGACGACGATCTGCCACAAGCCGCGGCCCAGATCCTCTTGCGCCCACCGTGCACGGACACGGAAGGCGCCGCGACCGGTGCGATAGATGCCGGCGATGGTCTCGCGGCTTTCGACGATGACGCCGCCGGTCGGAAAGTCGGGCCCCTGGATGATGCCAGCCAGCGTGTCGTCGCGCGCATCGGGTGTCTTGATCAGGTGCAGGCAGGCGTCCACGACCTCATGCAGGTTATGGGGCGGCACATTCGTGGCCATGCCCACCGCGATTCCCGACGCACCATTCGCCAGCAGGTTCGGGAAGGCCGCGGGCAGCACCACCGGTTCGGACAGCGTGCCGTCATAGTTCGGGCGAAAATCGACCGAATCCTCGGCCAGCCCATCCATCAGCGACTCTGACGTCGCCGCCAGCCGCGCCTCGGTGTAGCGGGCGGCGGCCGGGTTATCGCCGTCGATATTGCCGAAGTTCCCTTGCCCGTCCACCAGCGGATAGCGCATGGCGAAATCCTGGGCCAAGCGCGCCATCGCGTCATAGATCGCAGCGTCACCATGGGGGTGATAGTTGCCCATCACGTCGCCGGTGATCTTGGCCGACTTGCGGAAGGCGCCGCTCGGCGACAGCCGCAGTTCGCGCATCGCATAGAGGATGCGGCGATGCACCGGCTTCAGGCCGTCGCGAGCATCGGGCAGCGCACGGTGCATGATCGTAGACAGCGCATAGGTCAGGTAACGCTCGCCGATGGCGCGGCTGAGCGGTTCGGATTGCGTGCCGTCTTGGGGGTCGGGAAGCAGATCGTCGGACATGCGCCCTTGGATATGCCGCGCCGCCCGAACGGTCCAGATCGAAAAGTACGGATGCGGAACGCGCCGCAGCGCTTGGCGTTGAACCGCCGGACCGATAAGCTGGGCACGGGCAGGAGAACGCGGACGATGATCAGGCTGGGACTGCTGATGCTGGCGACGCTTTTGGGGCTTTACGCGGTGCTGGCCATCTATGGTGCGGGCGATCTGCGGGCGGACCGACGGCCTCCCCCGCCGCCTGAGGCGACTGCAGCGCAGGATGCCGGCGCCGCCCCAGCCACCGCCATGCAAGCCGAAGCACCGGCCGAAATCATTCCCGCAGCCAGTCAGACGCCCGAACAGGTGGTGGAGTTTCCCGGCCCCGAACTGATGCCGTCGCCCGAACATGCGGCCGACGACATCGTGGCCCCAGCTCCGGCGGCGGATGCCGACATGCTCTATGTGACGGCGACGCGGCTGAACATGCGGTCCGGGCCGGGGTCGGGCAATCCGGTGGTGTCGGCGTTGGACCAAGGCACCGGCGTGATGCCCGTGGGTGACGCGCGGGACGGCTGGATCGAGGTCAGCGCCCCCGGCGGTAGCCGCGGCTTCGTCTCGACCGACTTCCTGTCGACGGAGGCGCCGTGAAGCGTGTCCTTGTGACCGGCTGCTCGTCCGGGATCGGCCTGGATGCCGCGCGCCGCCTGACCGCCGAAGGCTGGCGCGTCGTGGCCACCTGCCGCCGCCCCGACGACCTCGAGGCCAGGCGCGCCGAGGGGATGGAGGCCGTCCACCTTGAACTGGGCGACACCGACAGCGTCGCCGTCTGCGTCAAGACGGTGCTGGAGGGCGGGCCGCTGGATGCGGTGGTGAACAACGCCGCCTTCGCCCTGCCCGGCGCGGTCGAGGACATGTCCCGCGATGCCCTGCGGGCGATCTTCGAGGTGAACCTCTTCGGCACGCATGACTTGACGGTCAGGCTGATCCCGCATTTCCGGCAGCACGGAGGGCGGATCGTGAACATCAGTTCGGTCCTGGGGCTGGTTGGCATTCCTTGGCGCGGCCCCTACGTGGCAACCAAGTTCGCGATGGAAGGGCTGACCGACGTCCTGCGGCTGGAGATGCACGGCACCCCCGTCAAGGTCGTCCTGATCGAGCCCGGCCCGATCACCAGCCGCATCCGCGAGAACGCCATCCCCCATTTCGAACGTTGGGTGGACTGGCAGGCCAGTGCGCGGGCGGGCCAGTATCGCGACAGCCTTCTGAAGCGGCTCTATCAGCCATCGGGGAAGGACCGGTTCGAGCTGCCGCCAAGCGCGGTCAGCGACCGGATCGTGGCCGCCCTGAACGCGCGGAATCCGGCGCCGCGCTATTATGTCACGGCGCCGACGCGCATTTCGGGCGTGGCGCGGCGGGTTCTGTCCTCCCGTGCTCTGGACTGGTTTGCCAGGCGCGGCTAGGTTCACGAGCGAAAGGCGGTGCGCCCCATGGAAGACAAATCCCTGTTCATCGTGATGCTGGTGTCGATCGGCGTGGTCGTGGCAATTCTGATGACCGGCATCGGCGGCTTTGCCCGCGGCGGAGAGTTCAATCGCAAGCACGGCAACCGGATGATGCGCTGGCGGCTCTATGCGCAGGCCGCGGCCATTGCGATCATGCTGCTGTTCGTCTGGTGGAGGGCGCTCTGATGGTGGTGCTGAACAAGATTTATACCCGCACGGGCGACAAGGGCGACACCGCCTTGTCCGACGGCAGCCGGGTCGCCAAGCATGACGCCCGCGTCGAAGCCTATGGCACCGTGGATGAGCTGAACGCGACGCTCGGCCTCTGCCGGTTGCATGCCGAAGGCCAGCTGGCCGAACGGCTGGCCGTGATCCAGAACGATCTCTTCGACCTGGGGGCCGATCTGTCGCGGCCGCACATGGCCGCCGATGACCAGGCCAGTTATCCGGTCCTGCGGATCATCGACGCGCAGGTGGACCGGCTGGAGGCCGAGATCGACGCGATGAACGCGGACCTGCAGCCGCTGCGCAGCTTCATCCTGCCGGGCGGATCGGCGCTGGCGGCGCATCTGCACCTGGCGCGGACCGTCGCCCGCCGGGCCGAACGTCGCGCGACTGAACTGCTGGCGGGTGGAGACGTGAACGGGTCCGCGGTGCGCTATCTGAACCGGCTGTCGGATTGGCTGTTCGTGGCCGGCCGCGTGGCCAACGACGGCGGCGCGAGCGACATCCTGTGGGTGCCCGGCGCCAGCCGTTAGCGCCGGACCGGTCAAAACGGCCGCAAACGCGACGTTCGGTGACGTTTTTGCCCTGTTATTGCCGGAACGGCCTGTCTAACACTTCCCCTCGAAAGACGACGCAAGAAAGGGAGAGAGGCTGATGAAAGTCCTCGTGCCGGTTAAGCGGGTGATCGATTATAACGTGAAGGCCCGCGTCAAGGCGGACGGGTCGGGTGTCGATCTGGCCAATGTGAAGATGTCGATGAACCCCTTCGACGAGATCGCCGTCGAGGAGGCGATCCGACTGAAGGAGAAGGGCACGGCGACCGAGATCGTCGTCGTCAGCATCGGCGTCAAGCAGGCGCAGGAGACGCTGCGCACGGCGCTGGCGATGGGTGCGGACCGCGCGATCCTGGTGGTCGCCGCAGACGACGTCCACCAGGACATCGAGCCGTTGGCGGTGGCCAAGATCCTCAAGGCCGTGGTCGATCAGGAGCAGCCCGGCCTGGTGATCGCCGGCAAGCAGGCAATCGACAACGACATGAACGCGACCGGCCAGATGCTGGCGGCGCTTCTGGGCTGGGGCCAGGCAACCTTCGCCAGCAAGCTGGAGATTGAGGGAGAGGCCGCGAAGGTCACCCGCGAGGTCGACGGCGGCCTGCAGACCATTGAGGTCAAGCTTCCGGCCATCGTCACCGCCGACCTGCGCCTGAACGAGCCGCGCTATGCCAGCCTTCCCAACATCATGAAGGCCAAGAAGAAGCCGCTGGAGGAGAAGACCGCGGCCGATTACGGCGTTGACGTCACGCCGCGCCTGACCGTGGTCAGCACGCGCGAGCCCGAGGGCCGCAAGGCCGGGATCAAGGTCGGCTCGGTCGATGAGCTGGTGTCGAAACTGAAAGAAGCGGGGGTCGTGTGATGGCTGTTCTTCTGCTGGCCGAAGTCACCAATGGCGAACTGAACACCGACGCGACGGGCAAGGCCGTCAGCGCCATGGCGCCCCTGGGCGACGTCACCGTCCTCTGCGCCGGCGCGCAGGCCCGTGCCGCGGCGGATGCCGCCGCCAGGATCGCAGGCGTCGCAAAGGTCCTCGTGGCCGAGGACGCGCGCTATGGCCACCGCCTGGCCGAGCCGACGGCGGCGCTGCTGGCGTCGCTGGCGGGCGATTACAGCCATGTCGTGGCGCCTGCGACCACCGATGCCAAGAACGTCATGCCCCGCGTGGCAGCGCTTCTGGACGTGATGGTGATCTCGGACGTCTCGAAGGTCATCGACGCCGACACGTTCGAGCGCCCGGTCTATGCTGGCAACGCGATCCAGACGGTCAAGTCCTCGGATGCGGTCAAGGTCATGACGATCCGCACCACCAGCTTCGACGCGGCGGGCGACGGCGGTCAGGCCCCCGTGTCCGACGCGGCGCTGGCGGACGACCCGGCGCTGTCGTCCTGGCTGAACGACGAGACGGCGGAAAGCGACCGCCCCGAGCTGACCTCGGCCGGCCGCGTCGTGTCCGGCGGCCGCGCGCTCGGCTCGAAAGAGCAGTTCGTGCTGATCGAGCAGCTGGCCGACAAGCTTGGCGCCGCGGTCGGCGCATCGCGCGCCGCGGTTGACTCAGGCTATGCCCCGAACGACTGGCAGGTGGGCCAGACCGGCAAGGTCGTGGCGCCCGCGCTCTATGTCGCGGTGGGCATCTCGGGCGCGATCCAGCACCTGGCCGGCATGAAGGACAGCAAGGTCATCGTCGCCATCAACAAGGACGAGGAAGCGCCGATCTTCCAGGTCGCCGATTACGGCCTTGTCGGTGACCTCTTCACCATCGTCCCGGAACTGACCGAGAAGCTCTGACCGCGACCTGGCGGAACGAGTTCTGGAGCCGCTCCTCCGGGAGCGGTTTTTCAAGTAAAAGCAGGGGTACAGATATGGCGATTCAATCGGTTGGCGTGATCGGTGCAGGCCAGATGGGCAACGGTATCGCCCATGTCTTTGCCGTCGCCGGCTTCGACGTGCTGCTGACCGACATCAGCCAGGACGCGCTGGACAAGGCGGTGTCGCTGATCGACCGCAACCTGGAGCGGCAGGTCAGCCGCGAGAAGATCTCGGCCAGTGACAAGAAGGCGGCCATGGACCGGCTGAGCACGACGCTGAAGCTGTCCGACCTGGGCCGGACCGATCTGGTCATCGAGGCCGCGACCGAGCGCGAGACCGTCAAGCAGGCGATCTTCGAGGATCTGGTCCCGCATCTGAAGCCCGAGACGATCCTGACGTCGAACACCTCGTCCATCTCGATCACGCGGCTGGCCAGCCGGACCGACCGGCCCGAGAAGTTCATGGGGTTCCACTTCATGAACCCCGTCCCCGTCATGCAGTTGGTCGAGCTGATCCGCGGCATCGCCACGGACGAGGCGACCTATTCGGCCCTGCTAGATGTGGTCGGCAAGCTGGGCAAGACGGCAGCCAGCGCCGAGGATTTCCCGGCCTTCATCGTCAACCGCATCCTGATGCCGATGATCAACGAGGCGGTCTACACGCTTTATGAGGGCGTAGGTTCCGTCCAATCGATTGACAGCGCGATGAAGCTGGGCACGAACCATCCGATGGGGCCGCTGGAACTGGCCGACTTCATTGGCCTGGACACCTGCCTTGCAATCATGAACGTCCTGCATGACGGGCTGGCGGACACCAAGTACCGCCCTTGCCCGCTGCTGACGAAATATGTCGAGGCCGGCTGGCTGGGCCGTAAGACAGGCCGCGGCTTCTACGACTATCGCGGCGAAACCCCGGTTCCGACGCGCTGAGGACAGGGGCCGGTCACCCGGCCCCCTTGTCGGTCAGGCATCCGCCTTCAGCTGGCGGCTGTCCATGAACTGGTCGAATTCGGCCTTGTCCTTGGCTTCGCGAAGCTTCTGCAGGAAATCGACGAACTCGCGGTGTTCGTCCTCCAGCCGCTTCAGCGTCTGTTCGCGATAGGCGTCGAAGGCCGAGTTTCCAGTGGACGAGGCGGTATAGCGGGGGGCGCGCGTGCGTTTGCTGCATCCGAACATGCGTTTGCTCCAGATCATGTAGAACATGAGGCCGAGGCCCAAAGGCCAGAAGGCGATGAAACCGAGGATCATGGCGACGATCCAGGCGGCGCGGCCACAGTCGTCCAGCCAGTCGCGGCCACGGGCGAGGATTTCGCCGAGGCGCGGACCGCCGGTCGGTCGAAGCGCGCGTGAGGCAGTGTCCATCAGAAGGTCTCCCTATGTTAATGTTATTCACATTTACATAGATGGAACGTCGTCGGGCATCTTCAAGACAAACGCGAAGAAAAATCACTCCGGGATCAGGCCAAGACCGCGAAGATAGATCAGGGCGCCGCTTTCCAGCATCTCGCTGGCGGCGACGGGGCTGCGGCTGCCGGGTCTGCCGCGTCCGAACAGTTCGACCACGCCATGGCTAAGGGCCCAAATGTGGTTCGCCACCATCCGCGCCGGAGGACGGTCTGCGGCAGGCAGACGGGATGACAACGCCTCGGCTGCAGTCACCAGGACGCCCCGGGCCCCGTCCGACGCCGCCGCCAGATCGGCATTGCCGACGACCGAGATCCCGGATTCAAACATCGCCATGTAGTATCCTGGTCGTTCGGCCGCGAAGTCCAGATAGGCCTGCCCCATGCGCAGGAAGGCCGTCAGCGGTTTGGGGCGCCCCTGGTCGAAGGCCGCCTCCAGCCTGCCGGTGAATTCGACGAAGCCTTGTCGTGCAACTTCTTCCAGAAGGTCGTCGCGGCCCTTGAAGTGGCGGTAAGGGGCCGCCGCCGACACCTCGGCACTTCTGGCTGCCTCGGCCAGGGTGAAGGCCTGGGGCCCCTGCGCCTCGATCAACGCGGCCGTTGCCTCGACAAGCGCTTGCCGCAGGTTGCCGTGGTGATAGGACTTGCGGCCCGGCACTACATGCCTTCGCCGAAGTAATCCGCCACAAGCGCATCCAGCGCGTCCAGAAGCTCGACCGCCTGTGGGCCGCTGGCGGTGACCCTGATCTGGCTGCCGCGCGGGGCCGTCAACATCAACAGCCCCATGATCGAGTCGCCGGCGACGGCCATGCCGTCCTTCTCGACCGTCGCCTGCGCATCGAAACGTTCGACGACGTCGACGAACTTGGCGCTGGCCCGCGCATGCAGTCCCTTGACGTTGATGATCGACAGCTCTCGGGTGACGGTTTCCGTCATCGGGCGCAACTTCCGCTGTCCAAACCGACATCCGGCGGCACGTTATATGAGTTGATGTACTTGCGGCCAGCATCCTTGGCACAGGTGACCGCGTCACGCACGGTCAGGTGCCGTGACTTGGCCAGCTTGACCAGCATCGGCAGGTTCGCGCCATAGAGGATGGTCCGATCCTGCACCGCGCAAGCCGGCAGCGACAGGTTCGAGGGTGAGCCGCCGAAAAGGTCGGTTACCAGAACAACTCCGTCCCCCAGGTCGACCGCATCCGCCGCAGCCTTGATTTCCGCCGTCTTCACGGCACGGTCGTGATCGTCCTCGATCGCGACGGCAGCGATGCCCACCTGCGGGCCCACGACATGCTCTACCGCGGAGAGATACTCCCGCGCCAGCCCGCCATGCGCCACAATGACAATTCCGATCAATGCGCCCCACCAAGACAAAACGACCGCTCGGGTCCCAGCAGCTTCACAGCGCCTGCCCCCGCACCGGCACTGTTTCGCCGTCGCGCGGCAAATCTGCGCCGGTGTTCAGCGCGACGCCGCGACGCTCTAGTTCCCTGTGCCTTATTGACACCGGCCAGCCAGCCTCTGCAAGCGCCAGAGCCGCTTTTTCCACCAAAGTGACGGAACGGTGTTTTCCTCCGGTGCAGCCGAAGCCCACCGCAAGGTGGGATTTACCCTCTTCGAGATGCGCGGGGAGCAGGAATTCAACCAGATCGAGGGTCTTGGCGAAAAACTCCGGGAATCGGGGATCGGCCGCGACATGAGCCTGAACCTTCGGGTCGCGGCCATCCAGCGGGCGCAGGTCCGGCTCCCAATGCGGATTGGTCAGGAAGCGGCAGTCGAACATCATGTCGAGGCCCCGTGGCACTCCGCGCTTGTAGCTGAAGGAATGCAGCGACACGCTGAGGCGCTGACCCGGCCGGATGTCGAAGGCCCGCGTCAGTTCCGCCTTCAGGTCATGCGGCGACAGCTCGGTCGTGTCCACCAGAATATCGGCCCTTGCCCGGATGGGGGCCAGCAGGTCGATCTCGGCCAGGACGCCGGCCATCGGCGCCTCGTCCGGGGTCAGCGGATGGCGGCGGCGGGTCTCGTTATAGCGACGGACAAGTACGTCGGCGGCGCAATCCAGATACAGCACCTCGGGCGAGTATTCTGGCAACCTGGTCAAGCGGTCGATCAGTTCGATCACGTTGGACGTCGAGAAATCGCGGTTGCGAACATCCAGCCCCAGTGCCAGCGGCATCGGCCGCGCCGGACCGTCCAGCAGGCGCGGGATCAGAGACAGCGGCAGGTTGTCGATGGCCTCGAATCCCAGATCCTCGAGCACGTTGATCGCGGTTGAGCGTCCCGCACCAGATGGGCCCGTGACCAGGACGAGCCGCTGGTTCCCTGCGCGGCTGGACGGCGATGTCATGAAGTTGCGGACCACTGGCGTTCCTTCGTCCTTCGGTTCCATGCGTCAGGCCAGACGCTGCCCCACAAGCATCTGTCGCAGCGAGGCATAAAGATGCGTCCGATAGGGTCCCAGGACAAGCGGAACCGGAACCCCCAGCCACTCCTGAACGTGGAGGTGTGGCAAACGATCCTCTTCCCGGCGGCCAAGATCGCAAGCCAGCGTGACGCAGGTAGGAGGTGCCGGGTCTGCGGCCAGGATGCCGACGCCTCTCGCCTCGATCCGGCCCTGAAGCTGCGGCGGCGCAGAGGCCATCAGCAACCCGGACAAAAGCCTCAGGTCGGTGCGGTCGTCCGCGACAAGCACCGCCCCCACCGCCATCAGCTGCAATGCCAAGGTCGACTTGCCGGAACCTGCCGGACCCAAGATCACCAGCGCCCGATGTTCCAAGGCTACCGTTGTCGCATGAAGCTGCATCCGAATCACTTCCCTAGTTCAGTTCGTTTCCAAACCTGCTTTCCACACATCCATGATCCGGAACTTTGGCAACACCCATAATGTTGGCGATAACATTAACGGTTATCGCTAACTGTTTGCGCTGCCGTATTTCGTCGTGATTCTTAGATGTTATAGCCAAAAAGCTGTCCCACCTCTCCATACCCTTTCACCGACGGAGCCAACCATCATGACGACGCGCGTAAACCCCAATTGCCGGCTTGAGGATCAAGGCATCGAGGGGCTGGGCCAAGTGCACTACAACCTTCTCGAGCCCGCGCTGATGACTCAGGCGGTCGCTCGCGGAGAGGGCCGGCTTGGGCTGGGCGGAAGCTTCCTCGTCTCGACCGGTGCCCATACCGGACGGTCGCCCAAGGACAAGTTCGTGGTCCGCTCGGCCTCGGTCGAAGACGCGATCTGGTGGGACAACAACAAGCCCATGGCCCCCGAGGCGTTTGATCTGCTGCACGCCGACATGCTGGCGCACATGAAGGGGCGGGACTACTTCGTGCAGGATCTTTTCGGCGGTGCCGATCCGGAAAACCGTCTGGATGTTCGCGTGGTGACGGAACTGGCGTGGCACGGCCTCTTCATCCGCCACCTGCTGCGCCGCCCCGACGCGTCCGAACTCGCGACCTTCACCCCCGAATTCACGATCATCAACTGCCCCGGCTTCAAGGCCGATCCCGCCCGCCACGGCTGCCGCAGCGAAACCGTAATCGCGATGAACTTCGACAAGAAGCTGATCCTGATCGCAAACACCGCCTATGCCGGCGAGAACAAGAAGTCGGTCTTCACGCTGCTGAACTACCTGCTGCCGGAAAAGGGCATCATGCCGATGCACTGCAGCGCCAACCACGCCCCGGGCAATCCCGACGACAGCGCCGTCTTCTTCGGCCTGTCCGGCACCGGCAAGACGACCTTGTCGGCCGATCCGTCGAGGGTTCTGATCGGCGACGATGAACACGGCTGGTCGGACAGCGGCATCTTCAACTTCGAAGGCGGCTGCTACGCCAAGACGATCAACCTCTCCGCCGAGGCCGAGCCCGAGATCCACGCCACCACTTCACGCTTCGGCACCGTGATCGAGAACATGGTCTTCGACCAGGACAGCCTGGCACTCGACTTCGAGGACAACTCGATCACCGACAACATGCGCTGCGCCTACCCGCTGGAGGCGATCTCGAATGCCTCGGCCACCAGCCTGGGCGGGCATCCCAGGAACGTGATCATGCTGACCTGCGACGCCTATGGCGTCCTGCCGCCGATCGCGCGGCTGACCCCGGCGCAGGCCATGTATCACTTCCTGTCGGGGTTCACCTCCAAGACGCCGGGCACCGAGGTCGGCGTGACCGAGCCGATCCCCACCTTCTCGACCTGCTTCGGCGCTCCCTTCATGCCCCGCCGCCCCGAGGTCTACGGCAAGCTCCTGCAGGAAAAGATCGCCCAGCACGGCGCCAGCTGCTGGCTGGTCAACACCGGCTGGACCGGCGGCGCCTTCGGCACCGGCAAGCGCATGCCGATCGCGGCCACCCGCGCGCTTCTGGCCGCAGCCCTTGACGGCAGCCTGAACGACGTCCAGTTTCGCCGCGACCCGAACTTTGGTTTCGACGTCCCGGTCAGCGTGCCCGGCGTCGACGACCGGCTTCTGGACCCGCGTCAGACCTGGGCCGACCCGGCCGCCTATGATGTGCAGGCCGCGAAGCTGGTGCAGATGTTCTGCGACAACTTCGCCCAGTATCTCGACGGCATTGACGACGAGGTCCGCGCCGCCGCCATCGGCTGAACCTGCTGTCAAACACGAACAAACCCGCGCCAAAGGCGCGGGTTTTTCACGTCGTGTCGGGCGGCCATCGGCCGCCCGTCATTTGGGTCAGCCGATGCGGCCGCCGCCCTGCCTGGTGATGGCCACGACTGCCGGACGTACCGGCATGTCGTCGCGGAAGTCCGGCCAGCGGGTCGACAGATCCTCATAATAGGACGCGCGGCCGTGGCCTTCCCAGTCCTCACCCCCATCGCCGGGATGCTGCACGGCCACGAAGAAGGTGGTCAGGTCCGGCGTGGGGCATGGTCCGCACATCTCGCCGCCGACCGGTACGCGGTAGAACAGCCGCGAGGTGCCGCGCGCGTCGCCCTCGGTATCCACGGCCCACAACCCGTCGGTTCGCCCCGTTTCGCCAGCCGAGTTGCCGTCCGTCGACACCCAAAGGCGCCCGTCAGCGTCAATGGCGCAGTTGTCCGGCATCCCGAACCAGCCGTTCTCGGTCGTCTCGGTCGAGAAGGTCGCCCCGACCTCGGCAATCGACGGATCGCCGCATTTCACCAGGATCTCCCATGTGCCGGACGTCGCGGCCAGGTCGCCGCCATCTTCCTGGATCTCGATGATGTGGCCGAAGGCGTTCTCCACCCGCGGGTTGGCGGCGTTCGCCTCTTCGCGCTTGGTGTTGTTGGTCAGCATCACATAGGCGCGGCCGGTCTCGGGGTTCGGGTCGATGTCCTCGGGGCGGTCCATCGGCGTCGCTTCCAGAAGGTCGGCGGCGCGACGGGTCTCGATCAGCACGTCCGCCTGGCTCTCGAAGCCGTTCTCGGCCGTCAGCGGGCCTTCGCCATGCACCATCGGCAGCCAGGCGACACTGCCATCCTCGTCGAAGCGCGCCACATACAGGGTGCCCTCGTCCAGCAGGTCCATGTTGGCGGCACGATCGTCCGCGTTATATGTCCCGGCTGTCACGAACTTGTAAACATAGTCGAAGCGTTCATCATCGCCCAGGTAGAAGACCACGCGGCCATCCTTGGCGACTGCGCTCGACGCACCTTCGTGCTTGAAGCGGCCAAGCGCGGTGCGCTTCTTGGGGGTCGAGTTCGGGTCCATCACGTCGACCTCGACGATCCAGCCGAAGCGGTTCGGCTCGTTGGGCTCGTCGGCGACATTGAAGCGTTTGTCGAAGAAACCCCACTGATAGGTCCCGCCCGGGATGCCCATCCGCTCATAGTTCGCGACCTCGGGGTGATCCGCGGGCAGCTCGCCGGTGAAATAGCCGTGGATGTTCTCCTCGGCCATGATGTAGGTGCCCCAAGGCGTCACGCCGCCCGCACAGTTGTTGATCGTGCCCAGAACCTTGGTGCCGGTCGCATCGGCCGAAGTCTTCATGCGGTCATGACCGGCAGCGGGGCCGGTCAGCTGCATCTCGGTCTTGGCCGTGATGCGGCGGTTCATCGCGCCGTCCAGGACGGGCTGCCACTTGCCGTCCATCTTGCGGATCTCGATCACCGTGCCGCCATGCGCGGCCATCTCGATGCCCACGCGCTCGGCGGTGGCGTCGGCCACGACCATTTCGCCGTTCTGCATCGTGACGATGCCGGGGAACATCAGGTGTTCGTTGGTGTATTCGTGGTTCACGACCAGCAGGCCGTGATCGTCGGCGCCATCCAGCGGAATGAAGCCCACGAAGTCGTTGTTATAGCCGAACTGGCGCTCCTGCGCGGCCTCGGTCTGTGCGGTGGGGTCGAATTCCGGCGCATCGGCAAAGACCTTGTCACCCCAACGCAGCAGGATGTCGGCATCATAGCCCTCGGCGACGTGATGGTCGGCGTCGACGCCGGCCATCACCTCGGCAAAGTCGAAGGCGCTGCCCGAGGCGCCCTGGGCCTTCGCCTCGCCCGCCGACATCAGCGCCATCGGGCTGACCGTCGCGCTGATCGCCACTGTCGCCATCGATCCGCGCAGGAAGCCGCGGCGCGAGAATCGGGCGGCAATGATCTCGCCCATCGTGCGGTTCTGGGTGGGGTTCAGGCCGGGGCCGTCGGCCTCTTCCAGCTGGGTGGTGCGGAAAACATGGCGGCGTGTGGTGTCGTCCATCGCGTGGCTCCTGTCGGTCGATCCTGATCCGCATGGTGCGGGTCAGGCGACCGGTTAGGCCCGGATCGTGACGGGTGGGCGACAGGATCGTGAAGCTTTCGTGTCGCCCGCTGCGCCTTTCGTCACAGGCCCAGGCAATGCCGCATGATGGCCTTTTGCGCGTGCAAACGGTTTTCCGCCTCGTCGAAGATGACCGAGGCCGGGCCGTCCATCACCTCGCTGGTGACCTCGTCGTCACGATGCGCTGGCAGGCAGTGCATGAACAGCGCATCAGACTTGGCGCGGCCCATCAGGGCTGCGTTGACCTGATAGCTGCGCAGCTGGTTGTGCCGCCGCTCTTTCGCGGATTGCGGATCGTGCATGCTGACCCAGGTGTCGGTGACGACCAGATCGGCCCCCTCGACCGCCTTGAACGGGTCGCGCTCAATGGTAACCGGGCGGCCCATGCCCTCGGCATACTCCAGGCAGGCGCGTTCCGGGTCCAGCGGCGGCGGACCGGTGAAGGTCAGGTCGAATCCGAACTGCCCCGCCGCATGGGCAAAGCTGCAAAAGACGTTGTTGCCGTCGCCCGACCATACCACCTTGCGTCCGGCGATGGGGCCGCGATGTTCCTCGAAAGTCATCACGTCGGCCATGATCTGGCAGGGATGGGTGCGGTTCGTCAGCCCATTGATCACCGGGACGGTGGCGTATTCCGCCATTTCGTGCAGCGTCGCCTCCTCGAATGTGCGGATCATGATCAGGTCCACATAGCGCGACAGCACGCGGGCCGTGTCGGCGATGGTCTCGCCATGGCCCAGCTGCATCTCGGACCCCGACAGGACCATCGTCTGCCCGCCCATCTGGCGCACGCCGACGTCGAAGCTGACGCGGGTGCGGGTCGAGGGCTTCTCGAAGATCAGCGCCACCATGCGGCCCGCCAGCGGCTGCTCGTCATCGGGGGTGCCCTTGGGGCGGCCGTTGCGGGCAGTCTTCATGGCGCGGGCATTGTCGATGATCGACCGCAGCGCGGCCTGGTCGGTCGTATGGATATCCAGGAAATGGGTCATCTGTCTGTCTTTCGGCGATATCTGCCAAGCAAGCCTGCTTGCCGTGGCGGGGTCAAGGGGGCGCGGCCTCCCTCTGCGGGTCTGTGCAAATCGAATGCAGTTATCGTCGGCGCGTCATGACGCGCACCGGCGTGCCGGCACCGTCCCGCAGGACCGCATCGCCTGAAAAGCCCGCCGTCTCATGGGCGCGGATGGCGCGCAGGTTGCGCGGATCGGGATCGATCGCCAGGACCTGCGTCCGTTCCAGCAGCAGATCGCCCAAGGCGCGCAGCCATTCCCCGCCCCGGCCCCTGCCCTCGGGGCTGCCGAAGACGTCGATGGCGACGGCATCGGCGGGCAGGTCCGCGAAATGCGGCGCCGGCCAGTGATGGGCCGGGTAATGCTGCGCATAGCCAAGGGGCAGGTCACCATCCATCGCGATGACCTGCGTCATCGCCGCCTCGTCCAGATCCTCGCGCACCAGGCCCAGCTGATGCTTCGGGTCCGGCCACCAGCGGGCGACCTCTGGCCGTGCCAGCCAAAGGGCCAGCATCGGCAGGTCGCCCGCAATGACGGGCCGGAAGCGGATCTCAGGCAAGGCTGCTGGCAGCGCGGTCCAGCCGCTCCACCGCCTCGGAGATCTCGGCATCCTCGATGTTCAGGGGCGGCAGCAGGCGCAGCGTGTTGTCGCCTGCGGGAACGGTCAGGATATGCTGGGCATAGCAGGCCTTGACCAGGTCGGCCGGCGAGACGCGGCATTTCAGCCCCAGCATCAGCCCCTGACCGCGCACGCCCTCGAAGACGCCCGGATGCGCGGCGATCAACCCCTCCAGCTTCTGGCGGAACAGCGCGCCCTTGCGGTTCACCTCGGCCAGGAAGGCCTCGTCGGCGACGATGTCCATCACACGTGCGCCGACCGCGCAGGCCAGCGGATTGCCGCCATAGGTCGACCCGTGCGTCCCTGCCACCATGCCGGCCGCCGCAGCCTCGGTCGCCAGGACGGCGCCCACGGGGAAGCCGCCGCCGATGCCCTTGGCGACCATCATGATGTCCGGCGTGATGCCCGCGTATTCATGCGCGAACAGCCGTCCCGTGCGGCCCATGCCGCACTGCACCTCGTCCAGGACCAGCAACGTACCGGTCCGGTCGCAGATCTCGCGGATGCGCCGCAGGTCCTGATCGGGCAGCGGACGGATGCCACCCTCGCCCTGCACGGGCTCGATCATGACGGCGGCGGTGCGATCGGTGACGGCAGCCTCCAGCGCGTCGATGTCGCCCCAGGGCAGATGGCGGAAGCCAGGCATCAGCGGGCCGAAGCCCTTGACCATCTTCTCCGCCCCCGATGCCGCGATCGCGCCGGTCGAGCGGCCGTGAAACGCCCCTTCGAAGGTCAGGATCTCGATCCGGTCGGGGTCGCCGGCATGGTCCCAGTACTTGCGGACCATCTTGATCGCCAGCTCTGCCGCCTCAGTGCCCGAATTGGTAAAGAACACGGTGTCGGCAAAGGTCCGGTCGACCAGCAGGGACGCCAGCCGCTCCTGTTCGGGGATCTGGTAGAGGTTCGAGACGTGCCAGATCCGCCCGGCCTGTGCCGTCAGCGCATCGACCAGCGCGGGGTTCGCGTGGCCCAGCACGTTCACGGCGATGCCCGACCCCAGGTCCAGGTATCGGGTTCCGTCCGTCGCGATGGCCCAGGATCCCTCGCCCCGTTCGAAGGACAGGGCTGCGCGGTTATAGGTCGGCAGGACGTGCGAAATCATAGCGGATTCCCCGGATGTCAGGACAGGATGTGAAGGCAGGCAGGATCGGACGGTGACTGTGCGTCAACGTCGGGGACGGGCGGAAAGGGCGGTCCATGCGATCATGTCTGATGCCATAGCGCCTTACGCCCCACCGCGCAATCACGGTTTCATGCGATAGCCGGTTTTCAGCCAGCGCCACGCCACGAACAGCACCACCGCCACGACCGCGGCACAGACCAGCAGGCCGCGCACGACCGGCGCGTCACTGACGCCGGTGACGCCGAAGCGCGCTCCGTCGATCAGATAGAAGATCGGGTTCCAGTGCGACAGCGTGTTGAAGGGCTGTGGCAGCGCCTGCACGGAATAGAACGTGCCCGACAGGAACGACAGCGGCGTGATGACGAAGTTCGTGATCGCCGCCATCTGGTCGAACTTCTGCGCCATGATCCCGGCCAGGATGCCCAGCCCCCCGAGCAGCAACGCCGCCAGCAGCACGAAGACCAGCGCCCAAAGCGGATGCGCGATGCCGCGCCCGGTCACGATCACCATCCCGGTGCCGATGACCGTCGCCACCAGTCCCGCGCGGACCACCGAACCGGTCAGGTATCCGGCCAGCAGCTCTCCCGCCGACAGGGGCGGCATCAGCGTGTCGACGATGTTGCCCTGCACCTTGGCTGCGGTGATGCTGCTCGAGGTGTTGGCGAAGCTGTTCTGGATCACCGTCATCATCAGGATGCCGGGCCCCAGGAAGACCAGATAGGGCAGGCCCATGACCTCTCCCCGTCCCTGCCCCAGGGCCAGCGCGAAGACCAGGACGAACAGGCCCGCCGTCATCAGGGGCGCAAAGATCGTCTGCTGCCAGACCGCCATGAAGCGCATGACCTCTCGGGTCGCCAGGGTCCTCAGGCCAAGCCAGTTGACGCGGCCAAAGCGGCGCACGCCCATCGCGGGACGGTCGGGAATCATCTGGGGGGTCATCTTGCGGTCCTTGAATTTCTGCGCGTCGGCGGCTAAATCTCGGCATCCCGTTTGTGACGGGATCAATCGCAGGTGACAAGATGGGGCGGCACGAAGACCCGCCCGGAAAGGCAGCCATGTCCTGGACGGATGAACGTGTCGAGACGCTGAAGCGGATGTGGTCCGAAGGCCAGTCGGCCAGCGCCATCGCCAAGGAATTGGGTGGCGTCACCCGCAACGCCGTCATCGGCAAGGTCCACCGTCTGGGCCTGTCGAACCGCGCAGAGGAGCCGGAGGCCGCGCCCGAGCCGCAGCCCGCCCCCGAGCCCGTGGCCGAAAAGAAGCCCTCGCGCCCGACCCCCGCGCCGCAACCTGCCGCGCGTCCCGAACCGCAGCCCGAGCCCGAGGCCGAAGAGCCCGAGGAGGTGGCCGCCCAGCCCGCCTTCACGCCCGTCCCGCGCCGCCCGATCGTGCCGGCGGGCCAGCCGCTGCCGCCCCAGCCCTCGGCCAACGAGATCAGCCCCGAGGCACTGGCCTCGGTGCGCGAGGTCGAGAAACGCGCCCGCAAGCTGACGCTGATGGAATTGACCGAGCGGACCTGCAAATGGCCAATCGGCGACCCGGCAACCGACAAGTTCTGGTTCTGCGGCCTGCCCAGCCAGTCCGGCAAACCCTATTGCGAGGCTCATGTCGGCGTGGCGTTCCAGCCGATGTCCTCGCGCCGCGACCGCCGCCGCTGACGCGGGACGGCCTGCGGGCGTGACCGCAGGCCGCTTCACCGGCGGCTGATCGCGACGATCCACAGGATCAGGATTGCGCCGAACAGCTCCAGCACCTCTTCGCTGCGTCCTGCGACTTCGTTCAACTGCTGCGATGTCTCGACCCCCAGTGGCGCCAGCTTCCGACCAAGCCCGTCCAGCGTCTTGGCCATCACGTAAAGCAGCACCGCCGCCAGCATGGCCCAGCTGGTCCCCACGCCCCGCCGCAGGCCGACCAGCCAGGGCCGCAGATCACGTCGCAGCAACCGCTGCACGGCCCAGACCAGCACGACCAGCACCGCCGCCCCGGCCAGCTTCTGCCCCATCGGGTGATCGCCGGTATAGAGGCCCAGGGACAGCACCCCCCGTTCGGTGAACGCCTTGTCCCAGTCGAGCTCGCGCAGGGCCGCTGCCAGGATCAGCACGACCTGGTGCCAGCGCGACGCGTCGCGACGCAGCGCAAGCCAAGCGAAGGACAGCAGCAGGAAGCCTGCGGACAACCGCTCGATGGGTCCGGCTTCGGAAAAGAACGCCTTGGTATCCGAAGGCGCGTGCCACGTGAGGGCCACCGCGATCGGCAGCAGAACGATCAGGACAGGCAGCAGGAGTCGTTTGCCGGGCATTCGGGTTCGACCAGTCATTCGACCATGTAACAGTCCTGCGACAGCACCGACACCGGCCGGGCCTGGCGAATTGCCCTGACGTAGCGTCAGCAAAACCCGCCCACCGCTGTTGTCCGGCGCACTTTCCATCGCTCGCCAAGGCGGCTAGACAGTCGCCGACCCCGAAAGGACGCATGCCATGGCCCGCCATCTGATCACCTCTGCCCTGCCCTATATCAACGGCATCAAGCATCTGGGAAACCTTGTCGGGTCCCAGCTGCCGGCCGACCTTTATGCGCGCTATCTGCGGGCGCGGGGCCACGAAGTGATGTTCATCTGCGCCACCGACGAACACGGCACGCCTGCCGAACTGGCCGCCGCCAAGACGGGCGAGGCCGTTGCCGACTATTGCGCGCGGATGCATGGCGAACAGGCGGCGCTGGCGAAGGGGTTCGGGCTGTCCTTCGACCATTACGGCCGGTCCTCCAGCGATCGCAACCGGGTGCTGACCCAGCATTTCGCGGGTCGTCTGGCCGACCAGGGGTTCATCCGCGAAGTGTCGGAACGTCAGGTCTATTCCAAGGCCGACGGCCGCTTCCTGCCCGACCGCTATATCGAAGGCACCTGTCCCAATTGCGGCTATGACAAGGCGCGCGGCGACCAGTGCGAGAACTGCACCAAGCAGCTTGATCCGACCGACCTGATCGACCCGCGCAGCGCCATCAGCGGATCGACCGACCTGGAGGTGCGGGAAACCAAGCACCTCTACCTGCGGCAGTCCGCGTTGAAGGGTCAGATCGCCGACTGGATCGACAGCAAGACCGACTGGCCGATCCTGACCACCTCGATCGCGAAGAAGTGGCTGAACGACGGCGACGGCCTGCAGGACCGCGGCATCACGCGCGACCTGGACTGGGGTGTGCCTGTGAAGCGCGGCGACCAGGACTGGCCGGGGATGGAGGGCAAGGTCTTCTATGTCTGGTTCGACGCGCCCATCGAATACATCGGCGCGACCGCGGAATGGGCCGACGCCACGGGCGCCGACGATGCCGCCTGGCGCCGGTGGTGGCGTACCGACGAAGGCGCGGACGACGTGACCTATACGCAGTTCATGGGCAAGGACAATGTGCCCTTCCACACCCTGTCCTTCCCGGCCACGCTGATCGGCTCGGCCGAGCCGTGGAAGATGGTCGATTACATCAAGTCGTTCAACTACCTCACCTATCAGGGCGGGCAGTTCAGCACCTCCCAGGGGCGCGGCGTCTTCATGGATCATGCGCTGGAGATCCTGCCGGCGGATTACTGGCGCTGGTGGCTGCTGTCGCACGCCCCCGAATCCGGCGACAGCGAATTCACGTGGGAGAACTTCCAGCAGTCGGTGAACAAGGATCTGGCGGACGTGCTGGGCAACTTCGTCAGCCGCATCACCAAGTTCTGCCGGTCGAAGTTCGGCGAAACCGTTCCCGAAGGCCCCGCCTATGGCCCCGAGGAGCAGGCACTGATCCAGTCGCTGACGACCCGCATCCGCGCCTATGAGGGCAATATGGCCGCGATGGAGGTCCGCAAGGCCGCGGCCGAGCTGCGCGCGATCTGGGTGCTGGGCAACGAATACCTGCAGTCGGCGGCGCCCTGGTCGGTCTTCAAGACCGATCCCGACCGGGCGGCGATGCAGGTGCGGATGGGCCTGAACCTGATCCGCCTTTATGCGATCCTGTCGCAGCCCTTCATCCCCTTCGCCTCGGCCGCGATGCAGCAGGCGATGGATGCCGATGCCGAATGGCCCGACGATGTCGCGGCCGCGCTGGATGCGCTGCCCGCAGGCCATGGCTTCACCGTCCCCGACGTGCTGTTCGCCAAGATCAGCGATGAGAACCGCGCCGAGTGGGAAGAACGCTTCAGCGGCACCCGCGCCTGAGGCGTCGCAATTCGGCAACAGTTCCGGTTGCGGGGGCCAGGGCACTTGCCCCCCGCCGGCTGCCAGCCTAATCCCGACAGAATTACCCAGGCAACCGGCTGATCCCTCTGGCTGTGCTCCCAGGCAGGAAATTCCTTTCTTTCCCGGAGCACGACATGCCTGTCCTGATCAAACCGCGCCGGTTGGCCGGCCGCGCCGCCCTTCTGTCACTGACCGCCCTGACCGGGCCTGCCTTTGCGCAAGAGGCCGAGCCGATCGCGCTTGAGGAAATCGTCGTCAGCGCCTCGGGGTTCGAACAGAACATCGCCGACGCCCCCGCCAGCATCTCGGTCATCTCGGGCGAGGAACTTCAGCGCCGCAACATCACCGACCTGACGGATGCGCTGCGCGGCGTCCAGGGCGTCGTCACCACCGGCATCGCCAACGAACAGGACATCTATATCCGGGGCCTGCCCGGCCAGTACACGCTGATCCTTGTGGACGGCAAGCGCCAGAACACGCGCGACGCCCGCACCAACGGCAGCTCCGGTTACGAGCAGAGCTTCATCCCGCCCGCCAGCGCCATCGACCGGATCGAAATCGTGCGCGGTCCGATGTCCTCGCTCTATGGTTCGGACGCAATGGGCGGGGTCATCAACATCATCACGAAGCGGGTCAGCGATACATGGACCGGGTCGGTGTCGGTCGAGACGACACTGCAGGACAGCGAAGGCTTCGAGAACAGCCGCCAGACGTCGTTCTATACTTCGGGTCCGCTGGTCGCCGACAGGCTTGGCCTGCAGATATGGGGCCGCAAGTTCGACCAGGACGGATCGGCAATCCCCTCCGGACCGGCGGGGTCGGACGATTACGATTTGGGCGCGCGCCTGACCTGGATGATCGACGACCGGAACGAGATCCGTGCCGAGGCCGGTCGCACGCGCATCACCAGCGAGGAATACGGCACCGAGGCCTATCGCGACCACCTGCGCGACCACTGGTCGCTGACGCACAACGGCCACTATGGCGCCATGGAGACCGAGCTGGCCCTGTCGCAAGAGATCGGCGAGCGCAAGTCCTTCGGCCCCAGCGAGGACACCGGCGAGATCGTCGAGGACATCCGCTCACCCGAGGTGCGCAACCTGGTCTTGGATGCCAAGGCGACAATGCCCTTCGACTGGCGGGGCCGCCACCAGCTGACCTTCGGCGGGCAGTTCCGCCGCACGACGATCAACGACCAGAACCCCGGGGCGCAGGCCGACCTGGAGCCGGAGGACCGCTTCGACGAGAAGCTGTCGCTGGACGAATGGGCGGTCTTCGCCGAGGACGAATGGCGCCTGCGCGACGACTTCGCGCTGACACTGGGGACGCGTTTCAGCGACCACGAATACTATGGCGGCCAGGTCACGCCCCGCATCTATGGCGTCTGGGACGCGACGACGGCCCTGACCATCAAGGGCGGGATCTCGACAGGCTATCGCGCGCCGGACATTCGCACGATCACGCCGGGCTATGCCTACACGACCGGCGGCGGCAGGTGCCGGTCGGTCGTCGAGGACGACGGCACCCCGCGCGCCCCCAGCTGTGGCGTGATCCTGGGCAACGGCAATCTTGACCCCGAGGAGACCGTCAACGTCGAGATCGGCGGCATATATGACGGCGGCACCTACAGCCTGGGCGCCACGGCCTTCCACACACGCTTCAAGAACAAGCTGAAGCAGATCCGCACGGACGAGAAATGGACCGATGGCCCGCGCTATGAGGCCGATGACGGGGCCTTCTACTACTACGACATCTTCCGCAACTTCAACGTGGACAGGGCCGAGATCACTGGCCTCGAGCTGACCGGCGACTGGGATGTCACGTCCTCGGTTTCGCTGCGGGCCAGCTATACCTATACCGATTCGGAACAGAAGACCGGCGATTTCGCGGGCTTTCCTCTGGCGCGCACCCCCGAGCACATGGCCAGCCTGCAGCTGGACTGGATGACGCCGGTACAGGGGCTGGATGCTTGGGCAACAGCAACCTATCATGGCAGCGAGATCGCCTCGGGGCTGCGGATCGGCGACAACGGGCGCGAAATCGAGATCAACGGCCAGACCGGGCGCAAGTACGGCGCCTATGGCACTGTCGATCTGGGCATGAACTATGCCCTGACCGACACCGCCACGGTCAATGTGGCGGTCTACAACCTCTTCGACAAGGAGATCCGCGAAAGCGAGTTCAACACGGTCGAGGAAGGCCGCAGGCTCTGGCTGGGCCTGACCGCCGAATTCTGACGCCGGGCGCCCGGCCGGTGGACTTCCCCCGGCCGGGCGCGTTTACTCGGGCCTGATCCGCAACCGGAGATCCCGATGACCCACTGCATCCTGATCGGAGCCCCCGTCGACGAGGGGCAGCGCCGCCCCGGCTGCCTGATGGGCCCCGCCGCCTATCGCACCGCCGGCCTTGCCGGCACCCTGACCGCCCTCGGCCACAGCGTCGAGGACCGCGGCGACGTCACCCCCGCCGCGAAGGGCGGGGAGACCTGCGACAACGCTGCCGTTCACCACCTGCCCGAGACCATCGCCTGGACCCGCGCCCTGTCGGCCGCGACGGCGGCGGCGCTGCCCCACGGCATGCCGATCATCATGGGCGGCGATCATTCGCTGGCGCTTGGCACGGTCGCAGGGGTCGCGGCCCATGCGGCGACGCAGGGCCGGCAGCAGTTCGTGATCTGGCTGGACGCGCACAGCGATTTCCACACTGTCGCCAGCACCACCTCGGGGAACCTGCACGGCACGCCCATGGCCTATGCCAGCGGCCTTGCGGGCTTTGACCCGTTCCCGCCCTTCCCGGCCCCCATTCCCGGCGAGAACATCTGCATGTTCGGCATTCGCAGCGTCGATCCCGCCGAACTGGCTGCGATGCAGCCGACCGAGATCACCGTGAATGACATGCGGGTGCTGGACGAACAGGGCATCGTCGCGCCACTGCGCGCCTTCCTGGACCGCGTCAGGGCGGCTGATGGCCTGCTGCATGTCAGCCTGGACGTGGATTTCCTCGACCCGTCCATCGCGCCCGCGGTCGGCACCACCGTACCTGGCGGCGCCACCTTCCGCGAGGCCCATCTGGTGATGGAGCTTCTGCACGAATCGGATCTGGTGACCTCGCTCGACCTCGTGGAACTGAACCCGTTCCTCGACGAACGGGGCCGCACGGCCAAGCTGATGGTCGATCTGGTCGGCAGCCTGATGGGCCGCAAGGTCTTCGACCGCCCGACCCGCAGCTATGGCTGACCTGTCCTCTGCGGGCGGAGTTTTGCAGCGCTTACGCATGGTCGGGCTTGCCGCCACCCGCGCCACCTGCGATATGCTGGACCGGTCACGCGGACGTGGCGAAATCGGTAGACGCAGCAGACTTTGACAATTGGAGTGCCCGTGCGGGAAACCGTCGGTGCAGAACCGCTCAAATTCGGGGAAAGCTCTGGGTTCGCCCGTGCCGATCCCGAGCCAAGCCCCGGCCCGCCGGGGAAGGTGTAGAGACTAGACGGGCGGCGCCTAAGGCCAGCGGCTAGGGCGAAGGGATAGTCCAGACCACGAACGGGCCAGCCCGGCGGCGAAAGCCGAAGTGGTACGAAAATCTGTTTTCCGTATGGAAGTGCGGGTTCAAGTCCCGCCGTCCGCACCATGCCCCACGGGCGGCCTCAGCGCCGCCCACCGGCCAGGCCCGCCGCCTGCGGCAGTCCGCGTAGTCGAAGCATGGCCCATGCCCCGACGGCCGGACCCGGCACCAGCGCCAGGAACGCCCACCGCCACCCGCCAAGCATGGTCGCGACATGCGGCATCATCCAGATCGCCAGCACCGTCAGCGCGAAACCAAGCGCCAGTTGCAGCGTCAACGCCGTGCCGACCAGGTGGCGATCCGACAGCTCTGTCACGGCGGCCGAGAACTGCGCACTGTCGCCGATGATGCTGATGCCCCAGACCACCGCGATCAGCGCCAGCAGCCATCCCGGACCGCCCCAAGAGAGCCCGATCAGCGCCGCGCAGATCCCTGACACTGCCATCATGCCGGTCGTCGTCCAGCACCGCCCGATGCGGTCCGACAACCAGCCGCCAAGCGCGCAGCCGAAGACGCCCGACGCGATGGCCAGGAAGGTCAGGACCGAGGCGTTGACCGGCAACGACCCCGCCTGCCCCGCGGCCAGGGCAAAGGTCAGGAACCACGCCCACATCGCATAGAGTTCCCACATGTGGCCCAAGTATCCGACCGTGGCTAGGCGCAGCGGCGGGTCGCCCAGCACCCGCAGCGTCTGGCGCGGATCGAAGGTGGCCCGCGCGAACCCATGCGGCCCCTCGGCCACGGCACGTCCGAAGATCGCCGCCGAACTGAGCGCGCCGATGCTGGTCCCAGCGACAACGATGCGCCAGTCGAGCTCGCCGCCAAGCGCCCGCAGCAGATGCGGCATCGCCGACCCCAACGTCAGCGCACCGACCAGCAGGCCCATCGCCAGACCGCGCCCGGTCACGAACCACGTCGCCATCAGCTTCAGCGCCGGGGGATAGACCCCTGCCAGCGCCACGCCGGTCACCAGCCGCGCCAGCAGCAGGCCGCCGAAATCGGGCTGCAGCAGCACGGCCGCATTGGCTGCGGCAGCCAGCAGGGCGGATGCTGTGATCAGCCGCGTCATCGGCAGGATGTCGGGCAGGTTGACCGCCGACGACGCCAGCGCCCCCAGGACAAAGCCGATCTGCACCGCATT
This sequence comes from Paracoccus rhizosphaerae, assembly GCF_026162645.1. Lineage (GTDB taxonomy): Bacteria > Pseudomonadota > Alphaproteobacteria > Rhodobacterales > Rhodobacteraceae > Paracoccus > Paracoccus rhizosphaerae. Next base: position 29,435 of record NZ_JAOTBE010000002.1, read on the forward strand.
CGTCAGCCACCCCGCCTGCGCCGGTGACAGCTGCCAGACGCGCGCCAGATCAGGGCCGATGGCGGTGGTGGAAAACCAGCAGGCCATGGCGCCGATGACGCCGGCGCAGATCAGCGCCAGCGCCCTCCAGCGTCCGGCGGCCGGGGCCGTCAGGTCTCGACCTGCTGCGGCTCGCGCGGCGGGCGGCCGATGATGTCGCGCAGCGCGTCCAGTTCGATGAAGTTGTCGGCCTGGCGCCGCAGGTCGTCCGCGATCATCGGCGGCTGGCTGCGGATGGTCGACACGACCGACACGCGCACGCCCTGCCGCTGCAGCGCCTCGACCAGTGGGCGGAAGTCGCCGTCGCCGGAAAACAGCACCGCGTGGTCAAGATGCGGCGCAAGCTCCATGGCGTTCACCGTCAGCTCGATGTCCATGTTGCCCTTGATCTTGCGACGTCCGGCCGTGTCCGTATATTCGCGGGCCGCCTTGGTGATCACGCAGAAGCCGTTGTAATGCAACCAATCCACCAGCGGGCGGATGGGCGAATATTCCTCGCCCTCGACCAGAGCGGTATAGTAGTAAGCCCGCATCAGTTTGCCACGGCGGTCAAACTCCTGGCGCAACAGCTTATAGTCGATGTCGAAGCCAAGCGCCTTCGACGCCGCATATAAGTTGGCGCCGTCAATGAAGATCGCCAATCTGTCGTCTTTGTAAAACATCTGTGTTGCCTTTGTCGGAGTTCTTCTTGCAAGGCGAGGCAGAATGCCAGGGTGAGGGGCCCGCGCGACCTGTCCGGTGCCTTGCAACTGTATTATAGAGGAGAAAGAGTTGGTTAAGCTGTCTTTTGGTATCGTTGCATTGGGCGCCAACCTTCCTCTGTCGCAGCAGGACCCAAGGGGGACCCTGCAGGCGGCCCTCGATATTCTGCATAGTGTCCCCGGCATTTCAATATCCGCGCTCAGCCGGTTCTGGCGGACTCCTGCCGTTCCTGCGGGCAGCGGCCCCGATTATGTCAACGCCGTGGCGACGACCCGCACCGACCTGACAGCTGACGAGACGCTGGCCTGCCTGCACCGGATCGAGGCCCGGCTTGGCCGCGACAGGTCTGGCGGGCGCTGGTCGGCGCGGGTGCTGGACCTGGACCTGATCGCGATGGACGACCTGGTCCTGCCAGATGTCGACCACCTGCGGCAGTGGATCGACCTGGACTTCGCCGCGCAGCAGACGCTGACCCCGGACCGCCTGATCCTGCCGCATCCGCGCCTGCAGGACCGCGGCTTCGTCCTCGCCCCGCTGGCCGAGATCGCGCCGCAATGGCGGCACCCGCTGACCGGCCGTACCGTGGCCCAGATGCTGACGGAGTTGGGTCCCAAAGCTCTGGCAGGCATGGCGCCACTGCCTGCTGCGGACCTTGACATTCGGCGCCCAAGCGAACACTAGTCCGTTTTCGCCCCGAATGTCCGATTCGCAACTGCACAGGTGATCCATGGCCCGCGTAACGGTTGAAGACTGCGTCGACAAGGTTCCCAACCGCTTTGATCTGGTGATGCTCGCCTCGCATCGCGCCCGCGAGATCACGGCCGGCAGCGCGCCGACCGTCGACCGCGACAACGACAAGAACCCGGTGGTTGCCCTGCGCGAAATTGCCGAGGAAACCCAGCCCGTGGACGAGCTGCGCGAGCGGATGATCGAATCCACCCAGACCCAAATCGAGGTCGACGAGCCCGAGGAAGACGCGATGGCGCTGCTTCTGGGCGCCGAGGTGGACCGCCCCAAGCCCGCCGACGAGGAATCCGAGGAACGGATGCTGCGCATGATGCTGGAAGCCAACCAGCGCGGCTGATCCTTTTCGCAGGCAACGAACAGAGGTCTTCGGCAGCATCATGATCGACGTCGAGGACCTTCTGGCGCTGGTGCGGAACTATAACCCGCGCAGCAACGCGACCCTGATCCGCGATGCCTACGAATACGGCATGCGGATGCACGAGGGGCAGTTCCGCCACTCCGGAGAGCCCTACTTCACCCACCCCATCGCCGTCGCCGCCATCCTGACCGAAATGCGGCTGGACGACGCGACCATCGTGACGGCCCTTCTGCACGACACGATCGAGGACACGCGATCGACCAAGGACGAGGTCTCGGCCATGTTCGGCGCCGAGATCGCCGATCTGGTCGATGGCGTCACCAAGCTGACCAATCTGGAACTGTCCAGCGCGCAGTCCAAGCAGGCCGAGAACTTCCGCAAGCTGTTCATGGCGATGTCGCGCGACATGCGGGTGATCCTGGTCAAGCTGGCCGACCGGCTGCACAACATGCGCACGATCCGGTCGATGCGCCCCGAAAAGCAGGTCAAGAAGGCCCGCGAGACGATGGACATCTATGCGCCGCTGGCCGGTCGCATGGGCATGCAGTGGATGCGCGAAGAGCTTGAGGATCTGGCCTTCAAGGTCATCAACCCCGAGGCCCGCAGCTCGATCATCCGCCGCTTCGTCAGCCTGCAGAAGGACAGCGGCGACATCATCGGCCAAATCACCGCCGACATCCGCGCCGAGCTGGAAAAAGAAGGCATCGACGCCGACGTCTTCGGCCGCGCAAAGAAGCCCTTCAGCGTCTGGCGCAAGATGCAGGAAAAGCAGCTGGCGTTTTCGCGGCTTTCCGACATCTACGGCTTTCGCATCATCACCCGGACCGAGATGGACTGCTATCGCGCGCTCGGCGTGATCCATCATCGCTGGCGGGCTGTGCCGGGACGGTTCAAGGACTATATCAGCCAGCCCAAGTCGAACGGCTATCGGTCGATCCACACCACCGTGTCGGGCCGCGACGGCAAGCGGGTCGAGGTGCAGATCCGCACCCGCCAGATGCACGAGGTGGCCGAAGCCGGCGTCGCCGCACACTGGGCCTATCGCGACGGCGTGCGGACCAGGAACCCTTTCGCGGTCGATCCCGCGGAATGGATTACGCAGCTGACCGACCGCTTCGACACCGAGGATCACAACGAGTTCCTGGAACACGTCAAGCTCGAGATGTACCAGGACCAGGTCTTCTGCTTCACACCCAAGGGTGACGTGATGCAGCTGCCGCGCGGCGCGACGCCCATCGATTTCGCCTATGCGATCCACACGCGGCTGGGGAATTCCTGTGTCGGCGCCAAGATCGACGGCATCCGCGTGCCGCTGTGGACGCGGCTGAAGAACGGCCAGTCGGTGGACATCATCGCGGCCTCTGGTCAGCGTCCGCAATCGACATGGCTGGACATCGTCGTGACCGGCCGCGCCAAGGCCGCCATCCGGCGGTCCCTGCGCGAGGAGGACCGCGACCGCTTCATCAGGCTGGGCCGCGAACTGGTGCGCGTCAGCTTCGAACATGTCGGCCGCAAGGTGACCGACAAGGCGCTGCGGACGGCTGCCAAGCAGATGGGCCTGCCCTCTGCCGAGGAATTGCTGGCCCGGATCGGCAGCGCCGAGAATTCCGCCAAAGAGGTGCTGAACGTCCTCTATCCCGAACTGGCCGACCACCAGGACGAGATCGACGGCAAGCGTCCCTTCGCGGGCCTCGAGGCCGACGCGAACTTCAAGCGTGCCCCCTGCTGCAACCCGCTGCCGGGCGAACGCATCGTCGGCATCACCTATCGCGGGTCGGGCGTCGTGATCCACGCCATCGACTGCCCCGTCCTGGCCGAGTTTGAGGACAGCCCCGACCGATGGGTGGACATCCAGTGGCGAGACGGGCGCCACCCGGCGGCCTATTCCACTGTGCTCAACCTGACGATCCGCCATGACGCCGGTGTGCTGGGTCGCATCTGCACCTTGATCGGCGCGCAAGGGGCGAATATTTCGAACCTTGAATTCATTGCAAGGAAGCCGGACTTCTACCGGATCGAAATCGAGGTCGAACTGCGTGACCAGGAACATCTGCACAACCTGCTGACCGCGCTCGAGGCGGAAAGCGATGTCGCCCAGGTGTCCCGCGTCCGGGACCCGGCGCTGAAACCCTGACGGGCGATACAGCCCGCAGTCACAACCGCATCGGGTGCCCTTCGTGTTCAAGCGCCGTAAACCCCGCAGCTACGGCCAGATGGCCAGCGAGATGATCTATCCGCGCGGGGGCTGGCGACGCGCCGGAACCTATGTCGTTCACCGGCTGCGCCGCCTCCCCGACCAGCCGCACCGGATCGGACGCGGCGTGGCGGCAGGGGTCTTCGTCTCGTTCACGCCGCTCTTCGGGTTTCACTTCCTGTCGGCGGCGGCGGTCGCCTGGCTGATCGGCGGCAACATCCTGGCGGCGCTTCTGGCAACCTTCGTCGGCAATCCGGTGACGCTGCCCTTCATCGCGCTGGTCTCGGTGGGACTGGGGCGCCACATCCTGGGCCTGAAAGGAGAACTGTCGCCGAACTTCATCTTCCGCGAATTCACCCAGGCCACGAGCGAGCTGTGGCACAACGTCCAGTCGGTCTTCGGCCCCGAGGTGGCGCATTGGGTCAGGCTTCAGGACTTTTTCTGGCAGATCTTCTGGCCCTATGTGGTCGGCGGCACGATCCTGGGCCTGGTCGTGTCCATCGCGACCCATTACCTGACGGTGCCGGTCTTCCTGGCCTATCAGCGCCGGCGGGAAAAGCAGATGGCGACCCGGATCGCCCGCGCCTCGGACCGTCTGGCCGAGCTGGCGCGCGCACGGGCGGCACGCGACGCCCCTCCGCCCGACAAAGGTCAATAACCCTTTGCGCGGTCCACCAGATTCATGACCGGGCGGCCCGACATGGCGCGGCGCAGGTTCTCGGCCGCGACGGGGGCGGCGGTCTCGGGGCGCGTCTCGGCCGCGATATGCGGCGTGACGGTGACGCCCGGATGCGCCCAGAACGAATGACCCGCCGGCAGCGGCTCGGTCCGCAGGACGTCCAGCACGGCATGACCCGGCCGCCCCCGGTCCAGCGCCTCCAGCAGGGCCTGATCGTCGATCAGGGTCCCGCGGCCTGGGTTGATGACCCAAGCGCCCTGGGGCAGCATCGCCAACCGTTTCGCATCCAGCAGGTTGCGCGTGCCAGGGGTGTCGGGCAGCAGGCAGATCAGGATCGACGCCTGCGCCAGCACCGGGTCCAGATCGGCCAGCGGATGGACCGTGACGCCCTGGACTGGGCGCCCCGATGCGCTGACGCCGGTGACGGGAAAGCCGATGCCGCGCAACATGGCTGCGGTCGCCCGCCCCAATTCCCCCATGCCGAGGATCGTTACCGTTCGATCGGTCGCCAAGGGCGGCGACAGCTCGTTCCGCCAGACCCCGTCCTGGGCATAGCGGTCCATTCCCAGATGCGCCCGCATCGCCCAGCCCGTGCAGTATTCGGCCATGCCCTGCGCCAGCCCCGGATCGACCATCCGCGCCAGCGGCTGGGTCAGCGTGTCGTTGGTCACGATCCGCTCGACCCCTGCCCAGAGGCTCTGGACCAGCCGGACGTTGCGATAGGGGGCAAAGTCGGTGATGTCGCCGCCTGGGGCATAGATGATCGCGTCGAAGCTGGCGGGATCGCCGTCGCGGGACAGCCAAGCCTCGGGCAGCGTTGCGCGCAGGACAGGCGCCCATCTGCTCCAGGCCTCATCGCTGGCGGAAAACCGGATCTGCATGGGGTCACCTCGGCCTGTGGACATGGGCGGCCTGCACCAGGCCGAACCCCAGCATCAGGATCATCAGCGACGTCCCCCCATAGCTGACCAGCGGCAGGGGCGAACCCTTGGCGGGCAGAAGACCCATCACGGTCGCCATGTTGATCGAGAAGTACAGGAAGAACGTCCCGCTGATCCCGATGGTAATCAGGCTGGCAAAGCGGTCGCGGTTCGACAGCGCCGAATAGAGGCAGAACCCCACGATCAGCATGTAGAGCGTCAGGAGCGAGAAGGCCCCGATGAACCCGAATTCCTCGGACAGGACGGTAAAGATGAAGTCGGTGTGCTTTTCGGGCAAGAAGTTCAGCCGCGACTGCGTCCCCTGCATGAAGCCGCGCCCCGACCATCCGCCGGAGCCAAGGGCGATCTGGCTCTGGATGATGTTGTAGCCCGCCCCCAGCGGGTCGGCGCTTGGGTCGAGGAAGGTGTCGATGCGGCGGAACTGATAGTCCTTCAAGAGCTGCCAGTCGGTGCCGCGGCTTTTCATGACCGCGGCCACCAGGCCCACGCCGGCGGCGATGACCGCCCCGAAATACCAAAGCGACACGCCGGCCGCGAACATCACGATCCCGCCGCCGGCGATTAGCATGATCGAGGTCCCGAGGTCCGGCTGCATCAGCACGAGCGCCGTCGGCGCCAGGATCAGCACGACCGGGATCAGCACCCAGATCGGTCGCGACACACGGCGCAGGTCCAGCCAGTCGTAATAGGCCGCCAGCAGCAGGACCAGCGCGATCTTCATCAACTCGGACGGCTGGACACGCACCGGCCCGATGTCGATCCAGCGCTGCGCGCCCATGCCGATGGTGCCGAACAGGTCCACCGCGACCAGCATCAGGAAGCAGACCACATAGGCCGCGACCGAGATCCCGCGCCAGAACCACATCGGCACGAAGGCCAGCCCCAGCATGATCACCATGCCGACGGCAAAGCGATACATCTGCGGCTCGGCCCATGTTTCTAGCACGCCGCCCGCGACGGAGTAGAGCATCAGGAACCCGATGCAGCAGACCGCCACGACCAGCACGACCAGCGGCCAGTTGATATAGAGGATCTTGCGAAACCCGGTCGGGACCTGCGCCACCTGGTAATCGAGATAGGACATTGGTCAGGCCCTGCTGCGGCCCGGGCGCGGCGGCTCGGGCGTGTAGAGCTGCATGGCCTCGTGGCGGGCCTCCATCGCGGCGCGCTGGTCAGACGGGACGGCATCGGGCGGCGGCAGCCCGCCGTTCAACGCGAACAGCAGGATGTCACGCGCGATGGGCGCAGCCACGGCCGATCCGCCACCGCCGTGTTCCACCACCACCGACACCGCATAGCGCGGCGCCTCGATCGGTGCATAGCAGACGAACAACGCGTGGTCGCGACGCTCCCACGGCAGCTGGTCGTTCGAGATGACGCCCCGCGCCCGTTCGGCGGCCGTGATGTTGCGCACCTGGCTGGTGCCGGTCTTGCCTGCCATGCGCCAATCCTCGCGCGCGATGCGGGAATTGCGGGCCGTGCCGCGGGCGCTGTTCATGACCGCGTCCATCCCCGCCCGCGCGACGCGCAGAGAGCTTTCGGCAATATCCAGCGGCGGATAGTCCGGCACCGGCTGGCGGACGCCGTCGATGGACCGGATCAGCTGCGGATCGACCCGCCGCCCCGAGGCGATGCGTGCGGTCATCACCGCCAGCTGCAGTGGCGAGGCCAGCACATAACCCTGCCCGATCGACGCGTTCAGGCTGTCGCCGATCTGCCAGGACTGCCCGTAACGCGCCTGCTTCCATTCGCGGTCCGGCGCGATGCCTTCGGCCACGGCCGACATCGGCAGGTCGTGGCGCGTCCCCAGCCCCAGCTTGCGCGCCATCTCGGCGATCCGGTCGATGCCGACGCGCTGCGCCAGTTCATAATAATAGACGTCGCAGCTTTCCTCGAGGCTTTTCACCGCATCGACCGTCCCGTGCCCGCCGCGCCGCCAGCAGTGGAAGCGCCGGGTGCCCAGCTCGGTATAGCCGGGGCAGAAGTAACGGCTGCCGGCGTCGATGACACCGGCCTCCAGCCCCGCCAGAAGCGTCACCATCTTGAAGGTCGATCCCGGCGGATAGACGCCCTGCACCGTCTTGTCGGCCAAAGGGCGGTGGTCATGATCCATCAGCGCCCGGTAATCGGCGCTGGAGATCCCGCGCACGAACTTGTTCGGATCGAAGCTGGGGGACGAGCAGATCGAGGCCAGCTCTCCGGTCTGGCAATCGATGACGACGGCCGCGGCGCTTTCCTCGCCCATGCGCTGCGCTGCATAATTCTGCAGCGCAGCGTCGGCGGTCAGCTGGACGGCCGCGCCCTGTTCGCCCTCTTGCCGGGACAGCTGGCGCATTTCTCGGCCGGTGCTGTTCACCTCGACCCGGCGGGCACCGGCCTTGCCGCGCAGCACCTCCTCCAGCCGACCCTCGACGCCGATCTTGCCCAACTGGAAGTCGGGCAGCAGCAGGACGGGCTCCGGGTCCTCGATCTTGGACAGGTCATAGTCGCTGACAGGACCGACATAGCCCATGACATGGGCGAAATCGCCGGCGCGCGGGTAGGCGCGCGACAGCGCCGATTCCGGCGTCACACCGGGCAGCGAGGGGGCGTTGACCGCGATGGCGCTGAACTCCTCCCAGCTCAGCCGGTCGGCAAGGACGATCGGCGTGATGGCCGAGCGCCTGGAAAACTCTTCCAGAAGTTCGTCGATGCGGCTTTCGGGCATCGGAACCAGCTGCGCCAGTCGGCGCAGGACCGGCTCGACGTCGCCCCCCGCCTCCTCTCGGGTCAGGGTCACGCGATAGTTCTGTTCGTTGCCCGCGATGATCAGGCCGTTGCGATCCAGGATCAACCCGCGCGCCGGCGGCAGCAGCCGGATCTTGATCGAGTTGCCATCAGCCAGCGTGCGATATTCCTCGGCGTGATCCAGCTGCATCGAGCGCAGCTTCAGCGCCAGAGTCGTCACGGTGGCGATCTGGATGCCCGCCAGCATCAAGCCGCGCCGGGTGATGCGGCGATTGCTGTCGACGATGTCGCGCTGCGTCTTCTTCATGTCGCCCTCGTCATGCCGTTCGGCCGGTTTCGCCGTGCCTGATCCTGCGCAGGCCGATCAGCCAGCGCGCCAGGAAGATCACGACGGGATAGGCGGCCACGGTCGCCAGGTATTGCAGGATCACCTGCCCAAGCGCCGCAACGGGCAGCATGAACAGCGCCTGGGTGACCCTGTAACCCAGCATCATCAGCCCGATCAGAACGCCGATCCCGATCCATTCAACCATGAATGGCTGGTCGCGCCAACGGGGCTCGCGCAATCGTGCCGCCTCGGACCCGATCAGGACGATCGCCGTCCAAAGGCCCAAGGGGCGCATCAGCATGACATCCTCGACCAGGACGGCCAGCACGATCACGGGCGCCGACAGCTGATCGGGCCGGCGCAATACCCAGGCCAGGATCAGCGCCAAGCCCATGTCTGGCCCCGGCCAGCCCATGAAACCCTGCGTCAGCGGCAGAAGCCGCAGGAACAGCAGCGCCCAGGCCGCGAACAGGAAAACCAGCGTGCCCAGCACGAAGCTGCGGGTCGGCAGCTGGATCATGGCGCTGTGCCGGGGTTCAACGCGTCGGTGGCGGATGCCGCCGCGACCGGAGACTCGGGCAGCCGGGGCCCGATGAAGCCCTCGCTGCCGCGGCGGATGACGGCATCGCTGTCGACGACCGCCTCGGCCGGGTGGGAACGCAGGACACGCAGGAACTCCAGCCGTTCATAATCGGCCGCCATGCGCAGCCGCATCCGGCCGTCGCCGCCCTGCACCACCTGCCCCACCAGAAGCCCCGCCGGAAACACCCCGCCATCGCCCGAACTGACCACGCGGTCGCCCGGCCGCACGTTGTCGCCCGACTCGATGAACTCCAGCAGCGGCAGGGGCGTGTTGTCGCCGGTCAGCAGCGCGCGTTCGCCGGTCGGCTGGATGGTCACCGGCAGGCGCGATGACGGGTCGGTCAGCAGCACGACGCGGCTGATCCGCTGACCGACGCCGGCGATCCGGCCGACAAGGCCCAGCCCGTCCATCGTGGCCCAGCCCTCGACGATACCGTCACGCGCGCCAACGTTCAGCAGGACCGACTGGCGGAAAGCCGAACCGCTGTCGACCAGCACGACCCCGGTCACGCTGGTCAGCGCCGGGTCGATGCGGACATTGTTCAGCGCCAGCAGCTTGGAGTTCTCCTGCTCCAGCTGGACGGCGGCTTCCTTCCAGGCGGTCATGCGCTGCAGTTCGCGGCGCAGTTCCTGGTTCTGTTCGTAAAGCCGCGCGTAGCTCTGGAAGCCCGACACCATCTGCGACACCTGCGTCACCGGCACCAGTGCCCATTCGAACCGCGGCACGATCCGGTCGATCAGCGCGGTGCGCATCATCTCGGCCCGCGGGCTGTCGATGCGCCAGAACAGGAACAACGCCAGAAGCGCCAGCGCCAGAAGCGCGATCAGGACGCGCCGGACGGGGGTTGCGAAATCGGGGCCATTGCGCGCCATTCTGGCGGCCCTCCGGACGGTCGGATCAGCTGTCGTAGTCGATGACGTGGCGCAGCTGCTTTTCGAATTCCAGCGCCTTGCCGGTGCCGAGCGCGACGCAGCTCATCGGCTGGTCGGCCAGGCTGATCGACAGGCCCGTCTGCTCGCGCAGCGCCAGGTCCAGCTCACCCAGCATCGCGCCGCCGCCGGTCAGCATCACGCCACGGTCCACGATGTCGGCGGCCAGGTCAGGGGGCGTCGCTTCCAGCGCGACCATCACGGCCTCGCAGATGGCCTGCACAGGCTCGGCCAGCGCCTCGGCGACCATCGCCTGGCTGATCTCGATCTCCTTCGGGATGCCGTTCAGCAGGTCGCGTCCGCGCACCATCAGCGTCGCCCCGCGCCCGTCGTCGGGCATCCGGGCGGTGCCGATGCTGGTCTTGATGCGTTCGGCGGTGCTGTCGCCGATCAGCATGTTCTGGTTGCGGCGCAGATAGTTGATGATCGCCTCATCCATGCGGTCGCCGCCGATGCGGACGGACCGGGCATAGACCACGTCACCAAGCGACAGCACCGCAACCTCGGTCGTGCCGCCGCCGATGTCGACGACCATGCTGCCGGTGGGTTCGGTGATGGGCATGCCGGCGCCGATGGCGGCCGCGATAGGTTCGGCGATCAGGCCCGCCTTGCGGGCGCCGGCCGACAGGACCGACTGGCGGATTGCGCGCTTTTCAACGGGTGTCGCGCCGTGCGGCACGCAGACGATGATCTTCGGCTTGCTGAAGGTCGTGCGCTTGAACACCTTCTTGATGAAGTGCTTGATCATCTGCTCGGCGCTGTCGAAGTCGGCGATGACGCCCTCGCGCATCGGGCGGATCGCCTCGATGCTGCCGGGCGTGCGGCCCAGCATCAGCTTCGCATCCTCGCCCACGGCCAGCACCTGCCGCTTGCCGTCCTTGACGTGGTAGGCCACGACCGACGGCTCGTTGAGGATGATCCCCTTGCCCTTGACATAGATCAGCGTGTTCGCCGTCCCGAGGTCGATTGCGATGTCGGTCGAAAACAAACCGCCGAATGCCATGCCCGTATCCTTTCGCGCCGGTTTCTCCGGCCTACCCTGTTCTGAGGTCCCGCAAGGGCCATTCGCCCTGAATCGCCCGTGCAGGCGTGGCCCCGTATAAGGCCACGCGCGGCACCGGAAAAGCCCCATGCGCGTGTTGATTGCGCGATGACGGCTTCTTGCAACAGATCAGTGTGAATACATGCTGATCTGCTTGGCGTCGCTGCCCTTGGCGGTCATCGCCCGGCGCACGATCAGCCGGTTCAGCGCCCCCACATAGGCCTTGACCGAGGCCAGGATCGTGTCGGTGTCGGCGGCTTGGCCCGTGACGATGCGGCCCTCCTCCTCCATCCTGACACTGACGGTGGCCTGGGCGTCGGTCCCCTCGGTCACGGCATGAACCTGGTAAAGCTGCAGCCGCGCCTCGTGCGGGAAGATCTGGCGGACAGCGTTGAAGCAGGCGTCGACGGGGCCGTCGCCAGAGGTTTCGGCGCGTTTTTCCTCTCCGTCGACGATCATCGTCAGTTCGGCCGACTGACCGTCACTGCCGCAGACGACGCGCAGGTGCTTGACCTGCAGGTGGTCGTCGTCGGTGTTGGCGGCCGCGTCCAGCACCAGCGCGACGATGTCCTCGTCATAGACCTCCTTCTTGCGGTCGGCGAGCGCCTTGAACCGCACGAAGATGTCCTTCAGCTGATTGTCGCCCACCTCGAAACCCAGGTCGGCCAGCTTGGCGCGCAGGGCGGCGCGGCCCGAATGCTTGCCCATGGCGATGTTGTTTTCGGTCAGGCCGATATCGGCCGGGCGCATGATCTCGAACGTCTCGACGTTCTTCAGAACGCCGTCCTGGTGGATGCCGCTTTCGTGCAGGAACGCGTTCTTGCCGACGATCGCCTTGTTGAACTGCACCGGAAACCCCGACACCGCGGCCACGCGGCGCGAGATGCCCATGATCTTTGTCGTGTCGATCCCGGTCTGGAACGGCATGATGTCGTTCCTGACCCGCATGGCCATCACCACCTCCTCGAGCGCGGTGTTGCCGGCGCGTTCGCCCAGACCGTTGATCGTGCACTCGATCTGGCGCGCACCAGCCTCGACCGCGGCCAGGGCGTTGGCGGTCGCCATCCCCAGGTCGTTGTGGCAATGCGTGGCGAAGATGATGTTTTCCGACCCCGGCACGCGCTCCAGCAGCATGCGGATCAGGTCGGCCGATTCGCGCGGCGCGGTATAGCCGACGGTATCAGGGATGTTGATCGTCGTGGCACCGGCCTTGATGGCGATCTCGACCACACGGCACAGATAGTCGTGTTCGGTCCGCGTCGCATCCATGGGCGACCACTGGACGTTGTCGCAGAGGTTTCGGGCATGGGTCACGGTCTGCTCGATCCGTTCGGCCATCTGGTCCATGTCCAGGTTCGGAATGGCGCGGTGCAGCGGCGAGGTGCCGATGAAGGTGTGGATGCGCGGCTGGCGGGCGTGCTTCACGGCTTCCCAGCAGCGGTCGATGTCGGGGATCTGCGCGCGGGCCAGGCCGCAGATCACGCTGGTCCGGGCCAGCCTGGCAATTTCACTGACGGCAGCAAAGTCGCCCTCGGACGCGATGGGAAAGCCGGCCTCGATCACGTCGACGCCCATCTCGTCCAGCATGGCGGCGATTTCCAGCTTTTCGGCATGGGACATGGTGGCGCCGGGCGATTGTTCGCCGTCGCGCAGGGTGGTGTCGAAGATGACGACGCGGTTCTGATCGGTCATGGGATGCGGTCCTTCTTACGGATGTCTGGCTGTAGGAAACCGGGCGCCGACCTGACTGAGCGGTGGCCCGGGGACCCGCTCAGCGCAGCGTAAGAAGCAGCAGACCGCGAAGTTGCACGGCCAGTCGCGCGCCTTGCGGCGCGGTCGGGGCGGTGGCGATGTGGCGCATCCGGGTCATCGCGCGAATATGCCGCCTTAGTCGTCGCTTGAAAACCCCAAACCGGCAGCAGATCGCGCCCGATAGGCAGGCAGGGTGCTTGCCATTCCATCGGGCGTCATTGTAGCGACACATTTCCGCTGGCCGGATCGACCCCGGCTGCCTATCCTTTTGGCACGATAACAAGAACGACAACCAACAGATGAGGGAACGATGTCACGCAAGATCGTCGTCGGGTTCGACGGCAGCGACGCTTCGCTGCGCGCGCTCGATTTCGCCATCACGCGCGCGCAGGCCCAAGGCGACAGTATCCTGATCGCGCATGTGCTTGAATGGTCGCCCTACAGCTTTCTGACCCCCAGCGAGGTCGAGGAACGTCACCGCCGCCGCACCGAGGAGTTGCAGCGGGCCGAGACCGCGATTCTGACCCCCGTCCTCAAGCGCGTCGAGGAAGCGGGCATCCCCGTCTCAACGTCGATCCGCTATGGCCACATCGCCGAAACGCTCTGCCGCATCGCGCGGGACGAAGGCGCGGCGATGATCTTCATCGGCCGCATGGGCGATTCGGGCTTTGCCTCGCGCATCTTCGGATCGGTCGCGGCGACACTGGCGCAGGTCGCGCCGGTGCCTGTGGTGATCGTGCCATGACCGGTCAGGCCAAGCGAACAACAGGGACAATCACAATGACAGCATTTCCGAAAGCGTCGATTGCCGCCGCCCTTATGGCCTTGTCCGGTGCGCCGGCCGGCGCCCAAGGCATCGACGAGACGGTCAACCAGATCTTCGCCGACTCGACCGGCTGGTTCGTCAACCTGATCTTCTCGAACTTTCCGGGGACGAGCTTTCCCTGGATCGTCGGTTGGCTGGTCGTGGCCGCGACCATCTTCACGATCTATTTCGGCGTCATCCAGTTCCGCGCCTTCGGCCACGCGATCGCCCTGGTGCGCGGCGATTATTCGAACCCCGACGACGCCGGTGAGGTCAGCCACTTCCAGGCGCTGACGACCGCGCTATCGGGTACCGTGGGCCTTGGCAACATCGCTGGCGTCGCGGTGGCCGTTGGCATCGGCGGGCCCGGCGCGACCTTCTGGATGATCCTCGCCGGCCTTCTGGGCATGGCGTCGAAGTTCACGGAATGCACCCTGGGGGTGAAGTACCGCAACGAATACGCCGACGGCACCGTGTCTGGCGGCCCGATGTACTACATGACCAAGGGCTTTGCAGCGCGCGGCCTGCCCGGCGGCAAGGTTCTGGCGGTGCTGTTTGCGGTCTTCTGCATCCTGGGCAGCTTTGGCGGCGGCAACATGTTCCAGTCGAACCAGGCCCATGCCCAGATCATCAACGTTGTCGGAGATTATCCCGGCTGGATCACCGGGCTTGTCATGGCGATCATCGTCTTTTTGGTGATCGTCGGCGGCCTGAAATCCATCGCCAGCGTGACCGAGAAGGTCGTCCCCTTCATGGCCGCGCTCTATGTGATCACCGCGCTGATCATCATCGCCATGAACTACGACATGATCGGCACGGCCTTCCGGCAGATCTTCGTCGGGGCCTTCACCAACGACGGCGTCGTGGGCGGGGCCATCGGCGCCCTGATCCAAGGCTTCCGCCGCGCGGCCTTCTCGAACGAGGCCGGCATCGGCTCGGCCGCCATCGCCCACAGCGCGGTGCGCACCAAGGAACCGGTGACCGAGGGCTTCGTGTCGCTGCTGGAACCCTTCATCGACACGGTCGTGATCTGCACCATGACCGCGCTGGTGATCATCATCACCGGGCAGCTTGTCGTCGATCCTGCTACTGGCCTCTTCCTGCAGAACGAGGCTGGCAACCAGATCCAGACGGTGACCGGCAACAGCGGCGTCGCGCTGACCTCGGACGCGTTCAGCAGCGCCTTCGGCTGGTTCCGCTATATCCTGGTGCTGGCGGTCGTGCTCTTCGCCTTCTCGACCATGATCTCGTGGAGCTATTACGGCCTCAAGGCCTGGACCTTCCTCTTCGGCGAGGGGCAGACGAAAGAGCTGATCTTCAAGATCATCTTCTGCCTGTTCGTGGTCATCGGCGCGTCGGCCAACCTGGGGCCCATCATCGACTTCTCGGACGCGGCAATCTTCGCGATGGCGATCCCGAACATCATCGCGCTCTATCTGCTGATGCCGATCGTCAAGGCCGAGACGCGCAGCTATCTGGACCGCCTGAAGACGGGCGAGATCCGCAAGTTCGCCTGACGCCACGGCGGACGGCACGGCAACGGGCGGATGCCGCGCGCACCCGCCCGTTCTTTTTGCGCTGCCTGACGATGGTCACCGGCGGCAGGCTGTGGCAAGGGGCACCACCCGGACCGCCGCCACGAGGAACAGATGACCACCCCACCCTTCGTCCACCCCGGCATGCGCCTGCCCTTCGTGCTGCTGGTGACCTGTTTCGCGGCCTGGGGCATCGCGGCCAACATGACCGACCCGCTGGTGCAGGTCTTCTCGCGCATCTTCTCGATGTCGACGCTGCAGGCGTCGCTGGTGCAGTTCGCCTATTACGGCGCCTATTTCCTGCTGGCGCTGCCCGCGGCCTTCATCAACCGCCGCTGGTCGTTCAAGACGGGCATCCTGACCGGCCTCGGCTGCGCGATCCTGGGGGCGTTCCTGTTCTATCCGGCCGCGCAGGCGATGACCTTCGGCTTCTTCCTGGCGGCGCTGTTCCTGCTGGCGGGCGGGCTGTCGATCCTGGAGACATCGGCCAATCCCTTCGTGATGGCGATGGGCCCCGGGGCCAACGCCACCCGCCGCCTGAACCTCGCGCAGGCGTTCAACCCGGTCGGCACCAACATCGGCGTCTTCCTGGCGGCGACCCTGATCCTGCCGCAGCTGAACCAGGCCAGCGCCGCCGACCGCGCCGCCATGACCGCCGGCGCGTTGCGCGCCGTCCAGCAGGCCGAGCTGCAGGCCGTCATGACCCCCTATGTCGGCTTCGCCTTCGTGCTGCTGGCAATCTGGGTGGCGATCGCGCTGATCCGCATGCCGACCCGCCGCGAGGCCGCCGAAGGCGGCGCCGTCCATTTCGGCGCCACGCTGCGGCGGCTGTCGCGCAACCGCCATTACGTCTTCGGCGTCGTCGCCCAGTTCTTCAACGTCGCCGCTCAGACCTGCATCTGGACCTTCACCATCCAGTACGCGATGGCGACCCTTGGCGGGACCGAGGCGCAGGCCGGCTGGTACCTGCAGGCCAGCCTGATCGTGTTCCTGGTTTCGCGCTTCGTGATGGTCGGCCTGATGGGGGTGGTCCGCCCGGCCCTTCTGCTGGCGGGGATGGCGCTGGCCGGGACCGGTCTGTGCCTGTTTGCCGCCGGAGGTCCGGGCATGGCCGGCGTATGGGCGGTGGTCGCGCTGTCGGCCTGCCTGTCGCTGATGTTCCCCACCATCTACGGCATCGCGCTGGAGGGGCTGGGCGAGGATACCAAGTTCGGCGCGGCGGGTCTTGTCATGGCGATCCTGGGCGGCGCGCTGATGCCGATGGTCCAGGGCGCCATCCTGGACGCGCAGGGGGCGCAGCTGTCCTTCGTGGTGCCGGGGCTGTGCTTCCTGGTCGTCGCGGCCTTCGGCGTCTTCGACCTGCGCAGGCGCCGCTGAGTCTCAGCCCCGCGCGGGGATCAGCTGCTGCGCGGCGCCTGCCAGCAGCAGCCAGACCGACGTCAGCACCAGGCCCCAGTTCGCCCAACTGGCCGGGTGGAAATCCACCACCGCCGCCCAGCAGGCGAACAGCACCCACAGGATCGCCACCGGCAGCGACACGACGCGCCAGCGCTCGGTCCGGACGGGGTGGATGAACTTGATGTTGGTGAACATCGCCACGCTGAGGATCACCACGATCGCCAGGATGACGGTCCAGTGCGGCTCGACCGCGAACAGGACCAGCACCACCATGTTCCAGCAGCCGGGAAAGCCCGCGAAGGAATTGTCGCGCGTCTTCATGCGGGTGTCCGCGAAATAGACCACGCTGGCGAAGACGATCACGATGATCGCGAACCAGCCGGTCCAGCCAGACAGCAGATCAGACTGGAACAGCGCGAAGGCCGGGATGAACACATAGGTCAGATAGTCGATGATCAGGTCCATCAGGACGCCGTCATAGGACGCCCAGTTGGTCTTGACGTCGTAGCGGCGCGCCAGTGGGCCGTCGATGCCGTCAACGGCGAAGGCCGCGACCAGCCACAGGAACATCAGCGCCCATTCCTCGTCGGCGGCGGCCAGCATGGCCAGCATCGACAGGACCGCGCCTGTGGCGGTCAGAAGGTGGACGGCAAGGGCTTTGTATTTCAGCTGCATGTCGTTTTTGTCGCAGGTTGCCCCCCGGTCCGCAACCTCGCAAGGCCCGAATATGGCAGACGGATCAGCGCAGGATCGGCGGGCGCGGGGGTTTCGGTGTTTCGGGTTCCGGCTGCGGCGGCGTCAGGTCGAACAGCAACGCACCCGGCGGCGGCGAGGGTTCCGAAAAGCTGATGTCGACGCCGCCCGGCTGCGGCGGCAGGAAAGCCAGCGTCTCGGCCAGGGCCTTGGCGATGGCGGCGTGACGGTCAGCGGGCGCGCCAGCGATCAGCAGCAGATGGCCCTGCCCGCCCGCGACGCCGACCAACGCGGCGCCAGCGATCAGCCCGCGCATGTCCGCCAGACGCTGCCCCAAGGGGCCCGACAGCGCCTGGGCCACGTCGGGCGCGGGGGCGGTCAGGCGCAGCCGGGCCTCAGCCTCCTCGGGGGCGGCGGCCAGGGCGCCTGTCAGCCAGTCCAGCATCGCGGCGTCCAGCAGCATCTCGGACGGGTGGCCCGGGTTGACCAGCAGCCCGGCCCCCTCGGCGCGCAGCAGCCCCGCAAGGACCCGCCCCGGCATCGCCGCATACGCCACTGGCTGCCCGAAGAAGCCCGCCAGCCGATCCTCGGTGTCGCAGGCCAGCGCGACCTGCGCCCCCTCCAGCGGGAACATCCGCAGCTCGATCCGGTCGTCCGAGGGTTCGCGCACCAGCGCGACAGCCAACTCGGTATCGGCCAGCCGGGACAGCATCCGCGACCGCTGCAAGGCGTCGGCGTCATGGAAGGGAACCGGGGCAAGATCGTCCAGCGCGGTCACGGGCAAGGCCTTTCCTTTGGTCGCCCCTGCCCTAGTCGCGCGCCCGCCCGCACGCAAGCGTGATTGCCGCATTGGCGCGCCTGCCGCCATATTTACGGTCATGAACCGCCGCACCCTGATCCTGACCGCCGCCACGGCACCGCTGCTGGCCGCCCCCGGCCTGGCCCGCGCTGCCCTGCCGGCCGTCCTGACCCAGGCCGCCCGGCTTGATCCCTTGCGCGCCGTCGCCGTCTGGCGGGGCGACGGCGGCACCGGGTCCGAGATCGCGGCCGAGGGGTATCACGGCTTCACCCCCGACAGCCCAACGAACATCAAGTCGGCGTCCAAGTCGATCATCTCGGCGCTGGCGGGCATTGCCATCGACCGCGGCCTGCTGGAGGGGACCGGCCAGCCGATCGCCCCCCTGCTGCAGGACGATCTGCCCGACGATCCCGACCCGCGGCTGGCGCAGGTGACGATCGGCAACCTGCTGTCGATGCAGGCGGGGCTGGAGAGGCAGTCGGGCCCGAACTATGGCCGTTGGGTCAGCAGCGCGAACTGGGTTAGGGCGGCGCTGGCCGCGCCCTTTACGCAGGACCCCGGCGGGCGGATGCAGTATTCGACCGCCTCGACGCATCTTGTCGCGGCGATCCTGACGCGCGTGACCGGGCGCCCGCTGCGGGAGGTCGCCGCCGACTGGCTGGCGCCGATCCCGGGCTTCCGGATCACCGGTTGGGACCGCGATCCCCAAGGCATCTATCTGGGCGGCAACCAGATGGCGATGAGCACGCGTTCGCTTCTGGCTTTCGGCGCCACCTATGCGCGGAACGGACAGGCGGACGGGCGCCAGGTCGTGCCGCCGGACTGGATCGAGGACAGCTGGGAGCGCCGGACCTCCAGCATCTTCAGCGGCCAGGGCTATGGTTATGGCTGGTTTCTGGGCCGGATGGACGGGCGGGACGTCCGCTATGGCTGGGGCTATGGCGGGCAGATGATATATGTCTTTCCGGCCGCGCGCGGTCAGCCGGCGCTGGCCGTCGCCATCACCTCGGACCCCGACCAGCCGTCGGCGCGCACCGGCTATCGCGACGACCTGCACCGGCTTGCGCAGAGCATCCTGCGCGCCGCCTGAGCGTCAGTCGATGAAGTCTCCGGCCTGGAAGTTGCCCAGGTTGCCCAGAAGCTGGCCGATGACCGAAACCTCGACCACGCTGCCTTCGGTCACGCGGCGCGACAGGGTGACGACGCGGCCCTGCTCCAGCCCGAAACGCTCGACATTGCTGACGACGCCGTCCGGCGCGAACGAGATGGCGACGACCTCGCGGTTGATCTCCTCGGGGGCGGCGGGACCCACGCGGCGCCAGCGCGACCCGACATAGTACCACCCCGACCCGGTCAAGAGCCCCTGCGCCGAAGGCCGCCCCACAAGCGCCGGCAGATCGTCGCGCGTCGTCTGCCCCGGCACGACCTGCGCCAGTTCGACGTCCGGCGGGACATAGCCGTGGTTGCGATAGATCGGCGCGCAGGCGGCAAGCCCGAGGATGGCCAGAAACGCCAGTGTCATCAGGCTTCTGATGGCGGCCATGTGGGTTATCTCCTTGGGGCGGTTGACGCGGCCCGCCCTGCCTAGCAAACTCGGCCACCCTGCTCAAGAATGTCAATCTGCGGGCCGCGCCCCGCGCTACACGATCCCGAAAGCCGCCATGACCGCACCCGAATCGCATCCGCAGCGCCTGCGCGTCGCGCACCTGAATCCCAACACCCCAACGCCGTTCCATCTGGCGCCGGACGCCGATACCCGCGCCGCACTGGCCGAGGAGCTGGGCATCGACGCCCTGTCGCGCCTGGATTTCCGGGGCGAACTTCGCGCCCATGGCCACGACGGCTGGTTGCTGACCGGCAAGCTGGCCGCGCGTGTCACGCAGCCCTGCGTGGTGACGCTGAAGCCCGTGCGCAGCGACATCAGCGATGACGTGCGCATCCAATTCACCCCCCATGTCGCCGCGCCCGAGGGCGACGAGGTCGAGATGCCGGACGAGACGCTGGAGCCGCTTGGCAGCTTCATCGACCTGACCGCGATCATGGTCGAGGCGCTCAGCCTGGCGCTGCCGGAATATCCGCGCGCCGCAGGGGCCGAGCTTGCGTCCCCAGACCAGCCCGATGATCAGGCCGGGGACACCCGCCGCCCCTTTGCGGGTCTGGACAAGCTGCTGGGGGGAAAGTCGGACGAATCCTGACTGTGGCCGCCCCGCCACATGCCGCGCCGAATGGCGCCCAAGGCGCGCGTCTGGGGGAGAAATTGATATCGAAACGCGCGACAGGGGGCGGAACGCGGCGCAATTTCCCGACCTCCCCTGGCCTTCGGGGCTTGCGGGCGCGGCGTTCATCGCGTATCTGCGCGGTTCATTTACGAATTCAAATCTCCGGTGCCCTCGCGTCAAGGCGCAGCACCCTGACAACCGAGGTGGTGACATGGCTGTCCCTCAGAATCGCGTAACCCGCTCCAAGCGCAACATGCGTCGCGCGCATGACTCGCTGGTGGCCGGCAATCCGAATGAATGCTCGAACTGCGGCGAACTCAAGCGTCCGCACCACGTCTGCCCGTCCTGCGGCCACTATGCCGACCGCGAAGTGATCGCGCAGGCGAACGAGATCGACCTGGACGACGACGCGGCCTGATCCAGGCTTGCAGCGTCCCCTGATGACCGTCGATACCGCGACCATGCCGGCACCGCGCGCCTCCGCAACAGGGGGAAGCGTGGTGATATCGGTTGACGCCATGGGCGGCGATCGCGGTCCCGCGGTCGTGGTCGCCGGCATGGCCGAAAGCGCCGAGAAGAACCCCGAGATCCGCTTCATCGTCCACGGCGACGAGACCGAGCTGTCGGGGCTGATCGCGCGCCGCAAGGTGCTGCAGGGCCGCTGCGACATCCGCCATGCCGCAGGTGTCGTAACGATGCACGACAAGCCGAGCCAGGTCGTTCGCAAGGGCGAGGGAAGCTCGATGTGGTCGGCCATCGAATCGGTCAAGCAGGGTGAGGCATCGGTCGCCGTGTCCTGCGGCAACACCGGTGCGCTGATGGCGCTGTCGATGCTGCGCCTGCGCAAGCTGCCGGGCGTGAATCGTCCCGCCATCGCCTGCCTGTGGCCCTCGCGCAACCCCCAAGGGTTCAACATCATGCTGGACGTGGGCGCGGACATCCGCGCCGATGCGCATGACCTGCTGCAATATGCGTTGATGGGCGCCTCCTATGCCCGCAACGGGCTGGGCGTGAAGATGCCGCGCGTCGGTCTCCTGAACGTCGGGACCGAGGAACACAAGGGCCGGGCCGAGCTGAGGCAGGCCCACGATATGATCGAGGCCGCCGCCACCGACAGCTTCACTTATGTCGGCTTCGTCGAGGGCGGCGACCTGCCGTCGTCGCGCGTCGATGTGATCGTCACCGACGGATTTACCGGCAACGTGGCCTTGAAGACCGGCGAGGGGACGGCCAAGCTGGTCGGAGATTTCCTCAAGGACGCCTTCTCGAACTCCATCATGTCGAAATTTGCGGCCGTCCTGGCCATGACCTCGCTGAAGCGCCTGCAAAAGCGTATCGACCCGCGCCGCGTGAACGGCGGCATCTTCCTTGGGCTGAACGGCACCGTGGTGAAATCGCACGGCTCGGCCGACGCCACCGGCGTCTCGGCCGCGATCAAGCTGGCCTTCACCTTGGCCAAGTCGGGCTTCCAGGATCGCCTTGCCGCCCGCGTGGCGCAAAGCGCCGCCGCCCCGACCGGCACCGAGGCATCGTCTTGACCCGCCGTGCCGTCATCCGCGGCACCGGCCATTATCTGCCGGAACGCGTCGTCGAGAACAGTTGGTTCGAGGGCCGGCTGGACACGACCGACGAATGGATCCGGACCCGCACCGGGATCGAGCGCAGGCATTTCGCGGCTGAGGGCCAGACCACCAGCGACCTGGCGATCCGCGCCGCCCGCGCGGCGCTCGACCGCGCCGGCATGACGGCCGACGACATCGACGGGATCGTGCTGGCGACCTCGACCCCGGACTTCACCTTCCCGGCCGTCGCGACGATGGTTCAGGCGGGGCTGGGCATGCGGCGCGGCTTCGCCTTCGACGTGCAGGCGGTCTGCGCCGGCTTCGTCTTCGCACTGGCCAATGCTGACGGCATGATCCGCTCGGGCCAAGCGGATCGCGTGTTGGTCATCGGGGCCGAGACGTTCTCTCGCATCATGGACTGGACGGACCGCGGCACCTGCGTGCTGTTCGGCGACGGCGCCGGCGCCGTGGTGGTCGAGGCGCAGAACGGCGCCGGCACGTCAGACGACCGCGGCATCCTCTCCAGCGACCTGAACAGCGACGGCACCTATCGCGAACTGCTCTATGTTGATGGCGGCGTGTCGGCCACCGGCACGACAGGCCAGCTGCGGATGCAGGGCAACCTCGTCTTCCGCCATGCAGTGGAAAAGCTGGCCAAAACCGCGCATACCGCCCTGGACAAGGCCGGGCTGACGGGCGCGGACGTGGACTGGCTGGTGCCGCACCAGGCCAACATGCGGATCATCACCGCGACCGCCCAGAAGATGGGCCTGCCGCTGGAGAAGGTCGTTCTGACCGTCGCCGATCACGGCAACACCTCGGCCGCGTCGATCCCGCTGGCGTTGTCGGTGGCCGATACCGCCGGACGCTTCCAGCCCGGCCAGCTTCTGGTGACCGAGGCGATCGGCGGCGGCCTCAGCTGGGGTTCGGTCGTCCTGCGCTGGTAGGCGTCACTTCAGCAGCGCATCCTTGCTGGCGCGGCGGTTCATCCCGCCAGCGGGACGCCGCGTCCGGTCGTGCCCCGACTGACAATCCACGCACAGCTTGACCCCCGGCTGCGCCAGCCGGCGCGCCTCGGGAATGGGTTCATCGCATTCGGCGCAATGGGTGGCGCTGTCGCCCTGTGCGGCACGCCGGGCCGCAGCCTCGCGTGCCCGGGCGACGGCCTCGGCCGTGCTGATCTCGATCTGTTCATTTACCGCGTCGTCGCGGGCCCATCCGCCGGCCATGCGTCTTCTCCTATATATCTGAACAAGATGGGCGCGGCTGGACCGAAATGCAATTCCGGACCGGTTGACAGCATCGCGGCCAGCGGAAAGACTGCCGGCAATGCAGGCGCGGCGACAGCCCCCTGCCGCCTTGGGAGGGCTGAAATCTTGCCGATCGTCCGTCTGATCGACGGCATCAATGAGGTCGTCGGCCGCATTGTGTCCGTCGTCGCGCTCATCTTTGCCGCGATCATCATCTATGACGTATTCATGCGCTATGTGCTGGGCCAACCCACGCGGTGGGCCTTTGATGTCACCAAGCAGCTTTACGGGTTCTATTTCGTGATGCTGGGCGGCTATGCGCTGCGCCACCAGTCGCATGTGCGCGTCGACCTGCTGACCGCCCGCATGGGGCCGGGCCTGCGCCGTTGGGTCGAGATCGCGGGATACCTGATCTTCTTCTTTCCCTTCGCCTGGATCTTCGCGCGGCGCAGCTGGGATTTCGCGATGACCTCGTGGAACCAGGGAGAGCTGACCTACGGCGCCGTGCAGCTTCCGGTCTATCCGCTGAAGATGTCGATGTTCGCCGCTGCCTGCCTGCTGCTGATCCAGGGGATCAGCGAGGTGCTGAAACTTGCCCTGAACCGGGCCGACCATCTGGAGCCGCGCGATGTCGGGTGAAACGATTGCCCTCGTCATGTCGGGCCTTCTGGTGCTGGGCCTGTTCATGGGTCACCCGCTGGCATTCGTCCTGGGCGGAACGGCCGTGCTGGGCGCCTTCATTGCCGGCAAGCCGATGGTGCTGGGCATCGTCATCAACCGGATCTTCGGCGACGTGCTGGACAATTATGTCCTGATCGCCATCCCACTGTTCGTGCTGATGGCGCGGTTCCTGTCGGACAGCGGCGTCACCGACCGCATGTTCGAGGCGCTGCGCCACCTGATGGCCCGCGTCACCGGCGGGCTGGGACTGGCCGTCGTCTTCATCTCGATCCTGCTGGCGGCGACGACGGGCATCATCGGGGCGTCGATCACCGTGATGGGCATGATGGCCCTGCGCCCGATGCTGCAATACGGCTATGACAAGAGACTGGCCACGGGGTTGATCGGCGCATCGGGCTGCCTTGGCATCCTGATCCCGCCCTCGATCATGCTGATCCTGATGGCGTCCTATGCGCCGGGTCTGTCGGTGGGCCAGTTGTTTGCAGGAGCGATGATCCCCGGACTGCTGCTGGGGGTCATGTATGCGCTCTATGTCACCGCCATCGCCTGGCTGAAGCCGGACTGGGCGCCCAAGGTCGCCGAGGAAGAAAAGATCAGCCGCGGCGCCCTGTGGCGGATGCTGATTGTCGAGGCCGTGCCGCCGCTGATCCTGATCCTGGGCATCCTAGGCACGCTGCTGGCCGGCGTGGCCACCGCGACCGAAGCCAGCGCCATCGGTGCGGTGCTGGCCCTGCTGATCGTCATCGCGCGCGGCCGCTTCCAGTGGGCGACCTTCTATTCGGCGCTGCTCGAAACCGGGCGCACCAGCGCGATGATCCTCTTCATCGTCGTCGGCGCCACCGCCTTTACCGGCGTCTTCAACATCACCGGCGGGCTGCGCGCCAGCCAAGACCTGATCCGGGGGCTGGCCGACGATCCCTATACGCTGATCGCCGTCATGCTGCTGGTCGTGTTCATCTTGGGGATGTTCCTCGACTGGACCGGCATCGTGCTGCTGTCCTTCCCGATCTTCCTGCCACTGGTCGGAGAGATGGGGATCGACCCCTTGTGGTTCGTCGTCCTGATGGCGGTGGTGCTGCAGACCAGCTTCCTGTCGCCGCCCTTCGGATATGCGCTCTTCTACATGCGGGCGATCGCACCCCCCGACGTCACCACGAGCGACATCATCGTCGGCGTTCTGCCCTTCATCGGGCTGGTGCTTCTGATGTGCGTGCTGATGATCCTGTTCCCGGCGCTGGTCACCTGGCTGCCCATCACGCTCTATGGCTGACCCAAGCCGCTTTCACCAACGGAGGAGACCTTGATGAAACATTTGATGACCGCTGCCACGCTGGCTATGGCCGCCGCCACCCCGGCCCTGTCCGAAAACTGGACGATGACCACCACCTGGCCATCCAGCCTGGAGCTGATCGAGATCGACAAGCATTGGGTCGATCTGGCCAACAAGCTGGTCGACGACGACAAGCTGACCATCGAATTCTACGAGGGCGGCGCCCTGGTCCCCGCGGGCGAGGTCTTCGGCGCCGTCGAATCGGGCACCATCCAGGCCGGCGCCGACTGGCCGGGATACTGGGCGGGCCGCGACAGTGCTTTTTCGCCCCTGGCGACGACGGCCAGCCTCTTCAACGCGGTCGACTATGTGAACTGGATCCAGGAATGGGGCGGAGAAGAGCTCTATAACGAGGTCTACGGCAAGTTCGGCATGGTCTACCTGCCCTATGGCGTAACTAACAACGAGTCAGGCTTCCGCACCGTCAGCCAGCCGATCCGCACGCTGGAGGACCTGCAGGGCCTTCGCCTGCGCCTGTCGGGGCTGGAGCAGGGCAAGCTGCTGGAAAAGCTGGGCGGCAACCAGGTCAGCATGGCCGGCGGAGAGATCTATCAGTCTCTGGAACGCGGCGTGATCGACGGGGCCGAGTTCTCGACGCCCAACGTGGACTATTCGGGCGGCTTCCAGCAGGTGACGGATTTCTGGTCCACGCCCGGTTGGCACCAGTCGTCGTCGGTCTTCGGCGTGATGATCAACAAGGCCGCCTGGGATGCGCTGGACGAGGAAACGCAAGAGCGGCTGAAGATCGCCGCCGATGCCACCATGCTCTGGAGCCTGTCCTTCACCGAGAAGCGCGCGACCGAGGCCTATGGCCAGTTCCAAGAGGCCGGTACCGAGATCACCCGCCTGGACGACGCCGCGCTGGAGCAGGTGCAGCAGCTGGCCAACGAGACGATCACCGAGGTCGCCTGCGAAAACCCGCTGTCGGCCAAGGTCTATGCCAGCCAGCTGAGCTATCTGCAGGATTATTCGACCTGGCGCGATGCCTCGGCGCCGTTCAATCTGGGCCGGACGCCGAATGGCCCCGACCTGGCGGCGATCCAGGAATGCGCCAACTGACATCCGGCTGACGGAACGGACAAGTCACGGGCGGGGAACGATTTCCCCGCCCGCCTCGTTGACAGGGACTGCAAAGACAACCATCCTTCCCGTAATCAAGAGGACGACCATGGGCGACAAGACCTTGACCCGGATGGACTTGGCCGAGGCGGTGTTCCGCGACGTCGGCCTGTCGCGCCACGAATCGGCGCAGCTGGTCGAAAGCGTGCTGGGGCACATCTCCGACGCGCTGGTGCGGGGCGAGCAGGTCAAGATCTCGTCCTTCGGGACCTTCTCGGTCAGGGACAAGAACGAACGGATCGGCCGCAATCCCAAGACCGGGGAAGAGGTGCCGATCACCCCCCGCCGCGTCCTGTCGTTCCGTCCGTCGCATCTGATGAAGGATCGCGTGGCCGCAGGCAACAAGCGATAGGATCACCCGGGCAGGATGGCAAAGGGCAGCGAGGCATTTCGGTCGATCGGTGAGGTCGCCAAGCTGATCGGCGTCGCGCCCCATGTCCTGCGGTATTGGGAAACGCAGTTCCCGCTGCTGCGGCCGATGAAACGCCCCGACGGGCGCCGCTACTATCGACCGGCCGACCTGGCCCTGGCCGCCGGGCTGGTCGAGCTGCTGCGGGACGAGGGCCTGACCATCCGCGGCGCCCGCATGGCGCTGGCCCCCGACCGCGGAGAGGCCGTGCGCGCCCGCGGGCTTGCGCGTCTTTCCAGTCTGGCGGCGGACATACCGGCTGAAATCGCCACAATGCCCGACAATCTCGCGTCTGGCGGCGAGGGTGTATTTCAGGACGAACCTGCAACTGCACTTTCCGACCACCTGATGCCCCTGAGCGCCGCCGAGGCAGGCGCCCGGTCGGAGGTTCAGGAACCAGGCGTGGTGCAGGCGCCGGTTTTTCATGCCGCTGACCCCTCGCTGACGGCTGGCGAACCGGCCGCCATGCCTGTGACAGCCGCCCCGGTCGACGCATCTGCGTCAGACCTGTCGTCCAAACCGGACGCCGGAACGGTGCTGCAGAAAAATCCCCCGAATGGGAGTTCGGATCTGCTTGCCCAGGCCTCGGATCAGGCACCGGCGCTTTGGCTGCACCGTCTGACACATCTGGCGCGTCGCCTGCAGCAGGTCCATACTTTGGCGCCGGATGCGGTGCAGGCGCAAGGCTTCCGGCTTCTTCAGGCGATGCTTCGACTTTCGTGACGGCTTCGCGACATTCGGCGCAGATTTCCGCATTCTGGCCCTTGTGCCGGCCTGCTGGATCGCTCTATACGGTGCGCGTCGGGCCGTGGCGCAGCCTGGTTAGCGCGTCCGTCTGGGGGGCGGAAGGCCGAGAGTTCGAATCTCTCCGGCCCGACCATTCCGAAAACGCCTGTCCTCTTGCGGGGATGGGCGTTTCCCTTATCTGCAGCCGAGAGAGTCCAGGATGAACGGTGTTCTGCCCGACAGCGAGATCCGCAAGCTGATCGGGACGGGCGCGATCCGGTCGGATGCCCCGATCCTGGCCGAACAGATCCAGCCGGCCTCGCTCGACCTGCGACTTGGGGCGACGGCCTATCGCCTGCGAGCCAGCTTTCTGGCCGGGCGCGGACGGCGCATCGTCGATCGTCTGGCGGACTTTCAGATGCACCAGATGGACCTGACCGCCGGCGCGGTCCTGGAACGAGGTTGCGTTTATCTTGTGCCGCTGCAGGAAGGCATCGCCCTGCCCTTCGGACTGTCAGCCGTGGCGAACGCGAAATCCTCGACTGGCCGGCTGGACCTGCTGACGCGGCTGGTCACCGACGACGGGACCGAGTTCGACCGCCTGCCAGAGGGCTATGACGGCCCGCTCTATGCCGAGATCTGCCCGCGCAGCTTTTCGGTGCTGGTGCGCCCCGGCATGCGGCTGAACCAGCTGCGCCTGCGCCGGGGCCAGGCGGTGCTGACTGATGGTGAGCTGGTCGCCCTGAACGACCAGGAACCCCTTGTCGGCGGCGGCCCCGTGCTAATCGACCAGGGGCTGGGCTTTTCCGTCGATCTGCGGCCATCCGCGGGCGATCTGGTCGGATACCGCGCGCGTCCGCACAGCGGGGTCATCGACCTCGACCGCATCGGCGCTTATTCGGCCCGCGACTTCTGGGACGAGCTTCACACGACCGATGGCAGGCTGATCCTCGACCCTGGCGCGTTCTACATCCTCGTCAGCCGCGAATCGGTTGCGATTCCCGCCGATTACGCGGCCGAGATGGCGCCATATCTGGCCATGGTGGGCGAATTCCGCGTCCATTACGCAGGCTTCTTCGACCCTGGCTTCGGCATCGGACAGGAAGGCACCGGCGCGCGCGGCGTTCTTGAGGTTCGCTGCCATGAAGCGCCCTTCGTGCTGGAACATGGACAGGTCGTCGGGCGCCTCGTCTATGAACGCATGGCCGCCCGTCCCGACCGCCTCTATGGCGAGGGCATCAAGTCCAACTATCAGGGTCAGGGCCTCAAGCTCGCCAAGCAGTTCCGCTAGAGCGGGCCGGTCTGCCACAGGCGGACCTTCAGACCGCCATGCGCCACGATCGGCCCCGGCGCCTGCCAGGGTAGCCCGGTCGCCTTCGCCAGCCCCGCCTCGCTGGTCACGATGCCGATACGCCAGCCGTGAAAGCGGGTGCGGAACACCTCGCCCATCTGTGCGTGCAGGCCGAACAGCGGCCCCTTGTTGCCGATCCTGGTGCCATAGGGCGGGTTCAGGATGACGATGCCGCGGGGGCAGTCGGGTCGTTGCAGGTCGGCGATCTGGCCGACATCGAAACTGGCGATCTGCCCGACGCCGGCGCGGTCCGCATTGGCGCGGCTCATCCTGACGGCGCCAGGGTCCCTGTCGCTACCGAAGAAGCGGGTTGGGGTGTCGCGGCGCGTCGCGGATACCAGGCGGGCGATGGTCGCGGGGTCGTGATTCGCCAGCTTCTGGAACGCGAACCCGCGGCTGCGTCCGGCGACCAATCCCAAAGCGATCTCGGCAGCCTCAATGACGAAGGTACCCGAGCCGCACATCGGATCCAGCACGGTCTGGCTGCCGTCGAAGCCCATCTCGGCCAGGAACATCGCGGCCATGGTCTCGCGCAGGGGGGCCTTGGCGACGGCCTCCTTGTGGCCGCGCTTGTGCAGCGACCCGCCGGTCGTGTCGATGCTGAAGGTGACCAAGTCATCCTCGATCCGCGCCTTGAGAGTCACCGGGGCATCGGCCGCGATGGGTGCGCCCAGTTCCTCCGAGATGGCGCGCTCGATCCGCTGCGTGGCCGCGCCCGCGTGATAGATCTTCGAGGCGCGGCAGACCGTTTCCACCTTCACCGGCACGTCGGGGCGCAGCAGGTCAGCCCATGGAAACTTGCGCGCCCGCTTGTCCAGCTGCGCCAGGTGCATCGCGCGGAATCCGCCGATGCGCGCCAGCACCCGCGTCGCGCCGCGCAGCATCAGGTTGGCGCGCCAGACGTCTGGCCAGGTGCCGCGGATGGTGACGCCTCCGGGCTGGATCACGCCATGCCAACCCAGGGCCGCGGCCTCGGCCGCCAGCGGCGCCTCGAGGCCCGGCGTAGCGACGAGGAAGATGTCGAATTCGGTATCGCTCATCCTGCAGCCCTAGCCTGTGCCGCCGGGAATGGCGAGGGGCGTCAGCGGCGGGTCAGGCGGCTCAGCGTGCGCATCTTGCGGGCCAGATCTCGGGTCTGCTTGTCCCGGCGCTGGCCCCGCTGTCCCGGCTTCTTGCCGGACAGGGTATCCATGCCCTTGTTGATCCCCCAGTTCATCGCGCGGCGCGCGATCAGACGGGTGAACATGTTGAACAGCTGGTTCATATTCATCGGCGCCTTTCACTCCTCCTCGAAGAGGTCCTCGGCCGGATGATCCGGCTCGTCCTCCTCGATATCGGGGGCGTCCCCCGTGCCTGCAAGGGGCAGGCCCAGCCCCTCGGCCGGCGGCCGCGATTCAAGCAGGCCAGCGGCCCGCAGTTCGGCCAGTCCCGGCAGGTCGCGCGCTGATTCAAGGCCGAAGTGGTCGAGGAACGTCTCGGTGACGACATAGGTCGCCGGGCGGCCGGGCGTCATCCGCCGCCGCCCCACGCGCACCCACTCCATCTCGATCAGCTGGTCCAGCGTGCCGCGGCTGACGGCGACGCCGCGGATCTCTTCGATCTCGGCGCGGGTGACCGGCTGGTGATAGGCGATGATCGCCAGCGTTTCGACCGCCGCACGGGACAGGCGGCGGCTCTCGACGGTCTCCGTTTGCATCAGGAACGAAAGGTCCGGGGCGGTGCGAAAGGCGTGGCCGTCGCCGATCCGCTCCAGCACCACGCCGCGACCCTGATACGCGCGGCGAAGGCCCGCCAGCGCCTCGGCCGGGTCGCAGCCATACGGCAGGCGGGCGGCGAGGTCGCGCACAGTCATGGGCTGGGCGCTGGCGAACAGGATCGCCTCGACCATGCGTTCCTGCTGGGGCATGGGCGGGGGCGGAAAGTCAGGCGCGGTCGTCATGGGGTCTGTGCCGATAGCTGATGGGCGCGAAGGTGTCGGCCTGCCGTATCTCCAGCCGGCCCTGCCGTGCAAGCTCCAGCGAGGCCGCGAAGGTCGCGGCAGTTGCGCTGCGGCGGCGCTTGGGATCGCCGGCCCAGCCCTCGGGCAGGAAGACCGACAGATCGGTCCACTCGCCGGTGAAGCCGATCAGGCGCCGCAGCCGCTCCAGCGCCTGTTCCATCGTGAAGACGTCATGGCGGTCAAACGCGTACGGGCGAAATTCGTCCTTCGTCTTCAAACGCGCATAGGCGCGCATCAGGTCAATCAGGCCCGCCTGCCACTGGGTCCGCCGAGTCCTGGCGACGGTTTCGGGCGCGCCACGCGGGAAACGCGATTGCCCCAGCCGGTCGCGGCCCATCAGTTGCGCGGCCACACGGCGCATGGCGGCCAGACGCTCTAGCTGAAAGGCGAGGTGCTGGGCCATGTCCTCGGCCGAGGGGCCTTCGGCTTCGGGGTCCGGGGGCAACAGCAGCCGGGATTTCAGGAAGGCTAGCCAGGCCGCCATGACCAGGTAATCGGCCGCCAGTTCGATCCGCAGGGCGCGGGCGCGTTCGACGAAATCCAGGTACTGCTCCGCGAGGTCCAGCACGCGGATCTTCAGCAGGTCGACCTTCTGCGTGCGAGCCAGCGTCAGCAGCAGGTCCAAGGGGCCTTCATAGCCGTCGACATCGACGATCAGCGCCTCCTCGGCGCGGCGCTGCGCGACTTGGTCGGCATCAAGTCCGTCCCGTGAAACAGGGGTCAGGTAGGGCACGTCGGGTCTGGCCAAGCGGCGCTCCTTGCTTCGCCCAAGGGTTCTGCCGCGGCGTTCCCGTGTCAAGTCAGCAGCGCGCGAAGCTCGGCCGTCAGAGCGGTGATGTCGGTCGCCTGGATTGGGCAGCGGAGCGCCAGCGCCGCATCGGCCCGGCGGCAGGCCTCGGGCGACATCGCGGCCGCGGCGGCGACCACGGGCTGCATCTGCGCCACCGTGCCGTTGCAGTGCAGCACCAGGTCGCAACCGGCAGAGATGGCCGCGGCGGCACGCTCGGGTTCAGTCCCCGACAGGGCGTTCATGGTGATATCGTCCGTCATCAACAGCCCGTCGAACCCGATCCGGTCGCGGATCAGGCCGATCATGCGGGCAGAGGCCGTCGCCGGCGCACCGTCCAGCGCCGTGAAGCGGATGTGGGCCGTCATTCCCATCGGCAGGTCGTTCAGCGCCCGGAACGGCGCGAAGTCACGCTCCAGCTCCTCTTCTGGCGCATCGACCACGGGCAGATCGTGGTGGCTGTCGGCCACGGCGCGGCCGTGACCCGGCATGTGCTTCATCACGGGAAGGACGCCCGCCGCCAGCATGCCATCGGCGGCGGCACGACCCAGTTCGGCGACCGTCGCCGGATCCATGCCAAGGCAGCGGCTGCGGAGGAACGGGTGGGTCTCTGCCTGCGCGACGTCCAGCGTCGGCGCGCAGTTCGAATCGATGCCCACCGCACGCAGTTCCTGCGCGATCAAGTGATAGCGCAGCCACATCGCCCGAGCACCCGCCGGTGCCTGGTCCAGGGGCTCGGGCCAGTCCGCCCAGTGCTGGCCGCGCAGGCGCTGGACGCGTCCACCCTCCTGGTCGACGGTGATGACCGCCTCTCGGCCGACGGCATCGCGCAGGTCCGAGGTCAGGCGCAAGAGCTGTTGCGGGTTGTCGACGTTGCGCCCGAAGAGGATGAACCCCCATGGATCGGCATCGCGGAAGAAGGCGGCTTCGTCGGGCGACAGCGTCAGCCCGCCGATCCCCCCCAGGATCGTGGCATTCGCCGCCACATCAGCCGCCGAGCGCCAGGCAGTCGGTTCCGGAGGATTGCAGCGCCGAACAGAACTGCCGCGCCTCGCTGATCGAACCGAAGCCCGCCACGCGCAGGCGCCAGAAGGTGCGGCCGTTCGACTGGTGTTCCTGGATGACCGGTGCCTTTCCCGAAAACAGCGACCCGTTGCGGCCCGACAGGCGCTGCCATTCGCCTTGGGCGATGTCATTGCTGTCAAAGGCGCCAACCTGCACGACCGGTCCGCTGGCCGAGCTGGCGGCGGGAGCGGGCGCAGGTGCTGGGGCTGAGGCAGGCGCAGGTGCCGGGGCGGCGGCGGCCGGCGCGGGTGTCGGCGCGGCGGCGGAGGCTGCAGCAACCTGCACAACGCGCGGGCGCGGAGCCGGGCGGGGCGAGGCGACCAGGATGCCGGGGTTGGCCTGAGCCTGGGCTTGTGCCAGCGCCTCGGCGATGGCGGCGGCCTGGGCGGGCTGGCCATTCTCGTCGGTGACGACTTCGGTCACCGGGCCCTCGGTCGCGGGCGCGTCGATGATCGCGGCCTGATCGACCGCCTCGTCTGCCAGCGCGCGTTCGGCAGCGGCGGCGGCCTCGGCCTCGGCCATGGCGCGGGCTTCGCTGTCGGAAAGGGGCATCACCGGATCTCCGGCGAAGGTCAGCGGCGTTTCCGACGGGTTCGCCGGTTCGTGCGCGGTCGCGCCAAGTTCGCCCATGGCGACGTCATCCTCGGCCAGCCCCACGGCGGCGGGGGCGATGGCGACCTGGTCGATCGGCGCCGCGGCTTCGCCGCCAGCAACGGTGTTGATGGCCAGGCCCGTGTGGTTCGTCAGCTCTCCGCCGGGGTTTTCGGGCGTGGTTCGGGCCTCGCCTTCGACCGCGCGGATGACAGGGACGGCGGACACGTCCCGCGATACCAGCTGCCAACCCCAGGCGAGCAGCACCACCATCAGCGCGACCGAGGCGACGGCGCCCACGTAATGCGTCAGCCGCGCCAGCCGTGCCGACAGGCTGTCCGGCGCGGGGCCAGCCTCGTGCCGCAGCCCGGTGCGATCCGCGTCGCGGCTGTCGGTCCAGCCCGCCTGGTCATACGAGAATTCGCGCTTCACCTTGTGACGCGAGAACACATAGCCGCCTTCGCGGAAGTCCATTACTGCCATGTCTGCCTGCCTGCCGGTTGTTCCGGGTTCACTTTTGCCTGCTTCAACCACGGCCGGCAGTGGCGCTGTTGATCAGCGCATCTCTTCCGCCGGCGTGACCCCAAGAATACCAAGCCCGCTTGAAATCACAACGCCAACAGCCCGGACGAGCGCAATTTTTCCTTGCGACGTGGCCGGATCGCCATCCTGGATGAAGCGCAGCGACAGGTCCTCGTTCCCGCGGTTCCACAGCGAATGCAGGTCCGACGCGATGTCATAGAGGAAGAAGGCCACCCGGTGCGGTTCATGGGCGCGGGCGGCATGTTCGACCAGACGCGGCCATTCGGCGACCTTGCGCGCCAGTTCCAGTTCCGCCGGGTGCGACAGGACCGACAGGTCGGCCCCGGCCAGCGCGGCGTCGCTCACGTCGATTCCCGCCTCGGACGCGCGGCGCAGGACGGAATGGACGCGGGCGCTGGCGTACTGGACATACCAGACGGGGTTGTCCTTCGACTGCTCCAGCACCTTGGCGAAGTCGAAATCCAGCGCCGCATCGTTCTTGCGCGTAAGCATGATGAAGCGGGTGACATCGGCGCCCGCCTCCTCGACCACGTCGCGCAGCGTGACGAAGGTGCCGGCGCGCTTGGACATCTTGAACGGCTCGCCGTTCTTGAACAGCTTGACCAGCTGGATCAGCTTGATGTCCAGCGGCACGCGGCTGTTCGACAGCGCCTTCACCGCCGCCTGCATCCGCTTGACATAGCCGCCGTGGTCAGCGCCGAAGACGTCGATTAGCTGATCGAAGCCGCGGTCGATCTTGTCCCAGTGATAGGCGATGTCGGGTGCGAAATAGGTCCAGGCCCCGTCGGACTTCTGGATCGGACGGTCGACGTCATCGCCATGGGCGGACGACCGGAACAGCAGCTGCTCACGCTCTTCCCAGTCCTCGGGCAGCTTGCCCTTCGGTGGTTCCAGGACACCGCGATAGATCAGGTCCATGCCGCGCAGACGCTCGATCGCGGCTTCGATCCGGCCGGTGCCGTAAAGCGCCTTTTCGCTGGAATAGACATCCATCTCCACGCCGAGCGCGGCCAGGTCGCCGCGGATCTCGGCCATCATCGCCTGCGTGGCGAATTCGCGGATCGGTGCCAGCCATTCCTCCTCGGGGCGGTCCAGCAGGCTGTCGCCATATTCGACCTTCAACGCCTCTCCGACCGGGATCAGATAGTCGCCCGGATAGAGCCCTTCGCGGATCTCGGGCTCCAGCCCGTTGGCCTCGCGATAGCGTTCATAGGCCGACCGCGCCAGCACGTCGACCTGCGCGCCGCCGTCGTTGATGTAGTATTCGCGCGTCACGTCATGCCCGGAAAAGGCCAGAAGCCGCGCCAGGGCATCACCGAAGACCGCGCCGCGGACATGGCCCACATGCATCGGGCCGGTGGGGTTGGCGCTGACGAATTCGACGTTGACCTTCTGCCCCGCGCCCAGGTCAGAGCGTCCGAATTCCGTCCCGGCCTTCAATGCCGCCTTGACGATGTCCTGCCACACGACGGGCGACAGCCGCAGGTTCAGGAAGCCCGGCCCCGCGACCTCGGCGGCGGCGATGCGCCGGTCGGTCAGGCGCGCGGCCAGCTTGTCGGCGATGTCGCGCGGCTTCATGCCGGCGGGCTTGGCCAGCACCATCGCGGCGTTGGTGGCCATGTCTCCATGCGCCGGATCGCGCGGTGGCTCGACCGTAACATTGGCGGTGTCCAGGCCTGCGGGCAGTTCGCCCGCGGCGGCCATCTGATCCAGCGCCTCGACGACGACGCCGCGGAGATCCGTGAAAAGGTTCATGTGAAGCTTCCTGATTGACCCCCGCGGGTTAACGCCAGAGGTCGCCCGAGGTCAACCGAAAGCCCCCTCAGCTGCCAGTTTCACCCCTCTCGCGCCGTTCGCGTGCCACATCGGCGGCCTCGGCCGCCAGTTCCGGATCGGGCGCATCCGAGGGTTCGGAAAGTTCGGGCGGCAGGAACGCCGTGATCCAGTCGCCGGCCTGCACCGTCACCGGCTGGTCGGGACCGGCAAAGCGCAGCACGCCCGCCTTGGTGACTACTGCGAAGGGCTCGGCGCCGGGACGTTCGGCCTGCCAGTCGTCCATGTCGTATTCCTCGGACAGTCGCGTGCTGCGCAGCGTCCAGCCCTCGGCCAGGCGCTGGTTCACGGCCTCGAAGGTGGGGCGGCCTGCCAGGCGCTGTCCGCCCAGCTGCGCCGGCAACGCATGGCGCGAGCGGTCGCGCACGCGGCTGATCTGCCAGACGGCGTCGCGGCCCAGGTCCGGCCCCAGGTCGGTGGCGACCAGGGTGTTGTAGGCGTCGTTGTCGGACGCGGCCAGAACGACCGGATAGGCGATGAATTCGACCTGATGCTCGGCGGCCTCGCCCAGGATGTCGCCATAGTAGGTCTGAAGCCCGGCGTTGCGGGCAGGCGTCAGGTGCTGGCGGTTCGTGTCGGCGATCAGCGTGTCGACGCCCGCTTTCTCAAGCGCCTGCGACAGCGCCACGGCGAATGGCGATCCGCCGACGATCAAGAGGCCCGGACGCTCGGGTCCCGACAGGCCAAGCCGCCGCGCCATGGGCGCCAGGGTGAAGCCGTGGATGATCACGGTCGCCAGCACGATGATGAATGACAGGGGCGCCAGCGTCGCGCCGTCCTCGATCCCCGCCTCGACCAGCTTGGCCCCGAAGAGGCCCGAGACCGCGACCATGACGACGCCGCGCGGCCCCGTCAGGGCGATCAGCCAGCGCTCCTTCATCGGCAGCTGCGTGCCGATCAGCGGCAGCATCACCTGCAGCGGACGCGCCAGCGCCACTGTGAATACCACGAACAGCGCGGCCCGCCAGGTCAGCTGCCCCAGGGTTGCGAAGTCCATCGATGCGGCCATCAGAACAAAGACACCCGACACCAGCAGGACCGTGGCATGTTCCTTGAAACGGTGCAGCTCGACATAGGAAGACAGCTTGGCATTCGCCAGCATCATGCCCATGATCGTCACCGCCAGAAGGCCGGTTTCATGCAGCACGCTGTCGGTGGCCGCGAAGACAGCGATGACGCTGACGAACAGCACCGGCACCTTCATGTATTCCGGCACCCAGGCCCGGGCGAAGGCCAGCGCCATGCCCTTGCCCGCGACCCAGCCCGTCACCGCCGCAAAGCCGATCCCGGTGCCCAGCAGCCAGGCCGCCGCGCCGACCGAGACGCCGGTTTCAAGGACCAGCACCACCTCGAGCACGAGAACCGCGATCAGGACGCCAATCGGGTCGTTCAGGATCGCCTCCCATTGCAGGACCTGTGCGGGGCGCGTGCGCAGGCGAGCCTGGCGCAGCATGGGCGCAATCACCGTAGGGCCGGTCACCACCATGACGCCGCCAAAGACCGCCGCCGACTGCCAGGACAGCCCGACCGCCAGCCACAGGACCAGCGCGGACAGCGCCCAGCCCAGTGGTGCGCCGACGAAGACCAGCCGCCGCACCGGCGCGCGCGCGTCGCGCAGTCGGGCATAATCCAGGGTCAGGCCGCCCTCGAACAGGATGATGGCGACCGCCACGGCGATCAGCGGGCGATAGATCGGGCCAAGGTCGCGCTCTGGCAGGAACCAGCCCAGCACGGGGCCGACCAGCAGGCCGATGCCCAGCATCAGCACGATGGCGGGCAGCCGCATCCGCCAAGCCAGCCACTGCGCGCCCACCCCAAGGACACCCACCAGCGCCACCACCTGCACCGGGCTCAGGCCCTGAATGACTTCGCCTTCCATCCGGGCTCCTTCGCTTGCACCGTCGCTGACAAGCGCGTTCCGGGGCCAGTGGTTCCGATCAGGCCCGCCGACGCAAAAGATTGACGTGGCAACGTCTTTCGTTTAGGGAACGCGGGCCTGCATCCGGCAGGCATGAAGGCGGGGCGTCGAAGACTGCGTCCCAACTTTGCCGCCAGGCGCAGGACGCGCGCGGCATGGAACGCATCGCGCCAGAAACCGGCGCGGCTTATTGGAAAGCCCCGAATGACGAAATTCGCTGATCTGAAGCTTGACCCCAAGGTGCTGCAGGCCGTGCACGAAGCCGGCTACGAAAGCCCGACGCCCATTCAGCAAGGCGCGATTCCGCCGGCGCTGGAAGGCCGCGACGTGCTGGGGATCGCTCAGACCGGAACGGGCAAGACGGCCAGCTTCACGCTGCCGATGATCACCCTGCTGGGTCGCGGCCGGGCGCGTGCGCGGATGCCGCGGTCGCTGGTCCTCTGCCCGACCCGCGAACTGGCCGCCCAGGTGGCCGAGAACTTCGACGTCTATGCCAGGCACACCCGGCTGACGAAGGCGCTGCTGATCGGCGGCGTCAGCTTCGGCGAACAGGACAAGCTGATCGACCGCGGCGTGGACGTGCTGATCGCCACGCCGGGCCGGCTGCTGGATCATTTCGAACGTGGCAAGCTGCTTCTGACCGGCGTGCAGATCATGGTCGTGGACGAGGCTGACCGCATGCTGGACATGGGCTTCATCCCCGATATCGAGCGGATCTTCCAGCTGACGCCCTTCACGCGCCAGACGCTGTTCTTCAGCGCCACCATGGCCCCCGAGATCGAGCGCATCACCAACACCTTCCTCCATTCGCCCGAACGGGTCGAGGTCGCCCGCCAGGCCACCGCCAGCGAGACGATCACGCAGCGCCTGATCGAGATCGCGCCGGCCCGTCGCGACGCCGCTGCCAAGCAGAAGCGCGACCTGCTGCGCGCCCTGATCGACGCCGAGGGCGAGGGGCTGACCAACGCCATCGTCTTCTGCAACCGCAAGACTGACGTTGACATCGTCGCCAAGTCGCTGGCCAAACATGGCTATGACGCCGCCCCCATCCACGGCGATCTGGACCAGAGCCAGCGGACCCGAACGCTGGAATCCTTCCGCGACGGCAAGCTGCGCCTGCTGATCGCGTCCGACGTGGCGGCGCGGGGCCTCGACATCCCGGCGGTCAGCCACGTCTTCAACTATGACCTGCCCAGCCATGCCGAGGATTATGTCCACCGCATCGGCCGCACGGGCCGTGCGGGTCGCCTGGGAACCGCCGTCAGCATCTCGACCCCCTCGGACGAGAAGTATCTGACAGCCATCGAAGGGCTGCTGAAGACCTCGCTGCCGCGGGCCGAGGCGCCGGCCGGCTTCACCGCCGCCGGGTCCGAGGCCGCACCGGCCGAACGCGAAGGCCGCAAGGGCGGCTCGCGCGACCGCAGCCGCCGCCGCCGCCGCGACGACGACCGGCCCGAGGTTGCCGCCGAAGCCGCGCCCGAACCCGCGCGTCCGCGCGCCGAAGCTCGGCCCGAACCCCGCCGGGAAGAGCCGCGCCGCGATGATCGTCGGGGCGACCGCCGAGATGGTCGGCGCGGGCGCGATCAGGACGGCCGCGGCCAAGACCGTGGCCAGCCGATCGTCGGCATGGGCGATCACGTCCCGCAGTTCATGCTGGTCGAGCTTCGCACCGAGCTTGCGTCATCAGAGCCCGCCGCCGACCCTGTGGCCGAAACGCAACCGCAGCCGGCGCCGGCGGAATCTGCAGCCAAGCCCGCCAGCCGCCGGTCCCGTGGTCGGCGCAAGCCCGAGGCGCCCGCCGCCGAAGCCGCGCCCGAGGTTGCGCGCCAGCCTGAAGCGGTGATCGTCGAAAAAACGCCCGCCCAGGCCGAGGCTCCGGCCGCCGAAGCGGCAGAAACCGCCGCCGAGGTCGCGTCGAAGCCCAAGCGCACGCGTCGCAAGAAGACTGACGACGCGGTTCCCGAAGCCGAAGCGCCCAAGCCAGCGCGCACCCGCCGCAAGAAGCCCGAACCCGAGGCGGCATCCGAGGAGACGGCCGAGAAGCCCAAGCGCACCCGCCGCAAGAAGGCCGACGATGCCGCCGCCCCCGAAGCCGAGGCACCTAAGCCCGCGCGCGCCCGCCGCAAGAAGGCCGAACCCGAAGCCGCAGCCGAGGAGCCGGCCGAGAAACCCAAGCGCACCCGCCGCAAGAAGGCCGAGGCCGAGCCTGCCGCCGAACAGACGCGGGATGCCGACGCCGAGGCGTGATGGCTGGCGCCGGCTCAAGCCTCTACCTGCCACGACTGACGCGCAGGGGCCGCCCGCCCCTGCGCCGACTTCTGTCTGACGCCGGACTGGGGGCCATCGCGGCCTTGGGCCTTGCGCCTTTCGGACTCTGGGCAATAACCCCCGTCGCATTCTCCATCCTTCTGTGGCGCATGATGGCGGCCCGTCCGGGGGCGGTTTTCTGGCACGCACTGGCAGCCGGCTTCGGCTGGTTCGCGCTGGCCCTGTCCTGGATCGTCGAGCCTTTCCTGGTCGAGCCCGAAATCTATGGCTGGATGGCGCCCTTCGCCCTGCTGCTGATGGCCCTTGGCGGAGCACTCTTCTGGGCGCTGCCGTCCTGGGCCGCCGCCGGCTTTTCCTCGGGCCGCAGCCGCCTGTTGGCCGTCGCGGCCGCCCTGATCCTGTCCGACTGGCTGAGAGGCTGGATCTTCACCGGCTTTCCCTGGGCGCTGATCGGCCATGCCTGGATCGACACTCCGGTCGCCCAACTGGCGGCCTGGTTCGGTGCGCCGGGGCTTGGGGCGCTGACAATGGCGCTGGCGCTGCTGCCGCACCTGGCGCGACGCGGGGCCGCGACCGGCGTCGCCGCCATCCTGCCGGGTCTGGCCTTGGCGCTGCTCGTGACTGGGGCGGCCTGGGCGGCGGGCCTGTCACGATTGGCCGCGCCCG
Source organism: Paracoccus rhizosphaerae (assembly GCF_026162645.1). Classification (GTDB taxonomy): domain Bacteria; phylum Pseudomonadota; class Alphaproteobacteria; order Rhodobacterales; family Rhodobacteraceae; genus Paracoccus; species Paracoccus rhizosphaerae. Next base: position 70,003 of record NZ_JAOTBE010000002.1, read on the forward strand.
GCCCCGCCGACACCGACGTCATGCTGCGGATTGTCCAGCCCAACGCCACGCAGCACCTGAAGTGGGACCCCGAATGGTCGCAGGTCTTCTTCCAGCGGCTCATCGACCTTTCGGCCGAACCCGGCCCCCGCGATCTGGTCATCTGGCCCGAGACCGCGGTGAACTTTCTTCTGGACGAGGCCGGCGCCGTGCTGCCTGCGATGTCCGACGCCGCGGGCGCCCCGCTGGTCATGGGCATCCAGCGCCGCGATGGCAGCCGGTTCTACAACAGTTTGGCTGTCATCGGGCAAGGCGGCCGGGTCGGGCAGATCTACGACAAGTTCCATCTCGTCCCGTTTGGCGAATACATCCCCTGGGGGGATGCGCTGTCGCGGGTAGGGATAAGCGCCTTCGCCGCCCAGCAGGGGAACGGCTATTCCGCCGGCCCGGGGCCGGCGATCCTCTCGGCGCCGGGTGTTCCTGATTTCCAGCCGCTGGTCTGCTACGAGGCGATCTTCCCACAGCATCTCCGCGGCCTCGACGACCGGCCCGGCTGGCTCCTGCAGGCGACCAACGATGCCTGGTTCGGGCGCATCTCTGGCCCCTACCAGCACCTTGCCCAGGCCCGAATGCGCGCGATCGAGACGGGCCTGCCGCTGATCCGTGCCGCCAATACCGGCGTCAGCGCGGTCGTCGATTCCCGCGGCACGATCCGCGACAGCCTTGATTTGAACACGCAGGGCAAGATCGACGCGCGACTGCCGAGCGCCCTGCCGCCGACGCCGTGGATGCGCTGGGGCAACATTCCGGTCGTGACAGCGCTGACCCTGATCCTGCTGATCATCGGTCTTGCACGCCGCCCGGTCCTGCGTCGGTCCTGAAATATCCGCCGGGGAGTCGCGCAGCGACGGGGGCGGCAGCCCCCTTGCCCTTGTCCCAGCGGATCAATCGCGGATGAATCGGCTGTCCTTGATCTGATCCCAGGCCCAGACCACCTCCGACAGGCGATCCTCGTCCGACCGGTCGCCGCCGTTCATGTCGGGATGCAGGTCCTTGACCAGCGACTTGTACTGCTTGCGGATTTCCGTGCGCGTCCAGCTGTCCTTCGCCTCGAGGATGTCCAGCGCCCGACGCTCGGTCGGGGGCAGCTTGCGGGCCGCCGACTGGGCGCGGGCCTCGGGCGCGGTGCCGTTTGCGCCCAGGATTTCCAGCGGGTCGCTGACCCCGTGACGGGCCCACTTGTCCTCCTGGGCCGACTTGCCGAAGGGCTTGGTCGGACGTTCCCAAACCGTGGCGTTGTCGATGAACTGCTGGAACTCTTCCTCGGACTGGCCCTGGAAATAGTTCCAGTTCGCATTGTATTCGCGCACGTGTTCCTTGCAGAACCAGAAATAGTCATCAAGGTTGCGAGGGTTCTTGGGTGCGCGGTACTGGCCGGGCTCGTTGCAGCCCTCGCGTTCGCAGATGCGGGTCGATGTCTCGAAGGCGCCGGACATCCCGCGCCGCCCCTTGGTCTTGCGCTTCTTGTCCTTGGCGGCGGAAATGTCGAAACCGAACGGGTCGTTCTTGCTCATGGAGGGGCACCTTTGCGACTCGGAGGCGGCAGTTTAGGGTATTTGGCGGCACATGAAAGGCCTTGACGAAAGGATGACCGGATGATCGCCGACAAGATGCGCACTAGACTGGCCGCCCTGCGCCCCACCACGCTGGAGATTCGTGACGACAGCGAAAGCCACCGCGGGCATGCAGGCTTTCGTGAGGGCGGAGAGAGCCATTTCCATATCCGCATCGCCTCGCCCATGTTCAAGGGGATGTCGCGGCTGCAGCAGCACCGTCTGGTCCATGCCACGCTTGGCGACATCGTGCCGCAGATCCATGCTCTGTCGCTGGATTTGTCTGAAAGCTGACGCGTTAGCGCCGTCACCCTTGCCGCCCCCTTTCCGGCCCCCTAAGACACCGATGAAGGCAAGGAGAGAGGGACCAGCCACATGACCGCGCCCAAGGATTTCAACGACCGGATGCTGTCACTGGGCCTCGCCCGCGTCAGCGAGGCCGCAGCCCACGCCTCGGCCCGCCTGATCGGCCGCGGCGACGAGAAGGCCGCCGACCAGGCCGCCGTCAACGCCATGCGCGACCAGCTGAACATGCTGGACATCAAGGGCGTCGTCGTCATCGGCGAGGGCGAGCGCGATGAGGCGCCGATGCTGTTCATCGGCGAAGAGGTCGGCACCGGCGACGGCCCCGAAGTTGACATCGCGCTGGACCCGCTTGAAGGGACCACGCTGACCGCCAAGGACATGCCGAACGCGCTGACCGTCATCGCCATGGCGCCGCGGGGGACGCTGCTGCACGCGCCAGACGTTTATATGGACAAGCTGGCGATCGGTCCGGGCTATCCGACCGACGTGATCAGCCTGGACATGAGCCCGGCCGAGCGGGTCCATGCTTTGGCAAAGGCACGCGGCGTCAATCCCGGTGATATCACGGTGTGCATCCTGGAACGCCCTCGGCACGAGGACATGATCGCCGAGGTCCGCGAGACAGGCGCCGCGATCCGCCTGATCACCGACGGCGACGTGGCCGGCGTGATCCACACGGCCGAGGCCGAACTGACCGGCATCGACATGTACATGGGATCGGGCGGTGCGCCCGAGGGCGTCCTGGCGGCGTCGGCGCTGAAATGCATGGGCGGCCAGATGTGGGGCCGGCTGCTGTTCCGCAACGACGACGAGAAGGGCCGCGCCCGCAAGGCCGGGATCACCGACCTGGATCGCATCTATTCCCGCGACGATCTGGTGACGGCCGACGTGATCTTCGCGGCGACCGGGGTCACCAACGGGTCGATCGTGGCCGGCGTCAAGCGCGAGCCCGGCTATCTGACGACCGAGACGATCCTGATGCGGTCCAAGACCGGATCGGTGCGGCGGATGATCTATCGCAATCCGATCAAGTGAGGTATGGGGGGCGCTGCCCCCCGTCCCGTTCCGGGACTCCCCCTGGGGTACTTGGACAAAGAAGAAGAGGCAGAGTGGCGTTTCTGGGAATCGACAGCTCGCTGACGGGGCGGCGCTGGATCGGCCCGGATGCGGCGCTCGAGCGGCGGGCCGAGGGCCTGGCGCAGCAGGCGGCGCTGCCGCTGCCGGTCGCGCGGGTACTGGCCGAGCGCGCGGTGGAGCCGGCCGAGGCGGCAGGCTTCCTGACGCCCAGGCTGCGCGACCTGCTGCCGGACCCGCTGCTGCTGCGCGACATGGGCGCGGCGGCAGAGCGCTTGGTCCAGGCGGCCGTTGCGGGGCAGCGGATCGCGATCTTTGCCGATTATGACGTCGATGGTGGTTCCTCGGCCGCGCTGCTGATCGACTGGCTGCACCAGATGGGTCGGCAGGCGACGCTTTATATCCCGGATCGCATCGACGAGGGCTATGGGCCGAATGTTCCTGCGATGGAGGCGCTGGCCCAAGGCCACGACCTGATCGTCTGCGTCGATTGCGGCACGCTGAGCCATGATGCGCTGGCCGCCGCCCAGGGGTGTGACGTCGTCGTGCTGGACCACCATCTGGGCGGCGAGACGCTGCCGCCGGCGCTGGCCGTCGTGAATCCGAACCGCGCTGACGAGGACGGCAGCCTGGGCCACCTGTGCGCGGCCGGGGTGGTCTTCCTGACACTGGTGCAGGCCGGGCGGCTGTTGCGGGCCAGGGGGCTGCCGGAACCCGACCTGATGGCGATGATGGACCTGGTGGCGCTGGCGACCGTCGCCGATGTGGCACCGCTGGTCGGTGTGAACCGCGCCTTCGTTCGGCAGGGGCTGGCGGTGATGGCGCGGCGGCAGCGTATAGGCCTGGTTGCGCTGTCGGATGTCGCGCGGCTGGACGGGCCGCCGGCCGCCTTTCACCTGGGCTTCCTGCTGGGCCCGCGGATCAACGCTGGCGGGCGCGTCGGGCGGGCCGACCTGGGCGCGCTTTGCCTGTCTTGCCGCGATCCGCACCAGGCCGCGGATCTGGCCCGGCAGCTGGACGACCTGAACCGCGACCGCCGCGCCATCGAGGCTGCCGTGCGGCTGGAGGCCTTGGCGCAGGTCGAGGCACGTGGAAGCGCCCAGCTGTCATGGGCAGCCGGCGCCGGCTGGCATCCCGGCGTCGTCGGCATCGTCGCCGCCCGCGTGAAAGAGGCGACGGACCTGCCGTCGGTCGTCATCGGGGTCGAAGGCGGCATCGGAAAGGGCAGCGCCCGTTCGGTTCCGGGTGTCGACTTGGGCCGCGCCATTCAGCGGCTGGCGCGCGAGGGGCTGCTCCTGAAGGGCGGCGGTCACGAAATGGCCGCCGGGCTGACCGTCGAGGAGGCGAAAATCGCCCCCGCGATGGAGCGTCTGGCCGAGCTGATCGGCCGCGACCTGGCCGGACGCAGCGCAACGCGCGACCTGCGCATCTCGGGGCTGCTGGAAGGGTCGGGCGCCACGCCGCAGATGTACCGGATGCTGGAGGATGCGGGCCCCTATGGACAGGCCGCCCCTGCCCCACGCTTTGCCTTTGCCGACCAGCTGATCGACAGCGCGGCCACGATGGGCGACCGGCACCTGCGCCTGTCCTTCCGCAGCCCCGGCGCGCCGGCGCTGGAGGCCGTGGCCTGGGGCGCCATGGATGGACCTCTGGGACCGGGCCTGATCGGCGCGAAGGGGCGGCGTTTCCACCTGGCCGGCAAGCTGGAGCTGTCCACTTGGGGCGGGCGCGAACGCCTGCGCCTGCGCCTGGACGACGCCGCAGCGGTCTGACGCAACCCGCGCCCCCTGCGGGGGGTTCTGGTCAGTGCCCGAAGCGGCCGCTAACCTGACCATCAAGGAGGACCCGATGAACCTGACCTGGCTTGGCCATTCCGGCTTCCGGCTGGAAATCGAAAACGCCGTGATCCTGATCGACCCCTGGATGACGGGCAACCCCGCCTTCCCTGACGGCGCGCGTGAGGATGCGATCAAGGGTGCGACGCACATCCTTCTGACCCATGGACATGGCGACCACAGCGGCGACACGCTCTCGATCGCCAAGGAGCTGAATATCCCGGTCGTCGGCATCTTCGACCTGATCAGTTTCTGGCAGGAATCTGAAGGCATCGAGGGCACGGGCTTCAACAAGGGCGGCACGGTCGATCTGGGCGGCGCGCAGGTGACGATGGTCAATGCCTCGCACTCCAGTTCGATCAACGGACCTCAGGGGCCGATCTATGCGGGCCACGAATCGGGTTACATGATCGCTGGCGAGGGGCGGGTAATCTACGTCTCGGGCGACACCGACATCATGGCGGACATGGAGTGGATGGGCGACCTGCACAAGCCGGACATCGGAATCCTGTGTGCGGGCGGCCACTTCACCATGGACATGACCCGCGCGGCCTACGCGGCCAGGCGCTATTTCAACTTCAAGACCGTCATTCCCTGCCACTACAAGACCTTCCCCGCGCTGGAACAGGATGCGGGTGCACTGGCCGCCGGCCTGCCGGGCGTTCAGGTCATCGAACCCAAAATCATGAAGGCCATCGCACTGTGAGCTTCCAGACCTTCGAAGACCCCGCCGGCGGCGGCGACCACGCGGCCCGGCTTCAGGCCCTGAGGGACGTGATGCGCGATCAGGATCTCTCGGCCATCATCGTGCCCCGCGCCGACGTCCACCAAGGCGAATATGTGGCCGAGGCAGACGCAAGACTGGCGTGGCTCACCGGCTTCACCGGCAGCGCGGGCTTTGCCATCGCGACGCTGGACCGCGCCGGCGTGTTCGTGGACGGCCGCTATCGGGTGCAGGTCCGCGGCCAGATCGACCTGCGCCACTTCACCCCCGTCGACTGGCCCGAGACGCGCCCGTCGGGCTGGCTGCGAGAGGCGCTGCCGCAGGGCGGGCGCGTCGGTTTCGATCCGTGGCTGCACACGCGGCGAGAGATCGAGACCATGGAGACCGCCCTGCAAGGCAGCTCGATCGCGCTGATCGCGTTGGAGGGCAACCCGGTCGATGCCATCTGGCCGGATCGCCCCGCCCCCCCGGTCGGAGCCGCGCGCATCCATCCGACCGAGCTTGCCGGGGAAACCTCTGCCCAGAAACGGTCCTGGCTGGCTGCCGAACTGAAGGCGGCGGGCCAGGCGGCGGCGCTGCTGACCCTGCCGGATTCGATCTCGTGGCTTCTGAACATCCGGGGCAGCGACCTGCCCAAGAACCCGGTGGTCCAGTCCTTCGCTGTGCTGTCGGACAGCGGCCACCTGGCGCTGTTCGCCGACTCCGCCAAGTTCGACGACGACCTGCGTGCCCATCTCGGCAACGAGGTCAGCATCCTGCCGCACGATGCGCTCTCAGCCGCGCTAATCGACCTGGAAGGTCCGGTCCGCCTGGATCCGGGCAGTGCACCGGAAGCGGCGTTCCGCATCTTGGACGACGCCGGCACCGATGTTATGCGCGGACCCGACCCCGCGATTCTGCCCAAGGCGCGGAAGAACGCGGCCGAACTTGCCGGCATGCGCGCCGCCCATCACCGTGACGGGATCGCGATGGTGCGGCTGCTGGCTTGGCTGGACGCGCAGGACCCGGCCTCTCTGACCGAGATCGACGTCGTCCGCCGTCTTGAGGATCTGCGCCGGGACGCCGGTATCCTCGACATCAGCTTCGACACGATCATGGGCGCGGGACCGAACGGCGCCATCGTCCATTATCGCGTCACCGAGATGACGAACCGCCGCCTGTCGGGCGGAGAGCTTCTGCTGATCGATTCCGGCGGGCAGTATGCCGACGGCACGACCGACATCACCCGCACGGTGGCGCTCGGCCAGGTCAGGCCCGATGCCGTCCAGCCATTCACCGCCGTCCTGCGCGGGATGATCGCCCTCAGTCGGGCCAAGTTTCCAAAGGGCGTCGCCGGCGCGCATCTGGACGCGCTGGCGCGGCAGTTCCTGTGGCAGCAGGGGCTCGACTTCGACCACGGCACCGGCCACGGCGTGGGCGCGGCGCTCTGCGTTCACGAAGGCCCAGTGCGGATCAGCCGCGCCAGCGACATGGCGCTCGAATCGGGGATGATCCTCTCGAACGAGCCCGGGTATTACCGCGAGGGCAGCTTCGGCATCCGGATCGAGAACCTGATCGTCGTCGCAGAGGCTGACGCAGAGCCCGGCCGCCAGATGCTGGGCTTCCAGACGCTGACGCTCTGCCCCATCGACCGCCGCCTGATCGATCGCGCCGCCTTCTCCGCGAATGAGGTGGCCTGGCTCGACGACTATCACGCCTGGGTGCGGCAGGAACTGCGCGATCACCTGGACCCAGCCGAACAGGCTTGGCTCGACGCCGCGACCGCTCCCTTGGCGTAAGGTTCCGCGCGCCGACCGGGGGGCGCGGGGGGCGAGCAGCCCCCCGCCGTCGCGGGACGCAATTCCAAGTGTCGGGTCAGAGACTGTCCAGAATCCGCGCCGCCTCGTCCCGGCAGGGTGTCAATGCGCCGCGATCCTCGCCCGGATAGAACCTGGCGCGAACCGCCGTCGGCATCGGCGCCGGCGCGTCGATGACAACCCGTGGTCCTGTCTGCACCGTCTCGGCCTGCCAGCTGCGGGCCAGTGCAATCTGCGCGGCCTTGGTGGCGCCATAGGCCCCGAAGAACTTTTGCCCGCCGCGCGCATCGTCGAAGAACAGGGCCGTGCCGTTGCCCAGACGCAGCAAAGGCTCCAGCAGGGCGATCAGTCCGCGCGTGACCTCGACATTCGTCAGCATCGACTTGGACCAGTCGCGTCCTTCGATCTGCGGCGCCGGGGCCAGCGGCGCGGCATGGACCGCGCAATGCGCCCAAAGGGCAAGCCCGCCCCAGCGAGCATGGATCGCCTGCACCATCTGCTGCATCGCGGCCGGATCGGTCACATCCATCGGTGCCAGAGTGGCCTGCCCGCCATCGGCCCGGATCCTGTCATCCAGCTCTTCCAGCGCGCCGACCGTGCGGGCCACCGCCATCACGTGAGAACCCCGCCGCGCAAGCCCTTCGGCCAGCGCCGCTCCCAGCCCTCGGGAAGCCCCTGTCACCAGCGCCAGCCGCGGCGCCCCTGCCTGATCTTGGTCATTCATACCGGCTCACTTGCCACCGTGCCGCCCGCCTTGCAAGTGCCGTTCCGTGGCACACGGACAGGCAAAAGCCCTGCCACCGTCAGGCGGCAGGGCTTCATGTCGTGGCCCTTCGATCAGCGGTTGCTCACGTCCACATAGTCGCGCTTGTCGCTGCCCACATAAAGCTGGCGCGGGCGGCCGATCTTGTTCTGCGGATCGCCGATCATTTCTTTCCACTGGGCGATCCAGCCCACCGTACGCGACAGCGCGAAGATCGGCGTGAACATCGAGGTGGGGAAGCCCATCGCCTCGAGGATGATGCCCGAATAGAAGTCGACGTTCGGATAGAGCTTCTTCGACACGAAGTACTCGTCCTCCAGCGCGATCCGCTCCAGCTCCTTGGCGACCTGCAGGGTCGGGTTGTCGGCCACGCCCAGAAGGTCCAGAACCTCGTCCGCCGATTCCTTCATGACCTTCGCCCGCGGGTCGAAGTTCTTGTAGACGCGGTGACCAAAGCCCATCAGGCGGAACGGATCATCCTTGTCCTTGGCGCGGGCGATGAATTCCGGGATGCGGTCCACAGTGCCGATCTGGCGCAGCATCTCCAGGCAGGCCTGGTTGGCGCCGCCATGTGCGGGACCCCAGAGGCAGGCGATGCCCGCCGCGATGCAGGCGAACGGGTTCGCCCCCGACGATCCGGCCAGACGCACCGTCGAGGTCGAGGCGTTCTGTTCGTGATCCGCATGCAGCGTGAAGATGCGGTCCATGGCGCGGGCCAGAGCCGGATCGACATTGTATTTCTCGGCCGGGACCGAAAAGCACATGTTGAGGAAGTTCGACGCGTAATCCAGCTCGTTCTGCGGATAAACGAAGGGCTGGCCGATCGAATACTTGTAAGCCATCGCGGCAATGGTCGGCAGTTTGGCGATCAGCCGGATTGAGGCGACCTCGCGCTGCCAGGGATCGCTGATGTCGGTGCTGTCGTGATAGAAGGCCGACATGGCCCCCACGACGCCCACCATCGTTGCCATCGGATGCGCGTCACGGCGGAAGCCGCGGAAGAAGTTGTGCATCTGCTCGTGCACCATCGTGTGGCGCGTGATGCGGCTTTGGAAATCCGCCATCTGCTCGGCCGTCGGCAGTTCGCCGTAGAGCAGCAGGAAGCACACTTCCAGATAGTTCGACTTGGCGGCTAGCTGCTCGATCGGATAGCCGCGATACCACAGCTCTCCCTTGTCACCGTCGATATAGGTGATCGTCGAATCGCAGCTGGCGGTCGAGGTGAAGCCAGGGTCATAGGTGAACACATCCGCCTGACCATAGAGCTTGCGGATATCCAGAACCTCGGGTCCCTGGGTCGGGCTGAGGATCGGCAGGTCGAATTCCCGTTCGTCGATTCGCAGTTTGGCTGTCTTGTCCGCCATCCTGTGCGTCCTTTCCGGCTAGGCCTGGCCCTTCGCACGCTGAAGGGACCGGGCACGTTGCGACAGGCTTCAGCCTGCCAAATCGGTCTGGTCCTGAAGCCGGGCCAGCGTTTCGTCGCGGCCAAGCGCAGTCATCATGTCGAATACACTGGGGGTCGCGCTGGTCCCTGCCAAGGCTGCCCGAAGGGGGCCCGCGATCTTGCCAAGCCCCACGCCGTTTTCATCGGCAACCCGCTTGGCCGCGCCCTCCAGATCGTCACGCGTCCAGCTAGCATTCTGCACTGCGGCAGTCAATGATTTCAGCATACCACGGGATACCGCATCCAGGGACTTGGTCGCCTTTTCATCGATTTGCAGCGGCCGTTCGACCACCGCGAAGCGTGCCTGATCCAGCAGCGCAGGCAGGGTCTTGGCCTTGTCCTTCAGCGCCCCCATCGCGCCCATGATCCGGTCTCGCTGGACTCCCGTCAGGGGTGCGCCGCCCGTTTCCGCGACGTAGTCCTGCAGCGCGGCCATGACGGCATCGTCGCTCATCGTGCCCAGGTGATGGCCGCTGACATGCTCCAGCTTCTTGAAGTCTAGCCGCGCCGGCGCCCGGCCGATGCCTGACAGATCGAACCACTCGCAGGCCTGCGCGTCGTCGAACAGCTCGTCGTCGCCATGGCTCCAGCCAAGCCGCGCCAGATAGTTGCGCATCGCCGCCGGCGGATAGCCGAGCGCTGCAAATTCGTGCAGGCCCACCGCCCCGTGGCGCTTGGACAGCTTCTTGCCGTCCTCCCCGTGGATCAGCGGGATATGGGCGAAGACCGGACGATCCCAGCCCATCGCGTCATAGATCTGGATCTGCCGCGCGGTGTTCGTCAGGTGATCGTCGCCGCGGATCACATGCGTCACGCCCATGTCGTGATCGTCCACCACCACGGCCAACATGTAGGTGGGCGTCCCGTCGCTACGCAACAGGACCATGTCGTCCAGCTGGTCGTTGGCAACGCGCACCTCCCCCTGCACCTGGTCGTCGATCACCGTCTCGCCGGTGCGCGGCGCCTTCAGGCGGATCGCGAAGGGTGCGTCGGGCAGGTCAGTGGCATCACGCCACGGGCTGACGAAGGGCTGGCGCGGGTGCTGCTCGCGCCAGGCGGCGATTTCGTCGGTCGTGGAGAAGCACTTGTAGGCGCTGCCGTTCGCCAGCATCTGGCGGGCGACCTCCGCGTGGCGGTCCTTGCGGGCGAACTGGCTGACGGGCTCTCCGTCCCAGTCCAGGCCCAGCCAGGTCAGGCCCTTGAGGATCGCCTCGGTCGCCTCGGGGGTGGAGCGGGCGCGGTCGGTATCCTCGATCCGCAGCAGGAACCTGCCGCCACGGCCCCGCGCGAACAACCAGTTGAACAGCGCCGTCCGCGCGCCCCCCACATGCAGGTAGCCGGTCGGAGAGGGGGCGAAGCGGGTAACGACGGGGATCTGGGACATGAGGGCCTTCGGCAGATACGGATCCTGGCAGGCATTAACGGTTCGGTAACCATCGCCATGCCAATCTTGTGCCTTGTGATAATCAACGGCCTTGGAAAGGACAAGGATGTTGCCCCAATCGGGCGCGTTGCCCCAGGGTCTTGCCGCGGTGCAGCCGCGTGTCGTGCCACGGCCCCGCCCTGCCGCGGCCGTGCGCGCGGGGCTGTTTCCATGGGTGCCGGTATGCCTGTCGGCGGGCATCGGGCTGTGGTTCCTGCGACCGGCGCTGCTGGCCTGGCAGGAATGGGCGGCCGTGGCCGGCGTGGCGCTGGCGGCCTTCGCAGTCGCGCGCCTGGCTCCGGTCTGGGCGGAGCGGGGGCGGATCGGCTGGGGCGCCGCAGACGGCCTGCACCTGGCGGCCCTGGCGGTCTGCCTGATCGCCTGCGGCACCGCCCTGGCCGGGTTCCGCGCCGCCAATGTCGCCGCCCCCGTGCTGGAATGGCGTTATTATGGCCCGGTCGAGGGTCGCGTGGTCGAGATCGACCGATCGGGCCGCGATCGGATGCGGCTGACGTTGGACCATGTCGTGCTGCGCGACCTGCCGCCCGACCGGACGCCCGCGCGGGTGCGCCTGTCGCTGATGGGCGATGACGACCTGCCGCCCCTGGGCCAGCGGGTGATGCTGACCGCGCATCTGGGACCGCCCCCTGCCCCGGCCTCGCCGGGCGGATTCGATTTCCGCCTGCACGCCTGGTTCGAGGGGCTGGGTGCCGTCGGCTATACCCGCACCCCGATCATGTCCGTCGCCCCGCCCGAAGGCGGCATTTGGTGGATGCACCGCGCCCGCATGGCGATCAGCCGGGCGATCCAGGACCGCATCGGCGGCCAGGCGGGGGCGGTCGCCTCGGCGCTGATGACAGGGGACCGTTCGGGCATTTCCGAACAGACGAACGAGGTGATGCGGGCGTCGAACCTCTATCACATCATCTCCATCTCGGGGCTGCACATGGGGATGCTGGCAGGCTTCGTCTATGGCGGCCTCCGGCTGGCGACGGTTTTGGTTCAGGGCGCGGGGATCGGGCTTGGCCGGCCGCTGCACAAGGCGGCGGCCGGCGGGGCGCTTGTGGCGGCGGCGGCCTATCTGTGGCTGTCGGGCGGCGGCGTCGCGACCGAGCGCGCCTTCATCATGGTCGCCGTCATGCTGGGCGCGATCATGGCAGACCGCCGCGCCATTTCGCTGCGCACCGTGGCGGTCGCGGCGACGATCATCCTGATCTACAGCCCCGAAGTCGTCACCGGCGCCGGCTTCCAGATGAGCTTTGCCGCCACCATTGCGCTGATCCTGTCCTATGGCCCCTGGTCGCGCGTCGCGCCGCACATTCCCTGGTGGCTGCGCCCGGTCGCGATGCTGATCGTGTCCTCGCTGGTGGCGGCGGTTGCGACATCGCCCATCGCGGCGGCGCATTTTAACCGTATGGCGCAATACGGGCTGCTGGCGAACCTGCTGGCGGTGCCGGTGATGGGCACGCTGGTCATGCCGGCGGGCGTGATCGGGGCGATCCTGGCCCTGGTGGGGCTCGAGGCGCCGGCGCTCTGGATCATGGGGATCGGCACGAAATGGATGCTGCTGGTGGCCGAACATGTCGCGAACCTGGGCGGGGCGGTGACGGCCATCGCGCTTCCGCCGGCCGCCGTGGTGCCGATGATGGAGTTCGGGGCGATCCTGGCCATTCTCTGCTGGCGCGGCCGTTGGCGCAGGGGGCCCACCTCGGCCGGGCTGGGTCTGGGCGTGGCGCTGATGGCCGCGGCAGCGGCGCTCTGGATCACGGCGCGTCGGCCGCTGCTGCTGATCGCCCCGGAAGGCGAGGCCGTGGGGCTGATGACGCCCTTGGGGCGGGCCATCTCGAAGCCCTCCGGCGGGGCCTTCGTCGTCTCCTCATGGCTGCAGGAGGACGGCGACATGGCCAGCCAGGAAGACGCCGCCGCGCGCCCTGCGTGGACAGGCGACCGCCGCGACAGGGTCGCGGACCTGGCGGCGGGCTGGCAGGTGTGGCACTTCACCGGCAAGGGTTCGGGCGAACGCGCGGCGACCGCTTGCCGTCCACTGCGCATCGTCGTCGCATCCGAGCCCGTGGATCTCGACGCCGCGCCGCGCTGCCTGCTTCTGGACCCGCAGCGGCTGAAGGCGACGGGCGCGGCATCGATCGACTTTCGGGAAGACGTGCCGATCCTGCACCACGCTGCCCCGCTGGAGCTGCGACGCTAGATATCACATGCTGATCCGGGCGGCTGACACCGCAGGGCCGGTCGCGGAATGCGCACCCGGCGCAGGGTCAGCGCCACCTTGGAAGGCCGCCAACAGGGGCGAACCAAAAACTCGGACAACGTCTCTCTCGCGGCTCAAGCACCGCATGCCATCCGTTGCGTTGTGAGGCCCGGCCACTTCACTATTCCCGTAAGGTCAGGGGCCCGCCCGGCGCCAGCGCAGCGGCGGCAGTCGAGTGGCCGGCAACGCAAGGGGCCGGCAATTCCTGCCGGCCCTGCCGTCTTCAGGCCACCTCGGCAAAAACCTTGCCAAGCGCCTTGTCCAGCTTTTCGAACATCTCGTCCATCTGGGCGGGCGTCAGGATGAATGGCGGGCAGAGGACGATCGACTGGCCCAAGGGACGGCAGATCAGGCCCATGTCGGTGCAGGTGTTGGCGATGCGTTCGCTGACTGACAGGTGCCCCTCGAACGGGGTCTTGGTCGCCTTGTCGCGCACCGCCTCCAGCGCCCACATGAAGCCCACGCCGCGATATTCGCCGATGTTCGGGTTCCGGGCCAGCTGGCGCAGCCCCTCCTCGAAGCGCGGGGCCAGGTCGATGACGTTCTGGGCCAGCCCTTCGTTCATGACCACGTCGATGGCCTTCAGCGCCACTGCGCAACCGACCGGATGACCCGAGGCGGTGAAGCCGTGCGGGAACTCCTCGATCCGGTCGATGGCGGCCTGCAGGCGGTCGGTCAGCTCGGGCCCCAGGATCACCGCGCCCATCGGGAACAGGCCCGCCGTCAGGTTCTTGGAGCTGATGATGGCGTCGGGTTCAAACTCATAGGTCTGGCTGCCCCAGGTGTTCCCGGTGCGGCCGAAGCCGGTGATGACCTCGTCCGCGATCATCGGGATGCCGTGCTTCTTCAGGACCGGCATGATGGCCTGGAAATAGCCCGCGGAGGGCGGGATCACGCCCCCTGCCCCCTGCACCGGTTCGGCGAAAAAGCCGGCGATGGTGTCGGCGCCCTCACGTTCGATCGTCTCGTCCAACTCGCGCGCCAGGCGCGCGGTGAACTGCTCTTCGGTCTCGCCCTCCTCGCCATAGCGCCAGTAATGCGGGCAGGTCAGGTGGATGAAGCCCGGCAGCGGCAGGCCGAAGACCTCGTTATAGGGCTTGCCGGTCATGCTCGCCGAGACCGCCGTCACGCCGTGATAGGCGTTCCAGCGGGTCAGGATCTTGCGCTTCTGCGGATTGCCCTCGGATGCGTGCATGAACCACAGCATCTTGACCATGGTGTCGTTCGCCTCGGAGCCGGAGTTGGTGTAGAACACCTTGCCGCGTGCGAAGGGCGACACCTCGATCAGCTTTTCGGACAGCATCACCGTCTGGTCGGACATCCGGCCGAAGAAGGCGTGATAGCCGGGGAAGCGGTCGTATTGCGCCTTGGCGGCCTCGGCCAGACCCTTGTGGTCAAAACCCGCGACCATATTCCACAGGCCGGAATTGGCATCGAGGTAGCGGTTGCCGTTTACGTCCACGATATAAGGCCCCTCGCCATGCGTCAGAACGACGGCACCGCGCTTGTGAACGCTTGGCAGGTCGGTGAACCCGTAGAGCGAATATTCGTCGGCGCGGGCTTCCCAGCTTTGCGGGGTCGTCATCGTGATGCTCCTGTAACCGGTTTGGCCACAGGCTAGCCGTCCCAACCGCCACGTTCAATGGCCGCCCACGCGGGTGCAAGGCAGCCTCTTTGCACCGAACCTCATGCGGCGGCGATGGTGCGGTGCGCAGGCGAAGCAACGGACGCGGCGGCCTGACGCCTTTCCAAGGCGCACGGTTTGCTGTAACAGCACGCGGATTCCAAGGACTGCATGTCATGACCCAGAACGCCCCGTCGAAGGCCGTCAAGAAGCTATTCATCAAGACCTATGGCTGCCAGATGAACGTCTATGACAGTCAGCGCATGGCCGAGGCCATGGGCGCCGAGGGCTATGTCCTGACCGAGGACCAGGCGGACGCCGACATGGTCCTGCTGAACACCTGCCACATCCGCGAAAAGGCGGCCGAGAAGCTCTATTCCGACCTGGGCCGGCTGAAGCCGCTGAAGGCGGAGAAGCCGGACCTGAAGATCGGGGTCGCCGGCTGCGTCGCACAGGCCGAGGGCGAGGAGATCGTCCGCCGGATGCCGCTGGTCGATCTGGTCGTCGGCCCGCAGACCTATCACCGCCTGCCCGCCATGGTGCGCGGAGAAGCGCCGCGGATCGTCACCGACTTTCCCGAAGAAGACAAGTTCGACCACCTGCCGGAACGCCGCGCCACCCGGCGTGCACCTGCGGCCTTCCTGACCGTGCAGGAGGGCTGCGACAAGTTCTGCGCCTTCTGCGTGGTCCCCTATACCCGCGGGGCCGAGGTCAGCCGGCCAGTGGACCGCATCCTGCGAGAGGCCCGCGACCTTGTCGACCGGGGCGTGCGGGAAATTACCCTGCTGGGCCAGAACGTCAACGGCTGGCACGGGGCTGGCGAGGGTGGCGAATGGGGCTTTGGCCGGCTGATCCGCGCCCTGGCCGAGGTTCCGGGGCTGGACCGCATCCGCTATACCACCAGCCACCCCAACGACATGGCCGACGACCTGATCGAGGCGCATCGCGACATCCCCGCGCTGATGCCCTATCTTCACCTGCCGGTGCAGTCGGGCAGCGACCGCATCCTGAAGGCGATGAACCGAAAGCACACGGCCGACCAGTACCTGCGCCTGATCGACCGCATCCGCGACGCGCGGCCCGACATCCTGCTGACCAGCGACTTCATCGTGGGCTTCCCCGGAGAGACGGATCAGGACCACGCCGACACGCTGCGGCTGGTGGAGCAGGTGGGCTTCGGCACGGCCTTCAGCTTCAAGTATTCGCCGCGTCCCGGCACACCCGCCTATGACCGCCCCGAGGTCGAGGGCAATGTATCCGATGCCCGCCTGCAGGAACTGCAGGCCCTGCTGACCCGCCAGCAAAAGGCCGCGCAGCAGTCGATGGTCGGCCGCACGCTTGGCGTGTTGTTCGAAAAGCCGGGACGCATCCAAGGCCAGATGGTCGGCAAATCCGATTATCTGCATTCGGTCTTTGTCGAGGCGCCAGATGCCCAGGTAGGCGATCTGGTGCAGGTCAGGATCGTGGAAAGCGCCCCGAACTCTCTACGCGGAGAGCTGGCGTAAGTCGGCCCCCGACCGGGCGCACGTGGTCGGGGGCCGCTCTTTCACGCGGTCGGGCCAGCGCGAAAGCCTAGTTGCGGCACAAGGCCGCGAAGAAGGTGCCGGTCCCCCGAGGAACGCGCGAACAGGACGGGGGACCGGACTTTTCCGTGCCGATGCGCTGGCACGGAAACCGGGGGGCCAAGGGCAGCTATTCGCCGCCGCCAAGCCCGTGGACATAGACCGCGAGGGCGCGGATTTCGGCCTCGGACAGACGGCTGGACCAAGCGGGCATCACGCCGTAGGGGCCCTCGCTGATGATCCGGGTCAGGGTGTCGCGGTCGCTGCCATAGAGCCAGACCTGGTCGTTCAGCGCGGGCGCGCCCTGATCGCGGTTGCCGCTGCCGTCCTCCATGTGGCAGGCGGCGCAGTTGTCGGCAAAGACCGCCGCGCCCTCGGCCGCACGTTCGGCGTTGTGGGGCAGGCCTGACAGCGACAGCACGTGGTCGGTGACCTGCACGATCTGCGCCTGGTCCAGCAGCCCGTCGGTACCGAAGCGCGGCATCTCGGAATAGCGTGTCTCGGGGTCGAGTGGGTCGCGGATGCCGTGCTGCAGGGTCTGGTGGATGTCGGCCAGGCTGCCGCCCCACAGCCAGCTGTCGTCCAACAGGTTCGGATAGCCCGTCCCCCCTGCCGCGCCGGCCCCGTGGCACTGTGCGCACCAGTTGCGATAGAGCGCGGCGCCCGCATTGGTCGCATAGCCGGTCAATTGCGGGTCCGACGGGATCTCCTCCAGCGGCGCTGCGACCAGGGCGGCCTGGACGGGGGCGTTGGCGGCTTCGAACCGGTCGATCTCGGCCGCGACCTCCTGCCGGGTGTCGGTCTGCAGAAGGCCTTGGGTCGCCTGGGTCACCAGCGGGATGGCAGGATAGGCGAGGACATAGCCGACGGACCAGATGATCGTGGCATAGAACGTCCACAGCCACCAGCGCGGCATCGGGTTATCGTATTCGGTGATCCCGTCCCATTCGTGCCCGGTCGAGGGCGTTTCCTGCAGCGCCACCCCGTGCCGCCCCTTGCGGCGCGTCTTGGGCGTGACGGGCTGGTCGGGGGCCGGCCGGGGCGGGATGTCGCCCGCCAGCTTGGCGGCATGTTCGACATCGGCGGCGGCGCGGCGCAGCTTGATCTTGTCGGCGTCATCCGCCGGTTTCCGGGGCTCGTCGGACATCAGCGGTCCTCCTTAGTCTTGTCCTCGGCCGGACGGGTTTCGTTGCGGAAGATGCTCTCGGCGGCGTCCCTCTGAACGCGGCGTGCGCCGGGGCGGAACACGAAGAGGATCACGCCCACGAAGATCACGGTCAGCGCCAGCAGGACCCAGCTGTCGGCCAGCGTGCGAAGAAAACTGTAGGTTTCCATGGCGGCCTCAGCGGTTCGGGTCGGGTTCGAAGGTCGAGAAATCGACCATCGTGCCCAGGACCTGCAGATAGGCGATCAGGGCGTCCATCTCAGTCAGCTGGGGCTGGCGGTCGAAGTTGCGCATCTGCGCGCCAGGATACCGCTCCTGCAGGGCCGGGTCGCCGAACGGGTCGGCCTGGGCGCGAAAATCGGCCACGGCGTTCTGCAGCATCTCCTCGGTATAGGGCACGCCCACGGCGCTGTCGGTGCGCAGGCGGTCGCGGATGTGGTCGGGCGTGATCATCCGGTCCAGCAGGAAGCCATAGCTGGGCATGATCGATTCCGGCACCACGGATCGCGGGTCGCGCAGGTGGTCGATGTGCCATTCGTCCGAATAGCGGCTGCCGACGCGCGCCAGGTCGGGGCCGGTGCGCTTGGACCCCCATTGGAACGGGTGGTCGTACATCGATTCCGCCGCAAGGCTGTAGTGGCCATAGCGCTCGACCTCGTCCCGCATGGGGCGGATCATCTGGCTGTGGCAGACATAGCAGCCCTCGCGGACATAGATGTCGCGGCCGGTCAGTTCCAGCGGCGTATAGGGACGCACGCCCTCGACCTCTTCGATGGTGTTCTCCAGGTAGAACAGCGGGGTGATCTGGACGATGCCGCCGATGGTGACGACCAGGAAGGAAAAGATCAGCAGCAGCGTCGCGTTCTTTTCCAGGATCTTGTGTTTTTCCAGGATGGCCATGATCTGCCCCTTATTCGGCCGGAACGGCGATGGCGGTGGGTGCGGCCTTGGGCTGGCGGGCGACGGTCGCCCACAGGTTCCAGGCCATGATGATGCCGCCCGCCAGGTAGAGGACCCCACCGAGGCCCCGCACCACGTACATCGGGAACTTGGCGGCGACGGTGTCGGCGAAGGCGTTGACCAGGAAGCCGTTCTGGTCGACCTCGCGCCACATCAGGCCTTCCATGATGCCGGTGACCCACATCGAGCTGGCGTAGAGGACGATCCCGATCGTCGCCAACCAGAAGTGCCAGCTGACCAGCGACAGGCTGTAGAGCCGTTCCCGCCCCCAGAGCCGCGGCGTCAGGTAATAGAGCGCCCCGAAGGTGATCATCCCGTTCCAGCCGAGCGCGCCGGAATGGACATGCCCGATGGTCCAGTCCGTATAATGCGACAGGCTGTTCACGGACTTGATCGACATCATCGGACCTTCAAAGGTCGCCATGCCATAAAAGCCCACCGCGACGACCATCATGCGGATGATCGGGTCGGTCCGCAGCTTGTCCCAGGCGCCAGACAGCGTCATCAGGCCGTTGATCATGCCGCCCCAGCTGGGCATCCACAGCATGATCGAAAACACCATCCCCAGTGTCGCGGCCCATTCGGGCAGCGCGGTATAGTGCAGGTGGTGCGGGCCGGCCCAGATATAGAGAAAGATCAGCGCCCAGAAGTGGATGATCGACAGCTTGTATGAATAGACAGGACGCTCGGCCTGTTTCGGGATGAAGTAATACATCATCCCCAGGAAGCCCGCCGTCAGGAAGAAGCCGACCGCGTTGTGGCCGTACCACCACTGCACCATCGCATCCTGCACGCCGCTGAAGAGTTGCACGGACTTCGACCCCCAGATGCTGACCGGCAGCGACAGGTTGTTGACGACGTGCAGCATTGCGATGGTCACGATGAAGGCCAGATAGAACCAGTTCGCGACATAGATATGCGGCTCGCGGCGCTTGATGATCGTGCCCAGGAAGACGGCCAGATAGACCAGCCAGACAGCGGTCAGCCACCAGTCCACGTACCATTCCGGCTCGGCATATTCCTTGGACTGGGTGGCGCCCAGGATATAGCCGGTCGCGGCCAGCACGATGAACAGGTTATAGCCCCAGAAGACGAACCACGCGGCGTTTCCGCCCCAGAGCCGCGCCGCCGAGGTGCGTTGCACGACATAGAAGCTGGTGGCGATCAACGCGTTGCCGCCGAAGGCGAAGATCACCGCGCTGGTATGCAGCGGGCGCAGCTTGCCGAAGTTCAGGTAGCCCTGAGTCAGATCGGACAGGTTCAGTGACGGAAAGGCCAGTTGGAAGGCGATGAAGGTGCCGACCAGAAAGCCCACCACGCCCCAGAGGACGGTGGCCACGACGCCGAAGCGGACCGGTCCGTCCAGGTATTCGTTCGGGTCGACGACCGGCACCGGCTCGTCGATGCGGCGCAGTATCCACAGGAACAGGCCGCCCGCCACCAGCATCACCGTCAGCGCGTTAACCATATAGGCCGGATCACGCGCCAGGTTGGCCCCAATCGCGGCGAAGAGCGCAATACCGCCCAACCCCATCAGTCTCACGTAATTCCACATGGCGTCCCCGTGCCCATCAGCCTCGCATCCCGGTCTCCGCCCGCCAGAGGGCGAATCGGCACTCCGGGGCAGTCGATGACGCCGGAAATAAGGGAACGGCGGCGGGGCGGACCTTGATCTGCGTCAAGGTTCGAGTTGATCCTAATCAAGGCGTGCAGCCGGACACCGGCCCATCGTCGGGGCATCAGACACCACGGAGGCGACCATGGCCTACAAGACGATCCTGACCGTCCTCAGCCACCAGGCGCAGTTGCCGCAACTGGATGCGGCTGCCGCGCTGGCGGCGGCGCAGGACGCGCATCTGGACATTCTCTGCCTGGGGATCGACCACAGCCAGCCCGGCTACTACTTTCCCGGCGGCGCGGCTTACGGGCTGCAGGAAGCCATCGACACGGCGATGTCCGACGCCGAAACGCTGGAGCATGGCATCCGCCAGCACATGGCCGGCGCGTCCGACCTTTGCTGGGCCACAGAATCGGCGGTGGCGCAGTCAGGCAGCATTGCGGGCCTCGTGGGGCTGCGGGCGCGCTTCTCTGACCTCACCGTCTTGGCCAGCCCCTATGCCGAGGGTCAGCCCGGCGACGCCGAAACCATCACTGAAGCCGCGCTCTTCGAAGGCTCCTGCCCTATCCTCGTTCTGCCGAAGGCCGAGGCCCCCGCCCTGCCGCCGCGCCGCGTGCTGGTCGCCTGGAACCAGTCGGCCGAGGCGCTGACCGCCATCCGCCGCGCGCTGCCGCTGCTTCAGGCCGCCGATGCGGTCGAGGTAACCTGCATCGACCCCGGCCGCACCGGGCCCGAGCGCTCGGACCCCGGTGGCGCGCTGACGCAGATGCTGACCCGCCACGGCGTCCGGGCCGAAATCGCGATCTTGGCCCGCACCGCCCCCACGATCAGCGCCGAGATCAACCGCCGCGCGATCGAGATCGGCGCCGATCTGGTCGTCATGGGCGCCTATGGCCATTCACGACTGCGGCAGGCGATCCTGGGCGGCGCGACGCGGAACATGCTGGAACAGGCGCGGGTGCCGGTCTTCA
The DNA here is from genome assembly GCF_026162645.1 of Paracoccus rhizosphaerae. GTDB lineage: Bacteria > Pseudomonadota > Alphaproteobacteria > Rhodobacterales > Rhodobacteraceae > Paracoccus > Paracoccus rhizosphaerae. The sequence continues at coordinate 91,126 of NZ_JAOTBE010000002.1, forward strand.
TGGCCCGCTGAGGGTTGTCACGACGCGCAGGGGGGTGCGGGGGGACGGCCAGTCCCCCCGCCGTCGCGGGACGCAATCATACCCCGCGCTTGTTGCCCCACAGCATCACGTGCAGCTGCGGCAGGACGCGCGCTGCAAACCAGCCGTCGGCGCAGACCTTCTCGACCAGCCACAGGACGCGGTCGGCCACATCCTGCGCCGCCACCGGCACTGCCGGATCAACCTGCGGATTGCCCGGCTGCAGATAGAGCGGCAGGTCAGGATACCTGCCCGCCACCTCCTGCGCCCAAGCATAATCCGTCTCATTGAAGATCACGATCTTCAGCGCCATCCATGGGGCCCCTGCCGCAATGCACGCCTCAAACGCCGCCCAATCGGGTTGCTCGCCGCTGGAGGGCGGCTTGGGGCTCAGGACCAGCATCGCCAGATCCTCGAACCAGTCCCGCGCAATAGACCCCTGGGTCTCCAGCGCGAAGGCGTATCCCTCGGCCCGCCCCGCCTTGATCAGCGGCCCGAAATCCTGGATCGCCGGATTGCCACCGGAAATCGACACCGTCAACGGCCGCCCGCCCGACAGCGCCCGCACCCGGTCCATGACCTCTCCGCTCTCCATCGCGGCCCAAGTGTCGCGGAAGGCGCTGTCCACCGCGTGCATCGAATCGCACCAGGAACAGCGATAGTCGCAGCCGCCGGCGCGGACGAAGACCGTCGGCTGGCCAATCAGCGCGCCTTCGCCCTGGATGGTCGGGCCGAAGATCTCGGCGATGCGCAGGCGGCTCATGGCCGAAACTCCGCCCAGGTTTTCGGCGTCTCGCTGACCTTCACGGCGCTGACCTCCGGCCATCGCGAGCGGCACCACAGGAAGAAATGCCGCGCCAGGTTCTCGGCCGTCGTCGGCCCGTCCAGCACGTCGTTCAGGTGGCGGTGATCAAAGCTTTCGTCGATATAGGCCTTCAGCGGCGCCAGTTCGTGATAGTCGCGCAAGAAGCCGTCCGCGTTCAGATCCGGCGCCGCCAGCTCCACCACCACGACATAGTTGTGGCCGTGCAGCCGCGCGCATTGGTGATCGGGCGCCAGATGATCCAGCCGGTGCGAGGCGCTGAAGTGGAACTCCTTGCTGATGCGGAACATCACGCGCCCTCTGCCGCATGGGCGGCGACGGCGGCCTTCCAGTAATCGGGATCATCGTAGTCGGTCGGGTCGGCCACGCCAGCCAAGTGGAACGCCTCGCGCCGCTCGACGCAGGTGCCGCAGCGCCCGCAATGCCGCGCCCCACCCTTGTAGCAGGACCAAGTCTGCGCGAAGGGCGTCCCGGCAGCAGCCCCCGCCGCCACGATGTGGGCCTTGGTCGCGCGCACGAAGGGCACGTCCAGCGCGACATCGGCATAGCCGTCCAGCGCCGCCCGCTGCATTTCGCCGAAGGCGTCGGTGAAGGCCGGGCGGCAGTCGGGATAGATGAAATGGTCGCCCCCGTGCACCGCCGCCGCGACCGCCGCGTCGCCATTGGCGGCGGCAATGCCGAAGGCGATCGTCAGCATGATCGGGTTGCGGTTCGGCACCACGGTGACGCGCATCGTCTCCTCGGCGTAGTGGCCGTCAGGCACGGCCACGTCGTCGGTCAGCGCTGACCCCGACAGGGCCGCCCCCAGGCCCGACAGATCGACCAGGTGGAACGGCACCTGCAGCCGCCGCGCGCATGCGGCGGCGAAATCCAGTTCCTTGCGATGGCGCTGGCCGTAATCGAAGCTGACGATGCGCGACAGGCGCCCCTGCGATGCCAGCACATGCGCCAGCGATACGGAATCGAGTCCGCCAGAGCAGACAAGCGTGGTGTTCATCCTGTGACCCTTGTTTTTGTGACCCGGGTAGGCTGCGACCGGGAAACGCCCGGTTATCATCAGCGATGCCGGATGTGAAGGGTCAGGCGGGCAGGCCGCCGTCCGAATCGTCGCCCGATTCCTCGACCAGACGGGCGAAATCAGGAAGGATGACGCCGCGCTTCCCCTCCAACTCGATCACGCCGTCGCGTTTCAGCGCGGTGATCTGGCGGCTGACGGTTTCGATCGTCAGGCCCAGGTAATCCGCCATCGCCTCTCGGGTCAGCGGCAGTTCCAGCACCATCCGCCCGCCGGGCTGGCGCTTGTGCAGCGCCGCCTGACGCCGCGCGATGATCGAAATGAACGACGCGATCTTTTCCCGCGCCGTCTTTCGCCCCAGAAGCAGCATCCATTCGCGGGCCGCGTCCAGCTCGTCCAGCGTCATCTCCAGCAGGCGATGCGCCAGATGCGGGGTCGCACGCATCATCTGGTCGAAGGGCTTGCGCCGGAAACAGCACAGCACGACCTTGGTCGCCGCCGTCGCGTTGTACGCCGCCTGATCGCGCCCCGGACGGCCGAGGAAATCGCTTGGCAGCAAAAGGCCCACCATCTGGGTGCGACCATCCTCCAGCGTCTGCGTCAGCGAGGCCACCCCCGTCACGACCGAGCCGACGAAGTCCATGCGGTCGCCTTCCCACACGATCGGCTGGCCGGCCTCGTAGGTGCGATAGAACTTCATCTCCTCGAGATTGCTCAGCTCCTCGCCTTCGCAATGGGCGCAGACGGCCCTGTACCTGATCGGACAGTCCGTGCAGCGCATGTCCTCATGCGTTGTGCCCTTCGAACCGGGCTTGATCTGGGTCAAGGCAGGTGTGCGCATCTTGCCCAAGGATAGGCGCATGGAGCATCTTTCGCAACTCAGACGCGCCGGCCTGTTTCAGTCACGGGCGCCCCGCTATACCAGCTATCCGCCGGCGACGCAGTTCAAGGCGGTCGACGCCGACCTTGTCGGCGGGTGGATGGCGGCCGTGCCGGAGGGGGCACGGATCTCGCTTTACATCCACATTCCGTTCTGCCGCAGGCTCTGCTGGTTCTGTGCCTGCCGCACCCAGGGCACCCAGAGCGTCGAGCCGGTCCGCGCCTATGTCGCCACGCTGCAGGCCGAGCTTCTGGCCCTGCGCCACCGGCTGCCGCCCGGCATCGGGCTGTCGCGCCTGCACTGGGGCGGCGGGACGCCGACGCTGCTGCCGCCCGACCTGATCTGCCAGTTGGCCGGCGCGGTCTTCAACCTGTTCCCGCTGGAAGAGGGCGGAGAATTCTCGGTCGAGATCGACCCGTCCGAGATCGACGCCCCGCGCATGGCGGCCCTGGCCAAGGCGGGGATGACGCGGGCGTCGATTGGCATCCAGGACTTCGACCCGCAAATCCAGGACGCCATCGGCCGCCCGCAAAGCTTCGAGATCACGGCCGAGGCGGTCCGCCTGATCCGCGACCATGGGATTGGCGGGCTGAACGCCGACATCCTCTATGGCCTGCCGCACCAGACCCTGCCGGGTATCGCTGACACGGTGCAGAAGGTGCTGGCCCTGTCGCCCGACCGGGTGGCCCTTTACGGCTATGCGCATGTCCCTTGGATGTCGAAGCGGCAGGTGATGATTCCGGCCGAGGCCCTGCCCGACGGCGAGGCGCGCCTGTCGCTGTTCGACACCGCATCCGAGCTGTTCATTGACGACGGCTTTCAGGCGATCGGCATCGACCATTTCGCACGGCCCGGCGACGGGCTGGCGAAGGCTGCCGCCGAAGGGCGGCTGCGGCGGAATTTCCAGGGCTATACCGATGATCCTGCGCAGGTGCTGATCGGTCTGGGGGCGTCGTCGATCTCGCGCTATCCGCAAGGCTATGCGCAGAACGCGCCGGCGACGGGCGCCTATACGGCTGCGGTGCGCGAGGGACGCATCCCCGCCGTCCGCGGCCACGCGCTGACCTCTGATGACGCCTGCCGCGGCCGGATGATCGAGGCGCTGATGTGCGATTTCCGCATCGACATGACCGAGATCACGCAGCGGTTCGGCCTTTCCATTGAGGCACAGATGGACCTGTTCGGGCCGATCCTGTCGCGGTTCGCAAACGTGCTGCGGCTGCATGGCCCGATTCTTGAGATCATGCCAGAAGGGCGCCCGCTGACGCGGCTGATCGCTCAGGCGCTGGATGCCTATGGCGCGCCGGAGGGCAGCCATTCAGTCGCGATCTGACGCGTGGTGCTGGCGGGGGTTTCACACCCCCGCACCCCCGTGGGATATTTGTGGACCGCCGCAGGAGGGGGTCAGTGTGCCTCGGCCCAGTTGGCGCCAGCGCCCGCGTCGACCACAAGCGGGACTGACAGGCGCACGGCCGGTTCGGCGGCACCCTCCATGATGCCGCGCGCACGCGCGATCAGGTCGTCCACGGCGTCTTCCTGCACCTCGAAGACCAGTTCGTCATGGACCTGCAACAGCATCCGCGCGGGCAGGTCGGCAATCGCGTCCGGCATGCGGATCATCGCGCGGCGGATGATGTCGGCGGCCGCGCCCTGGATCGGCGCGTTGATGGCCGCACGACGTGCTCCGCCCGCCGCGGGACCCGACTGGTTGATGCCCGGCGTGTTGATCCGCCGCCCGAAGAGCGTCGTGACAAAGCCGTCGCGCTTGGCGTCGGCCACCGTCTTGTCCATGTAGGCGCGAATTTCTGGAAAGCGTTCGAAATAGGTGTCGATGAAGCTCTGCGCCTCGGCCCGCGGGATGCGCAGGTTGCGCGACAGGCCGAACCCCGAGATGCCGTAGATCACGCCGAAGTTGATCGCCTTGGCGCTGCGCCGGATCATCGGGTCCATGCCTTCGACCGAGACGCCGAACATCTGGCTGGCGGTCATGGCATGGATGTCGATCCCGTCGCGGAAAGCCTGCTTGAGCGCCGGGATGTCCGCCACATGGGCCAGGATGCGCAGCTCGATCTGGCTGTAGTCGAGGCTGACTATGCGGTAGCCATCCGGCGCGACAAAGGCCTGGCGGATGCGGCGGCCTTCCTCGGTCCGGATCGGGATGTTCTGCAGGTTCGGATCGGTCGATGACAGCCGCCCTGTCTGTGCCCCGGTAATCGAATAGCAGGTGTGCACCCGCCCCGTATCCGGGTGAACATAAGTCGGCAGCGCATCGGTATAGGTCGATTTCAGCTTGCTGATCTGGCGCCAGTCCAGCACCCGCGCCGGCAGGTCGTGACCTTCGGCGGCCAGGTCCTCCAGCACGTCGGCACTGGTGGAAAAGGCGCCGGTCTTACCCTGCTTGCCGCCCGCCAGACCCATCTTGTCGAACAGGATCTCTCCCAGCTGCTTGGGGCTGCCGATGTTGAAGCTTTGGCCCGCAAGGCCGTAGATCTCGTCCTCGAGGCCCGCCATCTTCTGCGAGAACGCGTTCGACATGCGCTTCAGCACCTCGGTGTCTATGCGCACGCCCGCCATCTCCATCTGCGCCAGCACAGGGATCATCGGGCGTTCCAGCGTGTTATAGACGGTGGTGACCTTTTCCACCGACAGCATCGGCGCAAAGTGCCGGTAGAGACGCAGCGTGACGTCCGCATCCTCGGCCGCATAAGGGGCGGCTTTGTCGATCGCCACCTGGCCGAAGTGGATCTGGCTCTTGCCCGATCCGATCAGGTCCTTGATGGGGATGCACTTGTGGCCGAGGTAGCGTTCCGCCAATTCGTCCATGCCGTGATTGTGGGTGCCGGCGTTCAGGGCATAGGACATCAGCATCGTGTCGGCGACCGGTGTCATATGGACGCCGTGGCGGGCCAGGATCTTCCAGTCGTATTTCAGGTTCTGGCCGATCTTGAGGATGGACGGGTCCTCCAGCACCGGCTTCAGCGCGGCCAGCACGGTCGCGGGGTCCATCTGACCTTCCACCCGCGCGGACTGGCCGAAGAGGTCGTCGCCGCCCGCCACGTGGCCCACGGGAACATAGCAGGCCAGGCCCGGCGCAACGGCAAGGCTGATGCCCACCAAATCGGCGCGCATCTCATCAAGGCCCGTGGTTTCGGTGTCGATCGCCACCTGCCCCGCCTCGCGGATCGCGTCGATCCAAACGTCCAGTGCCTGAGGGGTCGACACGGTTTCATAGGCGGCGGTGTCGATGGCTGGCTGTTCCGGTGCGGCCGGCGCGTCGCTGGCAGGCGCCGCCTGCACCGCGGGGGCCTCGGTGCCGAGGCTCTCGGCCACGCGGTTGGTCAGGGTCCGGAACTCCATCTCGGACAGGAAGGCCAGCAGGCGGTCGGGATCCGGGGCCTTCACCTCCAGATCCTCCAGCGGGACGTCCAGCGGCGTGTCGCAGTCCAGCGTCACCAGCCGCTTGCTGATGCGGATCTGCTCGGCATGCTCGATCAGGGTCTGGCGGCGTTTCGGCTGCTTGATCTCCTCTGCCCGCTCCAACAGCGACTCCAGGTCGCCGTATTCCTGGATCAGCAGGGCAGCGGTCTTGATGCCGATGCCAGGCGCGCCCGGCACGTTGTCGACCGCGTCTCCTGCCAGCGCCTGCACATCCACCACGCGGTCGGGACCGACGCCGAACTTCTCGAACACCTCGTCGGGGCCGATCAGCTTGTTCTTGATCGGGTCCAGCATGTCGACACCGTCGCCGATCAGCTGCATCAGGTCCTTGTCGCTGCTGATGATCGTGGCCGTGCCTCCGGCGTTGCGGGCCGCGCAGGCCATGGCCGCAATGATGTCGTCGGCCTCATAGCCCTTGGTCTCGATGCAGGCGATGTTGAAGGCGCGTGTCGCGTCGCGGGTCAGCGGGAATTGCGGGCGCAGATCCTCGGGCGGCTCGGGGCGCTGCGCCTTGTAGGCGGGATAGATCTCGTTCCTGAAGGTCTTCGACGAATGATCAAAGATCACCGCCGCATGAGTTGGCGCGGTGTGGCCGTCATCAGTCTGAACATAGCGCCACAGCATGTTGCAGAACCCCGCGACCGCGCCTACGGGTAGTCCGTCGGATTTCCGCGTCAGCGGCGGCAGCGCGTGATAGGCGCGGAAGATGAAGGCCGATCCGTCGATCAGATGCAGATGACAGCCCTTGCCGAAACGCTCGCCCATGATCACCTATCCTTGCTGGTCAGGGCTGCCTTTTGCCACGACCCGAGCCGATCTTCCAGAAGGATGCCGAAGAACCGTCATGCCGAAGATGCGCCGCAAGTCTGACCTGCCCACGAAGACCTGCGCCGCCTGCGGGCTGCCCTTCGCATGGCGCAAGAAATGGGAACGGGATTTGGACCGCGTCCGCTACTGCTCGGATCGCTGCCGCAGGGCCAAGGCATCGGACCACGGCGCGGGCGGCAAGGCCGCCCCGGTTTGACCGCCCCCTCAATGGGGGCCGTCAAGCCGTCACGGTCCGTCGGGTGTCAGTGGTCGTCGTGGGCGTGGTCCCGGTCGATTACGAAGCGCTTGTCGCAATAGCCGCAGTCGACAAAACCGGCCTCGGGTGCGATGGCCAGCCACACGCGCGGATGACCCAGCCCCGCCGCATCGTCGCCGTCGCAGCTGACGCGCCAGCGCGTCACGACCTCGGTCACGGGCGCAGGGCGCGACAGCGCCTCCATGCCGGTTTCGGTCGACAGAGGCGTCTCGGGTGTCACGTGCTGCGTCATGGCTGGCCTTCTTGTGGCGGCTTGCATCATCTGGTCTAACCCCCATTAGCGCAGCGCCGCCTGCCTTCGCAAGCATTGCCAAGGAAACCCCATGTCAGACGCCATCCAGATCACCGGTCTTCGCAAGACGTATGCGGCCCAAGGCAATGCCCCCGCCAAGGAGGCGCTGAAGGGTGTCGACCTGACCATCCGCTCGGGCAGCATCTTCGGCCTTCTGGGACCGAACGGCGCGGGGAAATCCACGCTGATCAACATCCTGGCCGGCCTGGTGAACAAGACGTCGGGCCAGGTGACGATCTGGGGCTTTGATCAGGACCGCAACCCGCGCCAGTCCCGCGCCGCCATCGGGGTGATGCCGCAGGAGCTGAACATGGACCCGTTCTTTTCCCCCCGCGCCAGCCTCGAGGTGCAGGCGGGTCTCTACGGCGTGCCAAAGGCCGAACGCTGGACGGATGAGCTTCTGGCCCTGGTCGGCCTGACCGATCAGGCCAACGCCTATGCCAGGAACCTGTCCGGCGGGATGAAGCGGCGGCTGCTTCTGGCCAAGGCTCTGGTCCACCGCCCGCAGATCCTGGTGCTGGACGAGCCGACCGCCGGCGTCGACATCAACCTGCGGGAAATGCTCTGGGCCAACGTCCGCAAGCTGAACGAACAGGGGATGACGATCATCCTGACGACGCACTATCTCGAGGAAGCCGAGCAGATGTGTGACGAGATCGCCATCATCAACCACGGCGAAGTGGTCATTCGCCAGAACACCCGCGACCTGCTCTCGCGCACCGACGGCAAGACGCTGGTGCTGGACACGGGAGGCCCGGCGACCCTGCCGCCGCTGCCGGAGGGCGTGCGCCAGGAACGCCGTCCCGACGGACGGCTGGCCATCACCTATCCGCCCTCGCGCCTGCGCGCCGACCAGATCCTCGACGCGCTGCGCGGCGCGGGCATCCCGATCCTCGACGTCGCGACCGAACAGCCCGACCTCGAGGACGTCTTCGTGGAACTCACCCGCGCCTGATCGCCATCCGCGCGGCGCGGTTCAGCGGGCGCCGCTCATCGGCCCCATCGGCGCACCACCCATGATGTGCAGGTGGAAATGCGGCACCTCCTGCACGCCGTGCGAGCCAGCATTGCTGATCGCGCGGAAGCCCTGCCCCTCTTCCAGCCCGATGCCCTCGGCCGCGCAGACCTCGGCGCAAAGCCGCATCAGGCCGGCGATTTCGCCCTCGGCGGCATTGGCCGCGAAGTCGTCGAAGCTGACATATTTGCCCTTCGGGATCACCAGGACATGGACCGGTGCCTTTGGCGCGATGTCCCTGAACGCCAGGGCGTGGTCATTCTCGGCCACCTTGTCGCAGGGAATTTCGCCCCGCAGGATACGCGCGAAGATGTTGCTGTCGTCATAGGTGAAGGCCATGGGCGTCCTTTCTTTCAATCCGTGAACAGATGCGGGGTCTCCGCGATCTTCTGCGCCACGCCCCAGTCCAGGTCCAGGAAGGCGGCGATCGCCGCGGCGTTGCGGTCCGGCGGCGCAGCGTCAGACACGACCGAAAGCTGCGCAAAGCCCGCCTCCTTCAGCCGGTCGGCCTCGTGTTCCAGGTCGCTGCGCATGACCGGCAGCAGCCGGGCCAGCACATCGTCGGGCGCGTCCGCGCCGACCAGCCCGATCCGTCCCATATGGCCGCGGACATAGTCGTCGTCGAAGCGGCTGTCGATGAACAGCACCCGCGTCTCGGCCCGGTCCTTCTCGAAATCCGCGACCAAGTTCAGGGCCGAAGGGTCGACGCAGAAGACCAGCCGGTTGGTCTCGAATTCGTCGAACAGCAGCTTGACCAGCGCGCGTCGGTGACGTTCCCGCTTGCTCAGCGACGACGCCACGCGGCCCATCTCGGGCAGGTTCGCGTCCAGCTCGTTGAAGATATAGTCGACGGCTGGGACAGGCGTGTGGTGTCGGATCGCGGCTGCCAGGCGCTTGGCGACATGCCACTTCTTGGCGACGATCATGTGGACCACACGCTCGGCGCCCAGGCTGCCGTCGGCTTCCCAGAAGCGCGGGGCGAAGCGCCGGCCGATGCGCCCGCGCCCGGTCAGGAACGCGAACAGCCGCCGCCCCTCGGCCGCGATCGGGAAGTCAAGGCCGGTGCTCTGCCACAAGGCCCCCAGCCGTTCGCGCAGTTCCAGCGCCTCGGGGCTGATCTTGCGGGCGAACAGGTAATCCTGCCGCAACAGCAGGTCGTAGTGGTCGTTGCAGAAGACCACCGGCATCCCGTAATCCGTGAAGATCAGGAAGGTCAGCGTCCGCGTGCGGATCTGCGTTCGCGGAACCAGATGGGCCACCAGCGTCTGGAAGAACGTCTCGTCCGGAATCCAGGTGGTGCTGAAGAAGCGAACGATCTCGGGGCGCTGGCGGATCAGGTCCAGGATCGCCTCGACCGTCTGGCGGCGCAGGCACCACCACTGCGACCCGATCATCACCTGCAGGTCCCGCGGGACCTCTCGAGCCAGGCCAAGCCGCTGCTGCAGCTTGACCGAGGCATAGAACAGCTTTTGCTGGCTGCGTTCGTTGAACCAGTGGCGATAGATCAGGCGCTCTTCCTTGAGGCCGGTCTTGATCCAGTCACTTTCGAAGAAGTCGAAGCTTTCGATGAAGTCGCAATCCTCGGCATCAAGGAACGACCTGGCGAACTCTGCCGACTTGATCGGCATGCAGTCGCCCGAGAGCATGTAGAAATGCGTGGCCTGCGGAAACGCCGCCTCGGCCGCGCGCAGCGCCTCCAGGGTGGCGGCGACCAGGGACCACTCGCCCCAGCCGCACTTGCGCCGGCGCGGCGCGAAGACCACGCCGGGATGATCGCCAAGCGCGTCCCTGATCTGCTGGAACATCGCCGGCGGCGCGCTCTTGTCGAAGTGGATTGACACGAAATCGCCCGTTGCCGTCAGCCGCCTCGCCTGGTCGATGACCCCCTGCGGGTCCTTGTGGGTCAGCAGGATGAACGCGATCCGAGCCATGAGCCTTGTAGTGTCCGTCCCATCGAATTAACGCAGCCCGCCGCAAGGCGTTGTATTCATCCCCGCGTTTTGCTTTGTGTGTGTAACCGATTTTAGCGTCGGAACAAGCAAGACGGCCCCGACTTCGTCATCGGCCGCGCAATCGGAGAGAGTGATGGGGTTTCCCGGCGTCTGGATGACCGAAAGCGAAAGCATGATCTATCGGGTGGTGCCAAAATGCGCCTGCTCGACCATCGGCCAGATCATGTACTACTCCGATCACGGCCGGTTCTTCGACGGCGACATCCACGATGCGACCGAAGGGCTGCACAAGTGGTCGCTGGACCACAGCCAGGGCCCGATCGAACGCGCCGTGCAGTCGCATGACGCGCTGACCTTCACCTGCGTCCGCAACCCCTATGCGCGCATCCTGTCGTCGTTCTTCGACAAGATCGCCGGCATCCAGCGCAACGGGCGACGCTATCGCGGCAACTTGGTGCCGCAGCTGGTGCAGCGCTATGGCATCGACGTCGGCAGCCCGGAAAATGGCTTCCAGTTCGACCAGATCGCCAGCTTCCGCCGCTTCCTGCTGTTCGCCCGCGACACGATCCGCTTCCGCAAGCCGATGGAGCCCGACATCCACTGGTCGGCCATGTCCGGCCACATCTCGACCTTCATCGTGAACGGCGGCCGCTATGACCGCATCTTCTTCACCGAAACATTCGACGAAGGAATGGGGCAGGTCCTGGCAGAGTCGGACACGCGGGTGGCGCTGGATCTGGCCGACGTGCCGCGCTTCAACGAATCGGAAGGTCACGGGCCCAAGCGGGCGCACAGGGTCAGCGACTATTTCGACGACCTGTCGCGCCACCTGGTGTGGGAAATCTACAAGGACGATTTCCAGCTGTTCCGCTATGACTTCAACAACCCCGACAACAAGATGCCCCTGGCCGAGGTCGACCTGGACGAGGTTCACGCCAAGCTGGGTCGCTGAACGCGAAACGGGCGCCCGAAGGCGCCCGTCGTGGCGGCGTGTCGGGCGCCGGTCACTCCAGATGGCTCTCCAGGAACCACAGGTCCTTGTCCAGCTCCCGCGAGACGCCGGTCAGCAGATCGGCCGTGTCGGCATCGCCGGAATCGTCGGTACTGTCGATGGCCTTGCGGACCTTCTCGCCATGATCGCGGATGCGGTCGCAAAGCTCTTTCAGGTGGTCCTGCACCTTGGTCACGTCGGTCGGATAGGGCTTCAGCGTGGTCGAGTCCTTCACCACCTCGGCGGTGCCCATAGCCCGCCCGTCAAGGATCTGCACGCGTTCCGCCATCACGTCGGTATGCGCCAGCACGCGGGCATAGACGGCGTCCAGAAATTCGTGAACGGCAATGAAGTTCGGGCCCTTCATGTTCCAATGCGCCTGCTTCACGGCAAGGCCCAAGGCAATGCTGTCCGAGACGCGGGCATTCAGCGTTTCAATGGATGTCTTGCGGGCGTTGTCTTCAAGCCCCTTCACGTTCACGGCCATGGAAGCCTCCTGCTTGCGGATGTTTCGCCGCTATAACAGGGTGCTTGGCCTTCAGGTTCCACAATGCGCCCGAATGCGGGGCCGCCCATGAAAAACGGCGCCTCCCGATCCGGGGGCGCCGTCTGGCCGCCGCGCTGTGGCGCGCGGCCGAAAGGCTTCGGATCAGACCGCGCCCTTGATGAAGTTCACCGCATCGCCGACGGTCTGGATGGTTTCGGCGGCGTCGTCGGGAATCTCGATCCCGAACTCTTCCTCGAAAGCCATGACCAGCTCGACGGTGTCGAGGCTGTCGGCGCCCAGATCGTCGATGAACGAAGCGGATTCGACCACCTTGTCCTCATCGACACCCAGATGCTCGACCACGATCTTCTTCACGCGATCAGCGATATCGCTCATGTCATATCCTCATTCTCGCGGGCATCCGCCCAACTTTTGCGCGGACACGCGGTCCGGTTCAGCACAGGGCGGTTCCCCTGCTGCTAAAGCGGGGGATATAGCACCCATGAACGGTCATGCAACCGCTTTCGAAACGATTCCTGCCGCGCGTTGCCGCCGCGACAGATCGCCTCAGATCATCGCCATCCCGCCGTTGACATGCAATGTGGCGCCGGTGACATAGGCCGCCTCGGGGCTGGAAAGATAAAGAACGGCTGCGGCGATCTCCTCGGGGCTGCCCATGCGGCCCGCGGGGATCTGGCCCAGGATCTTGCCCTTCTGTTCGTCGTTCAGCTTGTCGGTCATGGCCGTCGCGATGAAGCCAGGCGCCACGCAGTTCACGGTGATCCCCCGGCTGGCGACCTCGTAGGCCAGCGACTTCGACATGCCTACAAGGCCCGCCTTGGCGGCGGCATAATTCCCCTGCCCCGGATTGCCAGTGGCACCCACGACCGAGGTGATGTTGACGATCCGCCCCCAGCGCGACTTCATCATGCCGCGCAGGACGCTGCGCGACAGCTTGAAGACGCTGGACAGGTTCACGTCCAGCACCTGCGCCCATTCGTCGTCAGACATCCGCATGAACAGGTTGTCGCGCGTGATGCCGGCATTGTTGACCAGGATGTCCAGCGATCCCATCGCCTCGGCCGCGGCCTTCGGCAGCGCGGCCAGCGACTCGGCGTCGCCCAGGTTCGCCGTCACGACATGGGCCCGATCGCCCAGCCTGTCGGCAAGTTCGCGCAAAGGGGTCTCGCGCGTGCCCGACAGCGTCACCGTCGCGCCCGCCCCATGCAGCGCCTCGGCGATGGCGCCGCCGATCCCGCCCGAGGCGCCCGTTACCAGCGCCGCCTTCCCTGTCAGATCGAACATCCCAAGCCTCTTCTTCTTTGTCCAAATACCCTCGGGGTCCGGGGCGGCGCCCCGGTCCGCCGCTCAGCCCTTCAGCGCGGCGATATCGCCCGGCACGCCCACGTTGCGGACGGTGACGTCCCTGGCGATGCGCTTGATCATGCCCGACAGCGCCTTGCCGGCCCCGATCTCCCAGAACTCGGTCACGCCGGCCTCGGCCATGTTGGCGATGGATTCGCGCCAGCGGACAGTGCCTGTCACCTGCTCGACCAGCAGGCGGCGGATGGCGCCGGGTTCGATCACCGCCTCGGCGCGGACATTGGCGATCAGCGGCACGGCTGGCGGCTGGATGTCGACCCCCGCCAGCGCGTCGGCCATCACCGCCGCCGCGGGTTGCATCAGCACCGAATGGAACGGGGCCGAGACCGGCAGCATCAGCGCCCGCTTCGCGCCGGCAGCCTTCATCGCCTCGGCCGCGGCCTCGACCGCACCCTTGTGGCCCGAGATCACGACCTGTGCCGGATCGTTGTCGTTGGCGGCTTGCACGACCTCGTCTCCGCCGATTTCGCGGGCGATGCGGTCCACCGTCTCGAAATCCAGGCCGAGGATCGCGGCCATCGCGCCCACGCCCACCGGGACCGCATCCTGCATGGCCTGGCCGCGCAGGCGCAGCAGGCGCGTGGTGTCGGACAGCGTCAGCGATCCAGCCGCGCAAAGCGCCGAATATTCCCCCAGCGAATGCCCGGCGACGAAGTCGGCGTCATGGATGTTGATGCCCTCGGCCTCCATCGCGCGAAAGGCCGCGATCGAGGTGGCCATCAGCGCCGGCTGCGCGTTGCGGGTCAGCGTCAGGGTGTCGGCATCACCTTCCCAGATGAGCTCCGACAGCTTCTCGCCCAAAGCCTCGTCGACCTCGTCGAAGACGTCGCGTGCGGCCGGCCAGGCTTCGGCCAGTTCGCGTCCCATGCCGATCGTCTGCGCACCCTGCCCCGGAAACACGAATGCCCGCATGGCATCCTCCCCAAAATCATTGCGTTGTCACTGGGCATAGCCGTTGCTTCCGCCTGCCGCAACCGATGGCACCCGGAACGCGCGCAAGAAGAAAGGGGCCTCAAGGGCCCCTTTCAATCTGTCAATGCTGTCCTGCCGGTCTCAGCCGACCAGTTCCAGACCCGAGAAGAAGAACGCGATCTCTTCCTTGGCGGTCTCTGGGGCGTCCGACCCGTGGACCGAGTTTTCGCCCATCGACAGCGCGAATTCCTTGCGGATCGTGCCTTCGTCGGCATTTGCGGGGTTGGTCGCGCCCATCACTTCGCGGTTCTTGGCGATGGCGTTCTCGCCTTCCAGGACCTGCACGACGACCGGCTCCGAAGCCATGAACTCGACCAGCTCGCCATAGAACGGACGGTCCTTGTGGACTTCGTAGAACTTGCCCGCCTGCTCGGCCGACAGCTTGATGCGCTTCTGCGCGACGATGCGCAGGCCGGCCTCCTCGAACTTGGCGTTGATCTTGCCGGTCAGGTTGCGGCGGGTCGCGTCGGGCTTGATGATCGAAAGGGTGCGTTCGGTGGCCATGGGTCGTTACCTTGTCTGATCGGCGGGCCTGGCCCGCGCTTCACGGAAATCCGCGCCCGGTTAGCAGGCTTGGCCGCCCCCGGCAAGAAGGCGCGGCGGAACCGGCGCTTGGGCAGCCGGCTTGATCATCCAGCACAGGAGATCCCATGACAGACCCGCGCCAGACCCCGCCCGCACGGCCCCAGACCGCCTCAGGCGCGGGGATCGACCGGGCGCTGACCAACGGCACGCTGTTCCGGACGGCGCTGCTGTTGCTGCTGCTGGGCGCGGCGCTGGCGTGGTCGCATGTTCTTCTGCTGGTCTTCGGTTCGATCCTGGTGGCGATCGCAATGCGCGCGGGGGGCAACGGGTTGCACCGGCTGATGGGCCTGCCCGTCAAACTGGGCGTGATCCTGGTCGTGGTGGCCGTGATCGGGGTGGTGGCCGGCGGCATCTGGCTGGCCGGGTCGTCCATCGGCGCGCAGTTCCGCGACCTTCTGGACGCGCTGCCGCAGTCATGGGACGCGCTGACAGGGTGGCTGCCGGGCGACCTTCTGGGCGAGACGGTCGAGGACCAGCTGCCCCAGGACGTGGAGGCCGGGGCCGAACGCCTGGCCGAGCGTTTGCCAGACCTGATGGGCCTCGTGACGGGCGCGGTGAACACGGTTCTGGGCAGCCTGTCCTCGGTCCTGCTGATGCTGATCACGGCCGTCTACCTGGCGATGGAGGCGCGTCTCTATCGCGACGGGGCGATCCGGCTGGTGCCGCTGCGCCACCGGGGCCGCGCCCTGGAGATTACGGACGAACTGGGCGGCCAGCTGGCCCGCTGGATGGCGGGACAGGCGCTGGACATGGTCGTGGTCGCGATCTTGGCCGGTCTGGGCCTGTGGCTGCTGGGGGTGCCGCTGACGCTGATCCTGGCGCTGATCGCAGGTGTCACCAACATCGTGCCGATCGTCGGGCCGGTCTTCTCGGGCGCCATCGCGGTGCTGGTGGCGCTGCCGCAGGGCGTGGACACGGCGCTTTACGTCGCGCTTCTGTTCCTGGCCATCCAGACCTTCGAGGGCGACGTCCTGATGCCGCTGATCCAGCGCTATGCGGTGCAGCTGCCGCCCGCGCTGACCATCGTCGCCATCGTGGCCTTCGGCGGCCTTTTCGGTTTCGTCGGCGTGGTGCTCGCGACGCCGCTGCTGATCGTCGCGCTGCTGCTGATCCGCCGCCTTTACGTGCAGGACACCCTGGGCGACCCGGACGTCGAATGAGAAAGGACGATGTCTTGATGATTCCGTCACAGGAAGATCCTATGATGTCCGGGGGTCCAACAGAGGTCTGTCAGGATGGAACCGCTGTCCAGGGGACGTTATCGCGCGCGACTGGCCGCCACTGAGCAAGACCTGCGCGATTCGCAACGGCTGCGATGGCAGTGCTTTCTGGCTCGCACCGGAGAGGTCGATGACGGCCATCGCCTTGACGCCGACGACATGGACGCCGCCTGCCAGCATGTGCTGATCGAGGAGGCGGCGTCGGGGACGCTCGTCTGCAGCTTCCGCTTCCTGCCGCTGGCGGATGGCTCTCAGATCGCGCGCAGCTATTCGGCCCGGCACTATGACCTCGCCGCGCTTGGCCGCTTCGACGGCCCCATGGTCGAGATGGGGCGCTTCTGCATTCACCCCGACCACCGTGACCCGGACATCCTGCGCACGGCCTGGGCGGCGCTGACCCGGCATGTCGACGACACCGGGGTCGAGATGCTGTTCGGCTGTTCGAGCTTCTTTGGTTGCGATCCTGACGCGCATGCCGAGGCCTTCACCATGCTGAAGGACCGCCATCTGGCGCCGCGACGCTGGTGGCCGCGCGTCAAGGCGCCCAGCGTGTTCCGCTTTGCCCGCGTGCTGCGCCTGCGCCAGCCAGACCCCCGGCGCGCAATGGCCGCCATGCCGCCGCTGCTGCGCAGCTATCTGGCGATGGGCGGCTGGGTTAGCGACCATGCCGTCGTCGATCAAGCGCTGAAGACCATGCATGTCTTCACCGGGGTCGAGATCCGCGCCATTCCCGCGGCGCGACGGCGGCTGCTGGACACGATGGCCGGGCTGACCTGAAAACTGCCTGTTCGCCGCGCATTCTGCCCGATCCGCGTGCAATCGAACTCTCCTTGCCTGCCTTCAAAGCACGTGCGTCGGCAGATGCCGTTGACGCTGCCGCTTCCTTGGCAACCCATGCCCACATGTTCGACAGCGCCACCAGCCAGATCCGCATGCAGCGCAGCCACGGGGCGGCGCAGGTGGTCATGGGGCCGCGCGGCCTGATCGACCTGTCGCAACGTGGATCGGCCAAGGCGATGCTGCCCCGCATGACCGCCGGCCTGCCCGAGATCGTGTTCCTGAACACCTCTGGCGGGCTGGCCTCGGGCGACAGCCTGTCCTTCGCCGTCGATCTGCGACCGGGCACCCGCGCCGTCGCCACGACGCAGACCGCGGAACGCGCCTATCGCGCGCAGCAGGGTCCTGCCCGGGCGAAGGTCGCCCTGTCGGTGGGCGCGGGTGGCTGGCTGGACTGGCTGCCGCAGGAAACGATCCTCTATGACGGCGCCCGGCTTGAGCGAGAAACGACCGTCACCCTTGCGCCGGACGCGGGCTGCCTGCTTCTCGAGATCCTGGTCCTCGGTCGCCTCGCCATGGGTGAACGTCCGCAGCGCCTGCAGCTTCGCGACCGCAGGATCGTGCGCCGTGGCGGCCGGGTCGTGCATCACGACTCGCTGGCCCTAGACGATGCTGCCCTGACCCGGCTAAGCGGCCCGGCCCTGCTGAACGGGGCGCGCGCAGTGGCGACCTTGGCGATGGTCGCCCCCCATGCGCCCGATCTGCTGACCCCGGCCCGCGCGGTCCTTGACGAACCCGGCGTCACCGCCGCCGCAAGCGCGCCGCCCGGGCGGCTGGTCCTGCGGATGCTGGCCGACGACGGTTGGCCCCTGCGGCGGCAGATCAATCGGCTGCTCCGCGTCCTGCGCCCTGATCCCCTTCCCCGCATCTGGCAGGTCTGACGACAATGAACCTTTCCCCCCGCGAACGCGAAAAGCTGCTGGTCTCGGTCGCCGCCATGGTGGCGCGCGGCCGCCTTGAACGCGGCGTCAAGCTGAACCACCCCGAGGCGATCGCCCTAATCACCGACTTCGTGGTCGAGGGTGCGCGCGACGGCCGGTCGGTCGCCGACCTGATGCAGGCGGGCGCCCATGTCATCACCGCAGACCAGTGCATGCCCGGCATCCCGCAGATGATCGAATCCGTCCAGGTCGAGGCGACGTTCCCCGACGGCACCAAGCTGGTCACCGTCCACCACCCCATCCGCGAGGCTTCCGAATGAAACGACTGCTTCCTGCCGCCATGCTGGCCCCCTCTGCCGCGCTGGCCCATCCCGGCCATGTCCAGGAAGGCGGCCAGTTCCTGCACGGGTTGGCCCACCCGGTCGGCGGCGCCGATCACCTGCTGGCGATGGTCGCGCTCGGGCTTCTGGCCGCGCAGCTGGGCGGGCGCGCGGCTTGGGCGCTGCCCGCGACCTTCGTCGGCGCGATGCTGGCGGGCGGCGCGATGGGCGCAGGCGGCGCGGGCTTTCCGGCGGTCGAGCCGATGATCCTCGCCTCGGTCGTGATCCTGGGCGTGCTGGTGGCGATGGCAGTGCGCCTGCCGCTGGCCGCGCTTCTGCCGATGGTGGCAGCTTTCGGCGCGGCCCATGGGTGGGCGCACGGGACGGAAGGCCCGGCGACGGGACTGGCGCTTTACGCCGCAGGCTTCGCACTGGCGACCCTGGCGCTGCACCTGGGCGGCATCGCCTTCGGCCGCCTGCTGGCGCGAGGGCTGGAGCTGCGTGTCCTCGGCGGCGGGACCGCATTGGCGGGCATCGCGCTGGCGGTGGCGTGACATGATCCCAGGAGAAATCTTCCCCGCCGATGGCGAGATCGCCCTGAACGAGGGGCGCGACATGATTACGCTGATGATCGCGAATACCGGCGACCGGCCGATCCAGGTCGGCAGCCACTATCACTTTGCCGAAACCAATCCCGCGCTGGACTTCGACCGCGCCGCCGCACGCGGCATGCGTCTGGCCATCCCCGCCGGCACCGCCGTCCGCTTCGAGCCCGGCCAGTCGCGGCAGGTGACGCTGGTGGGCTACGCGGGTGACCGGACAGTGCACGGCTTTCGCGGCCAGATCGGGGGCGCGCTGTGACGACCCTCTCCCGCGCCGATTACGCGGCGCTCTATGGTCCCACCACCGGCGACCGCATCCGCCTGGCGGACACAGAAATCATCATCGAGGTCGAACGCGACCTGACCATCGCCGGAGAGGAGGTCAAGTTCGGCGGTGGCAAGGTCGTCCGCGACGGCATGGGCCAGTCGCAAGTCACAAGGGCCGACGGCGCGATGGACACGGTCATCACCGGCGTCGTGGTCTTTGACCATCAGGGCGTCGTGAAGGCCGATGTCGGGCTGCGCGACGGCCGCATCGCCGGCATCGGCAAGGCCGGCAACCCCGACACCCAGCCCGGCGTCACCCTGATCATCGGCCCCGGCACCGAGATCATCGCCGGCGAGGGCCGCATCCTGACACCCGGCGGCTTCGACTGCCACATCCACTACATCTGCCCGCAGCAGGTGGACCACGCGCTGCATTCCGGCGTCACCACGCTTCTGGGCGGCGGCACCGGCCCCGCGCATGGAACGCTGGCCACGACCTGCACGCCCGGGCCTTGGCACATCGCCCGGATGATGGAAGCCTGCGCCGATCTGCCGGTCAACATCGGCATCGCTGGCAAGGGCAATGCCAGCCTCAAGGCGCCGCTGGAAGAGCAGGTGCGCGCCGGCGCCTGTGCGCTGAAGCTTCACGAGGATTGGGGCACCACGCCCAAGGCCATCGACACCTGCCTGTCCGTAGCCGACGCGATGGACGTGCAGGTGATGATCCACACCGACACGCTGAACGAATCGGGCTTCGTCGAGGACACGATGGCCGCCATCGGCGGCCGCACCATCCACGCCTATCACACCGAGGGCGCGGGTGGCGGCCATGCCCCCGATATCATCCGCATGGTGGGCATGGCGAATGTCCTGCCCTCGTCCACGAACCCGACTAGGCCCTACACGGCAAACACGGTCGAAGAGCATCTCGACATGCTGATGGTCTGCCACCACCTGGACCGCCGTGTCCCCGAAGACGTGGCCTTCGCCGAATCCCGCATCCGCAAGGAAACCATCGCCGCCGAGGATATCCTGCACGATCTGGGCGCGTTCAGCGTGATCTCTTCCGACAGCCAGGCGATGGGCCGGATCGGCGAGGTGATCATCCGCACTTGGCAGACCGCATCGAAAATGCGCCGGCAGCGCGGCCCCCTGCCCGGCGAACAGGGCCACAACGACAACCTGCGCGCCCGGCGCTATATCGCGAAGTACACGATCAACCCGGCGATCGCGCATGGCGTCAGCCAGCACATCGGCTCGGTCACGCCCGGCAAGCGCGCCGATCTGGTGCTGTGGTCGCCGGCCTTCTTCGCCGCCACGCCCGAGATGGTGCTGGTCGGCGGGCAGATCAGCGTGGCGCAGATGGGCGATCCCAACGGCTCGATCCCGGTGCAGCCGATCTTCTCGCGGCCCATGTGGGGGCACAACCGCCGCGCCTCGGCCCTGTTCGTCAGTCGGGCGGGGCTCGAGGCCGGGGCAGGCAGTGGCTTGTCGAAGGCGCTGATCGCCGTCGAACACACCCGCGACATCGGCAAGGTCGACATGGTGCTGAACGCCACCATGCCCGCCATCGAGGTCGATCCCGAGACCTATGAGGTCCGCGCCGACGGCGAACTTCTGACCTGCGAGCCTGCAGACGACCTGCCGCTGGCGCAACGCTATTTCCTGTTCTGAAAAGGCCCCCCATGATCTCCCACGCCCATTCCGTCACCCGTAAGGCCACCGGCCCCTTCCAGGGCGAAATCGCGCTGGATTACGAAGGCCGCCTGCTGCGCCGCAAGCGGCTGGCCTGCGACGGCGGCGACTTCCTGGTGGACCTGCCCGAGGTGACCAGCCTGAACGACGGCGACGCCTTCGCGCTGTCGGACGGGCGCAGCATCGTCGTGCACGCCGCCGCGGAACCGGTGCTGGTCATCACGGGCGACCTGCCGCGCCTGGCCTGGCATATCGGCAACCGCCACACGCCCTGCCGGATCGAGCCCGACCGCCTGATCATCCGCCAGGACCATGTGCTGGAGGCGATGCTGCGCCAGCTGGGCGCCGACCCGCAGCCCGCGCTGCTGCCCTTCAGTCCGGAAGGCGGCGCCTATGGCCACGGCCGCACCTTCGGTCACGATCACGGCGATTCGCACGGCCATGACCAAGGAAAGCACCATCACGAACACAGCCACGCCCATGACCACGCCTGAGGCCGCCCGGCTGCAACTGGCGCAGATGCTGTCGCCCGCCTTTCCGATCGGCGGCTTTGCCTGGTCGCAGGGTCTGGAATGGGCGATGGACCAGGGGCTGGCCACGCGCCGGACGCTGCCGCAATGGCTGGCCGACTGGCTGGACCACGGCGCGGGCTGGACCGATGCCGTGCTGGTCGCGCTGTCGCTGCGACCCGGCGCCGACCACCAGGCGCTGGACGATCTGGCCCGCGCGGCCTGCCCGACAAGCCAGCGCCTGACCGAAACGGCCGAACAGGGCGCGGCCTTCGCGGCCAACGTCACGGCGCTGTCGGGTCGCGCGCAGGACCCGGCGGCACTGCCCGTGGCTTTCGGCCGCGCCTGCGCCGCAATGCCCCTGCCCGCGGCCGAGATTGTCGCGGCCTTCCTTCAGGCCCAGGCCGCCAGCCTTGTCAGCGCCGCCGTCCGCTTTCTGCCCCTGGGCCCCGTCGAGGGGCAGCACATGCTGGCCGACCTGCAGCCGCGCATCCTGGCGCGGGCGCTGATCGCCTTGGACGCGTCCGAGGACGATCTGGCCGGCGCGGCCTGGGGCGCGGACATCGCCACGATGCGCCACGAAACCATGACCACAAGGATCTTCCGTTCATGAGCCAGCACGGCCCCCTCCGCGTCGGCATCGGCGGCCCTGTCGGCGCCGGCAAGACGACGCTGACCGAACAACTGGCCCGCGCGCTGGCCCCCCGCCTGTCGATGGCCGTCGTCACCAACGACATCTATACCCGCGAGGACGCCGAGGCGCTGATGCGCGCCCAGGTCCTGCCCGCCGAACGCATCCGCGGGGTGGAGACCGGCGGCTGCCCCCATACCGCCATCCGCGAGGATGCCAGCATCAACTTGGCCGCCATCGCCGACCTGAACGCGGCCTTTCCAGATCTGGACCTGATCCTGATCGAATCGGGCGGCGACAATCTGGCCGCGACCTTCAGTCCGGAACTGGCAGACCTGACGATCTATGTGATCGACACGGCGGCAGGGCAGGACATCCCAAGGAAGCGCGGGCCGGGACTGGCACGGTCCGACCTGCTGGTCGTCAACAAGACCGACCTGGCCCCTCATGTCGGCGTCGATGCGGTTCTGCTGGAAAAGGATGCACATGAGGCACGCGGCCCCCGCCCCGTCGTCATGGCCCAGCTGCGCCACGGCAAGGGCGTGCAGCAGATCGTCGATTTCCTGGTGACGCAGGGCGGGCTGACGCTGCAGCCGGCTTGAGATTGCCCGCGTAGAAGGCAGGGGCGCCGACGGCTGCCCAAGCTTGCGCCAAGCCCTGCGCCGACCGTCCCGAAGCTGCCGCTTTCCTGTCCAATGGGCAAAATTTGCGCTCAGTCTGCTGGTGCGGGGGCCGCGCCCCCAATGAACAACAGGGACACCGGCCGCCCGGCCAAGGGGAAAAGATGAGCAAGCTGACCAAGATCCTGATGCTGACCAGCGCCGTCGCGCTGGCCCAGACCGCCCACGCCCAAGAGGGAGAGCCGATCAAGATCGGCGTCCTGCATTCGCTGTCGGGAACCATGGCGATTTCGGAAACCACGCTGAAGGACACCGTCCTGATGCTGGTCGAACAGCAGAATGCCAAGGGCGGCGTCCTTGGCCGCCCGCTCGAGGCGGTGGTGGTGGACCCTGCCTCGGACTGGCCGCTGTTTGCCGAAAAGGCGCGAGAGCTGCTGACCGTCAGCGACGTGGACGCGATCTTCGGCTGCTGGACATCGGTCAGCCGGAAATCCGTCCTGCCGGTGATCGAGGAGCTGAACGGCCTGCTGTTCTATCCCGTGCAATACGAGGGCGAGGAATCCTCGAAGAACGTGATCTATACCGGCGCCGCGCCGAACCAGCAGGCGATCCCGGCGGTCGACTACATGCGCGACGAGCTGGGTGTCGAGAAGTGGGCGCTTCTGGGCACCGACTATGTCTATCCGCGCACGACGAACAACATCCTCGACGCCTACCTGAAGGACAATGGCGTGGCCGAAGAGGACATCTTCGTCAACTACACCCCCTTCGGCCACAGCGACTGGTCCAAGATCGTGGCCGACGTGGTCGCGCTCGGCGCCGACGGCAAGAAGGTCGGCGTGGTGTCGACCATCAACGGCGACGCGAACGTCGGTTTTTACAAAGAGCTGGCCGCGGCGGGCGTCAGCGCCGACGACATCCCGGTCATGGCATTCTCCGTGGGCGAGGAGGAGCTGTCGGGCCTGGATACCGCGAACCTTGTCGGGCACCTGGCCGCCTGGAACTATTTCCAGACCGCCGAAAGCGACGCGAACACGGACTTCATCACCGGCTGGCACGAATTCACCAACCCCGAACGGGTGACGAACGACCCGATGGAGGCGACGATGATCGGCTTCAACGCCTGGGTCGCGGCTGTCGAAAAGGCGGGCACCACCGATGTGGACCCGGTGCTGGACGCGATCGTGGGCGTCGAGGTCCCGAACCTGACCGGTGGCACTGCCACCGTCCTACCCAACCACCACATCACCAAGCCCGTCCTGATCGGAGAGATCCGCGAGGATGGCCAGTTCGACATCGTCAGCCAGACCGACCCCGTGCCGGGCGACGCCTGGACGGATTTCCTGCCCGAATCGGCGGTGCTGGATGCCGACTGGCCGGGCAAGGACTGCGGCATGTTCAACACCGACACGCAGACCTGCGTTCAGGTTCAGTCGAACTATTGACCTGACGGCCGGGCGGCTTTCGCGGCCCGGCCCTCTCCCGAAAGGATGCCCTGCGTGACCCGGTTCCGCCTGCTTGCCTGCGCTCTTGCGCTGATCCTGCCCATCCCGGCGCTGGCCAATCCCGCGCTTCAGGCGGTGGTTGACGGCAATATCGACCAGATCGAGCGCCCCTCGCGACTGACCGTCGGCCCCTTGGTGGCCGAAATCGCCGCAACCGGGCCCGAGGGGCTGGCCTTGCTGCAGGCATGGGCGGGCCGCGACCTGTCGCTGACCGATGACGGTCGGCTGCTGATCGCGGGCGACCCGCCCCTCGACGCGGTGACTGGCGACCTGGCGCCCGGCGCCGAGGGCAGTGCGCTGCGCCCGAACTCTGGCGTGCGCGGCGTGATCGAATCGGCGCTGGTGACGGGGCTTCTGTCGGACCCGGACCCGGCACGGCGGGCATCGGCGCTGGACACGCTGGCCCGCGGCGGCACCTTCGAACAGCTGCAGGCGCTCCGCGGAGCGCTGGACGATCCCGACCCTGCCTTGGCCGCCCGCAAGGCGCGACTGGAGCGCCTGCTGACCATCCAAGTGGGCGAGGACAACGCTGCCCGCGTGAATGCCATCAACGACCTGGCGGGCGACGTCGGGCTGGACTTCAGGGCCGCGCTGAACCCGCTGCTGGCAACGCGGACCGTCGCCGCGCCCGAACCGCCGGACGGCGCCAACGTCGCGCGCGAACTGACGCCGGGCGGCGACGACCTTCCCCGCGATGCGGCGCTGGCGCAGCTGGTCCAGCAGGACCTGCTGCAGCCGCCGCTGACCCGCGATGGGCTACGCGGCGTTCTGGCCCAGCATATCGTCGACGGAAAGGTGGGCGGCATCCCTGTGGCCGATCTGTCGTCGCCCGACGCCCGCGACCGCGCCTATGAGGCTCTGGAAGCCGCCGGCACCGTCCCCCCCGCCGCCACCGATGCCGAGGCCGAGGCCGCGCTGGAGGCGAACCGCTTCTTCCAGCTTTATGCCGAAACCGATCCGGCCGTGACGGATGCCGCCGCCGCCGCGCAGACCCGCGCTCAGGTCCGGCTGGCCGCGATGACCACCATCGATTTGGGTCTGGACGCGCTGTCGCTGGCTTCGATCTATTTCTTGGCCGCCATCGGGCTGGCGGTGACCTTTGGCGTGATGCGCGTGATCAACATGGCGCATGGCGAATTCATCATGATGGGCGCCTATACCGGATACACCGTGCAGACGCTGATCGCGGACCGCACGCTGTCGCTGATCGTGGCGCTGCCCCTGGCCTTCGCAATGACCTTCGTTGCGGGAGTGGTCCTCTACCGGCTGGTGATCCGCCACCTGGCCCATCGCCCGCTGGAAACGCTGCTGGCGACCTTCGGCGTGTCCATCGCGCTGCAGCAGCTGGCCAAGAACATCTTCGGCACACAGGCCCGCCCCCTGACCTCGCCCGCCTGGCTGGAGGGGTCGATCACGGTCAACGACGTGATCGGCGTCAGCTCGATCCGCGTGGCGATCTTCGTGCTGGCGCTGATGTTCCTGGGCCTGTTCCTGTTCATCATGAAGCGCACGCGCCTGGGGCTGGAGGTGCGCGCTGTCACCCAGAACCCCGGCATGGCCGCCAGCATGGGCATCAACCCCGACCGCATCGCCATGCTGACCTTTGGCCTGGGGTCAGGCATCGCGGGCATCGCGGGCATCGCCATCGGGCTTTTCGCGCAGGTCACGTCCGAACTGGGCCAAGGCTACATCGTGCAAAGCTTCATGACCGTGGTCGTGGGCGGCGTGGGCAACATCTGGGGTACGCTGGCCGGGGCCACGCTGATCGGCGGTCTGTCCAAGGTCATCGAATCGCTGAACCCCGCGAACACGCTGGCGGCGCAGACCTTCATGATTCTCTTCATCATCATCTTCATCCAGTTCCGTCCGCGCGGGATCATCCCGCAGCGCGGCCGCGCAGCCGAGGCGTGACATGACCCGCAAGCCATTCATCCTGCAGAGCCCTTCGATCCTGGTCGTCCTGGCGGTGCTGGCGGTCTTCACCGTCGCGGTCACGGTGCTCAGCCACGCCTATGGGTCGGGCGTCATCCCGACCTCGACGGTCAAGGTCTTCGGCATGACGCTGTGTCTGGCGCTGGCCGCCGTTGCGATGGACCTGGTCTGGGGCTATTTGGGCATCCTGTCCCTGGGGCAGATGGCGTTCTTCGCGCTTGGCGGCTACATGATCGGGCAGTGGCTGATGTACGCCCGGACGGAAAGCATCGTCGCCGTTCAGCTGGCCCAGAGCCCGATCCCGCCCACCGCGCTGGAACTGCAAGAGGCCGTGGCGAACCAGATCTTCGGCGTCGTCGGCAGCGCCGACCTGCCGCTGGTCTGGTCCTTCGCCCATTCCCTGCCGCTGCAAATGCTGCTGGTTGTCGTGGTGCCGGGCCTTCTGGCGCTGGTCTTCGGCTGGCTGGCCTTCCGCAGCCGGGTGAACGGCGTCTATCTGTCGATCCTGACGCAGGCGATGACGCTGGCCCTGGCGCTGTGGCTGTTCCAGAACGACAGCGGCTTTCGCGGCAACAACGGGCTGTCGGGCCTGCAGAACCTGCCGGGGCTGGAGGGCGTGGACCAGGCGACGCTGTCGGTCTGGTTCCTCTGGGCATCCGCCGCGGCGCTTGGGGTCTTCTACCTGCTGGCGGCCTGGGTGGTCAGCGGCAAGTTCGGCAGCGTCATCCGCGCGATCCGCGACGACGAAACCCGCGTGCGGTTCCTGGGCTACCCGGTCGAAGGCTTCAAGCTGGTCGTCTTCACCTTGGCCGCGATGATCACCGCCGTGGCGGGCGCGCTTTACTATCCGCAGGCGGGCATCATCAACCCGGCCGAACTGATGCCCATCGCCTCAATCTATCTGGCGGTCTGGGTCGCCATCGGCGGCCGCGGCCGGCTTTACGGGGCGGTCATCGGGGCCGTGGTCGTGTCGCTTCTGTCCAGCTGGTTCACCGGCGGTCGGGCGCCCGACCTGAACCTGGGCGTCTATGTCGTGAACTGGGTGGACTGGTGGCAGGTGGCGCTTGGCCTGTCCTTCGTACTGGTCACGCTGTTCGCGCCGAAGGGCATCGCCGGCATCTTCGACCGGTTGGCGGGCGTCATGCCGCCCAGTCGGCGCGGCCTCGACCTTGGAGCCGATCAGGGCGCCCTGCAAGAACAGGAGGCAAAGGCATGAGCGCCCTTCTGGAGGTCAGCGGCATCAGCAAGTCCTTCGACGGGTTCAAGGCGATCAACAACCTGTCGTTCTCGATCAACGCGGTTGAGCTGCGGGCCGTCATCGGCCCGAACGGCGCCGGCAAGACCACCTTCATGGACATCGTGACCGGCAAGACCACGCCCGATGACGGCGAGGTCCGCTTTGGCGAAAATGGCCGGTCGCTGCTGAAGATGAACGAGGCGCAGATCGCCCGCGCCGGCATCGGCCGCAAGTTCCAGCGTCCCACCGTCTTCGAGGACCAGACCGTCGCAGACAACCTGACCATGGCGCTGAAGGCCGACCGCAACCCCTTCGCCGTCTTGGGCTGGCGACCGTCGCGCAAATCGCAGGCGCGCGTTCTGGCCTTGGCCGACGAGGTCGGCTTGTCCGCCCAGCTGACCCGCCGCGCCGGAGAGCTGAGCCACGGCCAGAAGCAATGGCTCGAGATCGGCATGCTGCTGGCCTCAGCCCCCCGCCTGCTGCTGGTCGACGAGCCGGCCGCCGGCATGACGCTGGCGGAACGCGAACAGACGACCACGCTGCTGTGCAAGCTGGCCGAGACGCGGGCGGTCGTGGTCGTCGAACACGACATGGACTTCGTGCGCCGCCTGAACTGCAAGGTCACGGTGCTGCACCAGGGGTCAGTCCTGGCCGAGGGCAGCCTGGACCACGTGACCCGCAATCCCAACGTCATCGACGTCTATCTGGGGCGATAGGATGCTGACCGCGACGAACCTAACCCTTCATTACGGCGGCAGCCAGATCCTGCACGGCATCGACATCACCGCCCGCCTGGGCGCCGTCACCTGCGTGATGGGCAACAACGGCGTCGGCAAGACCTCACTGATGAACCTGCTCGCCGGGCGACATCCCCGGACAGGCGGAGAGGTCGTCCTGGACGGCAAGCCGCTTGGCCGCCTGTCGGCGCAGAAGATGGCGCGGATGGGCGTCGGCTATGTGCCGCAGGGGCGGGCGATCTTCCCGATGCTGACCGTGCGCGAGAACATGGAGACGGGCTTTGCCTGCCTGCCCCGCGCCGACCGTCGCATTCCCGACGAGATCTTCGAGAGCTTCCCAGTCCTGGCCGAGATGGCGCACCGGCGCGGCGGCGACCTGTCCGGCGGCCAGCAGCAGCAGCTGGCCATCGCCCGCGCGCTGATCACCCGGCCCCGCATCCTGCTCTTGGACGAGCCGACCGAGGGCATCCAGCCCAACATCATTGCCCAGATCGGCCGCGTCATCGCCGCTTTGCGCGACCAAGGCGACATGGCGATCGTCCTGGTCGAGCAGTTCTTCGACTTCGCCTGGGACCTGGGCGACGATTTCCTTGTCATGGAACGCGGCCGGGCGGTCATGCAGGGACCGAAATCCTCGTTGCGCCGAGAGGACCTGCACGCCCGCCTGGCAGGCCATGCCGCCGCTTGACATCAATGTGGCGGTCCCCCGACCCGCGCCGCAGCTCCAACCCGGCTCTGGCGCCGCAGCATCCAGGTCCTTCGGCCGCGCAATGACCCGAAGCAAATGCGGCGTGTCGCAGGCCCGCGGTGATCGCTTTACGCGGACGCGGGCTTCGATGATGGAGCTGCCCAATCCCGGCTCGGCGATATGCCTCCGAAGACGCCGCATGGGAGGCTTTCAACAGCCGGTCGGAGAGGCCACGGCCATTGATACGGCGCCCTCGCCCAGGTGTTTCAGCACCTGCCCATCGACCAGCCTTCGTTGCTTCTGACTGACTGATCCGGGACGCAGCGCTCCTTCTTGCCTGCCTCATGGCGGATACTGGGACGTTCCTCTCGACACGATCCACCATGTGCATGTTTCGGTGCGGCAGCGCGATGCAGATGAGCAGAGGTGGCGCGTGGCACATGGGATAGGGATCGATAAGGGCTGATGCACGAAAATAGCGGTTCGACGCGAACGGTCTGAACGGGCGATCCAAACTTTCTTCGCCAGCTAGCCCGGCTCTGGCCCCCGTCACCCATCAAGGATGGCGAGCACGCAGCGTTCAGGACACCCTGTCACTGGCGGTCGCGAACCACTGGCATCCGCGCTAACTCAGCGCTTACGCTCCCATCGGCCGGATTCCTCGGACCAGTATTCGGCCTCGACCTCGGCGCCGGTCAGGGCGCGCCACTGCTCGCGGGCGCGGGCGACCGCGCCGCTGTCGCCGCCGTCGAAGAGGATGCAGGTCCGCTGCAGCGCCACCGCCTCGGGCGGGGCGACGTCGACACCGTCGATGGCCATCAGGCAGGACGGCGCATTCGCCGCAGGCTGCCCCGGCACCGTCAGCAGCACCGGCTGGCGCAGATCGTGCGGCCCCCCGGCGAGGCCATGCGGCAGGAAGCCGTCACCCTGCCACAGCTGCTGGTCCAGCCGATCGAGCCGCGCCGGATCGGGGCCGCGCAGTTCGACGCGCCAGCCGGCCTGAAGCGCCTTCGTCAGAAGGACGGGCAGCAGCGCCTCGGCCGGCGAGCGGGTGAGGTGATAGAACAGCGCCTTGCCCATCAAGCGGCCCCGACCGCAGCCGGCCGAAACCGGCGCGCCGCGGGCGCGATGGGCGCGCCACTCGGGTCACGGCGGCGGGTCACCGGCCCTCGTATTCGTCGCGCACCAGCCGATCGAGCGTCATGACGCCCCAACCCGTCGCCCCCTTGGGCGCAAGGTCGGTGGCCTGCGGCGGCAACGTCACCCCGGCGATGTCGATATGCGCCCAGGGCTGCCCCTCCTTGATGAAGCGCTGCAGGAATTGCGCCGCGGTGATCGACCCGGCCGCGCGGCCGCCCGAGTTCTTCATGTCGGCCAGCCGTGACTTGATCAGCGTGTCATAGGCCGGGGCCAGCGGCATCCGCCAAGCGCCCTCGCCCTCGGCGCGCGCGGCCGCGAGGATCTCGTTGGCCAGCGAGTCGTCGTTCGAGAAGATGCCGGCATGTTCGTGCCCAAGCGCGACGATGACCGCGCCGGTCAGGGTCGCCAGGTTGATCACCGCCTTGGGGTTGAAGCGGTCCTGCGCGTACCAGAGGACATCGGCCAGAACCAGCCGACCCTCGGCGTCGGTGTTCACGACCTCGATCGTGTCGCCCTTCATGGACTTCAGGATGTCGCCGGGGCGATAGGCGCCGCCGTCCGGCATGTTCTCGACCAGTCCGACAAGGCCCACGACGTTAGCCTTGGCGCGGCGCAGGGCCAGGGTGCGCATGGTGCCCGCGACGACGCCTGCGCCGCCCATGTCCATCGTCATCTCCTCCATGCCCGCGCCGGGCTTGATCGAGATGCCGCCGGTGTCGAAGACGACGCCCTTGCCGACAAGGGCCAGGGGGGCCTCGTCGCCGCCGCCGTTCCAGCGCATGACGACCATCTTCGAGGGGCTTTCGCTGCCCTGGCCCACGGCCAGAAGCGCGCGCATGCCCAGCTTGCGCAGCTGGTCCTCGTCAAGGACCTCGACCTCCAGGCCGATCTCCTGCATGGCCAGCAGGCGGTCGGCGAAGTCGCTGGTGGTCAGGATGTTGGCAGGTTCGTTCACCAGGTCGCGGGTGAAGAACACGCCTTCGGCCAAGGCAGCCGAATCCGAGGCGCTGCGGGCCAGTGCCTCGGGATCCTTGACCATGAAGGTCACGCGCGAACGGCCGCCGGGCTTCTCGTCCTCGGGTTTGGTCTTGTAGGCGTCGAAGTCATAGCCTCGAAGCGCCAGCCCCAGCGCCACCTGGTCGGCCAGCTTGTGACTGCCCGCCAGAACCAGCGTGTGGACGTGCCCCAGCTTGGCGCCGATGGCGGCGCCGGCGCGGCGCGCCTTGGCCTGGGTGGCGGTGTTGGGCAGCACGACCAGCACCAGCGCCTCGGCGGCCATGCCGGCGGGAAAGGCCAGTTCCAGCGCCTGCCCCGGTTTCAGCGCCTGCCCCGCTTTCGACGCAAGCGCGCGCGCCGCCGCCTCGCGCGTGGCACGCGGCAGCTTGCCGGGCAGCTTGTCGCCGGCCGTCAGGATCAGCGCGACACGGCCCTGATGCTCGGCCAGTTTCTCGGGGGCGATTTCGGTGAAGCTGATTTCGACAGGCTGTGTCATCTGGAACGGTCCTCTCGTCTGGTTGCGCCGACCCTAGCCCCCCGCCCGGCCCTTTTCCAGAGCCGCCCTTGCGGCTAAGCAAGGCGAAACGTCACGCGAAGAAGGCAGCCCATGCCCCGGATCGACCGCTATATTCTTGGCCAGCTGCTGACGTTGTTCGGCTTCTTCGCGCTGGTGCTGGTGTCGGTCTACTGGATCAACCGGGCGGTCAGCCTGTTCGACGACCTGCTGAACGACGGCCAGACCGCGCTGGTCGTGCTGGAGTTCACGGCGCTGACGCTGCCGCTGGTGATCTCGGTCGTGCTGCCGGTGGCGGCCTTCGCCGCGACCGCCTACGGCACGAACCGCCTGTCCGGCGAATCCGAGCTGGTGGCGATGCAGTCGGCAGGCCTGTCGCCCTGGCGGCTGGCGCGGCCGGTCCTGGTCTTCGGGGTCGCGGTGGGGCTGATGGTCGCGGTGCTGGTCCACGGGCTGGTGCCGATGGCGCGGGCCCGGCTGGCCGACCGGTCGGCCGAGATTGCCGAGAACGTGACCGCACAGTTCCTGCGGCCGGGATCGTTCCAGTATCCCACGCGCGACGTGACGCTGTTCATCCGCGACGTTGCCGCCGACGGCCGCCTTCTGGACCTGTTCATCGAGGATGCGCGAAACCCTGATGACCGCGTGACCTATACAGCGCAAGAGGCGCTCGTGGTGCGCACCGACACCGGCCCCGTCCTTGTCCTGCTGGAGGGGATGAGCCAGAACCTGCGCCAGGACCCGGGCGGCCCCCGCATGGCGGTGACCAGGTTCGACGAATTCAGCTATGACATCGGGGCGATGTTCGGCGGACGCGGCAACCGGGGGCGCGACCTTCGCGACTATGGCACGCTGCGGCTGCTGGATCCCGACGCCCAGCTGCTGGAGGCGACCGGCGCCACGCCCCAGGACGCCCGCCGCGAGGCGCACGAGCGCATCGCCCAGCCCCTGCTGTCGCCGGTCGCTGCGATGATCGGCTTTGCCACGCTGATGATCGGCAGCTTTTCACGCTTTGGCGTGTGGCGGCAGGTGGGTTGGGCCATCCTTGGGCTGATCCTGGTGCAGTTCCTTTCAAACGCGGCGGCCAACCAGGTCGGGCGCAACCCGGCGCTGTGGCCGGTGCTCTATCTGCCCGCGCTGGCGGGGGCGGCGCTGTCTGCGGGCCTTCTGTGGATCGCGGCGCGTCCGCGCGGCCCGAGGGGCGCGGCATGATTCTGGCCAGCTATGTCGCTAAACGCTTCCTGCGCAGCTTCCTGCTGATCGCTGGCGTCTTCCTGCTGATCCTGTTCCTGATCGACATGATCGAGATGATCCGCCGCTTTTCGGACCGCGGCATCGGTCTTGGCGGCGCGGCGCGGCTGGCGGCGCTGAACATCGCCGGCAGCTTCTATTCGATTCTGCCCCTGATGACCGTGCTGGCAGGGATCGCGCTGTTCCTGGGCCTTGCCCGCAGTTCTGAGATGGTGGCGATCCGCGCCTCCGGGCGGTCGGCGCTGCGGGTGATCACGGCCCCCGCGCTGACGGCGGTGGCGGTCGGCGCGCTGACGGTCGGGCTGCTCAACCCGCTGGTGGCGGCGACCGAGGCGCTGTTCGACGATGCCGTGGCCGAGATCGACCGCGCCGGCAGCCAGACCGTCAGCGTCGGCGACAGCGCCGTCTGGCTGCGCCAGGCCGTGCAGGAAGGCGGCGAGGAAGCCGGCCAGATCGTCATCCGTGCCAGCC
This sequence comes from Paracoccus rhizosphaerae, assembly GCF_026162645.1. Lineage (GTDB taxonomy): Bacteria > Pseudomonadota > Alphaproteobacteria > Rhodobacterales > Rhodobacteraceae > Paracoccus > Paracoccus rhizosphaerae. The sequence continues at coordinate 124,114 of NZ_JAOTBE010000002.1, forward strand.
GGGCCAGCCCGGATGCCGTGACGCTCTATGATGCCAGCTTCCTGGTCTTCGACGCCGATGCGGGCCCCGTCCGCCGGATCGAGGCGCGCCAGGCCCGCCTGACCCCCGGCGCGTGGATCCTGAGCGATGTCGCCGATTTCCCGCTGGACCGCCCCAATCCCCAGGCCGAGGTTACCCGCAGCCAGAGCCTGACGCTGGCGTCCGACCTGACCGCGCAGCGCATCCGCGAAGGCTTCGGGCGGCCCGAATCGGTCTCGGTCTGGCAGTTGCCGGCCTTCATCGCCGGGCTGGAGCGTGCGGGCTTTTCCGCCGCCCGCCACAGCGTCTGGTTCCAGATGGAGCTGGCGCGACCGTTCCTGATGGCCGCGATGGTGATGATCGCCGCCGCTTTCACCATGCAGCATGTCCGGGGCCGCAACACCGGCACTGCGGTCCTTCTGGCCTTCGGTGCGGGGATTGCACTGTTCTTTCTGCGCAACCTGGCGCAGGTTCTGGGGGATAATGGTCAGATCACGCCGGCCATGGCGGCCTGGACCCCGCCCATCGTCGGCGCCCTGCTGGCCATGGCCCTGATCCTGAAACGAGAGGATGGATGACCCCGCGCGTGCAGAAGACCGTTGATCGGGCAAGGATGCTGGCCGCGGCGCTGGCCGGTGCCACGGCGCTGGCCCTGCCGGCCGGCGCGCAGACGCTGTTCGATGCGCCGGGGGCGGTCATGCCGAACATGCCCGGAGCGCCGGTGACGGATCGCGACGGCTCGGCGCTGGCGCCTGCCGCGCCCAGTCTGGGCAGCGACCCGGTGGGCGACCGCACGCCCCTGACCATCACGCCGGCCAGCGTCGCGCCCGAAGCCCGCCTGACCCTGCCCGGTACCGACCTGTCGGAGGACGAGACCAGCCCCGCCACAGTGCTGGCTGATAACGTCGTGCTGCGCGACGACCGGACGCTGATCGCGGCGGGCGGCGTCGTCATCTGGCACCAGGGGGCACGGCTGATCGCGTCCCGCGTCATCGTCGACGGCCAGACCGGCGCACTGACCATCGAGGGGCCGATCCACCTGTCCCGCCCCGGCGCCGACCCCGACAGCGAGGCCGTGCTGATCGCCGATTCGGCCCAGCTGGACCAGGACCTGCAGAACGGGATCATCCTGGGCGCGCGCCTTGTCCTGGCGCGAGAACTGCAACTGGCCGCCACCCGCTTGGAACGCCGCGACGACGGACGCATCAGCGAGCTGAGCCAGGTCGTCGCCTCGTCGTGCCAGATCTGCGCCAGCGACCCGACGCCCCTGTGGGAGATCAGGGCCCGCCGCATCACTCACGACGCCGAGACCCGGCTGATCACCTTCGACCACCCGCAATTGCGCGCCTTTGGGGTGCCGCTGGCCTATGCGCCCTTCGCGCTGACCGCGCCCGATCCCACGGTGGAACGCCGGTCGGGGTTTCTGCGCCCCGAGATCCGCACGACTTCGGGCCTGGGATTCGGCGTCAAGCTGCCCTATTTCCAGACCCTGGGCGACAGCGCCGACCTGACCTTCACGCCCTACCTGTCGCTGGACCGCACCCGGACGCTGGAGCTGCGCTATCGACAAGCCTTCGCCAACGGCGCGACGGAGTGGAACGGCGCCATCAGCCGCGACGACCTTCGCGAGGGCGAGACGCGCGGCTATGTCTTCGGCGTCGCGCGCTTCGATCTGCCGCGCGGCTATCGTCTTGGCATGCAGGTGCAGTCGGCCTCGGACCGGGCCTATCTGCTGGACTATGACGTCACCGATGCCGACCGCCTGTGGAGCGGGCTGACCCTGGAACGGGTGCGCCGCGACAAGCTGGTCTGGGGCAGGGTCGGCAACTATGAGACGTTGCGCGAGGATGAGGATGGCGCGACCTCGCCCGCGCAGGTGGCCGACGTGATCTGGATGCGCCGGTTCTCGCCGCGCCTCATCGGCGGGCAGGCGGTGCTGGAATGGTCGGCCCATGCCCACCGCCGTCCATCCGACGCGGACCGGATCGGACGCGACATGGCGCGGGCCTCGGTCGGACTGGACTGGCGGCGCAGCCGGATCCTGCCGGGCGGCGTGGTGGGCGCGGCGCTGGCGGGGCTTGAGGCCGACGTCTATCGTGTCGCGCAGGACGACCGCTTCGACGACATCGTGACCCGCGTCGACCCCAAGGTCGGTGTCGAGCTGCGCTGGCCCCTGGCAACCGCCCGCGGCGGCGCCACCCACATGGTCGAGCCCGTCGTCCAGGTCCTCTACACCCCGCGCGGGCGCGACGACGACATCCCGAACGAGGACAGCCGCCTGATCGAGTTCGACGAGGGGAACCTCTTTTCCGACAACCGCTTCCCCGGCTGGGACGTGCGAGAGACGGGGCTGCGCGCCAATGTCGGCGTCACCTGGACCCGCCTCGACCCCACCGGATGGTCGATTGGCGTGACCGGCGGGCGCGTCCTGCGCAGCCGCGACGCCGACAACTTCGCCGACGATTCGCCCCTGGGCGGTCGCAGCTCTGACTGGCTTCTGTCAGCGAACTACGACAGCGGCACCGGCCTGGCCGTCGCCAACCGCGCCCTGTTCGACGACAGCTTCGGGATTTCGCGCAACGAGCTGCGGGTCGGCTGGCTGCGGCCGGACCTGCAGGTCTCGGCCGGCTATCTGTGGATCGACCGCGACGAGGACGAGGGCCGCCCGGCCGACGCCAGCGAACTGATCGGTAATGTCGGCTGGCAGATCGCCGACGGTTGGTGGGGCGAGGCCGAGACCCGCTATGACTTCTCGGCCGACCGGGCGCAGCGGGCATCGCTGCAGGTGGCCTATCGCAACGAATGCATCACGGTCGAATCGGGTCTGTCACGGCGCTTCACGACCTCCGACCTGGTCAGGCCGGAAACCAGCTTCGACCTGTCGGTCCGGCTCGAAGGCTTCGGCCAGCGTCAGGACGCACCGGGCACGGTGGCGCGCCGATCCTGCATGCGCTAGTCTGCGCGCCAAGAACCAAGATGAGGGCAGCAATGCGGCACTTCCTATCGGGTATCGCCCTGGCGGCGGTGATGGCCACGGGCGCCATCGCCCCCGCATCGGCGCAGAACCTGTTCGCGCCGGTCGTCTATGTGAACGACAGCGCCGTCACCCGGTACGAGGTCGACCAGCGCGTCCGCTTCCTGCAGGTCATCGGCGCGCCCGACGCCACCCCCCAGGCCGCCGAACAGGCGCTGATCGACGACCGCCTGCGCATCCAGGCCGCACGAGAGATCGGGGTCGAGGTTTCGCCAGAACAGCTGCAACAGGGGCTCGAGGAATTCGCCGGACGCGCCGGCCTCGACGCCGCCAGCTTCACCGCGCAGCTGGAACGTGCCGGGATCGAACCGGGGGTCTTCCGCGACTTCGTCGAGGCTGGCACCGCCTGGCGACAGGTGGTCCGCGCCCGGCTTCTGCCGCAGATCGAGATCTCGGACGCCGAGGTCGACCAAGCCCTGCAGCGCGCTATCGAGACACCGGTCATCGACCGCGTCCTTCTGTCCGAACTGATCATTCCCGCCCCGCCGGGTCAGGAGGGCCAGGCCCTGGCGCTGGCCGAACGCATCGCCGCATCCCGCCCGACCGAGGCCCAGTTCGCCGAAGCCGCGCGCCAGTATTCCGCCGTCCCCTCGGCCGAAGCCGGCGGCCGGCTTGAAATGCTGGCGCTGGACAACCTGGCGCCCAGCCTGCGCCCCATCGTGACGGCGCTGCAGCCCGGTCAGGTGACGCGCCCCCTGCCGGTCGAGGGCGCCGTGGTGCTGTTCTTCCTGCGCGACGCCCAGGGCACCATGCGCCCCGGCGCGCAGGAGCAGGTCCTCGAATACCTGACCCTGCCGATGGCGTCGGTGACTGATGCGGCATCGCTGGCCGCGCGCACCCGAGGCTGCGACGACCTTTACGTTCAGGCCGGACCCGAAGCCTCGGCCCGTGTCCAACGCCAGACCGTGTCGCAGGCACAGATCCCGACGCTGATCGCCACCCGCCTCGCCTCGCTGGATGCCGGCGAGGCGGGCGTTGTGCCTACCGGCGCCGCAGCCCAGCTGGTCGTCCTCTGCTCGCGCCAGCCGGCCTTGGCCGCGCAGGCCGATGTCGCGACGACTGCCCTTCCCGATGACGGGGTCGAGGCCGCGGTCCCGCAGTCCGAGGCGCCGGGCATCCCGACAAGGGAAGCCGTCCGCGACCAACTGTTCAACACCAAGATCAACGCGGCCGCAGACGGGCTTCTGGCCGATCTGCGCGCCGATGCCGTGATCCGGCGCCCCTGATGGCACGGGTGTTGCTGACCTGCGGCGAACCCGCGGGCATCGGGCCGGAGCTGGCGCCATTCGCGCTCGCCTCGGGCGTGGACACGGTCTGGCTGGGCGACCCGCGCCACTTGCCGCCTGGCACCGCCTGGACCGAGGTGCAGTCGCCATCGGACCCGGTTCAGCCCGGCCACCTGCCGGTGCTGCGCCACGACTTTGCCGGCCCCGCAACCCCCGGCACGCCGGATCCTGCCCATGCAGCCGACGTCATCGCCGTCATCGCCCGCGCGGTCGAACTGGCGATGACCGGCCAGGTCGCCGCCATCACCACCGCCCCGATCAGCAAGCAGGCGCTGAAGCAGGGCGCTGGCTTCGCCTTCCCCGGCCATACCGAATATCTGGCGCATCTGGCAGGCGACGTGCCCGTGGCGATGATGCTGGCCTCGACCACGGTGACGCCATCCTGCCGGGTGGTGCCGGCCACGATCCACATCCCGTTGCAGGACGTGCCCGCTGCGCTGACCCCGCAGGCGCTGGAACAGGCCATCCGCCTGACCCATGCCGGCCTGATCCGCGACTTTGGCATTGCCGCACCGCGCATCGCGGTCGCAGGCCTGAACCCCCATGCAGGCGAAGGCGGCACGATGGGCCGCCAGGACCGGGACATCATCGCCCCCCTGATCGCCCGCCTCCGCGCCGAGGGGCTGAACCTCGCCGGCCCCCTACCCGCCGACACCATGTTCCACGCCCCTGCACGCGCCACATGGGACGCCGCCGTCTGCGCCTATCACGACCAGGCCCTCATCCCCGTGAAGACTCTCGACTTCTCGGGCGGGGTCAACGTGACGCTCGGCCTACCGTTCATCCGCACTTCGCCGGACCATGGCACCGCCTTCGACATCGCCGGCCGCGGGTTGGCGGACCCCTCCTCGACCCTCGCCGCGCTGAAACTGGCGCGCGACATGTCCAAGGCCCGTGCATGACGCTTCTTCTTTGCCCAAATACCCTCAGGGGGTCCGGGGGCGGAACGCCCCCGGCGCCTCGCTCCGCATCATGATCGACAAGCTCCCCCCGCTCCGCGAGGTCATCGCGACCCATGATCTGCGTGCCAAGAAGCAGCTCGGCCAGAACTTTCTTCTGGACCTGAACCTGACCTCGAAGATCGCCCGGCAGGCGGGTGACCTGTCCGGCTGCGACGTGCTCGAAGTCGGCCCTGGTCCCGGCGGTCTCACCCGCGGCCTTCTGGCCGAAGGCGCCCGCCACGTCCTGGCCATCGAAAAGGACCCCCGCGCCCTGCCCGCGCTGCAAGAGATCGCAGATGCCTACCCGGGCCGCCTCACCGTCATCAACGGCGACGCGCTGCAGATCGACCCGCTGGCGCATCTGACCCCGCCGATCCGCATCGCGGCGAACCTGCCGTACAATGTCGGGACAGAGCTTCTGATCCGCTGGCTGACGCCCAGCAAGTGGCCGCCGTTCTGGCAGTCGCTGACGCTGATGTTCCAGAAAGAGGTGGCCGAGCGGATCGTCGCCACGCCGGGGTCCAAGGCTTACGGCCGACTGGCGCTTCTGGCGCAGTGGCGCGCCGACGCGCGGATCGTCATGTCCCTTCCGCCCGAAGCTTTCGTGCCGGCCCCGAAGGTCCACTCCGCCGTCGTCCACCTGGCGGCGCTGCCCCGGCCCAGGTTTCTGGCCGATCCGGCGGTGCTGGCCCAGATCACCGCGGCGGCCTTCAACCAGCGTCGCAAGATGCTCAGGGCCAGCCTCAAGGGGCTGCATCCGCAGATCGAAGACCTTCTGCTCTCGGTGGACATCCCCCCGACCGCCCGCGCCGAGGAAATCGACCTTCAGCGGTTCTGCGCCCTCGCCCGTGCCTTGGCCGACGCACGATCGGCAGGCTAAGCAACAAACGTCTCACGACACGTCCAAAAAGCTGTGGCCCCGTCCGCTTAGGAGGTCATATTTGACAGGCTTTGTAACCAGCGCGGCGATGGACTTGTCAATATTCCAGCGGCAAGAAGCGCGTTTGGTCGGCAAGGCGCACGGCTTTGGAAGAAATCTGGGTGCTTCCAGAAATGCTTGTCGAACAGCCCGGCAATCAAATTTCTGCGCGTCGGCAATCTTCGCAAGCACCCGGCATCATCAGGTCTGGATATGGTGCGCCTGCCGGATGTCAGGCCGCATCCTCTCCACCACCCCACAGCCTTCTCTGCCCGCAAAAACCGCTCATGCAGGACGCCGCAGATGAAGAAGCGATGTTAACCTGCAACTCCGCCGAGCGGACAGTTCAAGCCGAGCTTGCGCTTTGCCCCGTTTGCCAGCTGGCCCGAGGCTCCCCCGACCTGCCGTGATCACCACCATGGCCTCAGCACCGCGGGACGAACCTCTGAAGTCGTCCTTAGGATCATCATGTCATTGACGAGCTATCGGTACGCGGTGGGTCCGTCACATTCCCCACCTGTCATGCAGGGAAGGGATCATGGATCAAGCCGCCACGATATCCTGCCGCGGAGAAGCCGCGACAGGTTCGTGGCAACGAGGGTCAGTCCTGGTCACCGCCGGTGGGGGCGGTGCTGTCGACCTGACGCTGTTCGACCGCCGGATCCGACGGCGCGGCATCCGCAGCGGGCTTGCGGCGGCTGCGGGGCTTGCGCTCTGCCGTCTCGCCCGCCGCTTTCTCGGCTGCAGGGGCACGCGGGGTGCGGGGCCGGGACGTCCGGCTGCGCGCGGGCTTGGCCTCGGCCTCGGGGGTGCTGACAGGCTCGGCGGCGTTCCCGTCACCGGCCTGCACGACTTCGGGCAGGCTCGGGGCGTCGTCCGGCTGCGGGACCTCGGACGGCTCGGGGCGGGTTTCGCGCGGCGGCCGCTGGTCCCTGCCCTGCTGATCACGCGGTTGCTGGTCGCGCGATTGCTGATCACGAGGCTGCTGGTCGCGCGGTTGCTGGTCCCGGGCTCCGTCGCGACGCGTGTTCTGGCCGCCCTGGCCATCGCCCTGCCCGCCGCCGTGATAGCCGTGGCTGTTCCCGCCGTTGCCATAGCCGTGGTTCGAATAACCGTTGTCGTCGTCCGACTGCCGACCCTGCGAATGCCCTTGGGCCTGCCGCTCGGCCATCTCGCGCTGCGCCTCCCCGAGCATGCGCGTATAATGCTCGGCATGCTGCAGGAAGCTCTGCTCCGCCACGCGGTCCCCGGACAGCTGTGCGTCGCGGGCCAGCGTCAGGTACTTCTCGATGATCTGCTGGGGGGTGCCGCGCACCTTTCCTTCCGGACCCGAGCTGTCGAAGACGCGATTGACGATATTCCCCAGCGAGCGCTGGCGGTTCGATTTGCTACGCGAGCGGGATTTTGATGATCTCATCCGTCTGTCTGTAATGTTACTGATCGTCAGGGTGCCAGATTGAACTGGACGGCGGTGTCGGACGGCTACGGGGGCGGGTGACCTCTCCGTTCAGCCCCGCCTCGTCCAGGTTGAGGCGCAGCTTGCGCCCCATCGGAATCGGCAGTGTCAGGCTGACCCGAGCGACGGCATGGGCCTGTCGCACATGGGTGACTAATCACGTCATGCCGGCCAAGACAAGCGGAAACTGAGAAACCTGCCCGCCCGCCGGTGTCATTTCGCCGCAATTCCGGGAATATCCGCCGCCACGACGCGATCGCGGCCGTCCAGATCCTTCAGGACACGCGTTTCCGCACCGCTCGCGCGGAAGATGGCGACAACATCATCGGCCTGCGTCGCACCGATTTCGACCAGGACCGCCCCGCCGGGCGCCAGCAGTCCCCGCGCACCGGCCGCAATCGCACGATAGGCGCTCAGCCCGTCGGCCCCGTCCGTCAGCGCCGTCCGGGGCTCCCAGTCGCGCACGTCGGGCGACAGGCCGGCCATCTCGGCTGCGGCAATATAGGGCGGGTTCGACACGATCAGGTCGAACGCTCCGGTGATGCCCTGATACCAGTCGGCCTGCCGGAAGCGCGCGTTGACCCCCACCTGCCGCGCATTGAAGCGTGCCACCTGCAGCGCGGCCTCCGAAATGTCGGTCCCGGTCCCAGTCGCCCCCGGCCGTGCCGCAAGAAGCGAGATCAGGATCGCCCCCGTCCCCGTTCCCAAGTCCAGAACGCTGCGCCAGGGCCGCATCAACGCGGCCTCGACCAGGGCCTCCGTTTCGGGCCGCGGGTCCAGCGTGTCGCGCGTGACCTTGAAGCGATGCGCCCAGAAATCGCGAAAGCCCACGATCTGCGCGACGGGCTGGTTCATCGCTCGGGCCGCAATGCCCCGATGGAACCGTCCGGCCTCCTCCCCGGTCAGCGCGCGATCGTCGGTAATGCGCAGCTGGCCGGGCTCGATCCCCAGAGCCGCCGCCAGGATGCGGTCCGCATCGCGCGAGGCGCCGTCGATCCCGGCCGCGCGCAGCAGGGCCGCCCCCTCGGCCTGGGCCTGCCACAGCATCATGGCGCCACCGCAAGCCGCGCGGCCTGATCATGCGCCGTCAGCGCGTCGATGATCTCGATCAGATCGCCCGCCATGATCCGGTCCAGCGCATAGAGCGTCAGGTTGATGCGATGATCCGTCATGCGGCCCTGCGGAAAATTATAGGTTCGGATGCGCTCGCTGCGGTCGCCGCTGCCGACTTGGCTCTTGCGGTCGGCGGCCCGCTCGGCATCCGCCGCCGCGCGTTGCATGTCGTAAAGCCGCGCCCGCAGCACAGCCATCGCGTTGGCGCGGTTCTGGTGCTGGGACTTCTCGCTGCTGGTCACCACGATGCCTGTCGGCAGGTGAGTGATCCGCACGGCCGAATCTGTGGTGTTCACATGCTGGCCGCCTGCCCCGCTGGCACGCATCGTGTCGATGCGGATGTCGCCCGCGGGAATGTCGATCTCGGCATCCTCGGCCGCCTCCGGCAGGACGGCCACGGTGGCGGCGCTGGTATGGATGCGGCCGCCGGATTCCGTCTCGGGGACGCGCTGGACGCGGTGGACGCCCGACTCGTATTTCAGCCGCGCAAAGACGCCCTCGCCCTCGATCCGCGCAATGGCCTCCTTGACGCCCCCCAACTCGGTCTGGGTCAGCTCCAGCAACTGAAAGCTCCACCCCTGTGCCTCGGCGTGCCGGCGGTACATCGACAGCAGATCTCCCGCGAACAGGGCGGCCTCGTCCCCCCCAGTGCCCGGGCGGATCTCCAGGATCGCAGGACGCGCATCGGCCGCATCCTTGGGCAGCATGGCGATCCGCAGCGCCTGCTCCAGCGCAGGCATCTCATCCTCCAGCCGCCGCAACTCGTCCTCGGCCAGCGCCCGCATCTCGGGGTCGTCCAGCATCGCCCGCGCCTCGGCCAGCCCGGCCTGGGCGGCGCGCCAATGGCCGACCGTCTCGACCACCGGCTTCAGTTCGGCGTATTCGCGGCTGATCCTGGTGATCTGGTCCGGCGCAACCCCGGCATTCAGCTGCGCCTCGAGAAACTCGAACCGCTGGACGATCTGGCTCAGGCGATCTTCTGGCAACATCACCGCGCCATACCCCCGGCCCCGCCCCGGAACAAGCCACCCGCCGGCTTCTTCTTTGCCAAAATACCCTCGGGGGGTCCGGGGGGCGAAGCGCCCCCGGCCGTCGCAGGACGCAACTCAGCCACGCCGGTTCCAGCCGAGCAGCGCGATCAGCTCGACCGCTACATGGGCCCCCGCGATCGCGGTCGCTCCCGTCGGGTCATAGGGGGGAGAGACCTCGACCACGTCGCCGCCGATCAGGTCGATCCCCGCCAGCCCGCGCAGCAGCGCCGCCGCCTGCCAGCTGGCCAACCCGCCCCAGACCGGCGTTCCCGTGCCGGGCGCGAAGGCCGGGTCCAGCGCATCGATGTCGAAGGTCACATAGACCGGGCGGTCGCCGATGACTTCGCGCACCCGCGCCAGCGTCGCCGCGACCCCGTCGCGGTGGACCGAGGCCGCATCCAGGATGCTCACCCCCAGGGTGTCCGGATTGTCGGTCCTGATGCCGATCGATACGCTTGCCGCCGGATCGACGATCCCCTGCCGGATTGCCTTGTAGAGGAACGTGCCGTGATCGATCCGGTCGGGATCGTCGTCGGCCCAGGTGTCGGAATGGGCATCGAACTGGATCAGCGCCACCGGCCCGCGCCGCGCCGCCACCGCCCGCAGGATCGGCAGCGTGATCGAATGATCGCCCCCCAGCGTGATTGGGGCCGCACCGGCATCCATGATCGCGCCGATATGCGCCTCGATCCGCCCCGGCACGCCGCGCGTGTCGGCATAATCGAAGGCCATGTCGCCATAATCGATCACGTCCAGCACGGACAGCGGGTCATAACCCCAGCCATAGGGCGCGTCGAAGGCCTGCAGGGCCGATGCCTCGCGGATCGCCCGCGGACCGAACCGCGTGCCCGGCCGGTGCGTGACGGCTTGGTCGAAGGGTACGCCGGTCACCGCCACATCGACCCCGGCCAGGTCCTTGGTGTATCGCCGGCGCAGAAAGCTGGTCGCGCCGCCGAAGGCGTTCTCGAAGGACAGCCCGCGCAGGTCCCGCCTTGTGAAGGCCTGATCCACCTGAGTCTTCGCGTCTTCCAGCGCCATGCCGGCCCCCCTTGTTGCGGCGACAGACTGCCCGCGGCTTCCAGCCACCGCAAGGCCCCACGCGCCGCCGCCACCCCGAATCAGGTTGCATCCCCAGGAATTGCTGCTATGGAACGCCATCCTTCCGCCTGCTTCTTGTTTCAACGGCGCAGCCTCTCGTGACGGGTGCGGAAGGGACGGCCCGTCGATGAAATGCGCACCATATCGAAAGGATCGCCATGTCTCTCTATGAGCATGTGCTGATCGCCCGCCAGGACCTGTCGAACACGCAGGCCGAAGGGCTGATCGAACACTTCTCGACCATCCTCGCCGACAACGGCGGCAAGGTCGTCGACCACGAATACTGGGGTGTCCGCACCCTCGCCTACAAGATCAACAAGAACCGCAAGGGCCACTATGCCTTTCTGCGCTCGGACGCGCCCTCGGCCGCCGTGCAGGAGATGGAGCGCCTGGCCCGCCTTCATGACGACGTCATGCGCGTGATGACCATCCGCGTGGACGAGCATCAGGAAGGCCCCTCGGTCCAGATGCAGAAGCGCGAAGAGCGTGGCGACCGCGGCGATCGTCCGCGTGGCGACCGTGATCGTGGCGACCGCGGTGATCGCGGTGACCGGGGCGGCGACCGCGGCGAACGCCGCGAGCGGAACTGAGAGGATCTGAACCATGGCGAACAAACCGTTCTTCCGCCGCCGCAAGGTCTGCCCGTTCTCGGGCGATAATGCGCCCGCGATCGACTACAAGGACACGCGCCTGCTGCAGCGTTACATCTCGGAACGCGGCAAGATCGTGCCCTCGCGCATCACCGCCGTTTCGGCCAAGAAGCAGCGCGAGCTGGCCCGTGCGATCAAGCGCGCCCGCTTCCTCGCCCTGCTGCCCTATGTCGTGAAGTAAGGAGACCTGAAAGATGCAAGTCATCCTGCTGGAACGCGTGGCCAAGCTGGGCCAGATGGGCGACGTCGTGAACGTCAAGCAAGGCTACGCCCGCAACTTCCTGCTGCCGCAGGGCAAGGCGCTGCGCGCCTCGGACGCGAACATCAAGTCGTTCGAGACCCGCAAGGTCCAACTGGAAACCCAGAACGCCGAATCGAAGGCCGAGGCCCAGAAGGTCGCCGAAAAGCTGGACGGCCAGACCTTCGTGGTCATCCGTTCGGCATCCGATTCGGGCGCGCTCTACGGCTCGGTCACCACGCGTGACGCCGCCGATGCCGCGACCGAGGCCGGCTTCACCGTCGACCGCAAGCAGGTCGTCCTGCGCGCGCCGATCAAGGATCTGGGCCTGCATGACGTCACCGTCGTGCTGCACCCCGAAGTCGAGGCGACGATCACCATGAACGTCGCCCGCTCGAACGAAGAAGCCGAGCTGCAGGCGCAGGGCAAGTCCATCCAGGATCTGGCCGCGGAAGCCGATGCCGAAGCCGAATTCGAGATCGCCGAGTTGTTCGACGACATCGGCGGCGCCTCGGACGACGAGGGCGACGACCGCAACTGATCCCAACCTTTCGGGATCAGGGGATATTTGCCGCGCCGGGAAACCGGCGCGGTTTTTCATTCGTTCATCTGAAAACCGTACATGCGGGACAGATTCGACGACATGGACCTGATGATTGGAACTGCCGATGCCGGGCCGATTTGCCTGCCAGAAAGGGACGTGGGGATGACAGACGCGCTCAGCCGGATGCTGTCCGCGCGCGACGTCGTTCTGGCGGATGGCGCCACGGGCACGGCACTGTTCAACATGGGCCTGGATGGAAGCACCCCGCCAGAGCTTTGGAACCTCAGCCATCCCGACCGGATTGCCGCCCTGCACCGCAGCGCCATCGAGGCCGGGTCGGACCTGTTCCTTACGAACAGTTTCAGCGCCAATGCCAGCCGTCTGCGCCTGCACGGTGCCGCCGACCGCGTGACCGAACTGAACCGCGCCGCCGCCGGCATCGGCCGCGACCAGGCCGACCGCGCCGGCAGGCCTGTCGTCGTCGCGGGCAGCATCGGCCCGATCGGAGAGATCATGGCCCCCGTCGGGGGCCTGACCCATGCCCGCGCGGTCGAGATGTTCCACGAACAGGCCGAGGCGCTGCGCGACGGCGGCGCGGACATCCTCTGGGTTGAGACCCTCTCCTCGATCGAGGAGCTGCGGGCCGCGGCCGAGGCCGCCCGCCTGACCGGCATGGCCTGGTGCGGCAGCCTCAGCTTCGACACGGCAGGCCGCACGATCATGGGCGCGACGCCCATCCAGCTTTCCGCCGCGGTCGAACGCCTGCCGAACCCGCCCGTCGCCTATGGCGCCAATTGCGGGGTCGGGGTGCCGGACCTGCTGCGGACCGTGGCAAGCTTCATGGCCTCGGGGAACGAGCGTCCGATCATCGCCAAGGGCAATGCCGGGGTCCCGCACCTGAAGGACGGGCACATCCATTATGATGGCACTCCTCAGCTGATGGCCGACTATGCCTGCCTGGCCCGTGACATGGGCGTTCGAGTGATCGGCGGCTGCTGCGGCACCATGCCCGACCATCTGCGCGCCATGCACGAGGCGCTTGAGACGCGGCCGAGAGGCCTTCGTCCCACGCTGGAGCAGATCACCGCGCGTCTTGGGGCCTTCAGCAGCGCCGATAGCGGCGACGGGCTGACGATCGGGCGGCGGCACTAGAATAGCGACAGCTGGTCCCCGGCGCGCGGCGGCGGCCCGAAACGAGAGCAGTCCAGCGCCGGGCTGCCCTCTCGATATCCCAGCCGCCTGCGCGCCAGACGGAAACGCTGCAGCGCCAGTTGCGCTTCGATGCCTTCGCCCCTGAAGCGGTGTCCGAAGCGCGGATCGTTGTCGCGCCCGCCGCGCATCGCCTGCACCCGGTTCATGACATGTGCCGCCATGCCGGGCCGGTGCCGCTCCAGCCAGTCGCGGAACAGCGGCGCGACCTCATGGGGCAGCCGCAGCGGGATCATGCTGGCGGTGGTGGCGCCCGCCTCGGCCGCGGCGGCCAGCAGGCGCTCGATCTCGGGCTCGGTCAGGACGGGGATGACTGGGGCGATCATCACGCGCACCGGCACGCCCGCGCGCGACAGTTCGCGGATCATCCGCAGCCGGGTGGCGGGCGCCGGCGCGCGCGGCTCCAGCGCCCGCGCCAGGTCCGCATCCAGCGTCGTCAGGCTGACGCCGACCGCCGCCTGGTCGCGCGCGGCCATCTCGGCCCACAGGTCCAGGTCGCGCAACACCATCTGGCCCCGCGTCACCAGCGTCACAGGATGGTTCCAGTCGCGCAGCACCCGCAGGATGCCAGGCATGATCGCCAGCTTCGCCTCGACCGGCTGATAGGGGTCGGTATTCGTCCCCAGCGCGATCGGCGCCGGCCGATAGGATGGCCGCCCCAATTCCCGCTCCAGCAGCTCCGCCGCCTCGGGTTTGGCAATGATCCGCGTTTCAAAATCCAGGCCGGGCGACAGGCCAAAATAGGCGTGGCTGGGCCGGGCATAGCAATAGATGCACCCATGCTCGCAGCCGCGATAGGGGTTGATCGACCGGTCAAAGCTGATGTCGGGCGAGGTGTTGCGGGTGATGATGCTGCGTGGCCTCTCTGTCGTCACCTCGGTCCGCAGCAGGTCCTGTTCCTCGGGGATATCCCAGCCGTCGCTTTCGCGGATGCGGTGCTTGGATTCGAAGCGTCCTTCGGGCCGGGTATCGGCACCTCGGGCCTTCAGGCGCTGGTCGGGATTGCGGGGCGGCAGCATGGGTGCATCATAGAACACATGGCGAACATGTGCCAAGTCCGATCGCGGCTTGATGTTTCGTCAGCCGGCTCACATCTTTGGGCAAGGCAAGCACAGGATCCGCCATGAACGATTACACACCGCCCAAGGTCTGGACCGCCGGCAAGGAAAATGGTGGCAAGTTCGCCAGCATCAACAAGCCCACCGCCGGCGCGCAGTATGAACGGGATCTGCCGGTCGGCAAGCACCCGCTGCAGCTTTATTCACTGGCCACGCCGAACGGCCAGAAAGTGACCATCATGCTCGAGGAACTGCTCGAGGCAGGCCACGACGCCGAATACGACGCTTGGCTGATCCGCATCGGCGATGGCGATCAGTTCGGCAGCGGCTTTGTTGCGGTCAATCCGAACAGCAAGATCCCGGCCCTGATGGACCATTCGACCAACCCGCCGCAGCGGGTCTTCGAGTCCGGATCGATCCTGCTTTACCTGGCCGAGAAATTTGGCGCGTTCCTGCCGAAGGACCCCGCCTCCAGGACCGAGACGCTGAACTGGCTGTTCTGGCAGATGGGCGCTGGACCCTATCTGGGCGGCGGCTTCGGCCACTTCTATGCTTATGCCCCCGAAAAGATCGAATACGCGATCGACCGCTTCACGATGGAGGTCAAGCGCCAACTTGACCTGCTGGACAAGCGCTTGGCCGAGGCACGCTTCATCGCAGGCGAGGATTATACCATCGCCGACATGGCAATCTGGCCTTGGTACGGTCGCCTGATCACCGGCGGCGCCTATGGCGACGCGGCGACCTTCCTTGATGCGGCAAGCTACAAGAACCTGCACCGCTGGCAGGACGAGGTCGCATCGCGACCGGCCGTGCAACGGGGCATCATGGTCAACAATGTGTCCGGCGATCCGGAAAAGCAGCTGCACGAACGCCACGAAGCGTCGGATTTCCTAACGAAGACCCAGGACAAGCTGCAGGCATGAGAAAGGGGGGCGTTGCCCCCCGTCCTTCGGACTCCCCCAGGGTATTTGCACAAAAGAGAACAACTTCTTCTTTGCCGAAATACCCCACGGGGGTCCGGGGGTGTGAAACCCCCGGTACGGCGTCCGATCAGTTGCGGGCGCGGTCTACCATCTTGCCCTTGCTGATCCAGGGCATCATCTCCCGCAGCTTGGCGCCCACCTGTTCAATCTGGTGCTCGTCGTTGATGCGGCGGGTGGCCTTGAACGAAGGCTGGCCAACGGCGTTTTCCTGCATGAAATCGCGCACGAACTTGCCCGACTGGATGTCGCGCAGGACCGCCTTCATGCGGGCCTTCGTCTCGTCGTAGGGCAGGATGCGCGGGCCGGACACGTATTCGCCGTATTCAGCCGTGTTCGAGATCGAGTAGTTCATGTTCGCGATGCCGCCCTCGTAGATTAGGTCGACGATCAGCTTCACCTCGTGCAGGCATTCGAAATAGGCCATCTCGGGCTCGTAGCCGGCCTCGACGAGGGTCTCGAAGCCCATGCGGATCAGCTCGACCAGGCCGCCGCACAGCACAGCCTGCTCGCCGAAGAGGTCGGTTTCGCACTCTTCGCGGAAGTTCGTCTCGATGATGCCCGAACGGCCGCCGCCAATAGCCGAGCAGTAGGAAAGGCCGATATCCATCGCCTTGCCCGATGCGTCCTGGTGGACCGCGACCAGGCAAGGCACGCCGCCACCCTTGACGTATTCGCCGCGGACCGTGTGGCCGGGGCCCTTGGGCGCCATCATGATGACGTCGACACCGGGCTTCGGTTCGATCAGGCCGAAATGGACGTTGAGGCCGTGGGCGAAGGCGATGGCCGAGCCTTCGCGCAGGTTGTCGTGGACATATTTCTTGTAGGTCTCGGCCTGCAACTCGTCCGGCATGGTGAACATGATGACGTCGCACCAGGCGGCCGCTTCGGCAATGCCCATCACCTTCAGGCCTTCGCCCTCGGCCTTCTTGGCCGACGCGCTGCCCTCGCGCAGGGCGACGACGACGTTCTTGGCGCCCGAATCGCGCAGGTTCAGGGCATGAGCATGGCCTTGGCTGCCATAGCCGAGGATCGCGACCTTCTTGTCCTTGATCAGGTTCACGTCGCAATCGCGGTCGTAGTAGACGCGCATAGGGGTATCCTTCCGATATGATGCCACAATTCTACCGGTTGGCGGCACGAGGTCACCGCGCAATCCGGATTGGATTGGCAGCCTTTACGAAAAGATCATTCTCAGTTAGCGGTGTTTTCATGAATTTCATGCCTGACAGCACCGATCGACGCATTCTCCGGCAGCTTCTGGCCGAACCCGAGGCGACGAATACACTTCTGGCCGAACGATCCGGCGTCACGGCTGCCAGCTTCTGGCGGCGGCTGGAGCGGATGCGGGAAGCGGGAGTGCTGAAGGGCGTGCAGGCGCGGATCGACTGGCGTGCGATGGGTTGGGCGGTCGAGGTCAGCCTGCGGTTCACGCTCGACAAGACCAACCCGCGCGCCTTCGACGAATTCCTGGCGGCCCTGCGCAAGGTCCCCGAAGTGATCGAGATCCAGTCCTTCCTGGGCAGCGTGGACTGGCGCGCCTCGGTCATCGCGCGGGACATGGCGCATTGGCAGCAGGTCTATCGTGACCGCATCCTGACGCTGCCGCATATCTCGGACCTCGATGCGCTGATGCTGGTCGCCACCATCAAGGACAGCGCGGAGCTGCCGCTGTGATCGATCTGGATGCGACCGACCTGGCAATCCTGCGGCTGTTGGCGCAGGACGCGACTCGCAGCGCCGCCGAGATCGGCCGGGCCATAGGTATCGGGCAGCCCGCGGCTTGGCGACGCGTGAAGCGGCTGACTGACCAGGGCGTGATCGCGGGGCGCCGCGTGGTGCTGGACCAGGCCGCCTTGGGTTTCGGCGTGACGGTCTTCCTGGGCATCAAGCTGGCCGCCAAGGGCCGCACAGGGCTGGAGGATTTCGAGCGAGCCGTGACCGCCATCCCCGAGGTGCAGCTGGTCCAGCACGTGCTGGGCCAATTCGACTATCGCCTGCGGATCACGGCGCGCGACATCAGCGACTTCGAACGCATCCTGCGCCGCCGGATTATGACCCTACCGGGCGTCGGACAGGTCGAGGCGAACGTCATGCTGTCCGAGGAACGCCGCCCCGGCCCCCTCGGCTAGGCCTGCCGTTCGCGGTGCCAGACGTAAAGCCCTGCCGACAGGATGATCGCCGTGCCGACCCAGGTCCAGCCGTCCGGCAGGTCGCCAAAGACGAGCCAGCCAATCACGGTCGCGCCGACGATCTCGAGGTATTGCAGGGGGGCCAGCATGCTGGCCTCGGCCAGCGAAAAGGCCTGCGTGATCATCAGGAAGGTCACCGCCGCCAACGCGCCTGCGCCGACGATCGCGAACTGCGCCCAAGACGGGGCGTGCATCAGGTTCGCCGGCGTTCGGCCCAAGGCCCACGCCCCCGCCAGCGCCGCCAGCCCCAGGACCGCCGCGCAGGCGGCCGCGCCGATCTGCAGGCTCAATGCCGACTGGCGCCGGGTGGCGCTGCGCATCACCACCACGTTGAGCGCATAGAGCAGCGCCGCCAGCACCGGCATCAGCGTCACCGGCCCGTAGACGGCGAAGTTCGGACGGATCACGACCAAAGCACCGACCAGCCCCAGGCCCACAGCGGCCAGCCGGCGGGGGCCTGGCACCTCGCCCAGAAGCGGGCCTGCCAGCAGCGTCAGCAGCAGAGGCTCTAGGAAGAAGATCGCGATGGCCGTTGCGATCGGCATGTGCTGGAAGGCCGAGATCAGGCAGAACGACACACCGATCAGGCAGACCCCCGACAGGACCGCCGCCCGCGTCACCAGCGGCCCGCCCAGGCGGCGGCGCAGGACCAGCGCCACCGGCACGAACCACAGCGCCTGCGCCGTGGCGCGCCAGACCGTCACCTCGAATGGCGGTGCGACCGCGGTCAGAGCCTTGGTGATGGCGTCGCCCATCGGCAGAAGCAGCATGGCCAGCGCCATGACGCCCATGCCGAGGCCGGGATGATCCCGTGGCGTCACGCCGGAATCAGTCGGGAATGACGCGAACCGCGCCCCTGGCGGCACTGGTGGTCATGGCCGCATAGGCCCGCAGCGCCGTCGAGACCTTGCGCTGACGGGGCTTGGCGGGCTTCCAGCCCTGCGCATCCTGCTTTTCGCGGCGCGCGGCCAGGGTGGCGTCGTCCACGACCAGCTCGATCCTGCGGTTCGGGATGTCGATGCGGATCAGGTCGCCCTGTTCCACCAAGCCGATCGTCCCACCCTCGGCCGCCTCGGGCGAGACATGGCCGATCGACAGCCCCGAAGAGCCACCCGAAAAACGTCCGTCCGTCACCAGCGCGCAGGCCTTCCCCAGCCCCTTCGACTTCAGGTAGCTGGTCGGATACAGCATCTCCTGCATGCCCGGCCCGCCGCGCGGCCCCTCATAGCGAATCAGCACGACCTCTCCGGGCTTGACCTTGCCGGTCAGGATGGCGCTGACGCTGTCGTCCTGGCTTTCGAAGATATGAGCCGGGCCTTCGAAGGTCAGGATCGATTCGTCGACGCCGGCGGTCTTCACGATGCAGCCGTCCTCGGCCAGATTACCGTAAAGCACCGCCAAGCCGCCGTCCTTGCTGAAGGCATGCTCGGCACTGCGGATCACGCCTGATTCGCGGTCCAGATCCACGCTGTCATAGCGGCGGTCCTGCGAGAACGCCGTCTGCGTCGGCACGCCGCCAGGCGCCGCACGATAGAAGTCGTGGACGGACGCGGCCTCGGTCCGCGACACGTCCCACCGATCCAGCGCCTGCGCCAGCGTGCCGGAATGGACGCTGCCCACGGTCGTGTCCAGCAGCCCCGCCCGATCCAGCTGGCCCAGGATCGCCATGATGCCGCCGGCGCGGTGCACGTCCTCCATGTGGACGTCGGACTTGGCGGGCGCGACCTTGCACAGGACCGGCACCTTGCGCGACAGCCGGTCGATGTCGGACATGGTGAAGTCAATCTCGGCCTCGTGGGCCGCGGCCAGCAGGTGCAGGACCGTGTTGGTGGACCCGCCCATGGCAATGTCCAGCGTCATCGCGTTCTCGAAGGCGGCGAAGCTGGCGACGTTGCGCGGCAGCACGCTGGTATCATCGCCCTCGTAATAGCGCCGCGCAAGGTCAACGACCAGGTGCCCCGCCTCGACGAACAGGCGCTTGCGGTCGGCATGGGTGGCCAGGGTGGATCCGTTGCCGGGCAGCGACAGGCCAAGCGCCTCGGTCAGACAGTTCATCGAGTTGGCCGTGAACATGCCCGAGCACGACCCGCAGGTCGGACAAGCCGACCGCTCGATCGCCTGAACATCGGCGTCAGAGACCGAATCATCGGCCGCCGCGACCATCGCATCGACCAGGTCCAGGGCCTTCACCTTGCCGTCCTGCAGGACGACCTTGCCCGCCTCCATCGGTCCGCCCGACACGAAGACGGTGGGGATGTTCAGCCGCAGCGAGGCCATCAGCATGCCCGGCGTGATCTTGTCGCAGTTGCTGATGCAGACCATCGCGTCGGCGCAATGGGCGTTGACCATATATTCGACCGAATCAGCGATGACCTCGCGCGATGGCAGCGAATAGAGCATCCCGTCATGGCCCATCGCGATGCCGTCATCGACGGCAATCGTGTTGAATTCCTTGGCGATCCCGCCGGCCGCCTCGACCTCCCGCGCGACCAGCTGGCCCAAGTCCTTCAGGTGGACATGGCCCGGCACGAACTGGGTGAAGCTGTTGACGATGGCGATGATCGGCTTGCCGAAGTCGCTGTCCTTCACGCCCGTCGCGCGCCACAGACCGCGCGCGCCGGCCATGTTGCGACCGTGGGTGGTTGTGCGGGAACGATAGGCGGGCATGGCTGATCTCCTTTGGCTGAAACTGCGTTTAACACCACGCGCATCGAAAGGAAATTGCCCCTGCGACGGGCCGGCGTCGGTTTCATGTCGTCCAAGAGCAGGAACGCCCGCGGGGGGTCCGGGGGGCGCAGCGCCCCCGGCCGTGGCGGGACGCACTTCCGCACCCGCGGTTATGATGCCAGCTTCATCGTCACGATCCCTGCGACGATCAGCCCCGCAGCCAGCAGCCGAAGCGGCGTGACCGGCTCTCCCAAAATGGTAATGCCAACCAGGAAGCCTCCGACGGCTCCGATCCCGGTCCAGACGGTATAGGCCGTTCCCAAGGGCAGGCTGCGCATCGCCAGCGCCAGCAACCAGAATGAACCGATCATGCCGACCACCATGATCGCAGTGGGCCCGATCCGGGTGAAGCCTTGCGACTGTTTCATCGCAAGCGCCCAGACCACTTCCAGCAGTCCGGCGACGGAAATAAGAAACCAGGGCATCGACAACCTCGCCTGTCCGTCCGGGTCGTCCCGGAAATGATGCCGTCTCGGCCGAGGTCGTCCTCAGCGACAGATCTAGGACGCGCAACCCCCTGGATCAAGCGCTACCGGCATGGGCTGTGACAAAACCGCGCGAAACTGGGGAGGAACCCGCGCAGGCTGCGGGACATTGACTCTCGCAGGCTTCCCAAGCGCCACCGCCACCCCCATACTGGTGGCAGGAGAAGGAGAGACCCATGCCGCTGACCCATTTCCTTATGCTCATCTGCGCCGTGGTCGTGGGCGCCGCGCTGACGCTCTGGGCCGGTGTTGCGGCGGGCCTGCCGGTCGTCACCATCCTCCTCCTGGCGCTCAGCGCTGCGCTCCTGGTCCATCTGGGCCACCGCGACGGGCACGATCACTGATCCGGGTCAGCTTTCCAGCTCGGCATCCCAATAGAGGAAATCCATCCAGCTATCGTGCAAGTGGTTTGGCGGGAATCGCCGCCCGACGGCGTGCATCTCCTCTACCGACGGCTGGCGGGGCGGCTTGCGCAGATGCATGCCGGAATGGCGCAGGCTGCGGTTCGCCTTCCTCAGGTTGCAGGGCGAACAGGCGGCAACGACATTTTCCCAGCTAGTCACCCCGCCGCGCGACCGCGGCACGACATGGTCGAAGGTCAGATCGCCCTTGGCGCCGCAGTATTGGCAGCAGAATTCGTCGCGCAGAAAAAGATTGAAGCGCGTGAAGGCCACGCGCTTCTGAGGTCTGACGAAATCCTTGAGGACAACGACCGAAGGGATCCGGAAGGCCTGCCTCTGACTTCGCACCTCGTGGTCGTATTCGGCGATGATCGACACGCGGTCCAGAAAGACGGCCTTGATCGCCTCCTGCCAAGGCCAAAGGGACAGCGGATAATAGCTCAGCGGCCGGTAATCAGCATTCAGGACCAGCGCCGGATAGTGGCGCAAGTTCGCGGGCTCGCGCACGAACTGGGTCCTGAAGTCGGTCTGATGATGGTCGTCCAGCATAGCGCCTTCCCCGTCTGCCCCGTGGGGTTGACCGGGGCGCCCGTCTCATCCGTCAACCAGACTATATATCGCGTCGGCCGTCTGGCAAGCCCCCGTATCTATCCGGGGTCATTCCAAGGGGGTAACAGCCCGCCGTGACAGCAGCATGACGACCAACGCTCGCGGCCTGAAACGCCCGCGGGGCCCGTCAGGGCCCCGCCACCGCCGACCCCTTTGGGGTCGGCAAACTCCTCCGACGCTTTGGCACAAGGCCGGGGGCGATCAGGCCTCCAGACGCTCGCGCAGAAAGGCCAGCGCCACGGACAGCCCGTCAGGAGAAATCCCGTGCCCGGTCCCCTCCATGACATGGCCATAGACGGTGAAGCCTGCCTCTTGCAGCGCCTGTCCTGCCAGGCCCATGTCCTCGAACGGCACCATCTGGTCCTGATCGCCGTGGATCAGAAGCACCGGCGGCTTCACATTCGCCTCGGTCGCCAGCAGCTGCGGCTCCAGCAGCCGGCCGGAGAATCCAACGACGCCCGCCACGGCCCGGTCCCGCCGCGGCGCCACATGCAGCGCCATCATCGTCCCCTGCGAGAACCCGACCAGCACCACCCGGTCAGGGGCCAGGCCCTCGTCCGCCAGCACCCGGTCCAGAAAGTCGTTCAGCAGGCCGAAGGACCGCATCGCGCTGGACCGAGCGTCCGCTTCCGACGATCCGTCCAGCCAGGGGATCGGAAACCACTGATAGCCCATCGGATTGTTGCGGCAGGGCTCAGGCGCGTTCGGCGCATAGAAGGCCGTGTCCGGCAGATGCGGCGTCAGCGGCTCGGCCAACCCCAGCAGATCGTTGCCGTCCGCGCCATAGCCATGCAGGAAGACGACGACCGAGGATGCCTTGGCGGGACCTTTGCGGTCGGATGTCAGCTGTTCGGTCATGTCACTCCCTCGCGTCCCTTGGACCACCGGTAATAGGACCACAGCCCCCGCGCCGCAACCGCGCGCCAGGGGCTCCAGGGCAGCGCCAGCTCGCGCAGCGCCGCCGGGCCGGGGCGTGCCGGCAGGTCGTACATCATCCGCGCCGCCTCCTGCAGCGCCAGATCCCCCGCGGCGAACACATCTGCGCGCCCCAGTGCGAACTTCAGATAGATCTCGGCCGTCCAGACGCCGATGCCGGGCAGCGCGACCAGCTGCGCGATGGCCTGGTCATCGGGCAGATTTCGCAGACCCTCCCAATCCAGCCGCGCCTCGGCAATGCCGCGCAGATAGCGCGCCTTGGGTCGCGACAGGCCCGCCGCACGCAATTCGTCGTCGCTGGCCCCGCGCAGCGCCGCCTCGTCGGTCAGCCCCGCCGCCTCCAGCCGCGCCCAGATGGCCGCCGCCGCCGCGACCGAGACCTGCTGACCGACGATTGCCTGCGCCATGGCCGCAAACCCGTCGGCCTGTCGCCGCAGCGGCAGAGGCTCCAGGTTCGGCAGCACCCGCGCCCAGACCAGGCAAACCGCCGCCAGATGGGCGCAGCCCTCGGCGAGATCGTCCTCGGTCAGGATCAGGCGGCGCTCAGCCACCCGCCTGCGCCTCGAGCTTCAGCCGCGTCTCCCACGCCATCGAGATGTGCTGCCGCAGCGCCTTGTCCGCCGCCGCCCCGTCGCCCGCCGCGATGGCGTCGACGATGCGCGCGTGTTCGGCCAGCGCCGTCTCGCTCCGCCCCTCGGCCGCAAGCGACGTCCGCGCCATCAGCGCCATGGTCCTGTGCACCAGGTCCAGCTGCTGGACCAGATAGCGGTTGTGAGATGCCAGATGGATCTGCCGATGGAACCGCTTGTTCGTCCGTGCCAGAACCTCGGGGTCGCCCTTGGCGCGACGGTCCTCCTCGACCATCTGCGCCAGGACGCGCACCTCCTCGGGGGTGGCGTGGCGGGCAGCCAGCCGGCCAGCCAGCGCCTCAAGCTCGGCCCGCACGGTATAGAGCTCGGCCAGCTGGTTGTGGTCCAGAGAGGCGACGATCAGGCTGCGCCCGTCGCGCACCAGCATCGCCTGCGTCTCCAGCCGCTGCAGCGCCTCACGCACGGGGGTGCGGCTGACGCCGAACCGCTCGGCCAGTTCGGATTCAACCAGCCGGTCGCCGGGGCGATAGGTGCCGCCCTCGATGGCGGTCAGGATCAGGGAATAAGCGTCCTTCATGGCCGCACGATTGGCCGCGCCGCGCCGAATTGCAAGCGCGGGCGGCCCGCGCTAAGCCCCACCCATGGATTTCTCTCATGTTCGCGTCTGGATCTTCGATCTGGACAATACCCTCTACCCGCCCGAGGCACAGCTGTTCGCGCAGATCGAGACGCGGATGACCGCCTGGATGATGCGCCTGCTGGGCGTGCCGCAGGACCATGCCGACCGGCTGCGGGCCGAATACTGGCGGCTGCACGGCACGACGCTGGCGGGGCTGATGGCCGAACATGCGATCAACCCGCAGGCCTATCTGGCAGATGTCCACGACATCGACTTCTCGGTTCTCGATCCCGCACCGGATCTGGCGCGCGCCATTGCGGCCCTGCCCGGCCGGCGGATCGTCCACACGAACGGCGACGCCGCCTATGCCCGCCGCGTGCTGGCCGCCCGCGGGCTTCAGGACCTCTTCGACGCGGTCTACGGCATCGAGGAAACGGGCTTCCTTCCAAAGCCCGTGCCCGAGGCCTTCGCCCGCGTCATTGCGGCATCGGGCATCGACCCCCGCCAGGCCGCCTTCTTCGAGGACGACCCCCGCAACCTCCAGGTTCCCCATGACCTTGGAATGCGCACGGTGCTGGTGGGTTCGGGCCGCCATGGCCCCGACGCGCTGCAGGGTGATCCCGGCGCGCATGTGCATTACCATACCGACGACCTGACTGCGTTCCTGTGCCGCATCGCACCGCAGCTTCAGCCGAACTAAGGTCAGGGCGAACGCGCGCCACATCGAACCGGATCACCATCATGAACCATACCGCGCCCTCCCGCCCCGTCTTCCACCTGCTGGTGATCGCGCTTCTTGCAGTCGCCGTGCTGGCCGTCGCCATCGTCGCGCATTTCGGACTGGCCGTCCTGGGCATCCTGGGGCTGGTCCTGACGCTGGCGGTCTTCGCCGTCATGCTGGCCTTCACCGCGGGGAACTGAAGCCGCCACTTCCCCCGGCCTGCGGCAGGGGGCATGGTGGCGCCAAAGCGAAAGGCTGCACCATGACCGATCTCCGCGACATCGACATCCTGATCTCGGGCGGCGGCATCGCCGGGATGATTGCCGCCACCGCATTCGGATCGCGGGGCTTCTCGACCGTCTGCGTCGACCCAGCCCCCCCCGTCACCGAAGAGACCGCCGACGGCGCCGACCTGCGGTCGACCGCGTTCCTGACGCCGTCGGTCAAGCTGCTGGATCGGATCGGCCTCTGGCCACGGCTGGCGCCGCACGCAACGGCTCTGCAGATCATGCGGATCGTCGATGCCGGCGGTGCCGATCCCATACCGCGCCTGACCCGAGACTTCGACGCGTCCGAGATCGGCGACCAGCCTTTTGGCTGGAACCTGCCCAACTGGCTTCTGCGGCGCGAAATCTCGGCCCAGCTGGACAGCCTGCCGAATGTCAGCTTCCTCTCGGGCACCGGGACGGCGGCCGTCCTGGCGCGAGACGAAGGCGCGATCGTGACCCTGACCGACGGCAGCCGCCTGCGGACGCGGCTGCTGATCGGCGCCGATGGCCGAAATTCGCCGGTCCGGCAGGCCTTGGGGATCGGGGTACGCACCTTCCGCTATGGTCAGAAGGCGCTGGCCTTCGCCGTCACCCATGACCAGCCCCACCACAACGTCTCGACCGAGGTGCACCGCTCCGGCGGCCCCTTCACGCTGGTCCCCCTGCCGGACCGCGACGGGAAGCATTCCTCGGCGGTGGTCTGGATGGAGAACGGCCGCGAAACGTCGCGCCTGCGCAGCCTGCCCCCCGACGCGTTCGAGGCGGAACTGAACGCCCGCTCGGCCGGCGTTCTGGGCCACCTGACACTGGCGACGCAGCTGACCGAATGGCCGATCATCAGCCAGATCGCCGATCGTTTCACCGGCCCCCGCACCGCCCTCATCGCCGAAGCCGCCCACGTCCTGCCACCCATCGGCGCGCAGGGCCTGAACATGAGCCTCGCCGATCTGGGCGCCCTTCTGGACCTCAGCGCCACCGATCCCGGCGGCCGGACATCGCTTGCCCGCTACGAACGCACCCGCCGCCCCGAAGCCTATGCACGGCTTCTGGGCATCGACGCGCTGAACCGTGCCAGCCAGACCGGACTGCGCCCGCTGCGCGACCTGCGGGCAGCGGCGCTCGGCGGCCTCTACGGCATCGCGCCGGTGCGCCGCCTGCTGATGCGCACGGGTCTCGGCCTCGACTAGGCTGCTTTGGTCCTGAACATAGAATCGCCGCAGGCGATGGGGGGCAACGCGCCCGGCCCGCGTCAGATCAGCCCGGCATGCTCCAGCGCCGCATCGATCAGCCGCCGAGTGGGTTCGGTCAGAGGGGTCAGCGGCAGGCGCACCCGCTCGTGGCACAGCCCCAGCCGCGACATCGCATATTTGGCCCCGACCAGCCCCGGCTCGACGAAGATCGCCAGGTGCAGGGGCATCAGCCGGTCCTGCAGCTTTAACGCCTCGGCATAGTCGCCGCGCAGCGTCGCCTCTTGGAACTGGGCGCACAGCTTCGGCGCCACGTTCGCCGTCACGCTGATGCAGCCCACGCCGCCATGGGCGTTGAAGCCAAGCGCCGTCGCGTCCTCTCCGGACAGCTGCACGAAATCGGCACCACAAGTCATGCGCTGACAGCTGACCCGCTCCAACCGCCCGGTCGCGTCCTTGACGCCGATGATCGACGGGATCTGCGCCAGAACGCCCATCGTCTCGGGCATCATGTCGACGACCGAGCGGCCGGGAATGTTGTAGATGATGATTGGCAGATCGCAGGCATCGGTCAGCGCGGTGTAATGCGCGATCAGTCCGGCCTGCGTCGGCTTGTTGTAATAGGGCGTCACCACCAGCGCCGCGTCGGCGCCGACGCTGGCCGCGTGCTTCAGAAGCCCGATCCCTTCCCGCGTCGAGTTCGACCCCGCGCCGGCGATCACCGGAATGCGGCCATTCACCGCACGCACGACCTCCTCGATGACGGTGCGATGCTCATCATGGGTCAGGGTGGGGCTTTCGCCGGTGGTGCCGACCGGCACCAGCCCGTGCGTCCCCTGGTCCACATGCCATTCGACCAGCTTCTTGAGCGTGTCCAGATCCAGCTCGCCGTCCTGGTCGAACGGCGTGACGAGGGCTGGCAGGGACCCTTTGAACATGACACGCTCCTTGGTGAATTCTGGCATAAGATGCAATTCTGCGGCCCCTCCCTAGCGCCGGGCGGGGAACTTGCCAAGGTTGTGAATTGCGTCCGTCGGCCATGACGATGACACAGGGTGGTGATGCGACTTCTGCGCGACATGCTGACCGCGGGCCTTCTGCTGGCCCTTCCCCTTGCAACCCCCGCGCGGGCCGAGGATCCTGGCGCCATGGCTTTGGCCCTGGCCGCCACCGACGTGCAGGACTGGGTGACCGCCCGCGACGCCGCCCGCCGCGCCGGTCCCCTGGCCGAGGCTCTGGTCGGCTGGAACGCCCTTCGCGCGGGATTTGGCGACTTCGCCGACTACGCCGCCTTTTTGCGTGAAAACCCGGACTGGCCCGGCCTCGACCTGCTGATCCGCCAGGGAGAGGCGAAGCTGCAGCCGGGCGCCGACGCCGATGACCTGCGCCTGTGGTTCGACGGGCGCGCGCCGTCCACCGTGGCGGCACTGGAGGCATGGACCGCAGTTCTGCCCGACTCCGATGCGCAGGCCGCGCGCGCGGCGTTCTTCACCGCCCGTCCGATGCCCGTCGAAGACGAGGCCGCGCTCCTGTCCGCGCATCCCGAACTGGCCGCACTGATTCCCGCGCGAGTTTCTGCCATGCTCGACGCCGGCGAATGGGCCGAGGCCGAGCGCCTGCTGCCGCGGCTGCCCGAGCCCGATCGCGCCCTGCCCGCCGCCCGCATCGCGCTGCAGGCCGGTCGTGCCGGGGTGGACGATCTGATTCTGGCGCTGCCGGACGAAAGCCGCGCCGATCCGGGCCTGACCATGGACCGCTTTCTTTGGCGCGTCCGCGCCAAGCAGCATGACGGCGCACAGGCGCTGATGCTTGAGGCCTCGACCGATGCCCGCGCGCTGCGCGATCCGGCCCAGTGGGCGCAGATGCGGGTCGATTACGCGCGGCTTGCGATGCGCAGCGGCGACTGGTCCCGTGCCCTGAAGCTGGCGCATCCGCATTTTCTGCCGCGTGACAATCACCACTACAGCGATCTGGAATGGCTGGCCGGCTTCGCGGCGTTGAAGACCGGCGATCCGGCCCGCGCACTGGAGCACCTCCTGCACCTGGAAACCGTCGTTGGCAGCGCGATCAGCAAGGCCCGTGCCCATTATTGGCAGGGCCGCGCGCATGAGGCGCTTGGCGATCCCAATGCGGCCCGAGCGGCCTATGACGCCGCGGCCGCCTATCCGGGTGTCTACTACGGGCAGCTGGCGATGGAAAAGACCGGCGCCGCCCTGCCCGCCGACTATGCCCGCCCGGATCCGGCCATCGAGACGCTGCCAGACTGGCGCGGCAGCGCGCTGCGCGAGAACGAGATCTTCCGCGCCGGGCTGTGGCTGATCGCCAGCGGGCGGCGCGACGACGCGCAGCGGTTCTTCCTGCACCTGGCCGAAACCGCCGCGCCCGAGGACATCGCCCGCATGTCGCGGCTGATGTTCGAATCGGGTGCCCCCTGGCACGGCCTTCGGCTGGCCAAGTATTCGGCCAACCAAGGCGTCGTCTGGCCCGTCGCGCAATTCCCGCTGACCGGGCTTGAGCGCGAGGATCTGGGCCCGCCGCCCGAACTGGTCATGGCCATCGCCCGTCAGGAATCGGAATTCAACCATACCGCCAGCAGCCCGGTGGGCGCGCAGGGGCTGATGCAGGTCATGGCCGGCACGGCTGAGCAGGTGACCCGGCAGATCGGCCTGCCCTACGATCTGGGCCGCCTGTCCAGCGACGCCAGCTATAACGCGCGGATCGGGTCGCAATACCTGACCGGGCTGGCCGACCGCTTCGGGCCTTCGGTGGCGCTGATCGCCTCGGGCTATAATGCCGGGCCGGGGCGTCCGGCCCGCTGGCTGGGCGATTTCGGCGACCTGCGCCGCGATGCCGACCCGATCGACTGGGTCGAGCTGATTCCCTTCGACGAGACGCGCAACTATGTCATGCGCGTGGCCGAGGCGCTGCCGATCTATCGCTCCCGCATCCACGGGGCGCCGGCGCCAGTGGTGACCCGGTGGGACCTGTCGGGCGGTGGCCAGGTGCCGCCGCCCGAGGCGCGCCTGACGCTGGCGCTGTCGGCCAAGCCGCAGCCCAAGCCCTTCATCGGCCCGCGCCTGCCTGACGGTTGGTTCAACGCGACCGCCGCCGCTGTCGCCACAGAGTGAAGATGCCCGCCCCCACCACGATTGCGCCGCCGACGACCACGTTGGGCCGCAGCGTTTCGGAAAAGAGCCAGACGCCCAGGATGCTGACCCAGACCAGCTGCGTATAAGCGAAGGGCTGCAGGGCCGAGGCTTCGGCCAGTTCATAGGCGCGGATCATCAGGTAATGCGACGACATCCCGCAGACGCACAGACATGCCATCCAGATCCAGTCCACCGGCGCCAGCAACTGCCAGTCCCAGATGCCCACCAATGTGATCGCCATTGCGCCCGAGATCCCGGTCCAGAAGAAGCTGACCATCGCCGGATCGTCGCGCGACACGTGCCGCGTCAGAAGCCCATAAAGCGCGAACATCAGTGCCGCCCCGAACGGCAGCAGCGCGGCCGTGGTGACGACCCCGCCGCCCGGGTTCAGGATCACCAGGATGCCCAGGAACCCGATGCCGATGGCGGTCCAGCGGCGCCAGCCGACCTTTTCGCCCAGGATGGGACCCGACAGTGCCGCCACCAGCAGCGGATAGACAGCAAAGACCGCATGAGTCTCGATCAGGCCCAAGCGTATGAAGGCCTCGACCATCAACAGCACCTCGAGCGCAAGGATCGCACCACGTGCGATCTGCGTCAGGGGCCGTTTCGTGCGGATCGCCCGGCGCAGGCCGCCCTGCTGTCGCGACACCAGCGCGATGACGAACAGCGCGAAAACCCAATACCTGATCATCACGATCAGGACCGGGGGATAGGCCTCGCCCAGCATGCGTGAAAAGACATCTTGCAGGGCGAAGATGAAGCTGACCACGCACATCATCAGGATCGCCAACCCGGTGCGGTCGCGCAGAGGCACGGGCGCGTTCGGAGTCATCGGCGGTGCCGAGACGGCCGCAGAGGCGGCATAGGGCGGATGGGGCTGGTCGTCGGGCATGGGGGGCCTGTCTCTGGTGCCCCCTGTTGCGCCTTGCCCGTGGCAAGGTCAAGCGGCCGGGCTGCATGATCTGCAACCCGGTCGAAGCATCATCAGTCGCGGGCGCGGATGATCTTGGCGAAGGGCTCCAGCAGGGTCGGGTTCGCTGCGATGATCCGGCCCGATTCCAGCGGGTCGTCGTTTTCACGGATCCCCTGGACGAAGCCGCCGGATTCGCGCACCAGCAGGATGCCGGCCGCCACGTCCCAGGGCTTGTTGCCACGTTCCCAGTAGCCGTCAAAGCGTCCGGCCGCGACATAAGCCAAGTCCAGCGCCGCGGCGCCGAAGCGGCGCACGCCGGCCGTGACCGGCATCAGCTGCGCCAGGTCCTGCAGGGCGGCGGGCAGCGGGCCGCGCCCGGCGAAGGGGATGCCGGTGGCAAAGACCGAATCGGCCAGTCGGGTGCGGCCCGACACGCGCAGGCGCTGGTCGTTCATGAAGGCGCCGTTACCTTTTTCGGCCACGAACATCTCGTCCTTGGCGGCGTCGAAGATGACGGCGGCGACGATCTCTTTCTTGTGCTCCAGCGCGATCGAGACCGCCCAGTGCGGCAGGCCGTGCAGGAAGTTCGTGGTCCCGTCCAGCGGGTCGACGATCCAGCGGCGGGTCGGGTCGTCGCCCGCGTCCTCGCCGGTCTCCTCGCCCAGCCAGCCATAGCTGGGTCGGGCGTTCATCAGCTCTTCCTTGATGACTCGCTCGGCCTCACGGTCGGCGCGGGTCACGAAGTCGCCGGCGCCCTTGACGCTGACCTGAAGGTTCTCGACCTCGCGGAAATCCTTGACGAGGCCGCGCCCGGCCTTGCGGGCGGCCTTGATCATGACGTTCAGATTGGCGCTTGCCATCACATGCTCCGGGAATTGGGGTTGGGCGCGTCATAGGCCAGCCGGCCCGGAATGCCAAGCATCACGCCGCGGGACCGCGCAGCATCCGCAGGGGCTCGGTCCGCGACAGGCGCAGAACATGGGCCATGTAGGGCTGCGACAGGTCGTTCGCCCGCACCGCCGCGTAAAGCCTGCGCCGGATGCCCTGCGGCCCCAAAGGCAGCATCGCCAGTTCAGGGTTCGCGGCCTCGCGCCGCAGGACCCAGTCGGGCATGACCGCGACGCCGCGCCCCGAGGCGACCAGCATCAGCGCCACGGCCGTAAGTTCGACCGTGCGCTGGCGGGCGGGTTCGACACCGGCAGGCGTCAGGAACTGGCTGAAGACGTCCAGCCGCGCGCGGTCCATCGGATAGGTGATCAGCGTCTCCCCGGCCAAGTCGGCGGGGTCGGCGTGACCCTTGGCGACCAGCGGATGGCCCGCCGGCACGACCAGCGTGGGCGCATAGTCGAACAGCGGCTGGAAGATCACGTCCGGCAGATCCTCGGGGTCCGAGGAGATCACCAGGTCCACCTCCTCTCGCACCAGCGCAGGCAGCGCGCCGAAGGCCAGGCGCTGGCGGATGTCCACGTCGACGTCGGGCCAGGCGCGGCGGAAGATGTCCAGCACCGGCAGCAGCCAGTCGAAGCAGGCGTGGCACTCCATCGCGATGTGCAGGCGGCCGATGCGGCCCGCCTCGACGCCCTTGAACTCGGCCTCGGTGGCGCTGACCAGCGGCAGGACCTGCTCGGCCAGGCGCAGAAGGCGCATGCCCGCCGCCGACAGGCGCATGGGCTTGGCGCGACGGACGAACAGCGGGGTCCCGGCCTGTTCCTCCAAGGCCTTGACCTGGTGGGACAGCGCGCTTTGGGTGATGTTCAGGATCTCGGCCGCGCGGGCCAGGCCGCCCTGTTCGTGGATGGCGTGAACAGTTCGAAGATGCCGCAGCTCCAGATGCATGATGAATGAAACTCAGCTTGATGTTGAGGATTATGAATTTGTCTCACGCCGCTGCACATGGCACAAGACCTGCCAACAGAAAGGACCTGCCATGACCCCGCCGAAGATCAGCTTCGAGTTCTTCCCGCCGAAGACGCTGGAGGCGTCGTTTAAGCTGTGGGAAACCGCGCGGGTGCTGGCCCCTCTGGCACCCGAATTCGTGTCGGTGACCTATGGCGCGGGCGGCACGACCCGCAAGCTGACGCACGAGGCCGTGACCACGATCAACCGCCAGTTCGGGCTGGAGGTCGCGGCGCACCTGACCTGCGTCGAGGCGACGCGGGCCGAGACGATGGAGATCGTTCAGTCCTATGCCGATGCCGGCATCCGCGAGATCGTGGCCCTGCGGGGAGACGCGCCGCAGGGGGCTGACCGGTTCACGCCACATGCCGACGGGTTCGCTAATTCGGTCGAGCTGATCGAGGCGATCGCCGCGCGCGGCGACATGACGATCCGCTGCGGCGCCTATCCCGAACCCCATCCCGACAGCGCCGACGGCGATGCCGACGTGGCCTGGCTCAAGCGCAAGATCGAGGCTGGCGCGACCAGCGCGATCACGCAGTTCTTCTTCGAGCCTGACACCTTCTTCCGCTTCCGCGACCGCTGCACCGCCGCCGGGATCGACGTGCCGATCATCCCCGGCATCCTGCCCGTGCAAAGCTGGGCCGGCACCAAGCGCTTTGCTGCGACCTGCAACACCACCGTCCCCGACTGGGCCGAGGAATCTTTCCAGTTGGCCGCGCTGGACGGACCCGAGGCACAGCGTGCGCTGGCCACGGGTCTCTGCGTCGATCTGTGCGAGAAGCTGATCGCCGGCGGTGTCGGCCGGCTGCATTTCTATACGCTGAACCGGCCAGAGCTGACCTTCGATGTCTGCACGGCCCTGGGCATCGAGCCGCTGACCGCCGCGGCCTAGTCCAGCAGGAACTGCGTACGCCGCACATAGCGGCGAAAGTTCCGGGCAAGCTCCGGCGTCTTGACCAGCGCCCGCGCCTTGACCTTGGCGGCCCGGACCGCGCGCATCGGCGCCGGCGGCACCTGTCCCGGATCATAGACGGTCAGCCTGCCCTGCAGCGCGGGGTGGCGGCCCATGAAGCGGCGATAGGTTTCGGCATGGCGCGGCGGCCACAGGCTCTCTGGCGACTGCCAGGGCTTCGGCGCGCTGGCGAAGTGCAGGATCTTCGGCTGCATCCGGTCAAGGCCGCCCATCTTCAGATAGAAGGTCAGATAATTGTAGGCCGGTGACAGCGGCAGCCAGTCGCCGGCGCAGACCGCGTTCAGCGCCGACTGGTCGTGATGGGCGCAGATGTCCGCATGGGTCAGGAAGAAGTCCAGCGCACGCGGCGCGACCTTAGCCCAGGTCGTCCTGCGGAAAAGCATCAGGCCCGAGTTGAAATAGGAACCCGCGCCGTCCAGCTGAAGCGCCGCCAGATAGCTCTCCAGCCAGTCGGGGCGCCTGCCCCCCGGCCCTTCGAACATGACGAAATTCTCGACGGCGGCGGCGATCCGGCCCTCGGGGACATCCAGCTGCAGAAGCGGCGCGATATCTCCGACCAGCTGCATGTCGCCGTCCAGATACATCACCCGGTCATAGCAGTCGGGAATCAGGTCGCAGATCTCGAGCCGCGCCAGCGCCGCCAGCGGGACGTGGCCCTTGAAGTATCTGGCATAGTCCGAGGATGCGGCAAAATCCTTCGTCGACAGCCCCACCAGGCGGATCGAGAGGCTGTCGAACTCCTGGCGCAGCGCCTCGATGAAGCCCTCGGGCGGGTCGAGGACGAAGACCATCACATCCGTCAGCCGCGCCAGATCGGGACGCGTCAGCTGCTCGGCCATCTGCATCGACGGCACGATGAAACCCATGTCGGTGATCAGGATGCTCAGCGTCTTCAATCGTTCACTCGCAAAAATGGCTGAGGAGACGCGCCGCCCCCTGATGGATACGCGAGGAACTTGACCGTTTTGCGTCCCCTGGGCAACCGCGAAGCTGCCGGTCAGGCGCGATGGCGCCGCCCGCGGGACGGCGCCAGTGTGGTCGGCGGTTCAGTGCAGGTTCATGACCGTCGCGTGGGTCATGGCGCCGAACCCGTTGAAGCGGGTGTTCGTGACCGTCGAATAGGCGCCTGCGCCGTGGAAGATGACGAAGTCGCCCTCGGCCACATCTTCGGGCAGGCTCAGTTCGCCCGGCAGGCGGTCGACGGAATCGCAGGTCGGCCCGAAGATGACACGGCCGCCGACATCACCGTTGCGTGGCCGCCCCTGCGGGGTCAGCACCTCGATCCGGTCGATATTGCCGATGATCGGCAGTTCGGCCAAGCCGCCATAGACGCCGTCGTTCAGGAAGACATGGCTTCCGTCGCGGATGCCCTTCACGCGGGTGATCAGCGAATAGGCATCGGCCACCAAGCCGCGGCCGGGTTCGCAGACCAGCGCCGGCGCATCGTCGCCGAACATCTCGGTCGCCGTGTCGCCGATCTCCTGGAAGATCGAGGTCAGGTCAGGCTCGACCCCGACCACCCTGTGCGAGGGGAAGCCGCCGCCGACGTTCAGCCGCCGCGCCCGGACGCCGGCCATGTCGCAGATGTCCTTGGCCACGCGGATATAGCTTTCCCACGCGATGGGGTCGGTGCATTGCGTGCCGGGATGGAAGGTCAGCGACGCGACATAGCCGCGCCGGTCGACCTCGGCCAGCAGCTCGGCCGCCAGTTCCGGCGTGGCGCCAAACTTCGAGCCGAAATCATAGGCCGCGCCCAGGACCGGCAGCTTGAACCGGGGCGAGATCTCGACGCCCGCGCCATTGACCTCGGTCGGCACCTGCTCGAACAGCTTCTCCAGCTCGGAGCGGCTGTCGACGGACCAGGACGTGATGCCCTGCGCCACCGCATGGGCGATCTCGGTCCGGCCGCGGACGGGGTTGTGATAGTGGCGCGCGGCGCGCGGGGCCATCCGGCCGATCAGGTCGATCTCGAATGGCGAGGCGACGTCGAAGCCTTGGATGCCGGCGGTCACCAGGTTCTGGATCACGGCCTCGTCAGGGTTCGACTTCACCGCATAGGTGACGAGGCCCGGAAAGCCGTCGATGAATTGCCGCGCGCGGTCCTGCAGCACCGTCGGCGCGAAGACCATGACCGGATGTTCCGGGGCCAGATGTCGGATGACCTCGGCCGGATTGTCCCAGACGGTCTTCTGTTGTCCCATTGACGTTCCTTTCGCGCAGGCGGTGTTGGGATGAGGGGGTCCAAGTCAGAATGGCGCTTTTGGGTTCCGATTTCACCGATGAAAAGGGTAGATTCGCCTCTTCCTGACGTTATTATGATCGATCATGTGTCATTTTGACGAAAGCCACCGCAGTTGGACGATCTTGACCGCAACATCCTGGCTCAGCTGTCGGGCGATGCCCGCATGTCGGTCGCTGTTCTGGCCCGCAGGCTGCGCGTCGCACGGTCAACCGTGCAGGCGCGGCTGGAGCGGCTGGAGGGGAATGGCGCCATCGCAGGCTATACCCTCCGCCTTGGCGACGCCGCGCGCGGCGCCCGCATCCGCGCCACCGTCCTTCTGGGGATCGAGCCACGCGCCCAGGCCGCCGTCCTGTCGCGGCTGAAGGTCATCCCGCAGATCGAGCGCATCCACACGACCAGCGGGCGCGTGGACCTGCTGGTGCAGCTGGCCGCCGGATCGACGGCCGAGCTGGACGAGCTTCTGGACCGGATCGGCGGGGCCGAGGGCGTCAGGTCGTCGGAAAGCCTGATCCACCTGTCCAGCAAGCTGGACCGCGCCGTCTGATCTTGGCCTTTGCGCCAGCATTCGCTAATCCACCCTCAACCAAGGGGATTTGCGATGACGATGGACAAGAGCTTTGACGCCAAGGCCGCCGAGGCCCGGATCAGCGCCGAATGGGAGCGGGCGAACGCCTTCGCGGCCGGGGCCAACGCCTCGCGCACCGAAACCTTTACTGTGATGATTCCGCCCCCGAACGTCACCGGCAGCCTGCATATCGGCCACGCCTTCAACAACACGCTGCAGGACATCCTAGTCCGCTGGCACCGGATGCGCGGCTTCGACACATTGTGGCAGCCCGGCCAGGACCATGCGGGCATCGCCACGCAGATGGTCGTCGAACGCCAGATGGCCGCGCGCGGCGAACCCGGTCGCCGCGAGATCGGGCGCGAGGCCTTCACGCAGAAGATCTGGGACTGGAAGCGCGAATCCGGGGACACGATCATCGGCCAGCTCAGGCGCCTTGGCGCGTCGCTTGACTGGTCCCGGAACGCCTTCACCATGTCTGGCGCCCCGAACGCGCCCGAGGGCGAGGAAGGCAACTTCCATGACGCGGTGATCCGGGTCTTTGTTGACCTCTATGACAAGGGCATCATCTATCGCGGCAAGCGCCTGGTGAACTGGGACCCGCACTTCGAAACCGCGATCAGCGACCTCGAGGTCGAGAACCGCGAAACCCCCGGCCACATGTGGCACTTCAAGTATCCGCTGGCCTGCGGCGAAACCTATGAATATGTCGAGCGTGACGAGGATGGCCGCGTCACCCTGCGCGAGACCCGCGACTATATCAGCATTGCGACGACCCGCCCCGAGACAATGCTGGGCGACGGTGCGGTCGCCGTGCATCCGTCCGATGCACGCTATGCCCCCATCGTCGGCAAGCTGGTCGAGATCCCGGTCGGACCGAAGGAACACCGCCGCCTGATCCCGATCATCACCGATGAATATCCCGATCCTGACTTCGGCTCGGGCGCGGTCAAGATCACCGGCGCGCATGATTTCAACGACTATGGCGTGTCGATACGGAACGGCATCCCGCTCTACGCGCTGATGGACGGCAAGGGCGCGATGCGCACCGACGGTCTGTCCTATGCCGAAAGCGCTGAAGTCGCGACCCGCGCGGCACAGGGAGAGGACGTGGGCGACGTATCAGGCGTGAACCTGGTCCCCGAGGATCTGCGCGGCCTCGACCGCTTCGAGGCCCGCAAGCGGGTGATCGAGGCGATCACAGCCGAGGGCTTGGCCGTCACCTACCTGCACAAGGAAATCGACAAGGAAACCGGCGCCGAGCATCTGGAAAAGCGCCCGCTGGTGGATGCCAAGCCCATCATGCAGCCCTTCGGCGACCGCTCGGGCGTGGTGATCGAGCCGATGCTGACCGACCAGTGGTTCGTCGACACGGCCCGCATCGTCGGCCCTGCCCTGGACGCCGTCCGCGACGGCCGCACCCGCATCCTGCCGGAACAGCACCGCAAGGTCTATTTCAACTGGCTTGAGAATATCGAGCCCTGGACCATCAGCCGCCAGCTGTGGTGGGGCCACCAGATCCCGGTGTGGTATGGCCTCGACCTGTCGGTCGCGGGCTTCCACGACGACGAGGGCGACGGCGCGCTGGACGAGGTCGAACTGTTCCGACTGCTGGAAGGCGGCCTGGTGAACGCGGGCGAACGTCAGCATTGCGCGCCGCAGTTTGACGCCGTGGCCGACCGCTTCCGCGACGACCTCGCGGGCCTGCCGCAGCCGCTTGAGGCCAGCCGCGTGGTCGAGGTCAAGGACCGCGACGAGGCCATCGAGATGCTGGTCCGCGCATTGGCTGACTATAACCTGTCGCAGGACCCGACCCACCTGGTCTATCCGGTCTGGCGCGACCCGGACGTTCTGGACACCTGGTTCAGCAGCGGCCTCTGGCCCATCGGCACGCTCGGCTGGCCCGAACCCACGCCCGAGTTGCAGAAGTATTTCCCGACCGACGTTCTGGTGACGGGCTTCGACATCATCTTCTTCTGGGTCG
This sequence comes from Paracoccus rhizosphaerae, assembly GCF_026162645.1. Classification (GTDB taxonomy): domain Bacteria; phylum Pseudomonadota; class Alphaproteobacteria; order Rhodobacterales; family Rhodobacteraceae; genus Paracoccus; species Paracoccus rhizosphaerae. The sequence continues at coordinate 162,156 of NZ_JAOTBE010000002.1, forward strand.
CCCGGATGATGATGATGCAGCTGGAGATCGTGGGCGACGTGCCCTTCCACACCGTCTATGTCCACGGGCTGGTGCGCGACGAAAAGGGCGCCAAGATGTCCAAGTCCAAGGGCAACGTCATCGACCCGCTGACGCTGGTGGACGAATACGGCGCCGACGCGCTGCGCTTCACGCTGACCAGCATGGCGGCGATGGGGCGCGACCCGAAGCTGGGGCCGAAGCATGTCGAGGTGAACCGCAACTTCGTCACCAAGATCTGGAACGCCACGCGCTTTGCCGAGATGAACGGCGTGCGCGGCGGCGGCGCGCGGCCCTCGCCCGCGCATACCGTGAACCGCTGGATCATCGGGGAGACCGCGCGCATCCTGATGGACGTGGACCAGGCGCTGGCATCCTATCGCTTCAACGATGCGGCGACGGGGCTGTACGCCTTCGTCTGGGGCAAGGTCTGCGACTGGTATGTCGAGTTCGCCAAGCCCCTCTTCGACGGCGAACACGCCGAGGAGACTCGCGCCACCATGGGCTGGGTGCTGGACCAGTGCTACCTGATGCTGCACCCGATCATGCCGTTCGTCACCGAAGAGCTGTGGTCGCTGACGGGCGAGCGGCCGAAGATGCTGGTCCATGGCGACTGGCCGGTGCTGGGCGCCGATCTGATCGACGCGGATGCGGACCGGCAGATGAACTGGGTCATCGCCCTGATCGAGGCGGTGCGCTCGGCCCGCGCGCAGATGGGCGTGCCGGCGGGCGCGAAGCTGGACCTGCTCGTGACCGAGGCCGACGCCCCGGCTCGCGCCGCGCTGACCGCCAACGGTCCGCTGATCGAACGCCTGGCGCGGGTGAACGCGCCCCTGGACGGCGCGACCGGGCGCGGCATGATTGCCGTCGCCGTGCAAGGCGCCAGCTTTGCGCTGCCCATCGGCGACGTGATCGACGTTCCGGCTGAAACGGCGCGGCTGACCAAGGCGAAGGCCAAGACGGAAAAGGATGCCGAGGGGCTGCGCAAGCGGCTGTCCAATCCCAAGTTTGCCGAAAATGCCGAACCCGAGGTCATCGAGGAAACGCGCGACAAGCTGGCCGCGCTGGACGACGACATCCTGCGGCTGAATGGGGCGCTGGCGCAGTTGGCGGCGATGTAGGATGGCACATCGGCGGCGCCCGCCACGCGGCGGGCCTGCCACGACGACAGGGGTCGGAATGGGCTGGCTGGACCGGATCGCCGAACGGATGATGCTGAAGGCCCGTGCCGAAGGTAAGCTTTCGGGCCTTGAGGGTGAGGGCCAGCCCCTGCCCCGGCGGCCCGTGGGCGACACGGGTGAGGCCGTGGGCTTTCGCATCATGGCCGAGGCCGGCGTCCTGCCCGAGGAGATCGTCCTGAAGAAGCAGGTGATCGCCGCCCAGTCACGTTTGGCCGAACTGCCCGAGGGGCCGGAACGCGACGCGCTTCTGGCCGAAATCGCGCGCCTTCAGATGCGTCAGTCGATCGCCGAGGAGGCGCGCCGCCGCTTCATGCGGGACTGAGCCGGTCCAGCGCCCGCGGCAGTGCGTCCTCCAGCACGTCCAGTTCGGTGACGGGGCCGCAGCTGATGCGGATGCAGCGGTCCAGCGGCGCGACGCCCGGCATCCGGGCGAAGACGCCCTCGGCCTCCAGCGCGCCGATCAGGGCGCGGGCATACTTACCGTCACGGTGGGTGTTCAGCGCCACGAAATTCGTGGCCGAGGGCAATGCGGTCAGCCCGTTCAAGGCGCCGATGTGCGAGATGCGGTCGCGGGCGGCCGCCACCTCGGCCACGACATGGGCCAGCCACCCCTGGTCGGCCAGCGCCGCCAGCGCGCCGGCCTGAGCGATGCGGTTCACGCCGAAGTGGTTGCGGATGCGGTCGAAGCCCGCGATCAGCTCGGGCGCGCCGATGGCATAGCCGATGCGCGCACCGGCCAGACCGTAGGCCTTGGAAAAGGTCCGCATGCGGATCACGCGCGGATCGTCGGCAGCGATCCGGGGCACGGCATCGGCGGGGGCGAACTCGGCATATGCCTCGTCCAGCACCAGAAGACAGTCGTCCGGCAGACGGTCCAGCATGTCGGTGATGACGCCCCCCTCGTGCCAGCTTCCCATCGGGTTGTCAGGATTGGCCAGATAGACCAGCCGCGCGCCGACCTGATGGGCGCGATCCAGCAGCGCCTGCGGGTCCTCGGCGTCGTCGCGGTAGGGGACCTTGTGCAGCACGCCGCCAAAGCCCGCGACGTGATAGTTGAACGTCGGATAAGCGCCATCCGACGTGACCACCGCATCGCCCGGCGCCACCATCAGCCGCACCAGGTTGCCCAGCAAGCCGTCGATGCCTTCGCCGATCATCAGGTTCGCGGGCGCGATCCGGTGATGCGCCGCCAGCGCCTGCGTCAGATCGTGGCTGGGCGCGTCGCCGTACTTCCAGACCTGGCCCACAGCCTCTCGCATGGCCCGCGCGGCCAAGGGACTGGGACCGAACGCGCTTTCGTTGGCGCCAAGGCGCGCGGCAAAGGGTGCGCCACGCCGACGCTCCAGCGTTTCGGGGCCGATGAAGGGAACGGTGGCGGGAAGGCCCGCAGGCAGGGGGGCAAATCGTATCATGGCGCGCAATCTGCCCCGATTGCGGCCGCCCCGCAAGCGCGCCCTAGAAGGCGCGGAAAGTCATCGTGGTCAGCGTGCGGCTGATATGGGGGATGTCGAACAGCCGGTCCGACAGGAAGCGGCCGACATCCTCATCCTCGGGGATATAGACCTTGGCGATCAGGTCGTAATCGCCCGAGGTCGAGTAGAGCTCGCTGACGACCTCGCGGTCGTAGATCGCCTCGGCCACCTGGTAGGTCTTGCCGGGTTCGCAGCGGAACTGGACGAAAACTGGACGCATCGCACTCTCCTTCAGGGGCGAGGTTAGACCGGGGCGGCAGCGCGGGTCCAGTCCCCGCGCGCGTGGCCGCGCCAGAAGCGGCGCATCAGCAGGATCGCCGCGAAGGTCAGCCCGGCGCACAGTCCCAGCCACAGCCCCGCCGGACCAAGGCCCAGGGGAAAGGCCAGCGCCCACGCCACCGGCATGCCGACGACCCAATAGCTGAAGCCAGCGATCCACATCGGCACGTTCGTGTCATGGACCCCGCGCAGAAAGCCCAGTGCGATCACCTGGAACGCATCTGTCAGCTGGAACAGCGCCGCGAACATCAGCAGGCTGGCGCCGATCGCCACGATCTGCGGGGCCTGCGGGTCGGCCGGGTCCAGATAGAGACGCACCAGACCTTCCGCGAACAGCAGATAGATGGCGATGGCAATGGCGGCAAAGACCAGCGACATCCACATGACGGTTATCGCCGCGTCGCGCATCCAGGCGCGGTCGCCACGTCCCTTGGCCTGCCCCACCCGCACCGTGGCCGCGTTCGACAGCCCCAGATGCGCCATGAAGGTGATCGAGGTGATCTGTAGCGCGATCCCGTGCGCGGCCAGCTGCGGCGTTCCAATCCAGCCCATCATGACGTTCGAGGCGACGAACAACCCACCCTCGGCCACCATGGTCAGGCCGATCGGCCAGCCGACGCGGGCGACCTGTCCCATGGCCTGCCAGTCCGGCCGCCAAAAGCGCTGGAAGAGGTTGTATTGCCGCGCCATCGGCAGCCAGGCGGCATAGGCGACCAGCAGCACAATCTGGATCACCTGCACGGTAACGCTGGCGATGGCGGCCCCGCGCACGCCCAGCTCCGGCGCGCCGAGGTTGCCGAAGATCAGCACCCAGTTCAGGAACAGGTTCAGCGGCAGCCCGGCCAGCGTGACCCACATGACGATCTGCGTCCGCTCGAGCGCGGCCAGATAGGACGAGAGCGTCACCTGCCCCAGCACCACCGCAAGGCCCCAGCCCGCGATGCGCAGATAATCCTGCGCCAGGGCCGACACCGCCGGCGTCTGCCCCAGCGCCAGCAGGATCGGTTCGGAAAACCACATCAGCGGCATCACGGCCAGCGCGAAGGCCGTCGACAGCCACAGCGCCATACGGGCGCCGCGCCGGACCTCGGTCTGGTTGCCGCTGGCGATGTGGCTGGCGATCAGCCCCATGACGCCGGTGCCGAAGCCCATGCCCAAAAAGAACAGGATGAAGAAGAACGAGGTGGCGATGACCAGGGCCGCCAAGGGCTCGACCCCGTACCAGCCGATCATCACCGTGTCGCCCACGCCGATGGCCATGCGCGCCAGGTGGCTGCCGATCAGCGGCAACCCAAGCGACAGCGTCGCAAGGATGTGGGGGCGGTACCTGTTGCTCATGTCCTCGCCATATCCGCGCCCGCGGGACACGGCAAGCGACAGTTGCACGACCTGCAGAAAGGCGCCGTCGATGCGGCGCCCTTGGGGTCGCAGCCCGCTTGCCGCATCCCCGCCCATCTGCGATAGAAGCGCCATCCCGACCAAGAGGCCGCACATGAGCTTTCGCGCCCGCCACCTTCTGGGCATCGACCATCTGAAGCCGGACGAGATCACGGCACTTCTGGACCTGGCCGAGGACTATGTCTCGCTCAACCGTCGGACGATCAAGCATTCGGACGCGCTCGAGGGGCTGACCCAGATCAACATGTTCTTCGAGAACTCGACCCGCACCCAGGCCAGCTTCGAGCTGGCGGGCAAGCGGCTGGGGGCGGACGTGATGAACATGGCGGTCAGCCAGTCCAGCGTGAAGAAGGGCGAAACCCTGATCGACACCGCGCTGACGCTGAACGCGATGCAGCCCGACCTTCTGGTGGTACGCCACCCTCATTCCGGCGCCGTGAACCTGCTGGCGGAAAAGGTCAACTGCGCCGTTATCAACGCAGGCGACGGGCGGCACGAACATCCCACGCAGGCGCTGCTGGACGCGCTGACGATCCGCCGCGCGAAAGGCCGGCTGCACCGCCTGACCATCGCCATCTGTGGCGACATCGCCCACAGCCGGGTCGCGCGGTCGAACCTGATCCTGCTGGGCAAGATGGAAAACCGCATCCGCCTGATCGGCCCGTCGACGCTGATGCCCGCCGGCGTGGCCGAGATGGGGGTCGAGCTTTATGAGGACATGCGCGAGGGGCTGAGGGGCGCCGACGTCGTCATGATGCTGCGGCTGCAGAAGGAACGGATGGACGGCGGCTTCATTCCGTCCGAACGAGAGTATTTCCACCGCTGGGGGCTGGATGCCGAAAAGCTGGCGCTTGCCGCGCCGGACGCCATCGTCATGCATCCCGGCCCGATGAACCGCGGGGTCGAGATCGACGGCACCATCGCCGACGACATCAACCGCAGCGTCATCCAGGACCAGGTCGAGATGGGCGTCGCCGTCCGCATGGCCGCGCTGGACCTGCTGGCCCGCAACCTGCGCGCGGAACGCGGCCGCGCCGCATTGGGCGAGGTGTGATCATGGACATCGTCTTTCGCAACGCCCGCCTGATCGACCCCGAGGCATTGACCGACGAGCCGGGCAGCCTGCGGGTCACCGACGGCCGCATCGCCGGACGCGCTGGCCCTGACGAGGACGCCCCCGAAGGCGCCACTGTCATCGACTGCAACGGTCGCGCACTTGCGCCGGGCCTGATCGATTGGGGCGTCAAGATCGGCGAACCTGGTGAGCGTCACAAGGAAAGCTTCCGCAGCGCCGGCCGCGCCGCGGCTGCGGGCGGCGTCACCACCCTGGTCGCCCGTCCCGACACGATGCCGCCCATCGACACGCCCGAGGCGCTGGAATTCGTCACCCGCCGCGCCACCGATGCGCCGGTGAACATCCGCCACATGGCCGCCCTGACCAAGACCCGCGAGGGGCGCGAGATGGTCGAGATCGGTTTCCTGAACGATCTCGGCGCCGTGGCCTTCACCGACGGGGTGCGCGTGGTGCGCGACACCAAGCTTCTGTCGCGCTGCATGACCTATGCGCGCGGCCTGGACACGCTGATCGTGGGCCATCCGCAGGACCCAGGCCTGTCACAGGGCGCGGCGGCCACCAGCGGCAAGTTCGCCTCGCTCTATGGCATTCCGGCCGTGTCGCCGGTGGCCGAGGTAATGGGGCTGGACCGCGACCTCTCGTTGGTCGCCATGACGCGCTGCCGCTGGCATGCCGATCAGATCACGACCGCCGCCGCCCTTCCGGCATTGGCCCGCGCCCGTGACGCGGGTCTGGACGTGACGGCCGGGATCTCGATCCACCATCTGACGCTGAACGAATTCGACGTCGGCGACTATCGCACCTTCTTCCGCTTCACCCCGCCGCTGAGGTCCGAGGAAGACCGCCAGGCGATGGTTCAGGCCGTGGCGGATGGGCTGATCGACACCATCGCCAGCTTCCACACGCCGCAGGACGAGGAATCGAAACGCCTGCCCTTCGAGGCCGCGGCCCCCGGCGCCGTCGGCCTGCAGACGCTGCTGCCCGCTGCGCTGCGGCTTTATCACCAGGGCGGCCTCAGCCTGCCGCAGCTGTGGCGGGCGCTGTCGCTGAACCCGGCACGGCGCCTGCGCCTGCCGGCGGGGCGGCTGGCCGATGGCGCCCCCGCCGACCTGGTGCTGTTCGACCCCGACGCGCCGTTCGTCATGGACCGCTTCACGCTGCTGTCGAAGTCCAAGAACACCCCCTTCGACGGCGCGCGGATGCAGGGGCGCATCCTCGGCACCTGGGTCGCGGGCCAGCCCGTCTTCGGAGAACACGCATGAGCCTGATCCTCTGGGCCGTCTTCGGCTATCTGCTGGGGGCGGTGCCCTTCGGCCTGGTCATCACCCGCGCGCTTGGCCTGGGCGATCTGCGCCAGATCGGGTCGGGCAACATCGGCGCGACCAACGTCCTGCGCACCGGCAACAAGCCCGCCGCGCTGGCGACGCTTCTGCTGGACAGCGGCAAGGGCGCCATCGCGGTCCTGCTGGCCCACCATTTCGGTGTCGAGGCGGCGGGCGTTCTGGCCGGCGGCGCCGCCTTCCTGGGCCATTGCTTCCCGATTTGGCTGGGCTTTAGGGGCGGCAAGGGCGTGGCAACCTTTCTGGGAACGCTGATCGCGCTGCACTGGCCGATCGGCCTGACCGCCTGCGCGATCTGGGCCCTGTCGGCACTGGTCAGCCGGATCAGCAGCCTCAGCGCGCTGCTGGCGGCGGCGCTGGCGCCGGTCTTTGCATGGGCGCTTGGCCGGGCGGATATCGCGATGGTGGCGGCCTTCATGGCTGTGCTGATCTTCATCCGCCATCACGCCAATATCACCCGCCTGCTGAACGGGACCGAGCCGCGCATCGGTCGCAAGCAGGCCTAGCGCTCGGCCACCAGCACCTTGCCCGCGCGCGGGGCTGCCGGAACTTCGGCCAGGGGTGTCGGGCGAAGCGGCCCCTGCGGCTTGTCCGCCGCCTCGGCCAAGGGCCGCGCGCCGCGCTGCATCAGTTCGACCGCCCGGCGTGCCGAGACCGCGATTGAGATCAGTGCCAGACAGGCGCCAGACAGCATGATCAGCGCCACGAAGCCCAGGATGCCCATGTAGATCGGCATCGGCGGAACGCCTTCGGCACGGGTCACCAGAGATACGACCAGGCTGACAAGGGCCAGTACGCCGCCCAAGAAGACCAGCGCCACCAGCCACCCGATCCACCGCATCGCATCACCACGCATCGTCTGCCCCATCGTTCCTTGCCCGGACGGGGTGCCATCCTGCGCAGGGCAGATCAAGCCGGCAGCGCCGCCCTGCACCTCACCTTCCCGTGCGCCGCAGGCACGCTCGCCTTCAATACGAGTATTCGTCGTAGATCCGCGACAGGTCGCCGTTCCAGTCGCCCCGATACCGGGCCAGCAACTCGTCGGCGGGCACCCTGCCGCTGTCCACGCTCTCCTTCAGCGCGTTCAGGAAATGAGTCTCGTCGGGAACCAGCCCGCCGCTGCCCGGTCGGGCGCGGGACCGAAGGCCGGAGTCGGCAATGGCCAGGACCTCTCGGGCCAAGTCGTGCATGCGGATGCCGCCGGCCTCGGCCTGCAGGCCGTCGCGACCGGCCGCAATTCGCAGGGCGTCTCGCGTCTCGGCGTCCCAGCCCTTGACCAGATCCCAAGCCGCGTCCAGCGCGCCTTGGTCATAGGTCAGCCCAACCCACAGCGCCGGCAGCGCGCAAAGCCTGCGCCAGGGACCGCCATCGGCGCCGCGCATCTCGATGTATTTCTTGACGCGAGCCTCGGGGAAGACGGTGGTCATGTGGTCGGCCCAGTCCGACAGGGTCGGCACCTCGCCCGGCAGGGCCGGCAGGCGGCCATCCAGAAAATCACGAAAGCTCTGGCCCAGGGCGTCGATGTACTTGCCGTCGCGATAGACGAAATACATCGGCACATCGAGGACATAGTCCACCCAGGCCTCGTAACCGAAGCCGTCCTCGAAGACGAAGGGCAGCATTCCCGTGCGCGCCGCATCCAGGTTCTGCCAGATGTGGGCGCGCCAAGACTTCATGCCGTTGGGCTTGCCGTCCAGGAAGGGCGAATTGGCGAACAGCGCCGTCGCCACCGGCTGCAGCGCCAGCGCCACGCGCATCTTCTGGACCATGTCGGCTTCGCTGGCGAAATCCAGGTTCACCTGCACCGTGCAGGTCCGGTACATCATCTGCGTGCCAAGCGTGCCTACGCGGCCCATATAATCGGTCATCAGCCGATAGCGCCCCTTGGGCATCATCGGCATCTGGTCCTGCGTCCAGATCGGGGCCGCGCCAAGGCCGATGAAGCCTGCGCCGATGTCCTTGGCAACCGCCTCGACCTCGGCCAAGTGGCTGTTCACCTCGTCGCAGGTCTGGTGGATCGTCTCCAACGGCGCGCCGGACAGTTCCAGCTGGCCGCCGGGTTCCAGGCTGACATTGGCCCCGTCGCGTTCCAGACCGATCAGCTTTCCGGCCTCCAGGACCGGGGTCCAGTTGAAGCGGTCCCGCAACCCCTCCAGCATGGCGGTGATCGAGGTCCGGCCCTCGTAAGGCAGGGGCAGCTTCTGCGCATCGTCATAGCCGAACTTCTCGTGCTCGGTGCCGATCCGCCAGCGGTCCTTGGGCTTTTCGCCGCTGGCGATATAAGCGGCCAGCTGGTCGCGATGTTCGATGGGGCCTCCGCCCTGCTGTGGAATGGACATAGGGTCGAGGCCTTTCTCGGGTTTCCAGTCGGTCACAGGTGGCAAGGGCGCAGGGCCAAGTCAAGCCGCCTCAATCGGGCTTGCGCCAAAGGGTCTGCATCGACTGGGGCTGCCGGGCGACCTGCGCAAGCGCCCGGGACATGGCCCCCATGTCCATCCCCGGCAGGCTTTCGAATGCATCCGCCAGGACCGCGGCGCCGGCGGCATCGACAGGAACCAGCAGCGCCTGCCCGTCGCGGCTGCGCAGCCGCCAGTGGGCACGGCCCTGAAGGCGCAGCAGGCGGATCTCGGTCAGGTCGCGGAGCGCGATCTCTCCTCCGGTTTCCGTCGCGCCATAGAAACGGACGGCACCCTCGATCAGCTCGACCACGCCGGGTGCTGCAACTGGCCTGCGGAACGGCGCGTGGCGCATGGCGCCGATGGTCAGGCTGGCGCCGACCAGCACCACCGTGCCACCGATCAGCGCGAAGAACCAGCCGCCCAGGAAGACCAGCCACAGGCCTGCCAGCGTCAGCGCGCCGAAGATCAGCAGTTCGGCCCTGTCGCGCATGAACGCGCGAAGCTCGGGCCGGATCATCGGCGGCATTCCGGGGCGCGCAGGCCTACCACCGTCCCAACGCGTCCTCGTCATTGGACCTGGCCTCGACCCAGCTTGCCGAACCGTCCTGCGCAATCTCGCGTTTCCAGAAGGGAGCGCGGGATTTCAGCCAGTCCATCAGGTAGTCGGCGGCATCGAAGGCGGCGCGGCGATGGCGAGCGGCGGTAGCGACCATCATGATCTGGCCGCCGGTCTCGATCCGGCCATGGCGGTGGACGATGCGCCAGTCCGACAGGTCGAACCGCGCGGCGGCGGCAGCCCCGAAGTCGGTCAGGGCACGTTCGGTCATGCCGGGGTAATGCTCGATGTCAAGCGCAGCCATGTGGCCGCTGTCATCGCGCACGATGCCGGTGAAGGTCACCACCGCACCGGCGCCGGCGCCAAAGCCGCGAAGTTCGACGGCCAGATCAAACGGTTCAGCCTGGACGCGGGCGGACATCGCTCAGCCGCCGGTCATCGGCGGGAAGAACGCGACCTCGCGTGCCCCGGCCAGCGGCGTATCGAGATCGACCAGCTTCTGGTCGACCGCGCAGCGCAACGTCGCCAGGTCGTCCAAGGCCGCGGCATGTCCGTCGGATTGCGCCGCCAACTGCGCAACGAGGTCGCGGACCGTGGCCGCATCCGTGGCGACGCTTTCGCGGGGATGGCCGACACGCTCGCGCAGCCAGGCGAAATAGAGCACCTCAAGCGTCATCCTTCGGCTCCCTCAGGAACGGCAGCGCCTTGACGAAATAATCCCATCCCGTCCAGGCGGTCAGGACGGCTGCGATCCAGATCAACGCGACACCGGCATATGTCGCCAGCGCCGCGGCACTGCCCGACCAGATCAGCCCGATTTCCCCCACGCGCGGGGGGCGGCCGGTTTCGATGAAGGCCAGGCCCGTGCCCAGGAACAGCGTGGCGATGGCCACCATCTGCAGCGTGGTCTTCCACTTGGCCAGGTTGGTCACCGCCAGCGTGCGCGACTTGTCGCCCAGAAATTCGCGCAGGCCGGACACGAACACCTCTCGGAAGAGGATGACGGTAACGGGCAGGATCAGCCAGGGGTTCATGCCGGAATATCCGGTGATGACGACCAGCGCGATAATCACCATCGCCTTGTCGGCGATCGGGTCCATCGCGGCGCCGAAGCGGCTTTCCTGCTTCCAGGCGCGCGCCAGGTACCCGTCGAACCAGTCGGTGATCGCCGCTAGGAGAAACAGCGTCAGCGCGGCCCAATCTGCCCAGGGACGATGAAAATAGAGAAACATCAACGGCACCGCGGGGGCAGCCAGAAGACGCAACAGGGTCAGGATATTGGGCAGGTTCCAACGCATGGTGGCAAGCTAGTGCCTGCCGGGGGACTTTGGAAGGGGCAAGGCGCGGCCGCCCTGCCCCGGCCGGTCACGAAGCGCGGATCAGGCGGCCGTGGGGCTTTCCTCGGCCAGGTCGAACAGCTGGTCATTGATCGTCAAGCGCAGCGCTTTGATCCGGGCCTCGCCGAACGCGCGGCCGGGTTCGCCCGCCACCTGGACGCGGTCGCCCGGCAGCACCGCCGCATTGGTCAACCCGATCGCGCGGTTGCGGGCGTGGCTGGCCAGTTCGATCGTCCAGTTCATGCCGTCGGGCGCGCGCACCTGCAGCGTCGGGTCGCTGCCGTTGATGTTGATGTCGGTGATCGTCGCGTCGAGGCGGGTCAGGCCGTCGGAACCTCGGGCGGTTTCGACGGGCGAGTGGAGAGGGGTGCGGTGTGCAAAAATTCCGAAAGGTCGGGCACAGGGCATGGCAGCCTCCTTCATCATGTCGGATGGTGAGGGGCAACCATAGCGCGAATCAAGTAAAGGTGGGCGGTAACATGATGCCGCAGCGTTAACCACGCGTGTTGAAGTGGTCGTGCACCTTCTGCGCCATTGCAGCCGAGATACCGTCGACCGCCTGCAGGTCGGCCAGGCCCGCGCGGCTGACGGCCTTGGCGCTGCCGAAATGGGTCAGCAGCGCCCGCTTGCGCGCCGAGCCGATGCCAGCGATCTCGTCCAGCGGGTTCGACATCTGCGCCTTGGCGCGCTTGGCGCGATGGGTGCCGATGGCCCAACGGTGCGCTTCGTCCCGCAGGCGCTGGACGAAATACAGCACCGGGTCGTTCATGCGCAGCGCAAAGGGGCGCCGGCCGGGGCGGTGGAACTCTTCCTTGCCATGGTCGCGGTCCTGGCCCTTGGCGACGCCGATCATCGGGATGTCCTCGACGCCCAGCTCGGCCATGATCTCCTCGACCGCGCTGACCTGGCCCGCGCCGCCGTCGATCAGCAGAAGGTCGGGCCAAGCCTCGGTCTGGCGGTCGGGGTCCTCTTTCAGCAGGCGCTGGAAGCGACGGGTCAGCACCTCTTTCATCATGCCGAAGTCGTCGCCCGGGGTGATCTCGGTCCCCTTGATGTTGAACTTGCGGTACTGGTTCTTCATCCAACCCTCGGGGCCGGCGACGATCATCCCGCCCACGGCATTGGTGCCCATGATGTGGCTGTTGTCATAGACCTCGATCCGTCGCGGGGGGGCGGGCAGCTCGAACGCCTCGGCCAGCCCCTCCAGCAGGCGCAGCTGGGTGGCGCTTTCGGACATGCGGCGGGCCAGGCTCTCGCGGGCGTTGCGCAGCGCGTTCGTTACCAGGTCCGACTTCTCGCCCCGCTGCGGGACCAGGACCTCGACCTTGCGACCGGCACGCTCGGACAGGACGTCGGCGGTCAGGTCAGGGTCCTCTGGCGGGTGGGACAGCAGGATCTGCCGGGGCGGCGGCTTGTCGTCGTAGAACTGCAACAGGAAGGCCTGCATCACCTCGTCAGGGCTCTCGGCGCCGCCGAGCCGGGGATAGAAGTCGCGGTTCCCCCAGCTCTGGTTGCCGCGGATGAAGAAGACCTGAACGCAGGCCTGACCGCTTTCCATGTGCAGCGCGACGATGTCGGCCTCGGCCACGCCCTTGGGGTTGATGGCCTGCACGGACTGGACGGCGGTCAGCGCCTTGATGCGGTCGCGCAGGGCGGCGGCGCGCTCGTATTCCATGTTCTCGGCCGCCTTGGCCATCTCGGCCGCGAGATTGGCCTGGATGGTCGTGGTCTTGCCCTGCAGGAAGCGTTCGGCATCGGCCACCAGGCCGTTGTAGTCGTCCTGGCTGATCCGGCCGACGCAGGGCGCGCTGCAGCGCTTGATCTGGAACAGCAGGCAGGGGCGCGTGCGGGATTCGAAGGTGCTGTCGGTGCAGTTCCTCAGCAGGAACACCCGCTGCAGCTGGGTCAGCGTACGGTTCACCGCCCCGGCGCTGGCGAAGGGGCCATAGTAGTCGCCCTTTTCCGACTTCGCGCCGCGGTGCTTCTTGATCTGCGGATAGCCGTGCGACTTGGCCACAAGGATGTTCGGGAAGGACTTGTCGTCGCGCAGAAGGACGTTGTAGCGCGGCTTCAGCTGCTTGATCAGGTTCTGCTCCAGCAGCAGCGCCTCGGTTTCAGTCCGCGTGGTCAGGAACATCATGCTGGCCGTTTCGCGAATCATCCGGGCGATCCGCGCCGAATGCCCCGAGGGACGGGCATAGTTCGACACCCGCGCCTTCAGGTCGCGCGCCTTGCCGACATAAAGCACGGCCTGATTGGCATCCAACATCCGATAGACGCCCGGACTGCTGTCGAGCGTGCGAAGATAGTCCTGGATCAGTGCGTGGCCGGTTTTCTGGGTCATGTCGGAAGATTGGTGATTCTGAGGGGCTGCTGCAAGTTCCCGGCCGCCGCTGCAAGCCTGAAGCTTTCCACGGAATCTGTGGATAATTCTGTGGGCGAGCTGTGAGGACAGATCACCCCGGCCAGCAAACGTTACAGTTCAGTGAAGTTGCACAAAAATTAGGCTGTTTTCAAGGGCATTGATTTCGCTGGATTTTATTTGGGGCCTTGCCCGCTCTGCAGGATTCTCGTGTAGAATCCGAGAGATAGTGAAGGCAAGTCGAAAGTCGTGGACAAATCCGGCGAACGGGTCTGCATCGGACCGGTCGCGCAGCGCCCGCCGTAAGGCCCGCGCGCCCGTGATCCTGTCACAGCAGCACCCAGGCATAGATGCCATAGGCGGCGACCAGCGCCGCGCCCACGGCCCTCGTCATGCTGATCCCCCTGAACAGGAACGGCGCCAACAGCAGCGCTGCGGCCAGCATCACCCAAAGGTCGAGGCGCAGCATTTCGGGCGGGACAGGCAGAGGAGAGACGACAGCAGTGATGCCCAGGATCGCCAGGATGTTGAAGATGTTCGACCCCACCACGTTCCCAAGTGCCATGTCCGCACGCCCCTTCAGAGCCGAGGCCACGGATGCGGCCAGTTCCGGCAACGAGGTCCCGACGGCGACCAGGGTCAGGCCGATCACGGTCTCGCTGATGCCGGCGGCGCGCGCGATTTCGGTGGCGCCGTTCACCAGCATGTTCGCACCGATGGGAAGCGCCACCAGGCCGCCTGCCAGCCACAGGGCGATCTTGCCCCAGGATGCGCCAAGCTCGGCGCCCTCCAGGTCAGCCTGATCGACCCGGCCGGTCGACAGCTGCCGCCACAGCGTCGCACCCAAGGCCAGCAGCAGGATGACCCCCTCGAGGCGGCCAATCTCTCCGGTCAGGGCCAGCGCGATCAGCAGGACCGAGGCAGCGATCATCATTGCCCAGCTTTCGCGCAGGTCGTGCCCGCGGGTCACGATGACCGAGACCAGCGACGTCACCCCCAGGATGACCAGCACGTTGGCGATGTTCGAGCCCACAACGTTGCCCATCGCGATCCCGCTGGATCCCTTCAGTGCCGCCGACAGCGACACCAGCAGCTCGGGCGCCGAGGTGCCGAAGGCGACGACGGTCAGGCCCACGACCAGGGGCGTGATGCCCAGCTTCAGCGCCAGGTTCACGGCGCCCTTGACCAGCAGGTGGCCGCCCAGGACCAGAAGCGCCAGACCGGCGGCGATCAGCAGAATTTCAACGACCACGATTTATTCCCAGGATTTTCTTCAATGCGCGCCGGAACGCCGGACCGCGCACCAGCGCAAGCCCGGCCATGACCAGCAGAAAGACGACGACGATGCGGACGCTCATCCGCGGGTGCCGAAGCGGTCGAAGGCCGCCCGATCCTCGGCCGCGTCCAGGACCGCCTCGGCCGAGACGCCAAGGCGCCGCAGCAGCGGGCGGCGGACACTGTGCACGTCGAAGGCGATCTTGTCGCCATAGACCTGCTTCATCCGCGGCACCAGATGACCGATGCCGTCGGCCAGCCCCAGGGCAACGGCTTCCCTGCCAGCCCAGAACTCGCCCGTGAAAAGGTCGCGCCCCTCGGCCAGACGGCCGCCACGGCGGGCGCGGACATGATCCTTGAACGCCTGATGGATCGGTTCCAGGATATTGTGCAGCCGGGCCACGTCCTCGGGACGCTCGGGCCGGAAAGGGTCAAGCGTGGACTTGGATTCGCCGGCGGTGTGGACGCGGCGCTCGATCCCCCACCGGTCGATCAACTGGTGGAAGCCGAAGCCGGCCGAGATCACGCCGATCGATCCCAGGATCGAGCTGTCGTCGGCCCAGATGTCGTCGGCCGCGCAGGCCAACCAGTATCCGCCCGAGGCCGCCACGTCCTCGACAAAGGCATGGACTGGCACGCGCTTGTCGCCGGCCAGCCGCCGGATGCGCGCCGCAATCAGCGACGACTGCACCGGTGATCCGCCGGGCGAGTTGATCGACAGCGCCACTGCCACCGGCTTGCGCCGGAAGGCCCGCTCGATCATCGGGGCAAGGGCCGCGTCGTTCAGCCCTCCGCCGCGGCCGGCGCCGCCGATGGTGCCCGACAGGCGGATGACCGCGACGCGCGGCTTGCGGGACAGAAGGCGGGACAGGACGGGAATGCGCATGGGTCCGAAGATAGGATCAAGCGCAGCCGGTCACAAGGCGGGGTCTGCGGCGCGGATCGTGTCGCCCGGCATGAAGGTCGGCGTCAGCGCGACGATGCGGTCCTCGGGCGCGCGATCCTTGCCGGCCACCAGCCGCGCCGCACGCCGGCCAACATCGACCCGCCGCGCATCGGTGGTGGCCAGCCGAACCGGCAGCCCCTCCAGAAGATCGACGCCATTGAAGCCCGCCAGCCCCAGCCTGCCCGGAATGTCATAGCCCTGATCAAGACAATAGAGCAGCCCCCCTGCCCCGATCATATCGTTTGAAAAGTAGAGGAAATCCAGTTCAGGCGCCCGCGCCAGCAGCCGCTCGGTCAGTTCGCGGCCCTTCATCAGCGACGAGCCACCCTGATAGTACTCCCGCGCCTCAAGTTGCACGCCGCCGGCCGCCAGCCCTTCTTCGAAGCCCAGAAGCCGCTTTCGCGCCCGGTGGTCCTCGGGCATGTGGGTGCCGACGAAGCCGATGCGACGATAGCCCGCAGCCAGGATGCGGGCCGCCATCTCGCGCCCGGCGCGGATGTGCGAGATGCCGACCAGCGTATCGATGCCCTCGCCGTCAACGTCCATGATCTCGATCACCGGTATGCCCGAGTTCTGCAGCATCGCCCGCGCGGCCTTGCTGTGTTCCAGCCCCGCCAGGATCACCCCGGAGGGACGCCAGGACAGCATGTCATAAAGCACCATCTCCTCGCGCGCGGGAGAATAGTTGGTGACGCCGATGACCGGCTGCAGGCCTGTATCGTCCAGTTCGGCCGAAATGCCGCCCAGCACATCGGGAAAGACCAGGTTCGACAGCGACGGGATCACCACCGCGACAAGGTTCACCCGCTGGCTGGCCAGCCCGCCCGCGATCTTGTTGGGGACGTAGCCCAGTGTCTTTGCCGCGGTCAGCACCTTTTCCCGCGTCGCCGCCGAGACGTCACCCCGGTTGCGCAGCACCCGGCTGACGGTCATCTCGGAGACGCCCGACGCCTCGGACACATCGCGGAGGGTCAGCGGGCGGCGGGGTCTGGTGGGAAGCATGTGGCGATCCTGGCAATAGGTCGAGCGATGTTAGCGAAGCAGCACCTCTGCCACAACCGCCACCTGAACGCTTGCCAACAGCCTCACCAACCAGCTAGACAAGCCCTCGCGGCCCCGTGGCTCAACTGGATAGAGCAGCCCCCTCCTAAGGGGCAGGTTACAGGTTCAAGTCCTGTCGGGGTCACCAATGAAAACAAGTGTTGCCGATAAGGCATAAGAGTGCACGTTTTGCGGCTTCTGTGCACACCCCGCGTCAAGAGATTTTTGACGCAAGACGCTTCATTGCTTGCAAGGCCCTGTCAGAGAACGGTTTATTTCTGTGGAAGCCGCGGCGCCTGGTAGATGGCCTTACCGCAAGGTCAACTTGCTGTCGGGCCCTCGCCCGCGATTGTTCAGCAGCAGGAACTACCGCGGCCTCTACTCCATTGCCCCGAATTCGCTCCGGCAGACCTTGAAGCCATGATAGGACGTGTTGCCTGGCAGGGCGTGGACGCGGATCTGCCGCGCCCGGATGGCGGCGATGATCCGCCCCACGCAGACCTTGCTGTTGGCCTGCGCGGTCTGGATGGTTTCCCATTTGGCGGTCCCGGGGTTTGGGCGGGCCAGCGCGTTCAACTCGTCGACGAGCGCCTTGCCATCCGCCTCCAGCCAGCGAAGCCGCGCGCCGGGCAGGCGCGTCCGGGGCTGCAGGACGCCGTCCTGCTCCAGAGCGCGCAGCTCGGCCTCGGTCATGCCGACAGTGCGGCGCATCTGCGGGTCCGTCACCAGCGAACCGATCGCGCGAAGCACGCCGTCATGCGCCTGCGCGTCGAAAACCGCCCGGCTGTCCGGCCGCAGATCGTCCGCCGCGATGACACCGGCTTCGACCAGCAACGGACGCAACCGCCGCTCAGTGATGCGCAGTGCCATCGCAGCGGTTCCGACCGAGTGAAGCTTTCGCTGCGACACCGTCTGTCCCAGCAGAACGGCCCCTTCCGCAATAGGCCAGACGTCCAGAACCACGCCTCGAAGGATGTCCGCGAACGGCTCGAACGCTTCATTGTCCTGATGGTAGTCCCGCATATCCTTCCAGAGTGATCCGAATGCCTTCTGTGGCTCATCCAGAAAGCCGTTCGCCCCCGCGGCCAGATCATGCAGTGCGTGCCGAATGGCATCGGGACCACGTTGCACAACATCGAATCCCGCTGCCAATGAGGCATGCCGAAACGGCTGCGGATCAGCGTCATCATGGCCGTTGATGCGCAGCAGTTCCCCGCCGAGCAAGCGACAGAAGGTCGTCGCCGCATAGAGGCTTTGGCGCGAGAGCCACGACGTATCTTCGCCCCCGTCCAGTCGCTGTTCCAGCCACTGGTCATATCCGGTCGTAACGGCCGCCGGTCCGTCGAGGTCCTGTGAGAGGATCTTCGGCAGGATCTCGGTCAGCCGGGCCGTCAGATCGTTTCGGGCTGTCGGATGCTGCGCCGTCCAAAGAGGCACCAGCAGCGCGCCATGCGGGGCGCAGATCACCATTTCCCGCATCTGCCAGTGCACCCGCATCGCCATCGCAGTCAATGGATCTTCCGGAGCTGACAAGGCATCGTCCCGCAGGCATCGGGGGCATCCTTGCACGATCGGGTTCCGCAGCGCCCGGGAGACGAAGCGCTCGCCCCGGAAGCGCATCCGGACATCGCCAATCGGCTCTCCCGTCCATGACAAGAGCTCCTCCAGCTGCGCAGGCTGAAGCCCGGCCCAGGCTGCGAGGTTCTCGAACAGCGCGCGATCCTGATTGACCAGCCGCTTCAACGACCCGCCGAGATCGAGCACCAGCTGATGGAGCGTCACGCCCTTCGACGCGGCAAGCCTAGCCACGAGCTAGGGGACCGACTCACGGGCGACAGGCGCGATACCGTGCAGCAAGGTCAAGGTGCGGTTACTCCCTTCGGTCGAAAGCAGCCTATGCACGCGAGCAAGTCGCAGAATGAAATGCTGGGCGTAGTCTCCAGACATCGCGTGGGCCGACGCAAAGGGCGGAAGGACTAAGCCGCTCGTGCGGCAAAGGCGCGTGTTGCTGATGTTCCGCCTGCTATCCAACGTTGAACTTTAAGCGAGGCCTTTCCGGGCTGACGATTGGGGCCTTCCCACCCGTCAGACAGGAGGTTTCGATGAAGGATGAGAAGACCACCCCGCTGCGCCAGCGGATGATCGAAGACATGCGCATTCGCGGCATGGCCGAGAAGCTCAGGCCGCGCATATCAGGGCCGTCAAGAATTTTGCCATTTTCTTGAGGCGATCCCCAGATACAGCCACGCCGGAAGAACTGCGCGCCTATCAGCTCCACATGACGAATACCGGGATGAGCGCCACGACCTTCAACGTGCGGATCGTGTCGCTGCGGTTCTTCTTTGGCATCACCTGCGGACGAGACGAGATGAAGCGGCACATGCAGTTCCGGCGGGCACCGCGTAAACTGCCAGCGGTGCTGAGCATCAAGGAGATCGGTGACATTCTGGCGGCGGCACCGGGGCCGGGACTGAAGTATCGCGCGGCCCTCGGCATCAGTTATGGCGCGGGGCTGCGCGCCGCCGAAGTCTGCCGGCTCCGGGTTGAGGACATCGACAGCGACGGATGATGATCCATGTCGAAGAAGGCAAAGGTGGGCGGGACCGCAAATCCATGCTGTCGCACGGCCTGCTCGATCTGCTGCGCGATTACTGGCGCGAGGCGCGGCCCGACGGCTGGCTGTTTCCAGGTCTGCCGAGGGTCAACCCGATTTCGCCGCGCCAGTTGAACCGGGCCTTCGCGTCCGCCAAGCATATGGCCGGGGTGACCCGGTCGGCCATACTGCACACCCTGCGCCACAGCTTCGCCACGCATCTGCTGGAGGCCGGGACCGACGTGCGGGTGATTCAGGTCCTGCTGGGGCATACCAAACTGACCACGACAGCCCGCTATACGCATGTTGCCACCAAGACGATCCAGAACACGGTCAGCCCGTTCGAACGCCTCAAGGATCTGCAGGACCTGACTCTCCGACGGGGGCTGGAGTGATCGGCGCCGGGCGTGTCCCGGCCGACCCTGGACCTAGCTGACATCTTCCGCACCCATGGTCCTGCGTGGCGGCAGGCCAATGCCGGGGCATGTCAGCCTGACCCAGCTCAAGGTAATGTCGGCCATCGAGGCCTGCCGGACCGAGGCGCTTGGCGGGCATGTGGCCGGTTGTGCCAAATGGGGCCACCAGCACATCGCCTATAATTCCTGGAAGAACCGGCATTGCCCCAAATGTCAGGGCCCGGCCGCGCGCGACTGGATGGCTGCGCGCGTCGGGGATCTGTTGCCCGTGGAATACTTCCACGTCGTCTCCACCCTGCCGGCTCAAATCGCGCAGATCGCGTTTTGGAACAAGAAGGCGGTTTATGACCTGCTGTTCCGCACCTCGGCCGAGACGGTGATGACCATCGCCTCCGATCCCAAGCGCCTTGGTGCAAAGGTCGGCATGACGGCAGTGCCGCACAGCTGGGGTTCGGCGCTGACGCATCATCCCCACATCCACATGATCGTCCCGGGCGGCGGCATGTCGCCCAACGGCTCCCGCTGGATCGCTTGTCGATCAGGGTTCTTCTTGCCTGTGCAGGTGCTATCGCGGCTTTTTCGGCGGTTGTTTCTTGCCGGCCTGCTTGACCTTCATCGGTCCGGAGACCTCAGCTTCTTCAAGGGCCTTGCCAGACTGTCCAAAATCACAGCAATCAATGCCTGGCTGGAACCACTGCGCAAGTCGGAATGGGTCGTCTACGCTAAACCTCCGTTCGGAGGCCTAGAGGCGGTGCTGGCCTATCTCAGCCGCTACACGCACCGTATCGCCATCTCAAACGCCCGCCTGATCAGCGCCGATGAGGACAACGTTACCTTCCGCTGGAAGGATTACCGAATCAAGCGTGGCGACCAGCAGAAGGTCATGCGGCTGGCCACCGGCGAGTTCATTCGCCGTTTCCTGCTGCACGTCCTGCCCAATGGCTTTCATCGCATTTGACATTATGGCCTGCTCGCCAGCGCTAACCGTAAGGCCAACATCGCGAAGATCCGCAATCTGCTCAGAGCGGCACAGTCAGAACCCGCACCTCAAGTCGCAGCAGAGGTCATCCCGTTCACCCTGCGCGAACCGTGCCCCTGCTGTGGCGGGCCAATGCGCATCATCGAGATTTTCCAGCGCGGGCAAAACCCGCAATCACGGGCACCACCACGGGATCAGGCTGCATGATGAAACGCCCATCATTCCGGTCGATCCTACACCGACCCCCGTTCAGGAGCCGGCCTGTTGGCGTTTGTCCAAGACGGCGCGAACCGTCGGAGGCAGGCGGGTTCCACTGTGATCAGGCCGCCCTCGCACCAGCATTCTCGTGCAAAAGGTCCCCAGGCGCACTAAAATCACACCTCCGGTTCTTGCCGATCAATACGGCGGACCCTTCTGCTAGCGCTTTTTCCCCATAGACAGCACCTGCCCCCCGCGGCTTCGTCCTTCCGAGGTTTGTCAACGTAGACCGCCATCTCTCAGCGGCCGCTGTCACGCAGCGGTCCACATCGAAAAATTTTTAGGAAAGCAGTCGCTCTCCGAACGTGCGAACCGAGAGGGGCGTTTTGTCGATAGCGGCCATTCAGGCGGGCGAAAATATCTTGCATCGCTGCATCGCCGCATGACGGCTGTGGCCTTCTCTGACGTTCATTTGTCGTGCAGCGAATGCAGGCGCAGCAAGAGCAGTCGGCCCTCTGCTGCCGTTCACGCGATGTTCCAATGCCGCGGCGACGCAGCCTAGAACATGGCCGGTCGCGCCATCGCGCTGTACTGCCTACTGTGCGATGGTCAGCTTTAGGACATTCCGACCGTGTCCCCCTAATCCCGATTGAGGTCGGTCAAACCACAGAGGCCGTTCACTGCTCGCCGAGGTCACACCGGTATCGCGGGGCAGTCTTTCCGGCGTTCAGATACTCGAAGCCTTCGCTGATGCGGACGGGCGCGGCGGGGCGAGCATAAATCCGCTCGACGAAGGCCCCCCGACGAGCGGGCGATGCATTCAGCTGGTCCTCGGACCCGGCCCAATCGAGCGTATGGGCGGCGTTGAAGTCGGCGGCTAATGGGATGTGCCGGCTGCTTCCCCCCCGGTTGGGTTATCCTGAAGTGGGATCAACTGTGCAACAAGGACAAGCAGCCATGTGTGCCAAGAAACAAGGAAGCCTTGAAGACCTTGCCATTATCGGCGTTGTTATCGGCAAGGACGTTTTCCATCTGGTCGGCTTTGACCGATCGGGCCAAGTCGTTCTGCGCAGGAAGATCAAACGTTTCGCGTTGCAGGACACTTTCGCCGCGCTTCCGCGGTGCATTGTCGGCATGGAAGCCTGCCTCAGCGCGCATTTCGTCAGCCGCACTCTGCGCCACCTCGGTTTTGAGCCCCGGATCATTCCTGCCATGTACGTGAAGCCGTTCAACAAGGGTCAGAAGAACGACTACAACGATGCCGAGGCCATCGCCGAAGCTGCTGTGCGACCGAACCTGCAATGTGTGACCGAGAAGAACCAGGATCAGCTTGACTTGCAAGCGCTGCACCGGGTGCGGGCACGGCTCGTCTCGCGCCGCACTGCAACCATCAACCAGATCCGTGCTTTCCTGATCGAGCAAGGGATTACCGTTCGCTCTGGCCTGCGCGCCCTGGACAACTCTTTCAAGGCTATCCTTGAGCAGCGAAAGGATGAGATCTCGCTTCGGATGCGCAGGGTACTGACCGGGCTCCGCTATGACTGGCACTGGCTGGACGGGCGGATTGATCAGGTTTCCGAAGAGATCAAGGAGGTCAGCCGAAGCGAAGAGAACTGCGCCCGGATCATGTCGATCCCCGGCGTTGGTCCGATGATATCGACAGCGATGGTGGCTGCCATTGGCAAGGGGGAAGCCTTCGACCGCGGGCGAGACTTCGCAGCCTGGGTCGGCCTGGTGCCCCAGCAATTCAGCACAGGCGGTCGAACGATCCTCGGCAGGATCACCAAGCGGGGCAGTCGGTATCTGCGGATGTTGCTGGTTCAGGCGGCGCGGATCATCATGATGCGTCCCCACCTTTGGCCGAACTTCAGCTTCGGCAACTGGCTGGCCGGAGCCGTGACGCGCATGCCCGGCAACAAAGCCGCCATTGCGCTAGCCAACAAGCTGGCCCGGATAGCCTGGAGCATCCTGCGCCACGGCACCAGCTTCGACGCTGCGAGAGACAGAGACATGGCAACGGACGCCATCTGACGCTCCACCGCCATTACGGAGTTCGCGAAAGAGAAACAGCATGGAACGGATCAACTACGCCCCCAGAGTCTGAGAGCCCATTGGGTCATCATCGACCTTGCCGCTAATGAGACCACGGCGCGTGCGTAACCCCATGAAGGCCACGGCCCGCGAGCCGATCAAACAGGCCGGATACATATGAGCGACTTCCGCAGCCACGCCATATTCTCAATTACGAATAGCAGCCGGCACATGCATATGGGCTCATCCGCCACCAGATAGTCTCGGTCTTGCAACTGCGCCTCGAGTGGTTCCAGAAAGCGGCGGCAATCGCGATAGGCCAGTGCAATCTCACTTTGGCTGCGCTCATTCTCAGGGTAGATCACCTGGTGCAGCCCGGCGCGCCACAGCGGCTGCTCGATCTCGGTGACAAGGAAGAAGTTCCATTGGTTCATCGCCGCACGGCCCGCCGCGTCGCACAGCACGGACCGCCCGCCGCCATGCGCTTCGGCAAGATGCAGCATGATCGCGACAGACTCTCAGATCGTGAGGTTGCCGTCAACAAGGTAAGGGATCTTCCCGATAGGGTTGAGCGCTTTCACCGCGCGGACGCTCTCCGCATCGAAAGGGAGGATGTTCTCGATCCTGCATACAAGGTCGAGCTCGTTGAGCAGCCAGATCGGCCGAATTGCGCGGGTGGGCGGCACGCCGTAGAGGGTCAGTATGTCATCCCCCCTTCCGCTGACCGACGATGCCGAAGACGACGCCTTGCGGATCGGTGCCGGTTGCTGAGAACTCTCCGCCGGGGATCTGATCGGGACCGTGCTCTATGCTGCCGCCGCCGTCCCTCACGGCCCGCACGGCACGGTCGATGTCATCGACGCCGATGTCGTAGGTCCACATCGCGCGCGGCGTCATCGGCAGGCGCTTCATCACGGCGCCGATCATGTCGTCCTTACGCCGCCCGATGAAGGTGTAGTCACCCAACTCACCCATCGCCATCGCGCCTGTCTTCTGCCAGCCGAACACTTTGGCGAAAGCGCGAGCGCGCCATCGGGATCATCGCTTTGCAGATCGTTCCAGCGGAAATGCTTGGCCTTGACATAATCGAACAAATCACTTTTCGGATCGGGATCGTCCGCGGGCGGGGTGGGCGTCATGACGTAGAGCGGCGCGCCTGCGGGATCGGAGACCAGTGCCATGCGGCCCACACCCTCCATCACCTGGTCGAAATGGACCGCTCCGCCGGCTTCCTCGAAGGCCTGCTTCGCCGCGTCGACATCGGCGACGTGGACATAGCCATACCATCCCGGCCGGGCGCCGCCGTCCTGCATCTGCTGCGACAGAGCAAGCACGCCGCCCGCCATGCCGCCATCCGACCGACGGATCATACGATAGTTCATATCCGCCCTGTCCGCGTTGCGCGAAGCGACGTTCCAGCCGATCACGGCGTCGTAGAAGGTCTTCGCGGCATCTGGGTCGGGGGTCATCAATTCATACCAGATGAAGGCACCGGTATCGCTAGCCATTGTCCTTCTCCTTGCTCGTTCGATCGGCCTTTTTGAAATGCACCATCTGGTCGGCATGGGCCTTGCGGAAGGCAGGGCGATCGGTGACGCGGGCAACTTAGGCCTCGCTTGCCGGCCGGTGGCCATACGCGCGGACAAGATTGACGCGCAGGACGTCGGCGATGACGAGGTCGGCGAGCGTGAGGCGATCCCCCACCAGCCATTCGCGCTCCGCGAGGATCGTCTCCATCTGCCCAAGCCGGATATCGAGCCAGCCGTCGATTTCTGGGATGTCCCTCTTTGCCCACTGCATCACGATCCAGGGTTTGGACCTGCACCTGTTCCGTTCCGGTCTTCTGAGAGCGATGCTCTCTTCAAAGGAGACAGGATATGGCAGCGACACACAGCGAGGAGTTCAAGCGTGATGCGGTTCGCATCGCGCTCACCA
>NZ_JAOTBE010000030.1 GCF_026162645.1 Paracoccus rhizosphaerae
GTGTAGCTGGACCAGTTCGTCGTGCGGTAGCGGGCGGATGGAGGCTTGCTCATGCACCTCGTCTAACCACAGGGAATTGCGATGGGAATCTTTCGCAGACAGAGTTCTGCAACAACGCCCAAGCAAGGAACATGTAAATGCTCAAGCCTCTTGCCGCCGCCCTTCTGGTTGCCGGCCCCGCTTTCGGGACATTAAGGTGGTCCTGGCTCGGGATGCTTCAGGTCGGTCGGCGGTGATCATGTCTGGCGAGGGCGGATCGCCCGGATCCTCATCATCAGGAGTATGATTTCAGGCTTGGGCTGCAAGCTCTTCATCGAGACCACGGCCTTGACCAGCGTGCCGTCGACCAAGAACCGAAGGACCGCGCAGCGAAATGCACATTCGAGAAGAACGGCGCGACCTCACGGTGCGCCAGGAATGAGGAGGGTCAACAAACAGTGCGGGGGCTGTTTGCCCGACGTATGCCATCACCTCTCGCGACATCTCGATGGTCAGCAGTCGGTCGCGGTTCTTCGTGAACACCGTCGGCCTTCGGCTTGGGGCTTCGCCCGTTCTGGGATGACGCCCTTTACCCAGACCTCGTCGTCGATGCCCAGTGCCACGAACCACCGGAACAGCAGGTCATACTGTATCTGCTCCATCAGTTGCCGCTCGGAACGGACCGGGAACAGGCTGGCCGGATCAGCCGTTGCGGGGCACTGGAGGGGCGGCCGGAGTCGGTGTAGAGCGCCGCGAACTTGGTATCGAGCCTGGCAAGCGCGTTCGCCATCGGGCTCGAACCGATGGCGCCCTTGATGGCTTACTTCACCATCTGCCGGATTCAGCGCAGCGGTGTCGAGCCGGGATGCGTCCCTCCAGATCGACAGAACTAAACAACGACCTGCTCATCTTGTTTGTCTCGCGCATCATCGCCCTCCACCGTTGCCGTGCCAAGGGTGAACCATGTTCTTCAGATTGTCTTAAGGGCAAACGACTTCAGCGGCCTGCTAGGGGCCTTTCTGGACCTGTCGCGGTTTGGTGCCGCTCCCTTGATGGCATCATGTGCAGCAAAGGAGATGAATCATGAGCATAAGCCAGACGGAGGAGTTTGGCAAAGATGCAGTGCAGATTGCCCTGACCAATGGACCTTCCCGACGTCGGATCGCAGATGATCCGGGGGGTTGGCGTGTCGACTTTGAACAAGTGGGCGAATGCCCCTTGCGATCCAGATGTGGCCTCAGCAGAGGAGCCCAGGAGAATGAGCAGCACCTGCGCGACGCATCCTCAAGGACTTGCAAGGATCAGGAAGCAGTCTGGGGACTTTCTCCCCCCCCAGCAAGAGGGAGACCGAGAAAGGCCACTGAGGTCTTCGGAAGCCGGAAGCCTTGAGGTTTAGGTTCGTCGAAGAATAGCGCGGGGCCTTTCCGATCAACCGGCTCTGCCAGCCCGCGCGGGTTGCGAGCCTTTCGCAGCTGCGCGGCCAGACGCCGGCAGCACATGGACATGGCTGTTCTGGTCCATAGCGAGGAAGAGTCGCGCCTGAGCCTGGGCAGCTATGGCCACCCGCGCATGTCCGGAGAACTGAAGGAAGCCGGCTTCGATGTAAGGCCATTGCCGATCGGGGCGACTGATGCACGAGAACGGGATCGTCGCGGAAGGCCCGCACATTTGACGCGAACACGTACAGCGATCGTGGCACCGAACCTGCTCAACCGTGACTTCACTGCGGATCGGCCCCGCCAGAAATGGGCGGGCGACATCAGCTACATCCCGACCCGCAAAAGCTAGCTAAATCTCACGGTGATCCTGGACCTGCATCCAAGGCGGGTCCTCGGCTGGACCGTCAGCAACCGGATGAAGCATGATCCGGCGATCCGGACCTTGAAGATGGCCATCGCTCTGCGATTCCCACACCGAGCTGCATCTTCCACCGCGACCGCGGCTGTTCGCACCACAACCAGAACTTCCTGCGCGACCATGACCGAGAGCTGTCAATGAGCGGCAGAGGCAACTCTTGCGGCAACGCCGCCGTCGAGACCGCCTTCAAAACCATCAAGGCCGAGTTGATCTGGCGCAACTCGTGGGAAATGCACAGCCAGGCTGAGACAGCCATCTTCCGCCACATCAACGGCTTCCATAGCTCGTGTCGGCATTCAGCTTTGAGAAGCACACAGCCTGAACAAGCACCCAGAGGGGCACAACAAGCGACAGGTCCAGTCGCACTCAAGGTCGACAGGCGGGCTTGAATTGGCGCCCGGATACTCTTAAATTTCACGCTGGCGGGCTTCTGCTCTTCTCGCGCACGGCCATTTTTCCACTGGCCTATAAGTTTTCCGAGGGTGCTGGCTCTGTCGTGGCCTTGGTCACGTTACCCGGTACCCACCTGATTGATCAGGCTTTCGGGAAATCTGACGCCGTCGCGGTCGCTGCGGTTCCCGCCACCTCCTCCTGATATCTTTCGGCTCACGATGCTTTCGCCATGAGGGCCGCCAGAGGCAGCCTGAGGGGGCGCTTTCGAGATCCCAACGGCCGCAAGGCGCTTCGATGAATCAAGGCCTGCCTGAGGCAACGAATATCTTTTGCAGAAATCAGCCAGAGCTGAAAATACTGAAGTGTTGTCTGCTGAACCCCCTCGATATGACCATCACGACACGAGGAGGCGCAGGAACTGCGATGCGGATTGGGAGGCGCGGGCGGCGTAAAAGCCGCGAGCGGTCTCTGCTGTTCGAGCCGTATGAGGCATGCATCTAACGGTGATCCACCAAGCTCGAAGTGACGCTTGATGTTGCTGCAGTATTCTTCGCAGCGGCTCATCCGAATGCTGGCTGAGCCAGCTAGGTATCTGATTCATTGGTTCGACGGTGCGATCCTCTTTTGGAAATGGAAGGGTGCCCGTTGGGATAAGGTCGTCACGGAAGCGCCACGACCACGCACGCCACCCGAACCACAATAGTGACGGCTGCCCGTCGTTGGTTATAGCGCCCGAACGATCGCACGCGTCGCTCGCGACGTTTTGCCGAGAGCCGGGGATCAATCCAAAGGCGGTGGCGAAATGACGTAAGGGGGCGACGTTTGGAAGATTCGAAGACCGGACGCGATCTGACGAAGGAACCGCGCTCGACGGTCTTGTCCAAGGCCGAAGAGGCGAGGGTTGCGGCCTTCCGGCGCCAGACGCTGCGGACGCCGGATGACTGCCTCAAGGCGGCGCGATCCCCCACAGCATGTTTGACGCGCTTGGCCTTGCATTGCTGCCTGCGGCGGCAGGAACTATCACGCTTGCCTGAACAGGAAGGAAACAAGCCAAAACGGTAGCGCCTCGCACGCTATCCGATCGACTTTCTTCACATCGACATCGCGGAAGTGCAGACCGCCGAAGGCAAGCTGCAGCCGCATCTCTTATGGTGATAGACCGCATCAGCTGGTACATCATCAGGAGACGCGTCATCTTCAACGTGTGCCTTGCCGACATGTCCTGCCGCAAACGGTCAAGCCGCAGGACAGTAGACAAGGTTCGCGATCATCCGGCAGGACCATCTTGCGCCTTCGACACGGGCGCAGGAGGGGGTCGTTCAAGGCGTTGATGCAGGTCTATGGCTGCAAGGTGTGGATGTTGCCGGGGTGATGCGCCCGTTCCAGAACTCATATGAATGGGTACGCCCCGTCGCCCGATATCGCCGACTGGCCTTTGGCCGCTTGACACTCGGTGTGGTGCAGACACCCATTGCATATGCCGGTCAGCCAGCCGGTTGGGGGCTGCCGCCGGTGGCTCCGAAGACCTGGCCGGTAGAGTAGCTGAAGGCGGGATCAGCCAGGGCGACATAAAGGGGCGCAAGTTCGACCGGCTGTCCCGCCCGTCCCGCTGGTGTATTGGCACCAAAGTCGACGATATTCTCGGGCTTCTGGCCACCGGCGACCTGCAGCGGCGTCCAGATCGGACCTGGCGTCACAGCGTTCACGCGGATGCCGCGGGACGCAAGCTGCTTGGCCATGGCCCGGGTGAAACTGAGAATCGCGGATTTCGTCATCGAATAGTCGATCAGGATCTCGGGCGCGTCCGCGGCCACGGTGCTCGAGGTGTTGATGATCGACGCTCCGGGGTTCAGATGGGGCAGGGCGGCCTTCGTCAGCCAGAACATCGCATAGAGGTTCGTCTGCATCGTCTGATCGAACTGCTCGTCAGACAGCTCTTCCAGACCGGGCACCCATTGCTGGTAGGCGGCGTTGTTGACCAGGATGTCCAGGCCCCCAAGCTCTTGCACGACCTTTTCGGGAAGGCCCTTGGTATAGCTCTGGTCGCGAAGATCGCCCGGGAACGCGGCGAATGTCCGCCCCTGGTCTTCCACCACCCGCTTGACGTCCTGGGCGTCGGGCTCTTCCTCGGGAAGATAGGCGATGGCGACGTCGGCCCCCTCCTTGGCGAAGGCGATGGCCGTGGCGCGACCGATGCCGCTGTCGCCGCCGGTGATCAGGGCCCGCATCCCGCGAAGCCTGCCATTGCCCCGATAGGACTCTTCGCCGTGGTCGGGGCGCGGCTCCATCTTCTGGGCAAGGCCGGGCCAGGGCTGCTGTTGCTTGGGATAGGGCGGCTTCGGGAAATCGGCGGCCTGCCGTGTCAACGGGTCGCCGCCATTGTCGCTGCTGTCCTGGGCAAAGGCCGTGCCGGTGGCGGTCGCGGCCCCCGCCATTGCGGCACCGGCAAGAAGCGCCCGACGCGTGGGTTCGAACTCGGTCATCGTCATCAATCCTTTCGATCATCGCTGCGGGCCGCGGATGAGGGGCGGCCGTACGCTGTGCGAGGCCGGTGAACCGGGACAGGCCGGAGATGTTCCCCAGGACCGTGAATCGGCAAGAGCCTTGCGGGGACAGCCTTGGCTCTGCAAGCTGAGCCGCAATTGCAGCGGCGCGGGGGCAGGCGGTTTGTTCGAGGTGGTCACTATCAGCTTTGCGCTGGTCTTCGGGCTGGCTGCGCGGCAGGTCGGGCTGCCGCCGCTGGTGGGATTTCTTGCGGCCGGTTTCGGGATCAACCTTCTGACGCCGACCTTCGGCTTGCCACATTACACCGGGGAGGCGCTTCAGCACGTCGCTCATCTGGGCGTGCTGATGCTTCTGTTCACCGTCGGGCTGAAGCTGAGGCTTGAACAGATCGCACAGCCCCAGGTGCTTGGCGGCGCGCTGTTGCACTTCCTTTTGTCGGTGGCGCTGCTTGCCCCTGTCATTGGACTTTTCATGGCGGACGACTGGAACACGGCCCTTCTGCTGGCGATCGCGCTGTCGTTTTCCTCGACCGTGCTGGCGGCGAAGCTTCTGGAAAGCAAACGAGAGCTTGGCGTCTTCCATGGCCGCACGGCCATCGGCATCCTGATCGTGCAGGACATCATCGCGCTGGTCGTGCTGGCAGCGTGGTCCGGTCAGACGCCGACCATCTGGGCGCTGTCGATCGTCGCGCTTCCGCTGCTGCGGCCGGTCCTGCACTGGCTTCTCAGCCTGGCCGGCAATGACGAACTGCTGGTGCTGATGGGGATGATGCTCTCGCTGGTCATCGGCGGCGCGGGGTTCGGTGCGCTTGGGCTGTCGCCTGAAATCGGCGCCCTGGTGATGGGCGTGCTGCTGTCCACGCACAAGCGGGCCAAGGAACTTGGAAGGTCGCTGTGGGCGCTGAAAGAGATCTTCCTGGTCGGCTTCTTCCTGCAGGTCGGGCTGACCGGCCTGCCGGACGGGGCGGCGATGGTCTTTGCCCTGGCGGCCGCCGCGGCGCTGGCGCTCAAGGGGGCGCTGTTCTTTGCGCTGCTGATCATGTTCAGGCTGCGGGCGCGCAGCGCGTTTCTCAGCGCGCTCAGCCTGACGGCATACTCCGAATTCGGGCTGATCGTCGCGGCGCGGGTGCTGCCCGAATATCTTGTGCCGCTGGCGGTGGCGATGGCGCTGTCGTTCGTGATCTCGGCGCCGCTCAACCGCCTGGCGCATCCCCTGTTCGCCCGCTTCGGCACCCAGTTGCAGAGGTTCGAG
Source organism: Paracoccus rhizosphaerae (assembly GCF_026162645.1). Taxonomy (GTDB): domain Bacteria; phylum Pseudomonadota; class Alphaproteobacteria; order Rhodobacterales; family Rhodobacteraceae; genus Paracoccus; species Paracoccus rhizosphaerae. The sequence continues at coordinate 5,986 of NZ_JAOTBE010000030.1, forward strand.
AGAGACATCGTCCACCCTGACGAACAGCCCAAGAACATGGGCGACGCAGAGGTGCTGATCTTCGGAATGGGCAGGACGGGCGGTGCGGCCTATCGGTCGATCGAACAGCAGGGCCTCAGACCACTTGGCCTGGACGCCGATGTCTACAAGGTCCAATCGCACCAGGAGGCAGGGCGAAACGTCTCTTTCGCCGATGCCGAGGACGCCAATTTCTGGCGCAACTGCGACCTCGGCCGGCTGAGGGCGGTGATCCTGGCCATCGACGACATCGAAGCCAAGGTCACCGCCGCGCGCGCCCTGCGAAGTCGCGGCTTCAAAGGGCCGATCGTGACGCATGCGCTCTATGAGGCGCAGCAGGCGCAGGCCCGCGATGCGGGCGCGGACTATACCTATCTGACGATGAACCAGGCGGGAATCCGTCTTGCCGAGCAGACGGCAGACGCCCTGGGCGCGGCGGAAGGGCGATCATAGCCGCAAAGGCTGTCCGTCATTCGCGTCGGAATGCTTGCCCAGAAGGGCCGACCGGACTACCAATCCCCTAGCTGCTTCGCGTTCTGATTGTGGCTCGGGGCCGATGACAACGCCAGGCAACAAGGGTGGCCCCGTCGTGTATCCGAATTCCCGCATCGGCAAGTCCCACTTCATTGTCTACAGCAACGGGGTCGAGCCCTTCGCGACGAACGCCGACAACTATTGCGAAAGCGCCTTGGCAGCGGGCTTCGACACCGCGACCCACTATACCGAGGCTATGCTGCGCGAGACACCGTTCTGGGCCGAGAACAGGGCCATTCTCGAACAGCCGCGGGGCGCGGGCTATTGGCTGTGGAAGCCCTACATCATCCTTGAAAAGCTGCGGCAGGTCGGTCAGGACGACATCGTCATCTACAACGATGCGGGGCGATACAAGGCCGGGTCGTTCCACCCGTTCCCGTCCTTCCCGCACGCGGCGGCCGAGCTGACGGCGATGATGCCCAAGCGCTTCATCCTTGGAAGCCGGCTGACCTGGCTGATCCAGGGGCAGTACACCAAGCGCGACTGCTTCATCCTTGCCGATGCCGATACCAAGGAAATGCGCCTGGCGCCGCAGATCAATGCCTGTCCCGCGCTGTTCATGCCGTCGGCCGAAGCCTTCGAGTTCCTAGAAACCTGGCTGGCGCTTGCGCGCGATCCGCGCATGCTGACCGATCAGCCCGACGAGCTTGGCCAGCCCTATCCGGAATTCTCGGACCACCGGCACGACCAGGCGATCGCGTCGATCCTGCTGCACAAGATGAAGGGCCACTATTTCGACCTGTCCGAGGAAGGTGCCTTTCGCGAGGCCGAGGATATCCGGCAGCGAAACCGGCACGTGCCCCGGCTGCCGACCCATATCGGCTATCTGTCCCTGATCGCGGCCAGGACGTTGGAGGACGACTTCTTCGCCAACCGCGACCTTCGGGCGCCCAGCCTGCATCGCCTGGTCCGCAACGTCGACCCCGACGAGCCGGTGCCCCAGCACGCCGAGGTCACGCCGCCTTCGGTCCTGGTCGGCGACTTCATGGCGCTTTCTTCCGAGAGGCCGGCGGACATGACCCCCGACCACCTCCGGGCGCTGGCCAGCAGGAACAAGATCACGGCGCGAAAGCTGCATGCCCTCAACAAGATCGATTTGGACCCCGCGCCCCTGCTGAGAGAGGCCGTCCGGCAGACCGTGTCGCGGATCGAGGACGGCAGTCGTATTGAGACTATCGACGATGCCACGCGCCTTTCCGTGCGTGCGCTGCACGCCACGATCGCCGCCCGGCCCGAGGTCGAAACCGAAGTGATGGCGCAGCTGGCCTGGTCGCTGTTCGACGATGACGGCCGCGCCATCTTCAAGGCCCGCTTCAAGCGCCACAACAGCGTCAGGGGCCGGGCGGCGCTGACCGACTTTGGCAAGATCCTGATCGCGAACGACGTCCTGCCCGTGGAAACCGAAGTTGCGGATCGCGACGGCGACCTTCCGGCGCGCATCCTCAAGGAGCTGTCGGCCTGGCTGCCGACCTATGTCCCCGATCCGCAGCCGGTCAGCCCGGCGGATCGCGACAAGGCCAGCGTCACCGGCTGAACGTCACTTCAGACACCGTCCGGCGGCCGGTCATTCGACGCGGCCGGCCCAATAGCCTGCGGCGGTGAACTGCGTCTTCGGCAGTCCACGGCGCAGCAGCAGGGTCCTGGCCTCGCGCGCCTCGGCGGTGCTGGCGGCGAACCAGACTTGGCCGCCGTCAAAATCCTCGACCGCCTCCAGCGCGGCAATCAGGTCGTCGCAGCGCCTGACGGCGGGATTTTCGGCCAGCGGACCCAGATCCCCGGCGGCAGAGCGCAGGACCGCCTGCACCGGCGCCCGCGTCAGGTCCAGCATCCGCGCGATGGCGGGCAGGGCGGTCTCGTCGCCGAACAGCCACAGCCTGCGCGCGTCGGGGCACCAGCCGCCGCCCGGCCCCAGGACGCCGACCTCTTGCCCGATGGGTCCGCCTTCGGCCCACATGCAGGTCGGGCTGTCAGCATGGCGGAAGATGTCGAAGTCGATCCAGTCGGCCCTATGCGCCGCGACCGTATAGACCGGCCGGTGCATGGCGTCCTGGCCCTCTGGCCAGACGGTGCGGCCGGTCTCGGCCACGCGCGGCCATATGGGTGTCCGTCCGCGCGGCGGCAGAAGCAGCCGGAAGTGCAGGCTGCCAGTGCCGAACCGGGCCGCCTCAGACCCGGTCAGACGCACCCGCAGGAAGTTCGGTGACCGGTGGGCGACATCCGCGACCCGCATCAACGACAGCCCCGGCGCCAGCGCACCCACATCGACGTGATCCCACCGCACCGTCAGGCCGACCTCGCCGAAAAGCTCTGTTGCGGTTTCGCGAAGCGCGCCGACCAGCCGCTCCTCGGGCGCCAGCAGGTCGATGCGCAGGCCGTCGGTCTGGCGCGTCAGACGCAGCTCGCCGCCCCAAAGGTGCATCGACATGCTGTCCGGATCTTCGACCACGGGCACCTCCCACGCCGAGGCGCGGGCCTTCAGCGCCGCCGCCGCCGTGCCGGAAGACTTCGGGATTGTCCCCGCCGCCCGAAAATTCCGCAGATGAGACATGCATCCTCCGGCCTGCCGCGGCGTCTCCGCCCCCTTTGATTCGCTGCCGGTCAGGGCAGGTTGACTATCCTTAGCAAATTAGTCAGATAAATGCGAATCCGTCAACCAGCAGGCCAATCATGCTTCCCTCTGCCCGTTCCATCTGCCTTTCCGGCGCCAGCCTTCTTGCCCTCTCGGCCACCGGAGCGATGGCACAGGACGTCGGGCAGCCGATCGTCCTGGACCCGATCGTGCTGACCGCGACGACGGACACCGCGGCCCAGCAGGAAGGTTACATCGCCACCTACGGCCAGGTAGCGACGAAATCCGATACGCCGCTGGCCGAAACGCAGCAGTCGATCTCGGTCGTCACCAGCCAGCAGATCGAGGATCAGGGCGCCCGGAACCTTGGGCAGGCCCTGAACTATACCGCCGGCGTCCTGGGAGAGCCGGTCGGCGCCGATCCGCGCTTCAACGATCCGACCATTCGCGGTTTTCCCGGCGAACGGGCGCAATACGTGAACGGCCTGCGCCAGCTGCGCTACATGGGCGCGCCCGCGTTCGAGACCTATGGCGTCCAGCAGGTCGAAGTCCTGCGGGGGCCGAACTCGTCGCTCTACGGCGCGGGCTCACCAGCAGGGATCATCAACCAGGTGCAGAAGCGCGCCCAGTCCACCGATTTCGGCGAGGCTGGCTTGGGCTATGACAGCAACGGTTCTGGCCAACTGTTCTTCGACGTGAACCGGGCGCCCTCCGAGGTGCTGTCCTGGCGCCTGACCGGCATCGCGCGCGACATGAAGACCCAGATCGACGAGCTGACCAACAAGCGCGGATATCTGGGCGCGGCGCTGCGCTGGTCGCCCGACGCGGTCACCACGATCGACGTGATCGGGTCCTATACCAAGGACGCGCCGATCTCGCCTCCGGGCGTGCCCTTCCCATTGACGCGGATCACAGATGAGAAGGACCTTCGCGAGGTTTATTTCGGAGAGCCCGGCTTTGACGACAGCGACCGAAAGATGGCGAACTTCGGCGTCGAGATCAGCCACGAACTGGAGAGCGGCTGGACCCTGGACCAAGGCTTTCGTTTCGAGAAATTCGATTGGGAGTATACCGGCCACTATATTCGTCTGGACCGAGACCAGCCCGAGGAGGACCAGGGCCTGACCCCCGACGGCACCGCCGTCACCCGCGGTGCGAACCATCAGCTGGAGAACACGACCGGGATCAACCTGGATACCCGCCTGTCGAACACGCTGACCACCGGCACGGTGACGCATGACGTGCTGGTGGGGCTGGATATCCGGCAGTTCGATGCCGAAACGACGACGCAATTCCTGACGGCCGTGCCGATCGACTGGTCCGACCCGGTCTATGGCGCAACCCCGGACCCCGTGCCGTGGTACGAAAACGTCAGCGACATCAAGCAGCGGCAGGTCGGCCTCTACCTTCAGGACGAGATCTCGTGGGGTGCCTGGCGGGGGTCGCTGGCGCTACGGCAGGACTGGACCAAGCAGACCGGCGAAAATGGCACTGAGGTGATCGACCAGTCCGACAGCGCCCGGACCGGCCGCGCGGGCCTGTCCTATGTCATGGCGAACGGGGTGATGCCCTATGCCAGTTACTCCACCTCCTTCGATCCCGAGATCGGCATCGACGACACCACGGGCGAGACGTTGAAGCCGACCGAGGCCGAGCAGTGGGAGCTGGGCGCCAAGTACCAGCCGGCCGATTACGACGCGTTGTTCACCGCCGCGATTTACGGCCTCACGCAGGAAAACTTGACCCGCAATCTAGGCTCTGGCGTCCGCCGTCAGGTCGGCGAGGTGAAGTCCAAGGGCCTGGAGCTGGAGGCCACGGCCGAACTGACGCAAGGCTGGGACGTCCGCGCCAGCTATGCCTATAACAAGACCGAGCAGGTCGGTGGCCCCGAAGACGGGCTTGAACTGCCGAACGCGCCGCGTCACCTGGCCAGCCTGTGGTTGGACCACGATTTCGACAACGGTTTCCGGGCCGGCGGCGGTCTGCGGCATATCGGGTCGCGCAAGGGCGATTTCGCGAACAGGTTCGACCTCGACAGCGTGACACTGGTCGACCTGGGCGCCAGCTATACGCAGGGCAACATCGAGGCGACGCTGAACGTCAACAACATCACCGACGAGGTGTATCTGGCGAATTGCGGATCGTTCGGCTGCTACTATGGCGAAGGGCGCACGGTCAGCGCCAAGGTGGCCTACAAGTGGTAAGCAGCGGGGCCTCATCCCTCGGGCCCTCGCGTCGAACCCTTCTGACCGCCGCCGGGGCGTTTTTTGCGGCGAGCACGCCGTTGCGGGCGGCCGAGCCCCCGCGCCTGGCCGCCATCGACTGGGCGATGCTGGAAACCGCCGTCGCCATCGGCCACATGCCAGTCGCTGCATGCGAGCTGATCCGCTATCGCGCCGACGTCGTCAGCCCGCGCATCCCGCCCGAGGTCGTCGACCTGGGCCTGCGCGGTGCGCCGAACTTCGAGCTGCTGCAGCTGACGCGCCCGTCGCTGATCCTCAGTTCGCCCTACTACACGCGCTACGAAGACCGGCTGCGCCGGCTGGCGCCGGTCCTGTCGCTGCCATTCTTCCTGCCGGAAGAACCGCCGCTGCCCAAAGCGATGGCGGCGCTGACGACGCTGGCCGAACATGTGGGCGACCCCTCGGCCGGCAAGGTCGCGCTGGAACAGACCGACAGGGCGCTGGACGCCGCCGCCGCGCGGCTGGCGCGGCACTCCGACCGCCCGGTGGCCCTGGTCGACATCGGCGACGCCCGTCATCTGCGGGCATTTGGCTTCGACAGCCTGTTCGGCAGCACGCTGGACCGCCTTGGCCTGACCAATGCCTGGACCGGCAAGACCGCGTTCAGCTTCATGGCTCCCGTTCCCATCGAGCGTCTGGCGAAGATGCCCGAGGCCCGGCTGGTCATCGTCGGCCCGATACCGCTACAGGCGCAGCGCGGCCTGTCCCGCAGCGTCCTGTGGCAGGCGCTGCCTCAGGTCGCCGAAGGCCGGGTGCACCAGCTGCCCAAGGTCAACGCGTTCGGCGGCGTCCCGGCCGCGCTGCGTTTTGCCGGGCTGCTGGCAGACACCCTTGACGGACGCGCCTGAGATGACCGCCACCCGCACCATCCTGCCGCTGGCCGCGGCTGCCGCCTGCCTGCTGTGGCTGCTGGCGGCGCGGCAGCTGCCTTTGCCCGGCTGGCCGCTGGACCCCGAGGGCATGAGCCTGGGGCAGATCCGCATGGGCTTCGGCTTGATGCCGCGGGGCGTGATCGCGCTGTTGGCGGGGGCGGCACTGGGCCTGTCGGGCGCGATCCTGCAGGTCGTCCTGCGCAACCCGGTGGCCGATCCGACGACGCTTGGCATTTCATCGGGCGCGCAGCTGGCGCTGGTGATGGCGACGATCTTCGCGCCCGATCTGCTGGCCGGCGGTCGCTGGCCCATCGCCATGACGGGCGGGCTGGCGGCGGCGGGGCTGGTGCTGACCATCGGGGCGCGGCGCGCCTTTGCGCCGGTGACGATGGTGATCGCGGGAATGCTGGTCGGGCTGACCGCCTCGGCCGTGGCGACGGCTGTGACGCTGGCGCAGGGGCAATATCTGCTGTCGCTGGTGATCTGGAACGGCGGGTCGCTGGTCCAGCAGGACTGGTCGGGGGTGCGGAACCTGTCCGCGGTGCTGGCGCTTGGCGGGGCGGCGGCCGGGGCGCTGGCCCGGCCCCTGCGGGTCCTGTCGCTTGGCGCCGAAGGTGCGGCGGGGCTGGGCCTGAACGTCGCGCTGGTGCGGCTGGCGGCGGTGGTGCTGGCGGTCGCGGTCGCGGCCAGCGTGTCGGCCGAGCTGGGGCTGATCGCCTTCGTCGGTCTGGCCGCCCCGGCGCTGACGCGCAGCATGGGCGCGCGGGGCATCGGGCCGCTGCTGCTGTGGTCGCCGCTGGTGGGCGCGCTGGTGCTGTCCATCTGCGACGGGCTGGTGCTGGCCGTGGAGGGATCTGGCGGCGAGATGTTCCCGACCGGCGCGCTGACCGGTCTGGTGGGCGGGCCGCTGCTGATCTGGTTGCTGCCGCGCCTGCGCGGATCGACCCCGCCGGGGACCGAGACTGCCGAGGGGACCGCTCCGCGCCTGTCGTGTCCCGGCCGGCTTCTGGCGGTCGTGGGCCTGGGCCTGATCACGGCGGCCGCTCTGCTGCTGTGGATCGGCCGGGTGCCGGGGGGCTGGGCGGTCCTCGATCCCGGCAGCATGGCCGCATTCCTTCCGATGCGCCTGCCGCGCCTGGTCGCGGCGGCGGCGTCCGGCGCCGCGCTGGCGCTGGCGGGCGCGATGCTCCAGCGGCTGACGGCCAACCCGCTGGCCTCGCCCGAGGTACTCGGCGTCTCGGGCGGGGCATCGCTTGGCTTCGCGGCGGTGACCTTCGCGGTCGCGGCACCTTCGGGCCTGATGCTGACATCGGGGACGATGGCCGGGGGCGCGCTGGCGCTGGCGCTGCTGCTGGCCTTCACGGCGCGGCGCGACATGCCGGCCGAACGCGTGCTGCTGGCGGGCATCGCAGTCTCGGCCTTCGCCTCGGCTGTGCTGTCCGCGACGATGGCCGTGGGAGACGCCAGATCATGGGCGATCCTGACCTGGCTGAGCGGCGCGACCAGCACGGTCAGCTTGGCGGGCGCACTCTCACTGGCGGCGCTGGCGGTCGCCATCTGGCTGGGTGGGCTGGCCACGTCACGTTGGCTGTCGGTCCTGCCCCTGGGGCCGTCGGTGTCGGGCGGGCTTGGGGTGAACCTGAGGCTGGCGCGGCTGGTGCTGATCATCATGGCCGGGACCGCCACGGGCGCCGCGACGGTCATCACCGGTCCGCTCAGCTTCGTGGGGCTGATGGCACCGCACCTGTCGCGCCGCGTCGGGTTGGTGCGACCCGCCGACCACCTGACCGGGTCGGCGCTGATCGGCGCGGGGCTGATGCTGGTGGCCGACTTCGGCGCCCGGATGGCGGGCTTCCCCTACGAGCTGCCGCTCGGCCTCTTTGCGACGCTGATCGGGGCGCCCTGGCTGATCTGGCTGATGACAAGGAGGCCCGGATGACGCTGTTTCAGATACGCAACCTGTCGGTCGAGGTGCCGGGCCGCCGCCTTCTGGACGACCTGACGCTGGATCTGCCAGCGGGCCGGGTGATCGCGCTGATCGGGCACAACGGTTCGGGCAAATCGACGCTGCTGAAGGTGCTGGCGCGGCAGATGCCAGCCCACGGTCATGTCGCCTTTGAGGGTCGCCCCCTGTCACACTGGCGCGCCCGGGACCACGCCCGCAGGCTGGCCTTCCTGCCCCAGACCACGCCCCCCGCAGAAGGGATGTTGGTCCGAGAGCTTGTCACGCTTGGCCGCTATCCCTGGCACGGCGCGCTTGGCCGCTTTGGTCCCGCCGATCACGCGGCCGTGGCGGCGGCGATGGAGGAATGCGGCGTCACACGGTTCGCTGACCGTCTGGTGGACACGCTGTCGGGCGGCGAACGCCAGCGCGTGTGGCTGGCCATGATGGTCGCCCAGCAGGCGGGAACGCTGCTGCTGGACGAACCGATCAGCGCACTGGACATCTCCCACCAGGTCGAGGTGATGGACCTTGTCCGCCGCATGTGCCATGCCCAAGGCCGCAGCGCCGTCATCGTCCTGCACGAGGTCAACATGGCCGCCCGCTTCTGCGACCATGTCGTCGCGCTGAAGGCCGGCCGGCTGGTCCTGCAGGGCAGCCCCGCCGACCTGATGCGCCCCGCAGCGCTTCAAGCCATCTATGGCCTGCCGATGCAGGTCCTGACCCGAGACGATGGCCTGCCCGTCGCCATCCCCGCCTGAAAGACACGACCATGCGCAGCTTCTTTTCCTATTACCGCCCCTTCATGGGTCTGTTCTGGTTGGATTTCGGCTGCGCGGTTCTGACCGGGCTGCTGGAGCTGGCCTTTCCCCTGGCGGTCACCGGCTTCATCGATCACCTGCTGCCGCGGGGCGATTGGACGCTGACGGTCGCGGCGGCCATCGGCTTGCTGGTCCTATATGCGATCAATGCGGGGCTGCTGACGGTGGTGATCTATTGGGGTCACAAGCTGGGCATCAATATCGAGACGATGATGCGCGCCCAGGCCTTCGACCACCTGACGCGCCTGTCCTGGCGCTGGTACGACCGCGCCCGCACCGGCAAGCTGGTCGCCCGCGTGACCCGCGACCTGGAAGAGATCGGCGAGGTCGCCCATCACGGCCCCGAGGACGCCTTCATCGCCATCATGACCTTTGTCGGCGCCTTCGTCCTGATGTTCTGGATCAATCCGCAGCTGGCGGTGATCGTGGCGCTGATCGTGCCGGCGATGCTGGCGCTGGTGATCTTCTATGGCGGGCGGATGACGCGCACTTGGCGCGCCATCTATGCCCGCGTCGGCGATTTCAACGTCCGGCTTGAAGAAGCGCTTGGCGGGGTCCGCGTCGTGCAGGCCTTCGGCAACGAAAGCCACGAGAGCCACCTGTTCGCCGCCGACAACGCACGTTACCGCCAGGCCAAGCTGGACGCCTATCGCGTCATGGCGGCCTCGACCGCGCTGCAATACATGGGGTTGCGGCTGGTGCAGGTCATCGTGATGGTGGTCGGTGCGGGCTTCGTGCTGTCGGGCCAGTTGACCACCGGCGCCTTCGTGGGCTTCCTGCTGCTGGTCAGCGTCTTCTATCGCCCGCTTGAGAAGATTGCGGCCGTGATCGAGACCTATCCGCGCGGCATCGCGGGCTTTCGCCGCTTCCAGGAACTGCTGGCCACCGACCCCGAGATCGCCGATGCCCCGGACGCGGTCGATGCCCCCGCGCTGCGAGGCGACATCCGCTTTGACAACGTGGGCTTCGGTTATGAGCAGGGGCGGCCGATCCTGACGGGGATCGACCTGTCGATCCGCGCGGGCGAGACCGTGGCATTCGTCGGCCCGTCCGGCGCGGGCAAGACCACTCTTCTGGCGCTGCTGCCACGGTTCTATGAACCGGCCGAGGGGCGGATCACCATCGACGGACTGGCGCTGCCGCAGATGCGCCTGAACAGCCTGCGCCGGCAGATCGGGCTGGTCAGCCAGGACGTGTTCCTGTTCGGCGGCACGCTGCGCGAGAACATCGCCTATGGCCGCCTGGAGGCATCCGAGGACGACATCAGGCACGCCGCCGCGCAGGCGCAGCTGACGTCGCTGATCGCGGCGCTGCCTCAGGGGCTGGACACGCTGGTCGGCGAACGCGGCGTGATGCTCTCGGGCGGCCAGAAGCAGCGGGTGGCCATCGCCCGGGCGTTCCTGAAGAACCCGCCGATCCTGATCCTGGACGAGGCGACCAGCGCGCTGGACAGCCAGACCGAACGTGAAATCCAGTCCGCGCTGGACGCGCTGTCGGTGGGCAGGACGACCCTGGTCATCGCCCACAGGCTGGGCACGATCCGCAACGCCGACCGGATCGTCGTGATGGCCGAGGGTCGCATCGTCGAGATCGGCAGCCACGCCGAGCTGACGGCCTTGAACGGCATCTATGCCGGGCTGGCCGCCTGAATCGAGGGCCGGCAGGGCATACGCTCTGGCAAGATGCGCCTGGGACTGCTGCCGAACGTGCGACTTCGGTGCAGTCACCGCATCATTGGTGGCGCCGCTGGAACATCCTGATCTCGGGCGCGTTCATGGCCAAAGCTTGCGCCCAGGACCAAATGCCATCGTATCATGCGCCCATCGACCGGATCGTCGTCGCCATTCCCGTCAAGGATGAGGAAAGCCGCATTCAGTCGGCGCTGCTGGCACTCGACAGGGCCGCGCGGGAAGTCGCGCTGCCCGTTTCGGCCGTCGTTCTGGTGAACAACTCGAGCGACCGGACGATTGCGCGGATCGACAGCATTGCCTGCAGCCTGTCCATCGGCCTTCATGTGCAGGAGGTCACCTTGCCGCCGCCGCTTGCGAATGCCGGGGGCGCTCGGCGCCTGGCCATGGAAATGGCTGCCGACCGGGCGCCGCAAGGCGTGCTGATGACCACCGACGCGGATTCCGTCGTGGCCCCTCATTGGTTTCGGGCCAGCCTTCAGGGGCTGGCGACGTCCGAACTGGTCTGCGGCGCGATCGACGTCGAGGAACTGCCGGCTGAAGCCGCTGGCTGCCGGATCGCCCGGATCGAGAGGAAGTACGGCTGCATCATGCACGAGATCCGCTACGCGTCCGACCGCTTGGGCGGGCGCCAGGGCGGCCGGACACGGCCGCACTACATGGAATCCGGGGCCACCCTGGCGATGCGGACAAGCACCTATGACGCCATCGGCGGCCTGCCCCCGGTCGGTTTCGGCGAGGACCGGGCGCTGGTCCACCGGGTCGAGGCCCAAGGCCTGCGGGTGCGGTACTGCCCCGCCATGCGTGCCGCTGTGTCGGGCCGGTTGGACGGCCGCGCCGTGGGCGGCATGGCGGCCTGCCTCAGGGCGCGCAGCCTCAGCCCGGATCCTGTGGCCGATCAGGCCATGCTGACCAGACCGCATATCGAGAGCCTTTGGGAAGCCGCCCGCGATGGGCAACACGTCCTCTGGCCCGACCGCTCGGTTCCCCACGGACCTGCGCAGCGGGCGTCGGATCTGGAACGCGCGCTGCCCGGCCTTGCGGTCTTCCTGGCAGAGGAGGTCCGGCCCTTCATGCGGAGCGGGCTGACCGATGCGACCTGAAATCGGTCGCGCTGTCACCCTGCTGGACAATGCGCCCCAAGATGGTCGGGACGGGCCGACTGGCGCGACACTTGTCGCCGCCTTGCGGGAAAGCGGCCTTCTGGCGGCCTGCCGCGACCTTGCCCACCATCCGGAGGACCCGCTGGAGTTGCTGTCGGCCTTGGGCGCCGTGGGCGGCGCCAGCCTGTCCGCGGGGCGGCTGTTCGAGGGCCATGTCAATGCCGTCAAGCTGGTGCACCTCTATGCCGGCCCGGCGAAAGAGCGCCTGCTTGCCGACCTGTCCGCCGGCGCGCTTTTCGGCATCTGGGGCGCGGACGGTCCGCACCCGGCAGTCGTTGACGCCGGGACGGTGCGGGGCGCGAAGCTGTTTGCCAGCGGCGCCGACGTGCTTGACCGGGCCATCGTGTCGGTGCGCGACGGCGACAGGCCGCAGCTTCTGCTGTTCACGCGCGCGCAGCTGGCCGGGCGGCTCTATCCCGAGGAATGGCACCCGTCCGGCATGTCCTCGACCGCGTCGGGACGCTGCGATCTGGATGGTCTGGACGCGTCCGAGGCAGTGCCGTTGGGCCGGCCCGGAGACTATCTGGCCGAGCCGCACTTCCAGGGCGGCGTCTGGCGTTATGCCGCGGTGCAGATGGGCGCCATGCGGACCCTGACAAAGGTCGCGGCAGCGCAGCTTCAGCGGCGTGGCCAGGCCTCTGCCCCGCTGCAATCGCTGCGCCTGCGCCGGATGGTGGTGGCCTGCGAAACCTCGCGGCTCTGGCTGGAAGATGCCGCCCGCGGGGTCGAGGTTCCGGGCGCGCCTGCCTCGGCTGCAGACACGTCCATCCTGGCGCGCCTCGTGGTCGCTGACGAGGCAAAGGCGCTTCTGGCCGCGATGGACGATGCGCTTGGTGCGGCGTCCTTCATGCAGGGGCACCCGGCAGAGCGCATCCGCCGCGACCTTGGCTTCTATCTGCGCCAGGCCAACCCGGACGGTCTGTCGCAGGCCGTCATGGACCGGATGGTCGAGGGCGGGCGATGGCCGTGATGCGCCTGCAGCCCGTGGATGGTTTCGTGCGCGTCGATGCGGCTGGGCTGCTGGACGGGCGGCAGGCGCTTGTCGTCCTCGCGCCCCATCCCGACGACGAGACCCTGGGCTGCGGCGCGCTTCTGGCCGAGGCCGCGGCATTGGGCGTCGACTGCCGGGTGATCTGCGTGACGGACGGTCACCGGTCGCATCCGGGCTCCGTCCTGTGGCCCAAGCCTCGGCTTGTGGCGCAGCGGCGGAAGGAACTGGCGGACGCCATGGCCCGTCTGGGCCCGATCGAGGTCCACCACCTGGGCTTCCCAGATTGTGCGGCGCCCGATGGCGGCCCGGTCGTCGCGCAGGTCTCGGCGCTGGTGCCGCAGGGCGCGCTGTTCCTGTCCACCTGGTCGGGCGACCCGCATGTCGACCACCAGTCCTGCGCCAGGCTGGCGGATACGCTGGCGCGGTCGCGGCCGGATCTGCGCCACTTGGCCTATCCAATCTGGGGACGCCTGCGCCCCGATCTGCCGTTTCCGGCGACCGGATTCCGGCTTTGCGCCGACCGCCCGGAAAAGGCCGCCGCCCTTGCCTGCCATGAAAGCCAGATGACCGGACTGATCCCCGACGACCCTGACGGCTTCACCATGGAGCCGGAACTGCAGCGCCTGTTCCTGACCGAGCCGGAGGTATTTCTTGCCCCTTGAGAGTACCCTTCGGCATCTGGACTCGCTCTATGCGGGGTCCGACGATCCCTGGAACCACCGCACCAGCCCCTACGAGCAGTCGAAGTTCGCCGCGACGCTGGCGGCTGTGGGCGAAGGTCCGTTCAGGAACGCGCTGGAGATCGGTTGCGGGAACGGGACGCTTCTTGCGCTGCTTGCCCCGCGCTGCCACAGGCTGATCGGAGTGGACTGCATCCCCAGGGCGGTCGCCCTGGCGCGGAAGGCGGTCGCTGAGCATCCGCATGTGAGCGTCTGCGAAGCCTGCATCCCCGCCGAACTTCCCGCCCTGCAACCCGACCTGGTCCTGCTGTCCGAGGTGCTCTACTTCCTGGGCGAGGCCGATATCCACCAGCTGGCGGCATGGCTTCTTGCGCGGCGGCCGCGGATCGTCTGCGTCAACTGGCTTGGGTCCACTGACGAGAGCCAGGACGGGACCAGCGCCATGCAAATCTTCCAGACCGCGCTTGGGACGACAGGCCGCACAACCATCCATGACCGCTATCGCATCGACGTCTTCGACTAACTGCAGCCCCGGCCAGTAAGCAAAACTAAAGCGGGATTAGGCGAATTTGTTGGCGTAACGGTCCCGTGATCGCTAGATCGGATCTCGCGTAGAAGCTGACGTTCCTTTCCGCTGCAACCCGGTCTTGTCCACAAGAGCATCGGCCACTGGCGGCAGTGTCGGAAGCCTGCGCTGATGCTGGCCGTTTTTTTATCAGTTCGACGTGATCCTGTTCGGGAACCTTACCCTCATGATGCCGATCCTCGTCCCAGTTTCCGTTTCTCCTGCCCTTCTGGTCCCTGTTTTCCCAAATCTCATGGCCGAAAGGCGGCCCTGGATGCTTCGGCCGCCACGTCCGCGGCAGGACCGGCCGAAGGCGTCTCCCTGAACAGCCACCGACCGTGGCCGTTACCTTGAACGGCTCACCCGGCGCTTGTGACGACGCCGATCTGACGACAGATGACGATTTGCCGGGTGCGGATCACGGATGACGGTGGCCGCCCTCGATCAGACAACCCGATTTTACCATTTCATGGATCAAGAGGTGCACGATGGCCGTGTTCACGGGCAAGAACAGCTGGACGGATCGCGACGCGATCGGCCAGTACTATGGGGACGACACGTCTGGCAATGACGTCGTCAACCTGCGCGACGGGGATGACTATGCCGATGCCGGGGCCGGCAACGACCTGGCCGACGGCGGCTATGGCGACGACGACATCGTCGGCGGCGCAGGCCGGGACACCCTGAGGGGCGGGTTCGGCGACGATGACCTGGAAGGTCAGGCCGGCTCGGACACCCTGGTCGGCGGCTATGGTGACGACAGGCTCTATGGTGACGGCTATACCTCGTCGGGCGCCGACGGGGCGGACCTGCTTCTGGGGGGCGAGGGCGACGACACGATTGACGGCGGCGCTGGCGGCGACACGATGGACGGGGGCAACGGCGATGACCGGTTCATCCTGGACCTGATGTCGCAGATGTCGGGCGACAGGATCAACGGCGGCGCGGGGATCGACCTGCTTGAGATCAGCTACAAGTCCGCGCTCGGGCCGATCATCTTCAACGCCCGCGACCACCTGACTACGTATGCGGCGCCCGGAAACTTCCGAGTCCAGAATGTCGAGCGCTACGAGATCCGCGGGACGGACTTCAACGACCGGCTGAGCGGGTGGGAGATGAAGGACGAACTTCAGGGCGGCCGCGGGGCGGACAGCCTGGACGGCCGTGGTGGCAACGACGACCTCTATGGCGGTCACGGGAACGACACCCTGCAGGGCGGCAACGGCAACGACACTCTCTATGGCGATCTGGTCGGGTACATCGATTGGGACGAGGGCGACGACTATTGGTATCCCAAGGGCAACGACGTGATCTTCGGCGGCCGGGGCGACGACCTGATGACCGGCGGCGACCTGAATGATCGCCTCTACGGCGGCGACGGGAACGACCACCAGAAGGGCGATGATGGCAACGACATCGTCGAGGGCGCGCAGGGCCGCGACACGCTTGCGGGTGGCTCGGGTTCGGACACGGTCCGCGGTGGCGTCGGCGCGGACGAGCTTTATTCCGGCGACTATCTGGACAGCGATGACGGCCTAGAGTTCGACAACCTGGAAGGCGGGGCCGGGGGCGACGTCATCTGGGCCGGCATCGGCGACCGGGCGATCGGAGGAGACGGCGCGGGCGTCGTCGACACGATCCACATGACCTTCGGCTATGTCTGGAACAGCAATATCGGCGTCACCTACAACCTGGCGACCCAGGGGCAGGCGGTGACGCGGCTGGCCAATGGCACCGTGGTCGACGGGTTCGAGGTGCTGGACTTCAGCGGCGGCGACGGTGTCGACCGGGTGACGGGGGCGGGCCGGAACGACAGCCTTGATGGCGGTGGCGGCAACGACGTCCTGTCCGGCGGTGGCGGGAACGACGTGCTCGACGGTCAGCTTGGGGCGGACACGCTGTGGGGCGGGGCCGGGAACGACACCTTCGCCGATGGCGACGGCGACGATTCACCCGCGACCGATCATGCCTATGGCGGAGCGGGGAACGACGTCTTCGACGACGGCAACGGCGCTGACAGGATGTTCGGCGAGGCTGGCCGGGACACCTTCCACCTGGGGTCCTTCTATCGCGCCGAGGATTATCTGTCGGACCGCGTCGACGGGGGCGCGGGCTATGACTGGCTAGATTACAACGACGCGGACCTGTCGGTCTATATCGACCTGGCCAATCAGACCGCGAATGCGGGCGCGGCCAAGAACGACCGCATCTTCAACGTCGAGGACATCACCGGGTCGGGGCACGACGACTATCTTCTTGGTAACGGGGCTGCCAACACCTTGCGTGGCGGCGGGCAGGACGATGTCCTGAACGGCCGTGGCGGCAACGACATCCTTGACGGGGACTCGGGTGCCGACAGGATGACCGGCGGCCTCGGGCAGGACATTTTCGTTCTTGAACGCGACGACGGCTTCCTGTCCCAGAACCCGTACTGGCCGCACGACACGATCACGGACTTCAGACGGGGCACGGACAAGCTGGCGGTTCTGGAGTCCGAATTCGACGTCGACTCGTTCAACTTCAAGCTTGTGAACCAGGCAAGCCACCTGGCGAACACGACCGGCCCCACCTTCGTCTTCGAGACCGACGCCCACCGGCTCTGGTTCGACGAGGATGGCCGCGGCCGGGACACCGACGGCGACGGCCTGATCGACCAGAACGTCGACGCGATCCTTCTTGCCACGCTGGACGCCGTGGGCAGCCTGTCCAAGGACAACTTCGCGTTCTTCGACTGAGCAGGCCAAGTAGGTCGCGGGGGTGGGCCTGACAGGCCCACTTCGGTTGTCCAAGCGCCTTGATCCCTGCATCCACCGGCCTTCGACCTCACGCCCCAACTCGCCTGCCGCCGCCTTTCGGTATTCAGTGAACGATCGTCATGGCCAGTGCAGCAGACCGCTCACCCGCCTCGGGGCGAGCCACGAAGACTGCCGCCCCTGAGCACGGGCCGGATCACCTGCGTCAAGCGGCTGCACCTCAGGTCGCGGAGGCCGGCCGCGAGTTCCAACACGCACTCCACCGCGGCGCTGGCACGGATGATGTCCGTGCCGGTCGCCGATGACGTGCAGGTTTCCGAATGCGCCGAGGCGCAGGCGCACGGATCTGCCGCCAGCATGCGCATTGATTCTATTTCGAGAGCAGCGGCGCCCGGATGGAACATCATCGGCTGGGGTGATTGCAGCGTGTATGTCGGGCATGTTCTCCCCACGGTTCGGAGCGAGGGGCATAAGCCACACAAGTTCGTCATACCGAGATGAGATGGGTGCGGAGGCGACGGCGGCCATTGGTTGATGCACGCGGATTGCGACAACGAGTTGCCGACATCTACGCTCCTCCCATGGTGTCGCGCAGGCTTTTCTATGGCGCACCGGCCGCGCCCCGGATCGGATTTTCAGTAAGTCGTCGCAATCCATGATCTATGTGCCGGGACTGTTCCCCGTATGCGATGCCGTCGCATCGTCACCCGTACGCCGGATCCTCCGCGAGACGGGGGGGCTTGGGTTTCGGAGCGGTATCTCTGGGTCACGAAGGTCACTGGTCGCTCGCGGAGCGAAGCGGACGATCAATCCTGGAACTTTCGCCCCGCGCCCTGGTTCGGCGCGGGACGCGACCCAGCAGCCGAGGAAGCCCCGATGAGCCGAACTGTCCGGGATCACCTTCGGAACCGCCGAAGGTCAGGTGACGCGTCTTTCGCGTGGCCGCATCTGGTTGGACCGCTGAGGACCCGTCCGGTGCGGGGCTTGTGCGGCCTGCGGCAGCCCGTAGATTGCGACGTGCAGGATAACCGCCGGAGGCCGATCTGTGTCGCAAGCTGCAAACGGTTCATTCGACTACCGGCGGCCCCGTCCGAAGTTGGACGCCGCCCCATCCATCTTCAGCTCCTGATAGCAGCGACCGCAGACTGCGGGGACGTGTACCGCTCGATCCGGAGCGCCTCCACCCCGGGACTTCGCCGACTTCTTCGCAATGTTGATCCAGGTAGGCGACCGGTCTCAATGAAACCGCAGCTGGCAGCCGTGGCATGGGGCCAGAGCCGTCGCCGAACCGAAACCTCGCCTTCTCGCGACGGCACCGCAATCTTGCCGCGCAGGACGCCGGCGTGACGGTCCCACGGGCGGCGGGGTTCGACCAGACGCTGGCGTTCCTGCGCGAAGGCTATCGCTTCATCGGCTCGCGCTGCGACGCGCTTCGGACGGACATCTTCCGCACGCGGATCATGTTGCGCCGGGTTACCTGCGTGCGGGGCGAGGCGGCGGCGCGGATGTTCTATGGCGGTGGCTGCTTCACCCGGCGCGGAGCGATGCCGCCGACGGTCCTGCGGCTGTTGCAGGACAAGGGCAGCGTGCAGATGCTGGATGGGGCGGCGCATCACCATCGCAAGACGCTGTTCATCGAACTGCTCATGGGCAGCCAGGCCGAACGCGACTTCCTATACGTCTTCGAGGCCGAATGGCATGACGCCATCCTGCGCTGGTCGCGCCAGCCGCGGGTCGTTCTGCTGGATGAGGTCAACCTGGTGCTGACCCGCGCCGCCTGCCGATGGACCCGCGTGCCGCTGGACGACGTGGACCCGCAACGCCTGTGCCGAGAGTTGTCCTCGATGATCGAATACGCGGGCCATCCGGGGCCGCGCATGGTGGCCGCGC
Source organism: Paracoccus rhizosphaerae (assembly GCF_026162645.1). Taxonomy (GTDB): domain Bacteria; phylum Pseudomonadota; class Alphaproteobacteria; order Rhodobacterales; family Rhodobacteraceae; genus Paracoccus; species Paracoccus rhizosphaerae. Next base: position 24,715 of record NZ_JAOTBE010000030.1, read on the forward strand.
TGGCACGGAGGCGATCGGCCGAGCGCTTCGTCGCGACGCTGCTGAAGGATCTGCGCGCCCAAGACGGCTGGGCCAGCCCGGCGGCAAGGATCGCCAACTTTCGGGATGCCGACTGCCAACTGCTGAGCCTGGATGCTGCTACGGTCGAGCTTCTGAACATCCTGCGCCCGATCGTTGCCATCGGCCGCTTCGTCATATTCGCCGCGTTGGCGCTGCACGACCACCCGAACTGGCGGACGGCGCTGCAGGGGGGTGGCGACGACCTCTACCAACGCTTCGCCGAGGAGGTCCGGCGGCTCTATCCCTTCTTTCCGGTCATCGGAGGGATCGCCCTGTGCGACTTCGACTGGAACGGCCACCGTTTCAGCAAGGGCGATTGGGTTCTTCTGGATCTTCACGGCACGAACCACGATCCGTGCCTATTCCCGGACCCCATGGCCTTCGACCCCAACCGCGCGCCGGATTGGCGCGACCAGGGCTTCGACTTCGTGCCGCAGGGCGGCGGCAAGGTGGCCGGGTCGCATCGCTGCCCTGGAGAGCAGCTGACCGTCGCCACGATCCGCAGCGCCACTCGCATGCTGGTCGAGCGGATGGATTACGCGGTCCCGCCTCAGGACCTGTCGATGCCGCTGAACCGCCTGCCGGCCCGGCAGGCCAGCGGGATGATCCTGCAGGACGTCGCGCCGCGGTGACTTATCCGGCGACAAGCACCTGCACCGCCACCGAACCGGCATAGATGAGCAGCAGCAACATGCTTTCGCCGCCGATGCGGCCGGGGCCTCGCCGCTGTCGCAGGATCAGCCCGCCAATCAGGATGCCGGTCATCAGGAGGGCCGAGACGATCCAGAGATAGTTCTGCGGCAGGACCGCGTGATAGAGCGAACCTTCGCGATAGGCGACGTCAGAGGCGATCAGGAACAGTGCGTCGAACGTGTTCCCGCCCACCGCCAGCTGCAGCGCACCGAGCCGGACCGCCGCCACTGTCGTCGCAAGTTTGGGCAGCGAGGTGACCGCCGCGGTCGCCGGAACGCCGACCAGCGTCGCCGACACCTGCGCCCGGTCGCCAATCTCAGATGCCTTGCGGGCGATGACATAGCCCGCGCCCCCCATCAGGGACATCAGAAGGCGAGCGTCGGGAACAGGCGCGTCGTGCTGGGCTTGCGCGTCTCCTCTTCCTCGGGCTGATCGGTCTTTGTGTCGCAGGTATCCATAACGGCGAATGCTGCACCTGCCAGCCCGCGACCAGGCCCAAGGCGCAGGCCGACGGGATCACAAAGGTGACGGGATGAACGGCCCCGATCGCCATCTCGGGCGTCGGCATTGCAAGGAAGGGCGGGGTCAGCAGCACTATCAGCACGACGACCTGGAAGATGTTGCCCAATCGGCGGCGGCATGTTCCAGGTTGCCTTTGCGGTAGAACATCTCCGCCAGCGCCAGGAACACGGTCTGTGCCGCGATCCCGCCCACGCTGTTCGAAAACGCCAGCCAGGCGCGGCCGTCCAGCGCCGCCGTCACCGACACCACGATCCCGCTGAGAGATGTCACCGCCCCCAGAAGGACGCTGGCGAACAGCGCCTCGTCCAGGCCGGCGCGCTCCGCCAGCCTTTCGGCAAGTCCCGTCATTTGCAGCCTTGCCAAGAAGATGACGGCCCCGGCTGCCAGGAACGCCCCGATCAGCACTTTCAGCGAAAGGTCTTGCCTTATTCGGATCCGTTGATGCTTGCTTTCAGCCACAAGTTTCAGGCCGCAAGCCCCGGATGCCGCACCGGCCGGTGGACCGGACTTGCGTCGGCGTACCGGGGTATCCGAGCGGCTGCGACGCGTACCGGCACCCGCACGGATGTGCCGGCTTAGAAAGCCTCGCCCAGCAGCAGAAGCGCCACTTTCCGGCCTTGGCCGTTGGCGCGCAGGATCATGCCCGCGTCGGTCAGCCCCTCCTGCAGGATCTGCTGGCGATAGGGGCTGTCGCCGGCCAGCCAGTCGCCTAGGATCGCCCTGACATCGCCCTCCACCGGCTCGGTGCCGCAGCCGCCGCAGGTGCTGCCCATCGTCTGGATGCGCCGCCAGCCCTGCAGCGCATCCTCGGGCAGCGCGTCGCCTAGGTTGTCCAGATCATCCAGCCCGAACCCCTGCAGATCCTCCGGGATCAACTCTGCCGCAGCCTGCTGGAGGTCGCGATCAAGCTGCAGGGGCTTCAGGCCGTTCTCTTCCCGCGCGGCGTTGATCCGCTGCAGCGCAAGTTCGGCGGCGGCCTGTGCATTGACGGACCGACCCGGTTCCTCTCCGCGGGACGTTCCGGGGCCGGCGAAGGTCTGGACCGCATAGACGGTCCGGTCGTCCGAGGCGGTCGCGAAGCCGAACCGCTCCAGCCCCTCGGCCAGGATGTTGGCGCGGTGGCCGGGGCTGTTCATCCACCCCTTCTGAAATGCATCGACCCGCTGGATGTCCGCCGGGACATCGCAGCCGATGCAGCGGGCGATGTTCTCGGCCACCAACTCCCATTCGCTGCCGCCCGCCTCGGCATAGCGGTCGGCCACGTCGTCGCCTTCGGGCGAGACATGAGCATAGTAGTCGCGTTCCAGCATATCCGTGGCATGCGCCTGCGCCGCCTCTTCCAGATCGTCGCCCAGGGTCAGCGACCCAAGCTCCTGCTCCTGCCGGGCCTCATTCACGAGGTCCAGGGCGTGTCGGCTCAGCGTTTCGGCATCCTGGGCTGCGACGGCGCTGCCTGACAGCAGCAACGCCAGAATCGGCTTTAGCATGGGGTCATGTTTCCTTGCGTCCAGTTCCCGAAACTCTGCGGGTGACGGAATGTTTCTCGTTTTGCCGCGTAGGGTGCGGGAACATTCCGGTTCCCGGCGGATTAGGGGCGCCTTGGGATGGAGGAAACCCGATGACAATCTCGACGAGACTTGCCGCCGTCGCGGCACTTTGTGCCCTGCCTGCTGGCGCCGCACTGGCGCAGACGCAGGAGAGCGGGATGCAGCAGGACGCCATGGGCGAACGCAGTGCGGATCAGGTGACCTGCGCCGATATCGTCACGATGGACAGCCAGCTTATTCCTGGCGTCCTTTACTTCGTGTCGGGCTATCAGCAGGCCAGCATGACAGGCTCTGCAGGGATGTCCGGTTCAGAGATGCCCGGGGGTGCGCCCGGATCCACCGAGGTCGGTGGCGCGGCGACCACTGGTGACGACGCGCCCGATGCCGGCCAGCCAGCCGATGCCGGCCAGTCGGCCGAGGCGGATCAGATGACCGAGGGCGAAAGCAGCATGCCCGCACAGGCCGAGGGGCAGGAGGCGGGGACCAGTGCCCCAGCTGATACCACCGCGGCCGACAGCACCGCAGCCGACAGCACCGCAGCCGACAGCACCGCGGCGGGCAGCACCGCGGCAGGCAGCGACGGCACCATGCAGGGCGATCAGCCTGCCGTCGTCCGCGTCACGGGTCTCTTCGAGATCCCGATCGCCGAGGTCGTGACCCTCTGCGGCGAAAGCCCCGAGATGACGGTTTCGGACGCCGTCGAACAGCAACGGACCGGCAGCAGCGGTTCATCCTCGAACTGAGGCACTGATCGACCGGCAGGGCGGGTGAAACCGAGTCGCCCTGCCGGAGTCCGTCTTCCCCGTCGGCTGGGCAGCCCACGGGGGCTTGAAATCGGCCCTTGCCACGCGTCCGTGGTGATGACGGCTTGCCGCGCCCGATCCGATAGGAGCGGGCGCGGGTGAAGCAAGCCGTTTCAGCCTGCCAAAAGCGCCGCGTTGCCGCCGGCGGCGGTCGTGTCGACGCAAAGATGCCGCTCATGGCAGAGATGCGCACGGTCGGGCAGGGCGGTGATCAGCGCCACCAGCGGGCCCGGCCTGCGGGCCAGCGCCTGCGCAAGGGCACGCCCCGTCTGATCGTCCCCCCACCAGAGTACGGCGGCCAGGTTCGGCAGCGTCTGAAGCGACTGCGGCTCAATCGATCCGTTCGCGGGAACGGCCTGGCCGCCGCCGCGGGTGACTGCCTGAACCTGGGCGGCGGTGGCGTCCGGGCCCGGGCCGAGGCAAAGCACGGGACCGCGCGCCAGCGTCTGCAGGCGGTTCAACTCTCCGGTCGGGCCAGGCATCAGCGTCTCCTCGGGCGCGGGGGCCGCGGGGGGCGAGGCCAGTTCCCTGGCCAGCCGATCCGCGCTGTCAGCGCCCTGCCAGGTCGTTCCCGGTTGCGTCACGTCAGGCGCGAAGAAGCGCGGCAGGTAAAGCGGACCGCCAGCCTTGGGGCCGGTGCCTGACAGCCCCTCGCCGCCGAAGGGCTGGCTGCCGACGGTCGCGCCGACCTGGTTGCGGTTGACGTAGATGTTGCCGACGTGGATCGCCTCGGTCACCTCCTGGACGCGGCTGTCGATCCGGGTGTGCAGGCCGAAGGTCAGGCCATAGCCACGGGCGTTGATCGCCGCGACGACCTTGTCCAAGTCGCGCGCCTTGTAAGTCGCCACGTGCAGGACGGGGCCGAAGATCTCTCGGTCCATCTCCTCGATGCCGGTCACCTTCATCAGCGTCGGCGGGACGAAATGGCCCTGCGACGGCACCGGCAGCTGGTGCAGGATGCGGTCCTTGTGGTCGGCCAGATAGGCCATGATGCCCGACTGCGCCTCGGCGTCGATGACGGGGCCCACGTCCGTCGTCAGATCCCACGGGTCGCCCACGGTCAGTTCGTCCATCGCGCCCTGGATCATGCGGATCAGGTGCGGGGCGACATCCTCTTGCACATAAAGGCAGCGCAGCGCCGAACAGCGCTGTCCCGCCGACCGGAAGCTGGAGGCGACGATGTCGCGCACGGCCTGTTCGGGCAGGGCGGTGCTGTCGACGATCATCGCGTTCAGGCCACCAGTTTCGGCGACCAGCGGCGTGCCGGGACGCATGTGCTGCGCCATTTTGGTGGCGATCAGGCGGGCCGTGTCGGTGCCGCCGGTGAAGACGACGCCGTCGATGCGGGCATCGCGGGTCAGTGCCGCGCCAACGGTGGCGCCATCGCCGGGCAGCAGTTGCAGCGCGGTGGCCGGGACGCCGGCCTTGTGCAACAGCCGCACCGCCATGGCGGCGATCAGCGGCGTCTGTTCGGCAGGCTTTGCCAGCACGCCGTTTCCGGCCATCAGCGCCGCCGCCACCTGGCCGGTGAAGATCGCCAGGGGGAAGTTCCAGGGGCTGATCGCGGCGATGATGCCGCGCGGGGCGTCATCGCGCGCCTCGCCCTGCTGGGCATAGTAGCGCAGGAAGTCCACCGCCTCGCGCAGTTCGGCCACGGCGTCGTTCAGCGTCTTGCCGGCCTCGCGCGCGACAAGACCGAAGATGGGGCCGAACTCGGCCTCGTAGAGGTCGGCGGCGCGGCGCAGGACCTGCGCCCGGGTGGCGGCAGGGGCGTCCCAGGGGCGGGCCGCGTCAATGGCACGGGCGACGGTGGCCTCATCGGCCTCGGTGATCTGTGCGATGGTGGCGCCGGTCGCGGGGTTGACCACCGGGACGGCGGTGCCGGTCGCCTCGGCCGCCGTCAGCGGGGCAGCGTCGGCAATGGCCACATCGCGGGCGGCGAAGATGCGCCCCAGTTCGTCCTCCGCCGTCAGGTCGAAGCCCCGAGAGTTCACGCGGCCGTCGCCATAGATGGCTTCGGGTGCCAGCAGCGCCTGCGGCGCATGGGCATCGGACAGCGCCTCGAAGGGGTCGCGGGCGATCTCCTCTGGCGCGACGTCCTCATCCACGATCTGGTTGACGAAGCTGGAGTTCGCGCCGTTTTCCAGCAGCCGGCGCACCAGATAGGCCAAGAGGTCCTGATGCGCGCCGACGGGTGCATAGATGCGGCAGGCGGTGCCGTGGTCGCGCAGCACGATATCGTGCAGGCGCTCGCCCATGCCGTGCAGGCGCTGGAATTCGAACGTCCCTTCGGCCGCGCCGAGATTTCCCGCCAGTTCCAGCACCGCCGCCACCGAATGGGCGTTGTGGGTGGCGAACTGCGGATAGATGCGGTCGGACATGCGCAGAAGCTTGGCCGCCAGAGAGATATAGCTGACATCCGTCGCCGTCTTCGACGTGAACAGCGGAAAGCCGGGCATGCCCTCGACCTGGGCGCGCTTCATCTCGGTGTCCCAATAGGCGCCCTTGACCAGGCGCACCATGATGCGCCGGTCCAGCCGCGCGGCCAGTGCGTGCAACTGGTTAATGGCCGCGCCGGCGCGCTTGCCATAGGCCTGCACCACGATGCCGAACCCGTCCCAGCCCGCCAGCGAGGGGTCTGACAGCACCGCCTCGATCACCTTCAGCGACAGGGCCAGGCGGTCCTGCTCCTCGGCGTCGATGTTCAGGCCCATGTTCGCGGCGCGGGCCTGCTGCGCAAGCTCCAGCACGACCGGCACCAGTTCGGCCATCACGCGAGCTTCGTTCGCGACCTCGTAGCGCGGATGCAGCGCCGAGAGCTTGATCGAGATGCCGGGGTTCTTGCGGACCGAGCCCTTCGTGCAGGACCCGGCGATCGCCGAGATGGCCTTGCGGTATTCGGCGGCATAGCGGTCCGCGTCGCGGGCGGTCATCGCCGCCTCGCCCAGCATGTCATAGCTGTAGGAATAACCCTTGGCTTCCTGACCCTTCGCCCGATCCAGCGCGGCATCGATGGTCTGCCCCAGAACGAACTGGCGGCCCATCTCGCGCATGGCGCGGGTGACGGCGGTGCGGATCACGGGCTCTCCAAGGCGGCGGATCGCGCCGCGCAGCGTGCCGGCCAGCCCAGGCTGTGCGTCCTCGAGCACGCGGCCCGTCAGCATCAGCGCCCAGGTCGAGGCGTTCACCATGCTGGACGAGCTTTCGCCCAGATGCCGCCCCCAGTCCGAGGGGGCGATCTTGTCCTCGATCAGGGCGTCCATTGTGGCGCGGTCGGGAACGCGCAGCATCGCCTCGGCCAGGCACATCAGGGCGATGCCTTCGCGCGTCGACAAGCCGTATTCGGCCAGCATCAGCTCCATCATGGTCGGCTTCGACTCGGCACGGATACGGCGGATCAGCGTGGCGGCGCGGGCGCTGATGCGGGCGCGGGTCTGATCGGACAGCGCCGCCTCGCGGATCAGGCGGTCAAGCAGGGGCCCCTCGGGCTGGAACTTGGCGTTCAGGCCGAGGTCGGTTGGATCGAGATCATACATGGAAGGTCCCCTTCGACTGTCCTGCCAATCATACAGTGCCCTTCATGGACGATGTGTCCAAGTTCATGTAGTTCATCAGGCCAACGGACCAAATTTGACGGCTGTAGCGAGATGAACGAACTTCTTGACCCGACTAACCGGCGGATCCTGGCGGAACTGACCGCCAATGCCCGTATTCCAGTGACCGAACTGGCGCGCAAGGTGGGCCTGTCGAAGACCCCGGTGGCGCTGCGGATCAAGCAGCTTGAGGATGCGGGCCTGATCACCGGATACCGCGCGATCCTGTCGCCGGTGAGGCTTGGCCTGACCCATGTCACCTATGTCGAAGTGCGCATGACGGACACGCGGCAGAAGGCGCTGGAGGCGTTCAACGCCGCCGTCCGCCTGATCCCCGAGGTCGAGGAATGCTACATGATCGCCGGCGGCTTCGATTACCTGCTGAAGGTCAGGTCGCGCGACATGACCGATTTCCGCCGCATCATGGCCGAGAAGATCTCGTCCCTGCCGCATGTCAACGCCACCTCCAGCTATGTCGCGATGGAGGCGGTGATCGAGCAGGGAGGCGTCACGCTCTAGCCGAAAAGGTCCAGCCTGTGCGGGTTCAGGCGACGCAGGTCGCCACGTCGCAGCGTGACACCATGACGGTCGAAGAAGTCCAGGATCTCGATGGCGACCTTGCGGCCGTTCTGGACGCGGTCCCGGAAGGCGGCTGCGGTGAACCAGCCGTCCGCCGACTGCGCGGCCACATCGCGCAGGATCGCGACCATCCGCGCCGTGACCTCGCGCGCGAAGAAGTGGTCCTGCGCGATCTGGTCGGTCCGGCCCAGCTTCTGGGTCAGCTTCAGGACGCGCCGAACCTCTTTCTCGTCGACGCCAAGGGTGCCGGCAAAATCGCGGACGCGTGGCGGGCGAAAGCACATCTCGCCCAGAAGGGCGGGGCGGATGCTGTCCCACAGGGCCTCGTCCTCGGGCGTCAGGCGAACCTCGTGGCCGGGCAGGCGCAGGAAGGCCCCGTCCATGATCACCGAGCCTGCATCAGAGGCGCGGCGCAGGAACGCCAGGTTCGCATCCTTCGTCAGGCGCGGGGTCAGCGACAGACGCAGCCTTTCGCGCCCCATCCCCGGCAGGTCGGGGTTGTCGGCGTGGAACTGCGCCAGCTGGTCCAGCAGACCCTGCCGCAGACCCTCCATCTGCGCGCGGGACAGGATCAGCCCGCCCATCGTCGTGCCGTCGGCGCGGGCCAGTGCAGCTGCCGCCTGTTCGGCAGTCAGGCCGCGGTCGCGGGTGAACATGGCCAGATCCACCGGCGCGACCCGCAGCATCCCGACCAGCGCCGCTGCCGGATCCGCGGCGGCCGCCGCGGCAAGCAGCGCCAGCCGTTCCGGCGTCCGGCGCTTGCGGGCCGGTGGTCGAAGGTCCAGGAACCGCCCCCCGCCGATGGTGCGGCTGGCAGAGACGTTGCGCAGGATGAACCGGTCGTGGACGGCGGCTGCCAAGGGATGGTCCAGCACGACCTGCACCGGCCCCGACTGTCCGGGCGCGATGGGACCGGCCAGCGGAACGATTCGCGCCCCGACCTCGGCCGCGTGACAATGCAGGCGGGCGGGGAACCAGGTGCCGATGGGCTTGGGTTCCGACGCCATGACGGACAGCTCCGCGTCGATGCGGTCGGTCGGGGCGTGAAGCGCGGAAGTCAGGACGATGTCGCCGCGCTGGATTGTGTCCTTTGCGATGGCCTCTCCGGCCAGGTTCAGCGCGCATCGCTGCCCCGCCAGACCCTGCGTGGCCTGCCGGTTCTGCGCGTGGATCCCCCGGACCCGCGCCGTCAGCCCGGACGGGCTGAGCGTCACCTGATCTCCCAGGGCGACCTGTCCCGAAAGGACCGTCCCGGTCACGACCGTCCCCGTTCCCTGAAGGGTAAAGCTGCGGTCAACGGCCAGGCGGAACGGTCCGTCCGCGGCGCGGGCGGTGGTGGCGGCCTCGGCCTCGCGCAGGGTGCGGCGCAGGTCGTCGATCCCTTCGCCGGTGACGGTCGAGACGGAGATGATCGGCGCTTCCGAGAGCTGGCTGCCCGCCAGCGCCGTACGGATCTGCCGGGCCACCTCGGCCCGGCGGGGCGGATCGGCCAGATCGGCCTTGGTCAGCGCCACAAGCCCGCGTGACAAGCCCAGAAAGCTCAGGATGGCGAGGTGTTCGACAGTCTGCGGCATGACGCCGTCGTCGCAGGCGACCACCACGAGCGCCAGGTCGATGCCGCCAGCGCCGGCCAGCATCGTGTGGATTAGACGCTCGTGCCCCGGCACGTCCACAAAGCCGGTGACGGTGCCGCCGCCAAGGTCGGCATAGGCAAAGCCCAGGTCGATGGTGATGCCGCGCGCCTTCTCCTCGGCCAGACGGTCGGCGTCGGTTCCGGTCAGGGCCTTTACCAGCGCAGTCTTGCCATGGTCGATATGTCCCGCAGTGCCGACGATCATGACTGGGCCAGAGCCTCCAGAAGGTCGGCGTCGTCGCCCAGGCAGCGCAGGTCCAGGATCAGCGCGCCGTCGCGGATATGGCCGACAACGGGGCGGGGCAGGGCGCGCAGCCGGGCGGCCAGCCGGTCGGGCGCATCGCCGCCACGACCCGTAAGCCGCAACCCGGCCGAAGGAATGGTATCGGTCGGCAGCGCGCCAGACCCGATCTGGCTGGCACAATCGCAAGGCGCGGCGCCGTATCCCTCGGGCAGCAGCGCCGCCACCTGCGGGGCCAGGCGGCGGGCCTGGGTCGCGATGTCGTCCAGGGGCCGCGACAGCATCCGCAGCACCGGCAGGCGCGCGGCCAGCCTGTCCGGGTCGCGATAGAGCCGCAGCGTGGCCTGCAGCGCGGCGATTCGGATCTTGTCCAGGCGCAGGACGCGCTTCAGCGGGTTGCGGTTGATCTGCGCGATCAGGTGGCGCCGCCCGACGATGAAGCCCGCCTGCGGCCCGCCCAGCAGCTTGTCGCCCGAAAAAGTCACCAGATCCGCCCCCTCGGCCACGGCTTCGGCCACGGTGGGTTCCCGCCGAAGGCCCCATTGCGACAGGTCGACCAGAGACCCCGCGCCGAGGTCGTTCAGCAGGACGACCCCGGCCTGCCGCGCAACGGGGGCCAGCTGGGGGGCGGGGACCTCGGCCGTAAAGCCCTCGATGCGGTAGTTCGACGTGTGGACCTTGAGGATCAGGCCGGTCATGTCCGACAGCGCGTCCTGATAGTCGCGCAGATGGGTGCGGTTCGTGGTCCCGACTTCGACCAGCGTGGTTCCCGCGCGGGCCATGATGTCGGGCAGGCGGAAGGCGCCGCCGATCTCGATCAGCTCGCCCCGCGACACGATGGAGTTGCGGCCCTGCCCGAAGGTGTTCAGCGCGATCAGCACGGCGGCGGCGTTATTGTTGACGACGGTCGCATCCTCGGCCCCCGTCAGCTCGCACAGCAGGCCACGCAGGTGGTCGTCGCGCTGGCCGCGCCCGCCGGTCTGCAGGTCGTATTCCAAGGCCAGCGAGCTGGCCATCGCGACGTTGGCGGCGACGATGGCCTCATCCGCCATGATTGCGCGACCCAGGTTCGTGTGCAGCACGGTGCCGGTCAGGTTCAGCATCGGGCGCAGTTGCGTGGCCGCCTGCACTGCAAGGTCGGCGGCGACCAGATGCGGCAGGCGGGCGGCCTCGGCCGCACCGTCGGCGCCGTCGTGGATGGCCTGTCGGGCGGCGTCCAGGCGCTGGCGGATTGCGGTGGTGACCGCCTGCCGGCCGTGGTTCTCGGTCAGCCGCCGCCCGACGTCGGACTGCAGCAGCTGGTCGACCGAGGGCAGGGCGCGATAGCCCGACATCAGTACCCGGTCAGGAACGGGTTGAAGCCCCCGCGCCGCTTGTCGGTGTCCCGCATCATCATGTCCAAGCCAAGGCTGGCGACATCGTCGGCCACGGGTTCAAGGCTGTGGTTGCGGTTGTGATAAAGAATCTTGACCCAGCTGTCGCAGTCCGAACAGACCTCGGCCCTGACGGTGGCCTCGACCGTCTCGACGCTGCGATAGCTGATGCCCGCGGTCGAGCCGCAGCAGAGGCAGGTCAGCCGCACCTCGTTCCACTGGGTCTGGCAGCAGGCGCACGAGGCATAGCGGACGCCGTCCAGCCCGCCGATGCCGATCACGCTGGAGGTCGCCGGCCGACCGCCGCAGGACGGGCAGGTGCCGGTGCGGATCGGGACCAGCTGCGCCGCATCCAGCGTGGCGGCCAGCCGGGCGGCATAGAGCTGAACCGCCACGGCCACGAACAGGTGCGGCGCCACGCTGTCGGCGGGGATGACGTCGGCCAGCACGTTCTCGATCATCCAGTGGCGGTCGGGCAGCGGCGCCGAGGTCACGGCGGTCAGCGTCATGCGCGCGGGCTTGGGCATGTCGATCCGCGCGGCGCCCTCCAAGACCTTGTCCAGCGTGCCGTGCAGGCACGGGCTGGTCGCCAGCGCCTTGCGATCGATCGGCGGCATCCGGCTTTCCCGCGCCAGGTGCAGGCTTTCGGTGGCCAGGGGCGTGACAGGCGGCAGTTCGCCCGACAGACGCGCCTGCAGGTCGACAAGATCGGCCAGGAAACGCAGATAGGGGGCCAGGTTGCTGCCGCTGTCGGCCAGGAACCTCAGGCGTTTGGAACGGGTGGCGAACAGGCGCGCCGGGTCCGGCAGGAAGGCCAGGGGCGCCTTCGGGACGCCGCCGATGGCCGAGGGATCGGGCTGGATGGTCGTGGTCATCTGTCTCTCCGGGCCGACCGGCCACAGGGGATGTCGGCGGTGGTGGCCGGCAGATTACTCTGCCGGGCCCTTGTTGTCACGGCTGGCGACCTCTCGCAGCCATTTGCGGTGATGGCGCCAGGCCCAACCGCCGGTGACGGTGCCGCGGGTCATCGCGCGCAGCGTCCCGCGGGTCCAGATCGCAGCATAGACATGCAGGATAAAGACCAGAAGGATCAGCACGGCCGAAATGGCATGCACCAGCACCGCCACGCGGCGCACCGGAACGCTGACCCAGTGGCCCACGACCTGCTGCCAGATCAGGACGCCGGTGACGATCAGCACCACGATCAGGCCGGTCATCGCCCAGAAGACAAACTTCTGGCCCGGGTTGTACTTGCCCAGTTCCGGCAGCGCGTCCTCGTTCCCCTTGACCACGTCGCCGAACTTGGTGACCCAGGTCGTGTCCTCGGGGCGGGGCATGTTCAGGCGCCACAGCTGGACGAACATCAGCAGGAAGCTGAAGAACAGCACCACGCCGACGATCGGGTGCAGCCAGCGTGTCGTCTGTCCGCCGCCGAAGAGGCCGGTCAGGAAGTAGAGCGCCGGGTCGAACAGCGCCAGCCCCGACAGCGCCAGCACGATCAGCGCCAGGGCCGTGACCCAGTGGTTGGCACGGGTGAAGCCGCGATAGCGGCTGACAGTCACCGGGGCCAGGCCGTCGATCCGGTCGCCACGCTCGGAATAATAGGGACGCGGCGCCATCAGACCTGACCTCCGTGGGTATCGTCGGGATCGCGGCCCTTGACCAGCACATCCGCAGCCTGAGTGTCATGGTCATCGACCTCGTTGCCACGAGAGAAGAGGCCGTGCAGCGTCGCGCCGAGCGCGGCCAGACCGATCGCGGCAAGACCCGCGGTCTTGGTGACGCCCTTCCAGCCCTCGACGATGGGCGAGATGCGGGGGTTCTCCTCCAGATCGGCATAGACGCCCGGCTTGTCGGCGTGGTGCAGCACATAAATCACATGCGTCCCGCCGACGCCCTGCGGATCATAGAGGCCCGCGTTCTCGTAGCCGCGCGACTTCAGGTCCTCGATCCGCTCGGCGGCATGGACCTTCATGTCCTCCTTGGTGCCGAAGACGATGGCCTGCGTGGGGCAGGCCTTGGCGCAGGCCGGACCTTGGCCCACCGCGACCCGGTCGGAACAGAGCGTGCACTTGTAGCTCTTGTGGTTGACCTCGCTGATGCGGGGGATGTCGAAGGGGCAGCCGGTCACGCAATAGCCGCAGCCGATGCAGTTCTCGTGGATGAAATCGACGATGCCGTTCGAATACTGCACGATCGCGCCGGGTGCCGGGCAGGCCTTCAGGCAACCCGGATCCTCGCAATGCATGCAGCCGTCCTTGCGGATCAGCCATTCCAGCTCGTTCGTGGCCGGGTTCTCCCATTCGCTGAAGCGCATCAGGGTGAACATGTCCGGCGTCAGGTCGTGGGGATTTTCATAGACCCCCACGTTCTCGCCGATCTCCGGGTGCGTGTCGTTCCATTCCACGCAGGCCGACTGGCAGGCCTTGCAGCCGATGCACTTGCTGACGTCGATCAGCTTCGCGACCGGCTCCAGCTGGCGCTCGGGCCGGGGCACGTCCCGCGTGGCCGAGATGCGCACGACGTCGCGCGCATCGAAATAGGCCTCGGTCGGCTGGACGGGCGGGTTCGAAACCGCGGTCGTGGGGGCGGTGGCGATATCCTTCATGCGACCGGCTCCTCAGCTGCGGGTTCGATGTTGACAAGGAAGGCCTTGAACTCGGGCGTGTCCGTGTTGGCGTCACCGACAAAGGGCGTCAGGCTGTTCGGCCCCCAGCCCTTCTTGGCCGCGCCCATGAAGCCCCAGTGCAGCGGGATGCCCACCACATGGACCGGCTTGCCACCGCAGACCATCGGCTTGATCCGCTTGGTCACGACCGCCTTGGCCCAGACTTCACCCCGCTTGCCCCAGACCCGGACGCGGCTGCCCCTGGCGATGCCACGCTCGGCCGCCAGTTCCTCGCTGATCTCCACGAAGAACTCGGGCTGCAACGCGGCGTTCACCGGGTTGTGCTTGGTCCAATAGTGGAAATGCTCGGTCAGGCGGTACGAGGTCGCGACGAAGGGGAATTCGTCGCTGGTGGCCAGGTTCGCCACGTCGCTTTCAAAGACGCGGCCCACCGGATTGCCGCGCATGCGCGGGTTCAGCACGTTGGCCATGGGCGTCTCGAACGGCTCCATGTGGGTCGGGAACGGCCCGTCGCGCATCATGCCCCTGGTGAACAGGCGCGAGACCCCTTCCTGGTTCATGATGAAAGGCCCCACCTCGGTCGGCTTGGCGGTGGGGGCGATGTCGGGCACGTCATACCCCTCCCACTTCTCGCCATTCCAGGCGATCAGCAGGCGGTCGGGGTCCCAGGGCTTGCCCTGCAGGTCGGCCGAGGCGCGATTGTAGAGAATCCGCCGGTTCGCCGGCCAGGCAAAGGCCCAGTTCAGGAACAAGCCGGCATCGCCCGGATCGGAATTGTCCCGCCGTGCCATCATGTTGCCGTCCTCGGTCCAGCTGCCGGCATAGATCCAGCAGCCCGCCATGGTCGAGCCGTCGTCGCGCAGCTGGCCAAAGCCCGACAGCTGCTGGCCCGCCTGCGCTACCACCGCGCCCGAGGTCGGGTCGGTGACGTCGCCCAGGGCGCGGCCGTTCATCTCCTTCGCCAGTTCCTCGGGCAGGGGCTCCTCGGGGTCGGCATAGTTCCAGGTCAGGTTGAGGATCGGATCGGGGAAAGCACCGCCCTCGCGCTGATAAAGCTCGCGCACGCGCAGGAAGATCTGCGCCATGATCCAGGTGTCGTGCTTGGCCTCGCCCGGCGGCGTCGCGCCCGGCCAGTGCCACTGCAGCCAACGGCCCGAGTTGACCAGCGCGCCCTCATCCTCGGCAAAGCAGGTCGTGGGCAGCTCCAGCACCTCGGTCTGGATGGCAGACGGGTCCACGTCGTTGTGGACGCCGTGGTTCTGCCAGAAATGCGAGGTTTCGGTGGACAGCGGGTCCATCACCACCAGCATCTTCAGCTTGGACAGCGACCGCGTGATCTTTTCCCGGTTGGGAATCGACAGCATCGGGTTGAAGCCCTGGCAGAAGTAAAGGTTCACCCGGCCCTGGTCCATCAGCTCGAACATGCGCAGGATGTCATAGGCGGGGACATCCAGCTTGGGCAGGTATTCATAGGCCCAGTTGTTCTCGGCCGTGGCGGCGTCGCCCCACATCGCCTTCATGAAGCTGACCATGAACTTGGAGTAGTTCTGCCAGTAGCTGGTCTGACCCGGCCGGATCGGACGGAATTCCCGCGTCGACAGATAGGTCTGCCAGTCGACCTCTTTCTCGGTCGGGATGTTCAGATACCCTGGGATCAGGTTCGACATCAGGCCGATGTCAGTCAGGCCCTGGATGTTGGAATGGCCGCGCAGCGCGTTCATCCCGCCCCCACGCATCCCGATATTGCCCAGGATCAGTTGCAGCATCGCCATGCCACGGATGTTCTGGGCACCCTTGGAATGCTGCGTCCAGCCAAGCGCGTACATCGAGGTCATCACCTTGTCCGGTGCGCTGCATTCGCCGATCATCTCGCAGATGGTCAGGAACTTGTCGCGCGGGGTGCCGGTGACGTTTTCGACGAATTCGGGCGTGTAGACATCGACATGCTGGCGCAGCAGCTGCCAGACGCAGCGGGGGTCCTGCAGCGTCGGATCGGTCAGCGCAAAGCCGTCGTCGCCGATCTGATAGTCCCAGCTGGACTTGTCGAAGTCGCGCTTTTCCTCGTCATAGCCGGTGAACAGGCCATCGGACCAGCCGAAGTCCTCGCGCACCAGAAGGCTCGCGTTGGTGAAATTGCGGACGTATTCCCACTGCACCTTGTCGTTGTCCATGCACCAGCGGATCACCCCCATCAGGAAGGCGATGTCCGTGCCGGGACGGATGGGCGCATAGTAATCCGACACCGAGGCGGTGCGGGTATAGCGCGGATCGACCACGATCAGCCTGGCGCCGCGATGCGCCTTGGCCTCTGTCACCCATTTGAAGCCGCAGGGGTGGGCTTCAGCGGCGTTGCCGCCCATGACGACCACGAGGTCGGTATTCTTGATGTCGGTCCATGCGTTCGTCATCGCACCGCGGCCGAAGGTCGGGCCCAAACTGGACACCGTGGGGCCGTGTCAGACGCGCGCCTGGTTATCGAAGCCGACAATCCCCATGGACCGGACCGTCTTGTAGGTCAGCCATGCGGTTTCGTTGGTCGTGGCCGAGGCCGCCAGGAATCCCGCCGTTGTCCAGCGATTGACCGGGGTGCCGGCCTCGTTGGTGGCGATGAAATTCTCGTCGCGGTCGTCCTTGATCGCGCGGGCGATGCGGTCGAGCGCGTCGTTCCACGAAATCTCCTCCCACTCGGATGCGCCGGGCTTGCGGATGCGCGGCTGCGTCAGGCGGGTAGGGGCGTGGACGAAGTCCTTCAGCGCCGCACCCTTGGGGCACAGCGTTCCGCGGTTCGTCGGGTGGTCGGCATCGCCCTCGATGTGCAGAAGCTCGGCGGTTTCGCCGGTCTTCACATCACCCTTGGAATACATGATGATCCCGCAGGCGACCGAGCAATAAGGGCAGGTGTTGCGCGTTTCCGTCGTCGTGGCCAGCTTGAAGGCGCGGACATGCGCGGCCTCGGCTGCCTCGGCCTCGCCGAAGCCCATGGCTCCAAGCGACGTTGCCGCAACCCCCGCACCCGCCAGCCTCAGAAAGCCGCGGCGCGAAAGGTCGATGTTCATTGGGACCCCCCTTTGCCTGTCGTCATGATAGGTACGGCTTGATGATCATCCGGCCCATCTGCCGAGTCAAGATCCGGCGGCTTGCGCGCGGGGCAGGGGCCGCGATAGAAGGGCCGGACAAGCCGATGCGCCGGGCGCGCTCGGGCCGGAGGGCGCGCCGCATGTCGGGGGCTTGAACACGGTGAGAGGCCCGGCCCGCCGTATTCGCCCTGTCGACCAACATCCGAAAAGGTGCCCCTGTATGAATCCGCGTCGTTTTGCCTCACTCGTTGCAGCCTGCCTGACCCTGTCGGGCGCGGCCGCCGCGCAGGACACACTCTATTTCTCGGCCATCCCTGATGAGGACGAGACCCGGCTTGCCGAGCGCTTCGACGCCGTGGCGGAATACCTGTCCGAGGAGCTTGACGTTCCCGTCCAGTTCGTGCCGGTCAAATCCTATCCCGCCGCCGTCACCGCCTTCCGCAACAACCAGGTGCAACTGGCCTGGTTCGGCGGCCTGTCGGGCGTTCAGGCGCGGCTGCTGGTGCCGGGCGCGCGGGCGATCGCCCAGGGCGACGAAGATACGCAGTTCGTCAGCTATTTCATCGCCAACACCGACACCGGCCTGACCGCGTCGGAAGATTTTCCGGAGGACGCGCGCGGCATGTCCTTCACTTTCGGGGCCAAGACCTCGACGTCGGGTCGGCTGATGCCGGAATACGCGATCCGCGAGAACACCGGTGAGGCGCCGGAGGACTTCTTCGGTCGCGTAGGGTTCTCGGGCGATCACAGCCAGACCCTGCGCCTGGTCGCGTCCGGGGCTTGGCAGGTCGGCGCGCTGAACTTCGCGGTCTATGATCAGGCCGTGGCCGATGGCGCCCCCGAGGTCGAGACCGCCAAGGTCATCTGGCAGACGCCGCCTTATCCCGACTATAACTGGACGATCCGCGGTGATGTGGACGAACGTTGGGGCGAAGGCTTCGCGGACAAGGTGCAGGCGGCGCTGGTGGGCATGGACGATCCCGAGCTGCTGGCGGCCTTCCCGCGCAATGCATTCATTTCCGCAGATAACCAAGATTATGTCGCAATCGAGCAAGTCGGCCGGCAGCTGGACCTGCTGGAATAGGCCATGCTGGCACTGGACGGCGCCGATCTGGGCTATGGCGGCACGCCGGTCCTTCGCGGAGTGCGGCTGAACGTCGCGCCCGGCGAACGGGTCGCGCTGCTGGGCCGCAGCGGGTCGGGCAAGTCGACGCTGCTGGCGGCGCTGCTTGCCTCGGCGGCGCCGGACCGGCGCGTGGCGCTGGTGCCGCAGGACGCGACGCTGGTTCCCCAGTTGTCGGCCCTGCGCAACGTGCTGATGGGCCGGCTGGACGACCACGGCGCGTGGCGCAACCTTCGTACGCTGATCAGGCCCTCTCGCGCCGACCGGCAGGCCGCGCTGGCCGATCTGGCCCGCGTGGGCCTGGCGCCAGAGGCCGACCGCCGCGTTGAGGCCCTTTCCGGCGGACAGAAGCAGCGCGTCGCCCTGGCACGCGCCTTGCACCGGGGCGGAGACCTGCTCCTGGGGGACGAGCCGCTGTCGGCGGTCGATCCCCGGCAGGCCGAGGCCTTGGCAGCGACCATTCGCGATGGCTTCCCGACCGCCGTCCTGGCGCTGCACGACGTCGCCATCGCCCGCGCCTTCGCGACGCGGGTCATCGGGCTGCGGCAGGGCTCGTTCCTGTTCGACCTAGCGGTGGCCGATCTGGACGCCGCGCGGATCGAGGCGCTCTATGCACGCTAGGCTGTCACGTACGGGCGTCGTCGCGGGGTTCCTGATCGTCGCGGCGCTGTGCCTGCCGCTGGCCGATCTGACGACGGCGGGCCACGACCCCTGGGCCACGTTGTCGCGCATGGCGCGGGGCTTTCTGTCGCCCGACTTCTCGGCCATCGAGCAGATCTTTCGCGCCGTCGCGCTGACCGTGGCTTTTGCCATCGCGGGCGTGGCCATCGGCGGGCTGGCGGGGCTGTGCATGGCGCCCTTCTACCGATTGCGCCCTGTACGCTGGCTGGCCATCGCGCTTCGTTCCGTGCACGAGCTGTTCTGGGCGCTGATCCTGATGCAGGTCTGGGGCATCAGCGTCTGGTCGGGGCTTCTGGCCATCGCCCTGCCCTATGCCGGGATCTTCGCCAAGGTCCTGTCCGAGATCCTGGACGAATCCGACCGGCGCCCCGCCGAGTGGCTGGGACAAAGGGTCGATCCGCTGACGCGCTTCCTGTGGGCGCGCGCGCCCCTGGCCCGGCCGCAGATGGTCAGCTATGCGCTCTATCGCCTGGAATGCGGCTTGCGATCGTCCGCGGTGCTGGGCTTCGTGGGCCTGCCGACGCTTGGTTTCCAGTTGGACAGCTTCTTCAGGCAGGGCGAATACGGGGCCGCCGGGGCGGTCATGGTCATCTATATCGCGCTGATCGCCAGCGTCCGTATTTGGATGCGGCCGCGACTGGCGCTGGCCTGGCTTGTCGCGGCGGCGGCGATGCTGTCGCAGGTTACGTCTCCGCCGATGGGCAGCGGCGCGCTGTGGCGGTTCCTGTCGCAGGACATCGTGCCGGCGCCCCTGCGGCAGGGCGATCCGGCGGGTCTGTGGCCGTGGCTGTGGGACCTGATCACGACGGCGATCCTGCCCGGTCTGGTGGCGACGCTGGTCGTGGCGCAGCTGGCGCTGGTCGTCGCGGGTGCGATGGCGTTCCTCGGCCAGGCGCTGATCGTGCCGCGCGTCAGCGGGCGCATCGGCGCCGCCGCGGGGCACCTGCTGCTGGTCGTGCTGCGGTCGTTCCCCGAATACATGCTGGCCTATCTGTTCCTGCAGGTCTGGGGGCCGTCGATGCTGCCCGCGATCATGGCGCTTGGCCTGCACAACGGGGCGATCATCGGCCACCTTCTGGGACGGCAGGCCGAGGTGCTGGTCCTGCGACCCGACGCGCCGCGCGGGCTGACGCTGTGGGGGTGGGAGATCGTGCCGCGCCTGTTCGGCAATTTCGTCGCCCTCTGCCTCTATCGGTGGGAGATCATCATCCGCGAGTCCGCGATCATGGGAATTCTGGGCATCGCGACATTGGGCTTCTATCTCGACGATGCCATCGCCGAGTTGCGCATCGACCGCGCCGTCGTCATCCTTGCCGCGACCGCGCTGATCACGGTCGGCATCGATGCGCTGTCGCGCGCCATCCGCGCCCGCCTTGGCGTGGCGCAGATGCGGCGGACCGAGGCCCGGCCAGAGATTTCCCCCGGCCGGGCATCAGGCTGCTGACGGTCCTAGGGTCAGGATTCATAACCAATAGATGACGACAGCTGCGAGGGCGATCGCGGATAGGAAGACCTTTGGGCATCGGTCGTAGCGGGTCGCCACGCGCCTCCAGTCTTTAAGCCTGCCGA
>NZ_JAOTBE010000031.1 GCF_026162645.1 Paracoccus rhizosphaerae
CAAGGCCACGGTCAAACGCTTCCACTACGATAGCCACGATCAGCTCCGCACCCATCTCGCGGACTTCATGCCCGCCTACAACTTCGCCCGCCGGCTCAAGACCCTCGCCAGCCATGGTCCTTGGACCGATGGCGGACCATGGCTGGCCCTCACGCCTTACGAATTCATCTGCAAGATCTGGACATCCCAGCCCGACAGATTCATCCTAAACCCCATCCACCAGATGTCGGGACTGAGCACCTAGGCCCATGATGCCTGTGTCTGGGCCTGGAAAGCCGGGCGCGACAGGCAGCGGTCCAGATAGGCCGCCAGCGCCGGCCGGTCCTGCGCCGGAACCACCTGGGCGGCCATCCAGACGGAATAGCCCATCTGGCAGTCCGCCCCGCTAAAATGGCTGAGCAGCCATTCCGACCCGTCCAGCCAGTCCGCCAGCAGGTCCAGTGCCGATTGAAGCCGCGCACGCCCGCCGGGAACGTCGCGGGCCGCGACCAGGTGCAGAAGCGTTTCGGCAAAATGCAGCCAGTCCAGCCAGCCGATGCGCCCCTGCGCCGCTGGCGCGCGCCACAGTTGCGGCGCGCGTGTTTCGCACAGCCATTCGGTCATGGCGCCCGTCTCGTGCATCTTGACGTCGCCGTCCTGCAGGGCGGGCGCTTGGCTCGGGTGCAATGCCTGTTCAAGACTGGCGGCCGCAGGCAGCCGTTCCAGCCGATAGGGGCAGCCGATCTCCTCGAGCAGCCACAGCACGCGCACCGACCGCGACCTGGGGACATGCCACAGCACCAGTTCCGTCATCGGCCTGCCCCGGACTGCTGGTCAGGCCGAGGGGGAATAACGGCGCAGCACAAGCTCGATCACGCCGTCGTCATGGGTCTGGGCGCTTTCCAGAAACACCTTCGCGGACTGGCCGTCCAGGTCGATCATGCCGTCGCGCGGCTCGGCAACGGCATCCGCATCGGGC
This sequence comes from Paracoccus rhizosphaerae, assembly GCF_026162645.1. Taxonomy (GTDB): domain Bacteria; phylum Pseudomonadota; class Alphaproteobacteria; order Rhodobacterales; family Rhodobacteraceae; genus Paracoccus; species Paracoccus rhizosphaerae. The sequence goes on from NZ_JAOTBE010000031.1 coordinate 959, forward strand.
AGCGAATCCGTGCGGAAACGGACATAATCGCCGCCGGCTTCGGCACTGCCCTCGATCGGCGGCATGCCTTCGAATGTCAGCTTGGCCATGGTCATCCTCCTGCGTCGTTGGGACCAGTGCGACGACATCCGCCGCCTTCATTGGTCCAACGCGGCCCGAACCGAACCGGATCCGATCGCAGAGGTTCAAGGCGTCAGATCTGCCGTTCGGGCATCTGGACGACCAGGCCGTCCAGCTCCTCGGTCACCTTGATCTGGCAGGTCAGGCGAGAGCGTTCGGGATCGGGCTGGTAGGCGAAGTCCAGCATGTCCTCCTCCATCGGGTCGCGCGGCGGCAGCTTGTCCAGCCAGGCGGGATCGACATAGACGTGGCAGGTCGAACAGGCGCAGGCGCCGCCGCAATCGGCATCGATGCCGGGAATGCCGTTGTCGCGCGCACCCTCCATGACGGTCATGCCGGGGCGCACCTCGACGTCGTGACGGGTGCCATTGTGTTCGATATAGGTGATCTTCGCCATGCTCGTTCCCTTCTGTCCAATCCGAGTTAGGCGATCACCCTCCATTTGAAAAGGGGCGGCCGATCCGGCCGCCCCTTGTCGTTCCGATTGCCCGATCACTCGGCCGTGGCGTCTTCCTGCTCCAGCGGCAGGGCTAGGAACAGTGGCTCTCCGCCGCGGCGGATCAGCATCAGGACGGACCGGCGGCCGGCCTCGCGGGCCTCCTCGATCCGGGCTTCCAGATCGGCGACGGTCGCCACGGGCTGCTGGTTCGCCTCAGTGATGACGTCGCCGGCGGCCAAGCCCTTCTCGGCAGCGGCGCTTTCGGGATCGACGGCGGTGATGACCAGGCCCTCGGCCTCGGACACGTCCAGCTCGGACGCCATCTGCGGGGTCAGCGGCGTCACCGTCATGCCCAGCACGTCGGATTCGCTCGCCTCGGCGGGGGCTTCGGCGTCGGCGTTGCCCTGCGCGGTCTCGCGGCGGCCCAAGGTCACGTCCAGCGTCTCGCTGTCGCCGTCGCGCATGACGACGACCTCGACCGTCTCTCCGGCCGGAGCTTCGGCCACGCGGCGGACAAGGCCGCGCGTATCCTCGACCTCGGCGCCATCGAAGCTGGTGATCACGTCGCCCATCTGCAGGCCAGCTTCGCGGGCCGGACCTTCCGGAACGTCGGTGACCATCGCGCCGCCGGCCTGTTCAAGGCCCAGGGCCTCGGCCATCTCCGGAGTGACGTCCTGGATCATCACGCCCAGCCAGCCGCGCCGCGTCTCTCCGAATTCCCGAAGCTGGTCGACGACCTGCGACACGACATTCGACGCCATGGAGAAGCCGATCCCGATCGATCCGCCGTTCGGCGACAGGATCGCGGTGTTCACGCCGATCACCTCTCCATCAAGGTTGAACAGCGGCCCGCCCGAGTTGCCGCGGTTGATCGCCGCGTCGGTCTGCAGATAGTCGTCATAGGTGCCCGACAGCTCGCGATTGCGCGCCGACACGATGCCGGAACTGGCCGAAAAGCCCTGCCCCAAGGGGTTGCCAAGCGCCAGCACCCAGTCGCCGACGCGGGCATCGTCGCTGTCGCCGAAGCGCACGAAGGGGATGGCATCGTCGCTTTCGACCTTCAGCAGCGCGACGTCGGTGTTGGGGTCGGTGCCCACCACCTCGGCCGGCAGCGTCTCGCCGGAATAAAACTCGATCTCGATCTGGTCGGCCCCCTCGATGACGTGGTTGTTCGTCACGATATAGCCGTCAGCCGAGATCACGAAGCCCGAGCCGAGAGCGTTCGAACGCTGCGGCATCCGGCGCTGCGGCATGCCCTCGGGGCCGTTCGGCGCGCCGGGGAAGCCGAAGTCGCGGAACAGGTCCGAAAACGGGCTGCCCTCGGGGAAGGCAGGGCCGCCCGGTCCGCCGGTGGGCTGCGACACGACCGACGTCGTCGTGATGTTCACGACCGCGGGCGAGACCTGCTCGGCCAGATCGGCAAAGCTGCCGGGCATCACCTGGGCCGATTCGGTCGGCTCGGCCACGGCACCAAGCGGCCGGTTGGCCTCGGCGGCCTCTTGCGCCTGCTGGCTGACTTCGGGGGAAACGTCGTCGTTGGCGGGCTCGACCACCTGCTGGGCGCCCGCATGGCCAAGGCCGACCACGAGGGCCAGCGCCGAAGCGGTCACGAGATGGCGAGGAAGAAGCGATTTCATGCGGATGTCCTCATTTTTCTGGGCAGCCCGCCAATGTCGCGGCCCGGGCTGCGGGGCCTATGAACGCCATGTAGGAAGCAGTTGCAAATAAACCACGCTCTCGGGTCGTGAACTCATCGTGATTTTTATTGCACCCCCCCGAATGAAGAACGGGCAGAGATCGCTCTCTGCCCGTTGCCCCGTTTCAGTTCGTCTGCCCTTCAGCGGGTGCGGCTTCCGGTTCCGCCGCCTCAGGTTCTGCGGTGGCAGGATCGGCCGCCGCCTCACCTTCGCCGATGGTTGCGTCGGGAAGAAGAACCTCGGTTTCCTGCGGCGGCGTGACCAGACTTTCGGGAACCGGGGTCAGGCGTACGCCTGCGGATTCGCCCAGGCGGTTGCCTTCGCGGTCGGTCACCTCTGGGGTGACCAGTTCCTCGTCGTCCTCGGTCGGCGTTGGCGCATCAGCCGCCGCCGTCGGCTCGGTGGGCGGCACTGGGGTCGGCGCGGGATTCGCATTGGCCGAGCCGTCGTTCGACAGATAGGTGAAGAACTCGCTGTCCGGCTGAAGCACGATCGAGCTGTTGTCGCCCCGCAGCGCGCGTTCGTACGAGGTCAGCGACCGGGTGAAGGCAAAGAACTCGGGGTCGCGGCCATAGGCGCCGGCATAGATCGCGTTGCGCTGCGCGTCGGCCTCGCCTCGGACGATCTCGGCGCGGCGCTGCGCCTCGGAGGTCAGCTCGACCACGGTCCGGTCCGCGGCGGCGCGGACGCGTTGCGCGGCCTCGCCGCCGCGGGCGATCTCGTCGGCGGCCTCACGCTCCCGCTCGGCCCGCATCCGGGCATAGGTGGCGTTCAGGTTCTGCTCGGGCAGGTCGGTCCGGGTCAGGCGGACGTCGATGATCTCGACCCCCAAACCGCCCGAGTTGCTGCGCGCCTCGTCGCGGATCTGGTTCATCAGCGTGGTCCGGTCGTCGGACAGCACCTGGGTCGAGGGCACGGTGCCCAGCACCTCGCGGATGGCGTTCCTGACGATCGGCTCAAGCCGCATCTGCGCGCCCGAAACCCCCGCCGTGCCGACGGCCTGACGGAAACGCACCGGGTCGGTGATCCGCCAGCGCGCGAAGGCATCGACCACCAGGCGGCGGTCGTCCAGCGGCGTCACCTCCAGCGGGCTGGTCGGCAGGCCCAGGATGCGGCCGTCGTATTTCACGACGTTGTCGACCAGCGGCAGCTTGAAGTTCAGGCCCGGCTCCTCCTGCACGTCGACGACGCGGCCAAGGCGCAGCACCAGCGCCTTTTCGCGTTCGTCCACGATGAACAGCGCCGTCGCCGCGACGACGGCGACCACGATCAGCAGCGGAATGGCGATCGCGCCGGCGATTTTCTTGGCGGCCATCAGTTCGTCCCCCCGCTGGTGGTGTTGATGGCGGCAGGCGCGGTCGAACCGCCACGCAGCTGGTCGAGCGGCAGGTAGGGCACGATGCCCGATCCCTGGCTGACGCCTTCGCCGATGATGATCTTGTTCACGTCGCCCAGAACCTGCTCCATCGTCTCCAGATACATCCGGCGGCGGGTAACCTCGGGCGCGTTCACGTATTCCTCGTAGATCGAGTTGAAGCGGGCGGCCTCACCGGCGGCGGTGTTCACCGCCTCGGCGCGATAGCCCTCGGCCTGTTCCAGCGCCTGCGCCGCGTCGCCGCGGGCCTGAGCCAGGACGCGGTTCGCATAGGCGTCGGCCTCTTTCTCAAGCCGGTCGCGTTCCTGCTGGGCGGCCTGGACGGCGCGGAAGCTGTCGATGACCTCTTCGGGCGGGTCGGCGCGGTCCAAGTTGACGCGGACGACGTTGATGCCCGACTGATAGGCGTCCAGCGTGGACTGCACCGATTCCTGCAGGTCAGAGGCGATGGCCCCGCGGTCGCGGTTCAGGATCGGCGCCAGTTCCGACCGCGCGATGATGTCGCGCATGGCGGATTCGGCCACCGCGCGCATAGTGTCGGCGGGATCGGCCAGGTTGAACAGGTATTTCTCGGGGTCGCTGATGTTCCAGACGACCTGGTATTCCATGTCGACGATGTTCTGGTCGCGGGTCAGCATCAGGCCGTTGTCCATGTCGCCGCCGCGCCCGGTGCCGATCTCGGTCACGCGTTCGTTGGTGACGGGCACCACCTCGGCGGTGACGAACGGCCAAGGGGCAAAGTTCAGACCCTCGGTGCCGACGGCGACGGCGCGGCCGAACAGGAACTCGACCGACTGTTCGTTCGTCTGCACCCGGTAAAAGCTGGCAAAACCCCACAGCGCCACGCCGACAAGGCCGGCGATCACCAGGGTCGAGCGGTTCAGCCCGATGTTCGGGCCGCCAGGCCCGCGACCGTTGCCGCCGGTCCCGCCGCCGGTTCCGCGGCCGCCCATCAGCACACGCAGGCGTTCCTGGCCCTTCTTCATCAGGTCTTCGATCTCGGGACGTTGTGAATCGCCGGACCCCGGTCGCCGCGACCCGTTCGGCGGCTGCTGGTCGCCCCAGGGACGGTTCGGGCGCTTGTCCCGATCGCCGTCGTCCCGGCCGCCATTGCCTCCGCCGCCTCCGCCCCAGGGGCCCTGATTTGCCATCGATCGTCCTTCTTTCGCTGGAAATTCCGTTGCTTGAAAACTGGGGCGCAGGGCCGAAAAGTCAACCCTGCCCCGGCCCGTCAGCTGCGACCTGCGGCCGCGCCCACGGTTTTGTCAGCCATGCGGAGCGTCGTGACGCCGCGACGGCGCCCGCATCGTCACCAGTTCCTCGGCGGCCGTGGGATGCACGGCGATGGTCGCATCGAACTGCGCCTTGGTCGCGCCCATGGTGATCGGGATGGCGGCCAGTTGGATCATCTCTCCGGCCTCGGGGCCGAAGATGTGGCAGCCCAGCACCTTGTCGGTGGCGGGATCGACCAGCAGCTTCATCATCACGCGGGCGTCGCTGCCTGCGAACATCGACCGCATCGGGCGGAAGACGGTCGAATAGACGTCGACCGGGCCGCGCGCCCGCGCCTCTTCCTCGGTCAGGCCGACGGTGCCCAGCTCGTGCGGGCGCAGATAGACGGCGCTGGCCACGACCGAGTGGTCCACCTTGCGAGGCTTCGCCCCGAACATCGTGTCGGCGAAGGCGTGACCCTCGCGGATCGCCACCGGCGTCAGGTTCACGCGGTCGGTCACGTCGCCCACCGCGAAGATCGAGGGCACGCAGGTCTGCGACCAGTCGTCCACCTCGATGGCGCCATTCGGCTTCAGGCGCACCTCGGTGTTCTCAAGCCCCAGGCCGCCGGTATAGGGCGTGCGCCCGGTCGCGAACAGCACCGCGTCGAAGCGGTCGCTGCTGCCGTCGTCGAAGGAGACCTCGATCCCGTCGCCGGCCTTGTCCAGCCGCGTGGGCGTCAGGCCCAGCCGCAGGTCGACGCCGACATGGCTCAGCTGCAGGGTCGCCATGTCGCGGGCCTCGCGGTCGAAGCCGCGCAGCACCGCGTCGCCGCGATAGACCTGCACCGCCTCGACGCCCAGGCCCGCCAGGATGCTCGCGAATTCGCACGCGATGAAGCCGCCGCCGATCAGCAGGACGCGGCGCGGCAGCTTCTCCATCAGGAAGAAATCGTCCGAGACGATGCCCAGCTCCTCGCCCGGGATGCCGATCTTCGTCGGACGCCCGCCGGCCGCAATCAGGATGTGGCGGGAGGTCTTGCGGGTGCCGTCGGCCAGCTCGATCTCGTGGTGGCCGACCAGCCTGGCGCGCTGGTCGTGGACCTCGACGCCGGCGCGGTTCAGCCCGGCGCGATAGATCAGTTCCAGCCTGGTCAGTTCGGCGTCCATTTTCTCGCGGAAGATCTCCCAGTCGAAGGCGCCGGCCTGCGCGTCTGCCCAGCCATAGCCGCGCATCTCCTCGGCCATCAGGCCGGCCTGGGACGCGAAGATCATCAGCTTCTTGGGGACGCAGCCGCGGATGACGCAGGTGCCGCCCATGCGGCTTTCCTCGGCCAGGCCGACCTTGGCGCCGTGATCTCCCGCCGCGATCCGCGCCGCACGCACGCCGCCCGAGCCGCCGCCGATCACGAACAGGTCATAGTCGAAACTCACAGGTTCACTCTCCTTCATTGGCCAGCAGGTCGGCGTCGATGTCGGCATCGCGCGCCAGCTGGATCACGCTGCCGTCCTTGCGGCCGATGATCGCCAGATCGCACATGCCCAGGAACAGCCCATGTTCGACCACGCCGGGAATCGCGGCCAGCGCGCGCGCCAGCGCGGGGGCGTCGGGAATGCAGCCCAGGTGCAGGTCGAGGATCAGGTTGCCCTCGTCGGTGATGACCGGGTCGCTGCCCCGCAGGCGCTGCATCACGTCGTGGCCGCCCAGCTCCAGCTCGTCCAGGGCGCGGCGGATCAGCTTGCGCGTCGTCTCGAAGCCGAAGGCCAGCACCTCGACCGGCAGCGGGAAGGCGCCCAGAATTTCCACGACCTTGCCGGGGTCGGCGACGACGACCATGCGGTCACTGGCGGCGGCGACGACCTTCTCGCGCAGATGCGCGGCCCCGCCGCCCTTGATCAGGTGCAGGTCGGGATCGACCTCGTCGGCGCCGTCGATGGTCATGTCCAGCCAGCCGATCTCGTCCAGGCTCTCGATCCGCAGCCCCAGGCTGGTCGCCAGGTCGGCGGTCGCCTGCGACGTGGCGGCGCAGCGCAGCTTCAGCCCCTCGGCCGCGACCCGCGCGGCCAGTTCCCGCACCATGACGGCGGCGGTCGAGCCGGTGCCGAGGCCCAGCTTCATCCCGTCCTCGACCAGCGCGACGGCCGCCTGTGCGGCAGCCAGCTTGGCCGGATCGACCCCGGACGATTGCGACATGACGGTATCCCTTCCTCAAGATGTGGCGCGCTTATAGGCCAACCCGCCCCGAAGGGCGAGGGGGACAGGCCAGCATCCCTGCGGACAATCCGTCCTCAGCCGCGCGTCAGCCGTTCGGGCAGGATCACGGTGAAGCGACTGCCCTCGCCGCGCCGGCTCTCGATCCGCAGCCGGCCTCGGTGGCGGTTCAGGATGTGCTTGACGATCGCCAAGCCCAGCCCCGTGCCCCCCTGCTCGCGCGAGCGGTGGGGATCGACGCGGTAGAACCGCTCGGTCAGGCGCGGCAGGTGCTGTTCCTCGATCCCCTCGCCGCGATCCTCGATGGTGACGGCCCAGCCCGGGCCCCGCAGCACCGGTTCGTGCGGCACCCGCGCCAGCGCGACCCGCAGCGATCCGCCCGAGCCGCCGTATTTCAGCGCGTTCTCGACCAGGTTCTGGAACACCTGCGTCAGCTGGTCGGCATCGCCCGGCAGGCGGACCGGCTGCCCCAGCCCTTCGGTCCGCACCACCACACCGGCCGCCTCGGCCCGCGGCGCCAGTGTCGCCAGGACCGAGTTCAGAAGCCCCGGCAGGTCGACCTCACCCGAGGGGCGGCGACGCTCCTCGGCCTGGACGCGGCTCAGCGACAGCAGGTCGCTGATCAGGCGGTTCATCCGACCCGCCTCGCGCTCCATGATGTCCAGGAACCGGTCGCGGGCGCGGGTATCGTCGCGGGCGGGTCCGCGCAGGGTCTCGATAAATCCGATCATCGCGGTCAGCGGGGTCTTCAGCTCGTGGCTGACATTGGCCACGAAGTCGCGGCGCATCATCTCGCCTTCCTCGGCGACCGAGCGGTCGACCAGCGCCACCGTCGCGCCGCGCCCCAGGGGCGCGGGCAGCGGCGCCACGGTCACCTCGGCCAGGATGTCCCGTCCTTCGATGGCGAACTGCGCCCGCAGCGTGGCGGCATGTTCCGATGGCGCCGGCAGCTCGGGATCGGCGGCGGGGGCCGGGGTTCCGGCCGGGTCCAGCACCCAGTCCACCGCCTGCACGATGGACGGGTGCCGCAGGACCGTCACGAAGGGCCGGTTCAGGATGTCGGTGCCCAGAAGCGACATGGCCGGCGGATTGGCGGCCACGACGCGCGCCTGCCGGTCCACGGCCAGCATCGGCAGCGGCACCCCGTCCAGAAAGCCGCTGACGCGGCGCGCGTTGTCACGCACCGGCAGGGCCCGCCGCGACAAGGCCCGCGCGGAAGCGTGCGGCATTGGCCCGATACCGCGCGGCCGAGGCCCGCAGTTCGGCCACCGCCGACTCGTCCAGCATACGCACCACCTTGCCGGGCGCGCCCATCACAAGGGCCCCCGCCGGGATTTCCTTCCCCTCGGCGATCAGCGCACCGGCCCCAATCAAGGCGCCCGGCCCGATGACGGCGCCATTGAGGATCGTGGCGCCCATGCCGACCAGCGCCCCGTCGCCGATCCGGCAGCCATGCAGGATGGCACGGTGGCCAATGGTGCAGTCGGCGCCGATCACCAGCGGATGTCCGAGATCGGTGTGCAGGCAGCACAGGTCCTGCACGTTGCTGCCGCGTCCGACGCGGATCTCCTCGTTGTCGCCGCGCAGGACGGCGCCGAACCAGACCGAGGCCGCCTCCTCCAGCACCACCCGGCCCATCAGCTGCGCGTCCGGCGCAACCCAGGCATCTTCTGCAATCTGCGGCGTCACGCCGTCCAGCGACCAGATCATCACGCGTCCTCGGTCATCAGTTGCTTCACGAAGGCCCCCAGTCCGCCCTGGCGTTCGCGGCGCAGCCGCTCGGACGTCAGGATGGCGCGCAGCCGGGCCTCGGTCTCGTCCAGGTCGTCGTTAACCAGGACATAATCGTATTCGGCCCAGTGGCTGATCTCGGACCGGCTCTTCAGCATCCGCCCGGCAATCACGGTCTCGCTGTCCTGGCCACGGGCCCGCAGGCGGCGCTCAAGCTCCGGCAGCGACGGCGGCAGCACGAAGATCGACACGACATGGCCGCCAAGCGCCGAGGCACGGATCTGCTGCCCGCCCTGCCAGTCGACGTCGAACAGCGTGTCGCGCCCGTCGCGCATCGCCGCCTCGACCGGGGCGCGCGGGCTGCCATAGAGATTGCCGAACACTTCGGCATGTTCCAGCATCTGGTCCTGCTGGACCATCCGCCGGAAATCCTCGGCCGAAGTGAAGTAGTAATGCACGCCGTCGATCTCTCCGGGCCGCGGCGCGCGCGTGGTGGCCGAGACCGAGAACCGCAGCGACGGGTCCCAATCCATCAGACGCCGCGCCAGCGTCGACTTGCCCGCCCCCGAGGGAGACGACAGGATGACCATCAGGCCGGTGCGGTTCATCATGCTGGGCGGATCCTTGCCTTCCGAAGACTTGCCCCGTGGGATGCCCCGGCAGGCTGCGTGGGTCAAGTCGGACCACCTCACGGGGAGTCACATCTTAACCATTCATTCAGGAAATGACTCGGCTCTGGCACCGGCACGGCGTTATGATGGGAAGCGAACACCATGCGGATGACCGATCCGCTTTGTCAGGTTTAGGGGTAGGACGTGTCGGAACGCGACGACGACATGCGCAAGAGCGCGCGGCCGGATGACGGGCCGGCGCGCATCGTGCGCCTGCAGGATTACGAGACGTGCCGGCCCGACCGGGTGCTGCGCGGGTTGCACGACTACTGGACGTCGATCCGCAAGGGCCGGGCGGTGCCGATGCGCAGCGACGTCGATCCGCGCGGCATCTCTCACGCGCTGGACTATGCCTTCATCATCGAACGGATCGCGCCCGGCGCGGGCCGTTTGCGACTGGCCGGGCGGCACCTGATCGACCTGATGGGGATGGAGGTGCGCGGCATGCCGCTCTGCGCCTTCCTGAACACAAGCTCTCGGGGGCGATTCTCGGACGTGCTGGAAAGCGTCTTCAAGGGACCGCAGATCGCCCGGATGACGCTGCACGGCAAGCCCGACTATGCCCGCCCCGAACTGAAGGCGCAGATGCTGCTTCTGCCGCTGAGGTCCGACCTGCAGGACGTCACGCGCGCCCTGGGCTGCCTTGTGGCCGAGGGCGACACGGGGGTTGCGCCCCGCCGCTTCGACCTGGTCGAGGACGAGGTCCTGCCGATCATCGAGGGCGGCAAGACGATCGCACCCTCGCCCTCGGCCATCGGCTTCGCCGAGGAGCCGCAGGACTTCAGGCCCCGCCGCCCCAGCGAGCCCGCCGCCGAGCGCGCCCGCGGCTTTCCCCGCGCCGACACCCCCGAAGAGCGCCGCGCCCTGTTCCGGGTCATCCAGCCCCAGCCCCTGGACGACCGCGACGACTGACGTGTGATCGCAGCGCCCGACGACGTTACACCGGGCGCTGGCGCCTGAACAAACCAGCCATGCACAGGTTGTGTCATGCACGGGCCAAAGGCGAGGACGGAACCTTGTTGATGTAAGGCGGGACGTGCAGCAATTCCTGAAGTTGACCGAAACCGTGGACGTCAGCCGGGCACGCACAGAATTTGCAAGGTTGTGCCAGAGGCGCGGTGTTGGCCGTTGGGTACAGTATGGTGCGGGGAGAATTGGCCTTCGCACGTTTGCTGCGAACTGAACTGACACAAGGACATACTCCGGCTGACTGCCGCTATTCAGATGAAGCCACCACGCAGACGGTCCGCCCCGTCACGCCAGTGGAACTGAATGCGTGCCGGCCGTGCCGTTGTTCATCCCGCGCTGGTAACTAGGACGGTGCCGTCTGTCCTTCGCGTTGCACAGGCCCCCGTGGTGCGACCGGGTTGCTGCCTGAACCGCGCAGAGGATCCCCTGCCCGCTCGCCGATCGTGGTCATGGGCATGGCACGAAGCCGGTCGCGGTGCGGCCACCCCACGCCAGCCACCTTGGGCGCGATGGCCGGGCCGATGCTTTACAATGAACACCGCAGCCGGACTCGCGTAGTGTCCGTGCAAGTTGGAGTGTACATGAAAAATCAAGCCGCCTGCTGGCCTGACCGCCGCTGCAGCCGGTCGTGCCATGATGCGGTCACTGATGTGGTCTTGAAGAGTCCGGTGCAGCCAGCACGAGCGGGATGCCCAAAAACGACCGCCCCGGCGGGCGGCCGTGCCGGGTGGCGATCACGCGGCGGGGCCGGTCAGGCGGAGCCGCATGGAACGACCTTGACCGCGCCCCCGCGGGCGGACAGCGCAATCTCGCCTGCGGCCAGGCGCAGGGCGTCGCGTCCGAAGACCTCGTGCCGCCAGCCATGCAGTGCCGGCAGGTCGCGATCGCCTGTCGCGATGGCATCGAGATCGGCGGACGAGGCGATTAGCTTGGGCGCCACCCCCGCTGCATCGGCCTTGGCCTTCAGCAGCACGCGCAGCAGGTCCGACAAGGCGGCGTTGCCCGGCTTGCCGGGTTCCTCGGCCTTGGGCTGCGGCAGATCCTTGGCTTCGAGGCCCGCCTTGACGGCCGCCAGGATACCGTTCGCAATCTCTCCCTTGCGGGCCTCGCGTAGCAGCAGGCGGGACCGGCCCAGGTCGGCCTCGGTCGCGGGCTTGGTCGAGGCGACCTCGATCATCGCGTCGTCCTTGAAGACGCGGCTGCGGGGAATGTCGCGTTCCTGGGCATAGGCTTCGCGGAACTGGGCCAGCTCTCTCAGGATCGCCAGGAAGCGCGGAGAGTTTGTGCGCGTGCGGACCTTCATCCACGCCTCTTCGGGGCGGGTGATATAGGTCTCGGGGTCCTCGAGGACGGCGATTTCCTCGGCCAGCCAGGCCTCGCGCCCGGTCTTCTTCAGCTCGGCCGAAAGGAATTCATAGATCACGCGCAGATGCGTCACGTCGGCCAGGGCATAGGCCTTCTGCGCATCCGTCAGAGGGCGGCGCGACCAGTCGGTGAAGCGCGACGACTTGTCGAGGTTCGCCTTGGCAATCTTGCGCACCAGCGTTTCGTAGCCGACCTGCTCACCGAAGCCGCAGACCATCGCCGCGACCTGGGTGTCGAACAGCGGTTCAGGGAACAGCTGCGCGTCGTGGAAGAATATCTCCAGGTCCTGGCGCGCGGCGTGAAAGACCTTGACCGTATCCTTGAAGCGGAAGAGGTCGTAGAGCGGCTCGAGCGACAGCCCCTCGGCCAGGGGATCGACCAGCACGCCCTCTCCTCCCGGGTTGCCGCCGGTCGACGAGGGCGGAAGGGCCAGCTGGATCAGGCACAGCTTCGACCAATAGGTCCGCTCGCGCAGGAACTCGGTGTCGACGGTGACATAGGGGGCGGATTTCGCAGCCTCGCAGAAGCGCGCAAGCTCCTCGGTGCGGGTGATCGTGGGGATATCCTGGCTCATGTAGATCTTTCAAATCAGGCGGTTCGTCCGCCAATCGGCAAGATCTACGCGCATGCGCCGTGTTTGGAAAGCCCCGACAGCGCCCCCTGCCCCTTAGGGCTGGTCGTCCGCCGGTCCGGGACTGCGCAGCGCCTCGGCGACACCGGGCTCGCAGGCGGTGCGATCGACCATGGGAACGCCCGTCCGGAAGGCCGCGCGGCCGATCAGATGCGCCGCGACCGGGGCGGTCAGCAACAGGAACAGGATTGCCGCGACGGCGCGGGCGATCACGGTACCCTCGGCGAAGACCACGGCGACGGCGATCAGGATCAACCCCGACCCCAGCGTGCCCGCCTTGGTCGAGGCGTGCATCCGCGTGAACACGTCGGGAAGGCGCAGGACGCCCAGGCCCGCCGACAGGCAGAAGACGCCCCCGGCCACGATCAGGAAGGACACGATCAGGTCGACGATCATTTCAGCTCCTCCGACTTCAGCAGGATGCGGCGTTCCAGATAGCGCGCCAGGCAGACGGTGGCCAGAAAGCCCACCAGGGCCAGCACCACCGCGACGTCCAGGAACGCGGCGCTGCGCGACTGCAGCGCGGCAAGCCCGCCAAAGGCCACCAGCTGGACCGTCATCATGTCCAGCGCCACGATGCGGTCGGCCAGGGTCGGGCCGATGAACAGCCGGATCGCCGCCAGCGTCAACCCCAGGATGACCAGCGCGAAGCCCAGCAGAATTGCGAAATCCATCATCGTCATGGCCCTACTCTGTCGCCTCGCGCACCCAGACCTCGAACCGGTCGCGGATCTGGGCGCGGATCTCATCGGGTTCGTCGCCGAACATGGCATGGATATACAGCGTCTTGCGATCGTCGGACACGTCCAGGCTGAGCGTGCCCGGCGTCAGCGAGATGAAATTCGCCAGCAACGTGATCTGCAGGTCAGTCGTGACGTTCAGCGGCACCGCGATCAGCGCGGGCTTCGAGAATTGCCCCGGCGTCAGCACGTCCTTGGCCACCGGCAGCGAACTGACGATCAGCTCATAGACGAACATCACGATCAGCCGGGCCCAGTAGTAGAGCCGCATGAAATAGCTGCCCGTATGCGGGAACAGCGGCCTGACCAGCCACATGGCGCCCAGTCCCACGACGAAGCCCGTCGTCAGGCCGCCAAGCGTCAGCCCGCCCGTCAGCGCCACCCAGGCGAAGGCCAGCACGATGTTGATGGCAAAGAGGTTCATGGCTGCACCCCCAGGACGGTCGTGATGTATTCGGTCGGGTCAAGCAATTGCGTGGCCGAGCGTTCGGCGAACTGCACGAAGGGTTCGGGAAACAGCCCGATGATGCAGGTCAGCGCCGCCAGCCCGATGATCGGCAGCATCAGCGCCACCCGGTCGCCCATGGGCAGGTCCGACAGGCGCGGTTTGATGCCGTCGGGATGGTCCGGCCAGAAGGCCGCGCCCCAGATCTTGGTCATCGAGAAGATCGTCAGGAGGCCCACCGCCAGAGAGATCGCGGCCACGCCCCACATTTCCAGGTCGAGCGCGGCCTTGACCACCACGTATTTCGCCCAGAAGCCCGACAGCGGCGGGAACCCTGCCAGAGAGAATGCCGGGATCAGGAACAGGAAGGCCAGCAGCGGCGCGTGGGTGTACAGGCCGCCAAGCCGCGCCAGGTCGGTCGAGCCGCCGATGCGCTTGGCCACGCCCGCCACGAAGAACAGGTTCGCCTTCACGATGATGTGGTGGACCAGGTAGAAGACCGCCCCCATCAGGCCCAGGGGCGTATAGATCGCCAGGCCCAGCACCATGTAGCCGATCTGGCTGATGATGTGGAACGACAGGATGCGGCGGAAGTCGTTCATCGCCGCCGCGCCAAGCACGCCCGTGACCATCGTGATCACCGACAGCCACAAAAGTAGCGTGTGAGTGAAGCCCACGTCCTGGTTGAAGATCAGCGTGAAGCAGCGGATCAGCGAATACACCCCGACCTTGGTCAGCAGGCCAGCGAAGATCGCCGAGACCGCGACGGGCGGCGTGTGATAGGACGCAGGCAGCCAGAAGAACAGCGGGAACAGCGCCGCCTTGACGCCGAAGGCCACCATGAACATCACCGCGATCGTGGTCAGCAGGCCCTGGTTCTGGACCTCTCGCACGGCCAGGTGCAGGTCGGCCATGTTCAGCGTGCCGGTGATGCCGTAAAGAAGCCCGATCCCGGTCAGGAACATGATGGTCGAGACCAGGTTCAGCATCACGTACTTGATGCCGCCATCCAGCTGCTGGCGGTCGCCGCCCAGCACCAGCAGGCCGAAGCTGGCGATCAGCATCACCTCGAACCAGACATAGAGGTTGAAGAGGTCGCCCGTCAGGAAGGCCCCGCAGACGCCCATCAGCAGGATCTGCAGAAGCGCGTGGAAGCCCATCCGTTCCAGCCGCTCGGAAATGTCGGACAGGCTGTAGATCACGGTCGCCATGCCGGTGATGGCGGTGATGACGACCATCACCGCGCCCAGAAGGTCGGCCGCCAGGGTGATGCCGAAGGGCGCCTCCCAGTTCGACATCTGCGCCGCGACGACGCCGCGATCCAGCACCTCGGCCATCAGCAGCAGGCTGGCCAGCAGCAGCGCCGCCGTGCCAGCGACCGAGATCCAGCGCCCGGCGCGGCTGTTGCGGAACAGGTACGACACGACCGCCGTCATCAGCGGGATGACGATCGGATAGACAAGAAGCCAGTTCATATACCGGCCTCCTGCCCGGTCGCGGGATGTTCGGGGTCGGCCTTGCCCATGCCGAGCCGGCTCTCGTCAAGCTGGCGCTTGTCGCGCGGCTCGGCGATGCGCATCTCGTCGCTGTTGACGGTGCCGAGGGTCATGAAGGTGCGATAGACCAGCGCCAGCGTGAAGGCCAAAAGGCCGAAGCCGATGACGATGGCTGTCAGCACCAGCGCCTGCGGCAGGGCGTTCGCCACGACGTCCACGGGTGCATAGGCGCCTTCGGGGATCAGCGGCGGGGCGCCTGCGGTCAGGCGGCCGCCCGCGAAGATGATCAGGTTGACCGCGTTAGACAGCAGGACCAGCCCGAACAGGAAACGCAGCGCGTTGCGGTCTAGCATCAGGTAGACCGAGGTCGCCACGACGATGCCGATGGTGATGGCAAGCAGCAGTTCCACGCTTAGATCTCCTCTTCCAGGGCGAAGACCAGCGTCAGGATGCCGCCGAAGACGGCCAGATAGACCCCGATATCGAATACAAGGACGGTGGACAGCGGTAGGCCCTTGCCGCCGTCCTCGGCGAACAGGAACAGCCACTGGCCGGTGAAGAACGGCTCTCCGGCCAGCCCCGCCGAGAGGCCGGCAAGGCCGGCGATGCCCAGGCCCACCACCGCGATGTTCGACGGATCGACGCGCAGCGCCCGGCGGGCTTCGACTTCGGAGGTGGCGATGGTATAGAGGATGAAGCCCGTCGCGCCGATCAGCCCGCCGATGAAGCCGCCGCCGGGCAGGTTGTGGCCGCGCAGCAGTGCATAGACCGAGAACATGAGGAGCAGCGCCGCCAGAAGGCGCGTGGTCGTGGTCAGGATCAGCGACTGCATCTCAGCTCTCCTTCTTACGTGCGGTGCCGCGCAGCAGGGCCAGCGCTCCAAGCGCGGCCATGGCCACCACCGTGATCTCGCCGAAGGTGTCCAGGGCGCGGAAGTCGACCAGGATCACGTTGACGATGTTGCGGCCATGCGCCTCGGGATAGGAGGCCGTCTCGAAGAAGGTGGTCAGGCGCCGGTCGAACGGGGTGCTGAGGACCGAGAGGGTCAGGAAGGTCGTGACCACGCCCACGCCCGCCGCGATGATGGCGTGGCCCGCGCGGAAGGACGCCCGCGACCGCCGCGGCAGATAGGGCAGCCGCAGCATGGCGAGGCTGACCAGCACGACGACCAGAACCTCGACCAGCAGCTGGGTGATGGCGACGTCCGGAGCGCTGAACATGATGAAGATCACCGACACGCCGATGCCCACGACCCCCATCGCGGCCACGGCGGTCATGCGGCTGTGCGTCCAGACGACCAGGATCGACCCCGCGGCGATCAGCGCCAGCACAGTCCACTGGACCGGATGGACCGAGGCCGTGGCAAGCCCCAGCCCGTCGCCGAAGGCGCCCTTGATCAGATACGTGCCGCCGACCAGCACCACGAAGCTTGAGAAGGTGACCGCCATGTACCGCTGCAGGCTGCCGGTCTGGATCAGCCCGGTCAGCCAGGCGGCGAAGGCCTTGAAGCCGTCCAGGACCCGGTCCCAGCCCGCGTCGAAATCGATGGGGTTGCGCGCCTCGAAGGCGGCCAGCCGGGCGCGGATGGATTCGTGACTGCGATAGAGCAGCCAGCCCGCCAGGAAGGTCAGCAGCGACAGGATCAGCGCCATGTTGACGCCGCCCCACAGATAGAGGTGAACCTCGTGGACCTCGCCCTCGACCGCGTGGGTGGCGGGGCCGACCAGATAGTGGCCCAGCACCCCCGGCACCAGTCCGAAGAACAGCGAAAGCGCGCCCAAGACCAACGGACCCGCCAGCATCGGCCACGGGCCTTCATGCGCGGGCGTGGGGGTGTCGGCAAGCTCGCCCCGGAAGGGCTTCAGCGCGACGATGCCGCCGGTCACGAACATCAGCGCCGAGGCCGCGAAGATCATCACGGTGACCCAGATCGCACCGAACCCGCCAAGGCCAAGGCTGGCCTTGTACATGAACTCCTTGCCGATGAAGCCGACCATCGGCGGGATGCCCGCCATGCTCAGCGCGGCCAGTCCCGCCGCCGCGCCGGTCAGCGGCATCGCCTTCCACAGCCCCCGCAGCACCGTCGCGTCGCGCGTGCCGGTGGCGTGGTCCACGATCCCGATCATCAGGAACAGCGCCGCCTTGTAGAGCGAGTGCACCACCAGGAAGGTCATCGCGCCGACGATGGCGTAATGCGTCCCTGCGCCGATGAACATGGTCAGCGACCCCAGGGCCATCAGCGTGGTATAGGCCAGCGTCTGCTTGATGTCCGTCTGCCGCAGCGCCATGACCGAGGCGAAGACCGCCGTGATCCCGCCAAAGATGGTCAGGATCCAGAACCATGCGTCGGTCCCGCCAAGCGCCGGGTTCATTCGCGCCATCAGGAAGACGCCGCCCTTCACCATCGTCGCGCTGTGCAGATAGGCCGAGACCGGCGTCGGCGCGGCCATCGCGTTCGGCAGCCAGAAATGGAACGGCACCTGCGCCGATTTCGTGAAGGCGCCCGCCAGGAACAGCAGCAGGATGCCCATGTACCAGGGATGCGCGCGGATCATGTCGCCCATCTGCAGGATCCGCGACAGCTCGAACGTGCCCGCGACGTTGCCCAGGATGATCATCCCGCCCAGCATGACCAGCCCGCCCGTCCCCGTCAGCAGCAGCGCCTGCAGCGCAGACCGGCGCGACTTGGCGCTGTCGGCGTTGAAGCCGATCAGCAGGTAGGACGCGATGGTCGTCACCTCCCAGAAGACGAACAGCGCGATCAGGTTGTCGGCCAGCACAAGGCCCAGCATGCCGACCATGAACATCAGCAGATAGCAGACGAAGCGCGGATATTGCGGATGCTGCCCCAGATACCGCGCGGAGTAGAGCGTCACCGCCGTTCCGATCCCGGTGATCAGCAGCGCGAAGGTCATGCTGAGACCGTCCAGCAGCACCGAGAACCTGACGCCCAAGGAAGGCACCCAGTCGATCCCGTGCACCTGCGGACCGTTCACGATCTGCGGCAGAAGCCCCAGGAAATAGAGGAACAGGACCGCCGGGAAGGCGATGGAGATCCAGCCCGCAGGCCCCCCCATCACGCGGTCAACCTTGGGATAGTCGTCGGTCATGTCTCGAACCTCTGTCGCGGCATGCAGTTGGCGCAGGGTCTTAGCACCCTTTTTTGGCGGAAGACAGACGCACCGGTCGGCAGGGCCGCCGAAAAAGTTCTGCGATTCACCTGTTTTGCAGGATGCCGCCGGAAATCGGACCCTCGCGCGTGTAAAGGAGTATCAGGCTTCATCGCCGCACCCGCGCCGTTGCGGCGGTTGGTCGCAGCAAGGCCCCCCGGCATCCGCGGCCGTGTCGGGTCTTGGGCGGCGCCGAACGCAGGGCGTGGGGCGCGCACGGATGGACCCTCCGGCGCCCGTCGATTCGCGGTGCTTCGCAAGCGCAGGTTCAGATCCGACCACTGGCGCGCGCCTGGCACTGGCCCAGGCAGCACCATCACTTCCGCCGCGACCCTCCGTCATCGGGCGAGGGGCTTCCCCACCGCCCGATGACGCAGCAGACTGGCCGCAGCCTTGGGAGGAGCGCCATGACCGACACCCCGCTTTCACCGGAAACCCTCGACCGGCTGCGCGCAAGCTTCGATGCGCAGGGCCTGATGCGCCACTTGGGCGCCAGCATCGTCGCCGCCCTGCCGGGGCATGTCACGCTGCGCCTGCCCTTCAGGCGCGAACTGACCCAGCAGCACGGCTATTTCCACGCGGGCGGCACGGCGGCGCTGGCGGATTCGGCCGGCGGCTATGCGGCCTTCACGCTGTTTCCGCCCGGCCATGACGTGCTGACGACTGAATTCAAGCTGAACCTGCTGAACCCCGCGCAGGGCGACTGGCTGGAGGCCGAGGGCCGCGTCGTCAAGCCGGGGCGCACGCTGACCATCTGCCAGCTGGACGTCTGGGGCGTCGGCGGCGGGCAGCGGACGCATGTGGCGACCGGCCTGCAGACGCTGATCTGCATCAAGCCACGCCCCGCCACGTCGTGACAGCGCCGCGCCGTTAGCGTAACCATCCCCCGAACGCATTGCGACCAAGGGTGGAGACATGGACATGACGGACGGCAACCAGCCGCGCATCGGGCTGATCGGGCTGGGCACGATGGGGGCGGCGCTGGCGCTGAACATCGCGGAAAAGGGCTTTCCCATCGCGGTCTGGAACCGGACCTCGGGCGTGGCGCAGCGGTTTCACGACGACGCGGGTGACCTGGCCGCGCGGATCGTGCCGACCGAGACGCTGGCCGACCTGGTCGCCGCCATCGCACCGCCCCGCGCGATCATCCTGATGGTGCCCGCCGGCGTCGCCGTTGATGCGCAGCTGGAATCGCTGTCGCCGTTGCTGGGGCCGGAGGACCTGGTCATCGACGCTGGCAACGCGGATTTCCACGACACCAACCGCCGCGATCAGGCCGCCCTGCCCTTCCGCTTCCTGGGCATGGGCGTTTCTGGCGGAGAGGACGGCGCGCGCCACGGTCCCGCGATCATGGGCGGCGGCAGTCAGACAGACTGGGATCTGGTCGCGCCGGTGATGACCGCGATCTCGGCCAAGGCCGACGACGGCACGCCCTGCGCGGCCCGGATGGGCGACGCGGGCGCCGGGCATTTCGTCAAGATGGTGCATAACGGCATCGAATATGCCGACATGCAGATGATCGCCGAGGTTTATGGCCTGATGCGCGACGGGATGGGGCTGCACGCGGCAGCGATCTCGGACATCTTTGCGGGGTGGAACGACGGCGTCCTCTCCAGCTATCTCATTGAGATCTCGGCCAAGGTGACGGCTGCGCGCGATCGCCATACCGGTGCCGCAATGCCCGACGTGATCCTGGACCGCGCGGGCCAGAAGGGCACCGGCCGCTGGACCGCCATCGAGGCGCAGCACCTGTCTGCCCCCATCCCGGTGATCGAGGCCGCGGTCATGGCACGCAATGTCTCGGCCCGGCTGGACGAACGCCAGGCCGGAGAGGCACGCTTCGGCGCCGCGCCCGGCCCCTGCCCGCTTGACGCGGAGGTGCTGGAACAAGCGCTGATCGCCGGCAAGATCCTCTGCTATGCGCAGGGCTTCACGATGATCGACGGCGCGTCCGGCCGATTTGGCTGGACGCTGGACCTGCCCGGCATCGCCCGCGTGTGGCGCGCCGGGTGCATCATCCGGTCGGCCATGCTGAACGACATGGCCGACGCGCTGGCCGAGGATCCGGCCCGCAACCTGATCATGGCACCCTTCTTTGCCGACCTTCTGGCGCGGGCGATGCCGGCGCTGCGGCAGGTCGTGACGCAGGGGATCGCCGCGGGCCATGCGCTGCCGGCGCTGGCATCCGGGCTGATGTGGTTCGACATGATGCGCACCGCGCGCGGGACGGCGAACATGATCCAGGCGCAGCGCGACTTCTTCGGCGCGCATGGGTTCGAGCGTCTGGACGGAATCGACGACCGCCACGGCCCCTGGGGCTGACGCCGTCAGCGGCGGATGCGGCTGATCTCTCCCAGTGTCAGGACCGGCGATGCGTCGATGCCATGGGCGTTCAGCATCGCCGCCACCCGTTCGAGCGAGGCGACCAGCATCGCCTGCTCCCAATCCTGCAGCGCCTCGAATCCGGTGACGAAATGCTGCTGCAGGGCGTCGGGGGCATCGCGCAGGGCCGCGGCCCCCTCCTCGGTCAGGATCACGTGCAGCTGCCGCCGGTCGGTGCTGGACCGCTGGCGCTGCGTCAGGCCCAGCTTGTCCAGCTGATCGACCAACGCCGTCACCGTAGCCTGGCTGACGCCCATCTGCGTCGACAGCTGCGTCGGCATGGCGGACCGCCCCTCGCGCCCGGCCAGGATCTGCAGCACCCGCAGCTTGGCGGGCGTCAGCCGCGCGGCCTGCGCCAGGTCACGTTCATATTGTTCGGTCGCGCGCAGGATGCGCCGCAGCGCGATCAGCGCGGCATCTGTTCGTGGCTTGGCGGCAGGCTCGGTCATGGGCGCATTATGCCAGCGCCTGACGGGCAAGGGCAACGCCATTCACTTCGGGGCGAAAACAATTTGCCTGACGAACCCCGAGCGGTCACGCATCCGTGCGCATCATCCGAAATATGCCTTTATATCGCGGCCACTTAGCTGAAAACGCCTGATTTTCAGCCAAGGCGGTTGCAACCAAGGGCAAGGTTTACTAGTTTGATGCCCGAAGCAACTGAGGATCAGGAGCCCATGCCCAGAGACGTGCAAGACATCGAACGCCCCCAGCAGCTGGTGCTGCGCAAGCCGGATCCCACCGACGGATCCGACGTGTGGGAGTTGGTGCGCGACTGCAAGCCGCTGGACGAGAACTCGATGTACTGCAACATCGTGCAAGCCGAGCACTTCCGCGACACCTGCGTCGTGGCCGAGCTTGACGGCCGGATCGTGGGCTGGATTTCCGGCCACATGATCCCCAACGAGGACGCGCTGTTCGTCTGGCAGGTCGCTGTCAGCGGCAAGGCGCGCGGTCTGGGACTCGGCCGCAAGATGCTGATGCACCTGATCAATCGCGATGCATGCGCCGATGCGACCCGGCTGAACACGACCATCACGCGCGACAACGACGCATCTTGGGCGCTGTTTCGCAGCCTGGCCCGCCATGTCGGCGGAGAGCTGTCGGACGATCCCCATTACACCCGCCACGAACATTTCGACGGGCGCCACGCGACCGAGCACATGGTGACGATCACCCTGCCGCGCGAGGCAGGTCGGGCCTTCGCCGCCTGATTACTTCACCCATCGAAGCATTCTCAAAAACGCACACCGTGCGAAAGGACGTCTCATGCCTAAAGACATGACGAACATCACCGACGACACGACGATCTTCCAGCGCCGCGAAAGCGAGGCGCGGTCCTATTGCCGGGGCATTCCCTCGGTCTTCACCTCGGCCAGCGGCTCGATCATGCGCGCGGCCGACGGGCGCGAGCATATCGACTTTCTCGCCGGCTGCTCGTCGCTGAACTATGGTCACAACGACCCCGACATGAAGGCCGCGCTGATCGAGCATATCAGCAGCGACGGCATTGCTCACGGGCTTGACCTGCACACCACGACCAAGGCCGAGTTCCTTGACGCGTTCGAGCGGCACATCTTGGCCCCGCGCGGCATGGATCACCGCGTGATGTTCACCGGTCCGACCGGAGCCAATGCGGTCGAGGCCGCGATGAAGATCGCGCGCAAGTCAACCGGCCGCACCAACGTCATCGCCTTCACCAACGGCTTCCACGGTGTGACCATGGGCGCGCTGGCCGCGACCGGGAACGGCTATCACCGTGGCGGCGCGGGGATGGAGACGCAGGGCGTGACCCGTGTGCCCTTCGACGGATATGCCAAGGGCCTCGACAGCGCCGCGCTCTTGGACCAGATGCTGTCCGACGCTTCGGGCGGTATCGACGCCCCCGCCGCGATCATGCTGGAAACCGTACAGGGCGAAGGCGGCCTGAACGCCGCGTCCGCCGAGTTCGTGCGGGCGGTGGCCGACATCGCCAAGCGTCACGGCGCGCTGCTGATCCTGGATGACATCCAGGCGGGCTGCGGCCGCACCGGCAAGTTCTTCTCGTTCGAGGACATGGGCGTGGTTCCGGACCTGGTGCCGATGGCGAAGTCCGTGTCGGGCTTCGGCCTGCCGCTGGCCATGGTCCTGGTGCGCCCCGAACATGACGTCTTCGGCCCGGCGGAACATAACGGCACCTTCCGCGGCAACACCCATGCCTTCGTGACGGCCCGCGTCGCGGTTGAGAAGTTCTGGTCGGACAAGGCCTTCGAGGCCGAACTGGCCGAAAAGGCTCAGATCATTGAAACGCGGCTGACGCAGCTGCGCGACATGGTTCCGGGGGCCTTCCTGAAGGGCCGCGGCCTAATGCGCGGCGTCGACGTCGGCTCGGGTGAGCTGGCCGGCGCGATCTGCAAGCGCGCATTCGATGGTGGCCTGATCATCGAGACTTCGGGGAACGAGGACCAGGTGGTCAAGGTTCTGGCGCCCCTGACCACGCCGAAGGACGTGCTTGAAAAGGGCTTCGACATCCTGCTGGATGCTGCCCGTGACGTCCTTGCCACCACCAACATCGCTGCGGAGTAATCGATATGATCGTTCGCAATTTCCACGACCTCAAGGACACCGACCGATCGGTGTCCGACGCCCGCTGGAACTCGGTCCGGATGCTGCTGGCCGATGACGGGATGGGCTTTTCCTTCCACATCACCACGCTGGAGGCGGGGTCGGAGCATACGTTCCACTACAAGAACCACTTCGAGAGCGTCTATTGCATGTCCGGCAAGGGGTCGATCACCGATCTGGCCACTGGCGAGACGCACGAGATCACGCCCGGCGTGATGTATGCGCTGAACCTGCATGACAAGCACACGCTGCGTGCGGAGGAGACGCTGGTCATGGCCTGCTGCTTCAATCCGCCCGTGACCGGCACCGAGGTCCACCGAGAGGACGGCAGCTATGCCCCGGCTGCCGAAACGGCCTGAGCCATGACCCATACCGTCGAAAAGATCGGCGGCACCTCGATGTCGCGGGTTCATGAGCTGCGCGACACGGTGCTGATCGGCGACCGTCAGAACCCCTATGGCCGCATCTTCGTGGTCTCGGCCTTCGGTGGCATCACCAACCTGCTGCTCGAGCACAAGAAGTCCGGCGAGCCCGGTGTCTATGCCGCCTTCGCCAGCAGCGAGGACGACCACGGCTGGCTGGCCGCGCTGGACCGCGCCAGCACCGCCATGCTGGAGGCGCACCGCGCTGTCCTGGACCATCCGGGTGACGTGGACAGCGCCGACGCTTTCGTCCGCGACCGCCTGCTTGGTGCGAAGAACTGCCTGATCGACCTGCAGCGCCTGTGTTCCTACGGCCACTTCCGGCTGTCCGAACACATGCTGCAGACGCGAGAGCTGCTGTCGGGCCTGGGAGAGGCGCATTCCGCGTTCGTCACCACGCTGATGCTGCAGCGGGCCGGGATCTCGGCCCGGTTCGTGGACCTGTCAGGCTGGCGCGACGAGGGCGAGGTCACGCTGGACCAGCGTATTCTGGGCGCGATGGAAGGCGTCGATCCGGCGTCGGAAATGCCCATCGTCACCGGCTATGCCCAGTGCCGCGAAGGCCTGATGCGCGAATTCGACCGCGGCTATTCCGAGGTGACGTTCTCGCGGCTGGCGGCCCTGACCGGCGCGCGCGAGGCGATCATCCACAAGGAATTCCACCTGTCCTCGGCCGATCCCAAGCTGGTGGGCCACGACGTTGTCCGCAAGCTGGGGCGCACGAATTATGACGTGGCCGACCAGCTGTCGAACCTGGGGATGGAGGCGATCCACCCCAAGGCCGCCAAGACGCTGCGCCAGTCGGGTGTGCCGCTGCGCGTGACGAATGCGTTCGAGCCGCACGATCCCGGTACGCTGATCGACGACCAGCCGGCGACAGAACCGGCGGTCGAGATCGTCACCGGACTGGATCTGTTCGCGCTGGAGCTGTTCGAACAGGACATGGTCGGCGCCAAGGGCTATGACGCCACCATCCTCGAGGTGCTGACCCGCCACAAGGTTCGCATTGTCAGCAAGGTGTCGAACGCCAACACGATCACGCACTACGTGGACAGCAGCCTCAAGGTGCTGCGCCGGGTCGAGAAGGACCTGACCGAGCGCTATCCCTCGGCCTGCGTCTCGTCGCGGGCGGTCGCAATGGCCTCGGCTGTCGGGCGCGACCTGGACGGGCTGGCGGTCCTCAGCCGCGGGCTGAACGCGCTGGCCGATGCCGGCGTCTCGGCGATCGGCGCGACCCAGGGACCGCGTCCGGTGGATGTGCAGTTCATCGTCGAACGAGACGCGCTGGCCTCGTCGATCAAGGCGCTGCACCGCGCTTTGGTCGAGGACGCGAAGGCGGCGCTGCCGAAGGCCGCCTAAGCGCAGCCAGATGACGACCTGAAGGGCCGGCGGCATCTGCGGCCGGCCTTTTACGTTGCAAATCATGCGCCCTTGTTCAGCAGGCCTTAAAGATTCGGCGCTAAGCAGGACCTGTCCGCTTCTGTCATGCGAAAGGAACCTGCGGTGACCAATCAGAACTGTGCCTCGTCGGTCGAGCTTGAGGCGCGCCTGAACTTCCTGGATCTGGGCGCCGATGCGCAGGACCGGCTGCGCTCGCTGGCGGGTGGCGTTCAAGACAGCGTCGAAGCCGCGCTGAGCGAGTTCTATCAGCGCATCGCGTCGATCCCCCATCTGCGCCGCCACTTCACCGACGACGCCCACAGCCAGCGCGCCAAGGGCAGCCAGCAGCAGCACTGGAAGCGCATCCTGTCGGCGGATTTCGGCGACGACTACGCGAAGTCGGTCCTGCGGATCGGCGCCGTTCATGCCCGCATCGGGCTTGAGCCGCGGTGGTATATCGGCGGCTATGGGCTGGTTCTGCACCACATCATCAGCGACATGGTGAACGACCGACGGACGCTGACCGCCGCCGGGCGCGCGCGGCTGGCCGACGACCTGTCGGCGCTGATGCGGGCCGCGCTTCTGGACATCGACCTGTCGATTTCGACCTATCTGGAACAGGTGGACGAGCGTCGCCAAGAGGCCGAGGAAGCCCAGCACCGGGCCTTCCACACGCTGTCGGACGCGCTCGGCCGGCTGTCCGACGGAGATTTGACCGCACGCGTCGATCCGGCGCTGTCGCAGAAGACCCGCTTCAACGACACGGTCGAGCGTCTGGCCGCGATCATGTCCTCGGTCCGGCAGGGGGCCGAGCAGATCGGCACCGGCACCCGAGAGATCGCGGCAGCCTCTGACGACCTGGCGCGCCGCACCGAACAGCAAGCCGCCAGCCTCGAGCAGACCGCCGCCGCGCTGAACGAGATGACCGCCGCGGTCAAGGATTCCGCGCAACGCAGCCGCGCCGCCGAGGAGATGGCCGCCAAGGCCCGAGAGGTGGCGGCGAACGGCAGCCGCATCATGGATGAAACCCGCACGGCGATGGCCGACGTCTCGGCCAGCGCGAACGAGATGGAGCAGATCATCGGCGTCATCAGCGAGATCGCCTTCCAGACCAACCTGCTGGCACTGAACGCCGGCGTCGAGGCCGCCCGGGCAGGCGACGCGGGCCGCGGCTTCGCCGTCGTTGCGGCCGAGGTCCGCGCGCTGGCGCAGCGATCCGCCGATGCGGTCCGCACGATCCAAAAACTGATCGACCGCAGCGTCCGGCAAACGGCGCACGGGGCCGAGCTGGTAACCGCGACGCATTCCGCGCTGACCGACATCATCTCGGTCTTCAACGACATCGAGGCCAGCGTCACCGAGATGTCGGCCACGGCGCAGCGCCAGGCGCTGAGCATCTCCGAGATCAACAGCGCGGTCAGCTATCTCGACGACGTGACGCAGCAGAACGCCGCCATGGTCGAGCAGGCAAGTGCCACCAGCGCGCTGTTGAACACCGAGGCCGAGTCGCTTGGAAACATGGTCAGCCGCTTCAGCCTGAGCAGCCCCACCGCGATCGAATGGCGTCAGGCGGTCTGAACGACCGGGCGCCGGGTGGCCGGTGCCGGGCTGCGGCGCGTCAGGACCGGCCAGCCGGGCCGCAGTCCGACAATTGCGGGGTCCGTCGGTGCGGACTGCCGGTTCTCGGACTGGGACTGGGTGTGACGACAGGCAGCATCCGGACCCTGCCCGTCCAACCTCTCGCCGCGACACAAAGACGCGTTCCCGTTGGCCCTGGATCGCCGGCGGATGGAACCACAGCCCCGCCCTGTGCCTTTTCCTATGCGGAAAGCACTTGGAGGAGCCAGATGCACAGGAACGTCACTGCGATCTATCGCACTTTCGCGACCGCAGACCTTGTCCGGCGAGAGTTGAGCGACCTTGGAATTTCAAGCGGGGACATCCGTGTCATCCCGGACATGGACGATCCCGTCGGTGCCGACGGCATGCGGACTGACCGCACGCATACCGACAGGCTGCACGACCTGCACCTGCCCGACGACGACCTCCGGACCTATCAGCAGAGCGTCCGCAGGGGGGACTATGTCGTCTCGGCCGAGGTGGACGAGACGCAGATCGCGCGGGTGCAGCAGATCATGCGCCGGCCCGAGGACGAGGCCTACAACCTCGACCAGAGAAGCGACGAGTTCCGCGACGCGGGGCTTGATCCCTACAGCGATCCCGGAACGCGCAGCACCAACGAAGAATGGATGGGTCGGCGCGACCAGGACAACACCGATCCGTTCACCCGGTCGTATATGCGCAACGCGCGGCTGGACCAGCGGCACGGCTGATCCTCGAACCGACAGATCAAGGAAAGGAAGCGAACATGGCGGACTATCGCGACCCGAAGGTGACCAAGACCTCTGACTCGAAGGGGGGCGCAGGCAAGTGGATCGGTATCATCGTCGTGGTGATCCTGGCGCTGCTGCTGCTGGGCTGGATCCTCGGGTGGTTTTCCGATGAGGCCCCCGAGGCCGTCGTGACCGACGAGGCCGTCGTCACCGACGATGGAGTCGTGGCCGAGGAACCTGTCATCGTCGAAGAGCCGGCCGAGGTGCAATAAGCCACCTGGGCAGCCTTTTGCGGCAGTCGCGCCCGCGGCCATACCGGCCGCGGGCGTCCGACCATGACCTGCCGCCGGGACGCGCATCGGCCCGCTGACAAGGAACGCTTCCTGCAGGAGCTTGGATGACAGACAGGGATACCCCGATCCTCCGCCCCGGCGACACCTGCTGGCAGATCAAGCGCGCCAGCCGGATGGCCGTGATCATCGATGCCGCCGAATATTTCTCGCTCGTCCGCGACGCCGTGCAGCAGGCTCAGCACAGTGTGATGCTGATCGGCTGGGACTTCGATACCCGGATCCCGCTGGACCGCCCCGACGAGGACGACAAGGTGCCCAACCGGCTCGGCAAGTTCCTGGGCTGGGTCGCCGAAAACCGGCAGGATGTGCAGATCCACGTTCTGCGCTGGAACCTCGGCGCGTTGAACGCCCTGGGACGGGGAACGACGCCGCTGGTCATCCTGGACTGGATGACGAACGACCGCATCCATTTCAAGCTGGATGGGGCCCATCCGGTCGGCTCTGCCCATCACCAGAAGATCGTGGTCATCGACGACACGCTGGCCTTCTGCGGCGGGATCGACATCACCGCCGACCGTTGGGACACCCGAGAGCATCTTGACGACAACCCCTTGCGCGTCCGTCCGACCACCAAGCGGCGCTATGGCCCGTGGCACGATGTCTCGACCGCGGTTGAGGGCGACGTCGCGCAAGCCCTGGGCGAACTTGCGCGCGAAAGGTGGCGCCGAGCCACCGGAGAAACGCTTCAGCCGCCAAAGCCCCAGCCAAGCCTCTGGCCAGACAGCCTGCAGCCGCTGCTCCGCGACGTCGACGTGGCCGTGGCGCGGACTGCGCCCGAGTATGATGACCGAGAGGCTTTGCACGAGATCGAGGCCCTGTACCTTGCAGGCATCGCCGCCGCCCGCCACACGATCTATATCGAGAGCCAGTATTTCGCCTCGCGCCGGATCGCCGAGGCGATGGCCGAACGCCTGAAGCTGCCCGACAGTCCCGAGATCGTGATCATAAACCCACTCTCGGCCGAAGGCTGGCTGGAGGAGGAGGTCATGGGCTCCTCCCGCGCACGGCTGCTGCACCTGATCCGGAAGGCCGACCGCTACGGGCGCTTCCGGCTCTATACGCCGGTCACGGCGGGCGGTCAGCCGATCTATGTCCATGCCAAGGTCATGGTCGTCGACGACAGGCTGCTGAAGGTCGGCTCGTCCAACCTGAACAACCGGTCGCTGGGGTTCGATACCGAATGCGACATCAGCATCGAGGCCGGGCCGGGCGACGACGACAAGCGGCGCCAGATCCTGAAGCTGCGGAACGACCTGCTTTCGGAGCATCTTGGCGTCGCGCAGTCGAAGCTGGATCAGGTTCTGGCGGACGCCGACGGCTCTCTCATCGCCGCGATCGAGACGCTGCGGACGGATGGCAGGTCGCTCGTCCCGTTCGAGATCCCGGAGACGAACAGCATCGAAACCACGGTTCTCGAGGAAAATCAGCTTCTCGACCCCGAGCGGCCGTCCAGCCGCTGGAGAAGCCTGCGTCGAGGGGTCAGAAGCCTCATCCCGGGCCTCTAGGGGCACCCGCGCGCCGACGATCCGCGGCGGCAAAGCCGCGAAGCCTCCAGAACGCCGATGCAAGCCAGGCTCCTTCCGCGACAGCCGGCACCTCGGCCCGCGCAGGCGCCGGCGACAGCCAGCGTCTGGCGGCGCCTCGATGGGGCCGCCCGACGCTTCGCCGCCGTTCCGGCTCAGCGGGCTTCCCGCAGGACCTCGGCCAGAACCGCGCGGTCGACGGCGTCGCTGACGAAAGCGTCGCCCACGTCATGCGCCAGAACGAAGCGCAGGCGACCGTCGATCACCTTCTTGTCCTGCCCCATCAGGCGGATCAGCTCCTGGTCGTCGGGCAGCTCCCCAGGGATCTCGGACAGCCGGGCGGCCATTCCCATCTGGCGCAGATGGGCCATCACGCGGCTCGGCGCCTCTTGTGGGCACAGCCCCATGCGCGCCGACAGCTCGAAAGCCAGCGCGCAGCCGATGGCCACGCCCTCTCCGTGCAGCAGCCGGTCGGAATAGCCGGTCGCCGCCTCCAGCGCATGTCCAAAGGTGTGGCCCAGGTTCAACAGCGCACGCTCACCCTGCTCGGTTTCGTCACGGGTCACGATGCCGGCCTTCATGGCGACCGAATGCGCCACCGCATGCTGCCGCAGGCCCGCATCGTGGCGCAGCAGCGGCGCGTTATCTTCCAGCCAGCCGAAGAACGCGGCGTCGCCCAGCAGCCCATACTTCGCCACTTCGCCATATCCGGCCAGGAAATCGCGCTCGCTCAGCGTATCCAGCACGTTGATATCCGCAAGGACCAGCGACGGCTGGTGGAACGCGCCGATCAGGTTCTTGCCCTTGGCGCTGTTGATCCCCGTCTTGCCACCGACGCTGCTGTCGACCTGCGCCAGAAGCGTCGTCGGCACCTGCACGAAGCGTACGCCCCGCCGCAGGATGGCCGCGGCGAACCCCACCAGATCGCCAATCACGCCGCCGCCCAGCGCCACGACAACGTCGCGCCGCTCGACCTGCTGCTCCAGAAGCCATTCCACGCAGGCGGACAGCTGATCCCAGTTCTTCGTGCCTTCGCCCGCCGGCAGGACCAGCGCCTCGCTGTCGATCCCCTCGGCGCGCAGGGCGTCCTGAAGCGGACGAAGATGCAGCGCCGCCACGTTGGCATCCGTGACCACGGCCACGCGCGGCCGCGCCAGCAGAGGCGCGATCTGCGCCCCGGCACGGGCCAGAAGGCCCGCTCCGATGCGGACGTCATAGGCACGCTCGCCCAGTGGAACGTGAACGGTGACAGGATCGGTCATCATGCCTCCTTCATCAGGCCGGGGTCGGTCGCACGCAGCTGGGCGATCAGCCGCAAGGCCGAACTTTCGATGCTGTCGCCGGCCCGCGACACGAACTCGACCTCGGCCGTGGCATAGACCGGGCTGCGTTCCGCCAGCAGGCGCAGCAGCGTGCCCTTGGGGTCGGCGGTCTGCAGCAGCGGCCGCGTCTGGCGCTGGCGCACCCGCTGCCACAGCAGTTCGGGGTCGCAGTTCAGCCAGACCGACATGCCGCTGGCGCCGATCAGGTCGCGGTTGCCGGGCTGCATCCAAGCCCCGCCCCCGGTCGAGATGACGCCGGCCGGCCCGGCCAGCAGCCGCGCCAGCACCTGCGCCTCGCGGGCGCGGAAGAACGCCTCGCCGTCGCGAGCGAAGATTTCGGTGATGGTCATGGCCGCGGCGGCTTCGATCTCGATGTCCGAATCGGTGAAGGGCACGCGCAGCCGCCGCGCCAGTTCGGTCCCGATGGCGGTCTTGCCGGCGCCCATCATCCCGATCAGCACGATATGGCGCGTTAGCCGCCCTGTCATTTGCGCCCCCTTCGAATTGCGTGACTGAATGACGTGATCTTTCGGAAATTGCCATATATATTCGGCACGGGCCGGCATAAGACCGGCCGAAGGCAACGAAAAGACGGTCGAGCAAGGGCGAATGCGATGCGGATGTTGAAACTGCTGGTGATCCTGATTCTGGCGGGGCTGGTTGCCCTTGTGGCCTATGCCTATTTCGCCGACATGACCCCCACCCGGTCCGAGGTGCGCACGCCCCTGGACATGACCGATCAGCCAGACGGGCCCGCCGGTGAATAGACCCGGCCTCATCGCGGCGGCCCTGGCCACCCTCCTGCCGCTGTCGGCGGTCGCGCAGCAGCCGCTGTCGGCCAGCGACTGGCTGTCGGGCAGCGTGCGGGGACCGACGCGTGAATCCTCGGCCTGGCGGCCCGGCGACCGGCCGCCCGATGCGCCGGCCCGGCCGCAGCCCGTGGCCGAAAGCGGCGCGGTCGGGCCGGTGCAGGTCACGCGGCTGGACGGCGGCGATCCCGACCGGACCGGGACGACCAGCCCCAGGCGGGCCGGACTGCCGCCGGATCTCTGGGCGGGAAGCGACGCCGGGACGCTGTCGCAGATGGTTCTGGCCACGCCAGCGCGGCTGGACGCGATGCAGGACCTGCTGAAGCGGGTGCTGACCGCCCAGCTGGCCCCGCCGACCGAGGCCGGCAACCGCGGCCAGCTGTTCCTGGCCCGCGCCGACCGGCTGCTGGACATGGGCGCGCTGGATCAGGCGCAGGCGCTGCTGGGCGCCGCCGGTCCGGGCGAGCCCGAAATCTTCCGCCGCCTTTTCGACGTCGCCCTGCTGGAGGGGGATGAAGGCCGCGCCTGCGCCATCATGAACGGCACGCCGGGCATTGCACCCAGCTTCGCCGCCCGCATCTTCTGCCTGGCGCAGTCCGGCGATTGGGCCGCCGCGGCGATCAGCCTGCACGGGGCCGAGGCGCTTGGCCTTGTCGACGAACGCCGCGCGATCCTGCTGACGCATTTCCTGGACGACGGTCTGGTTGATGGCGGCCAGATCCTCGAGCCCGCCGACCGCATGACCCCGCTGGAGTTCCGCATCCACGAGGCCGTGGGCCAGCCCCTGCCGACCACGCCGCTGCCCGTGGCCTTCGCCCAGTCCGACCTGCGGCTGAACGGCGGCTTCAAGGCCCGGCTCGAGGCGGCCGAGCGTCTGGCGGTCGCAGGCGCCCTTCCCGCCTCGGACCTGCGCCGCATTTATGCCGAACAACGCCCGGCGGCCTCGGGCGGGGTGTGGGAACGCGCCAGCGTCATGCGCACGCTGGAGGCGGCGCTGGTCAATGGCGATCTGCAACAGGCCCTGCCCCGCGCCTTCGAAGAGTTCCGCAAGGCCGGCATGGCCGACCTTCTGGCCGAGATGGTCGCCGCCGACCTGCCCGACAGCGATGACCCCCAGGTGGCCGAGATCACGTCCCTGCTGCGCGCCTGGGTCGGCCTGCCTGGCACGCCCCGGTCAGAGCCCGCCGCAGATCTGGCCGCGCCGCCCCAGCCCGCCCCCGACATCCGCCGCGGAGAGGCGCTGCTGACCGCTATGGCCGATGTCGACGCCGCGCTGGAAGGCGATCTGGCACGCGCCGGCCGGGGTATCGCGATGCTGCGCGCCCTGGGGCTCGACGCCGACGCCGACAAGGCAGAGACCCAGATCACGCTTCTGCCGCAGATGACGGCTCAGCCATGAGCGACCACCACGCCATCTCGGCGTTTCTTGACGCGCAAGCGGCCGAGGCGGGGGCGGCACGCAATACGCTTCTTGCCTATGGCCGCGACCTGCGGGACCTGTCCGACTGGCTGTCGGCCCGCGGCTTGGCGTTGGCCGGACTGACGCGGGACCAGGTCGAGGATTACCTGACCTTCTGCGACGCTCAGGGCCTGTCCCGCGCGACCCGCGCCCGGCGCCTGTCGGCCATCCGCCAGTTCACCCGCTTCGCCTTGGAGGAAGGCTGGCGTGACGACGACCCGGCCATTCGCATCTCCGGGCCGGGCCGCAGCCAGCGCCTGCCCAAGACGCTGACCCGGTCCGAGATCGACGCCCTTCTGGCCGCCGCGCCGGCGATCGGACGCACAGCGCAGGACCGGGCGCGCAACACCTGCCTGATCGAGATGCTCTATGCCACCGGGATGCGTGTCAGCGAACTGGTGACGCTTCCGGTCGCGGGCTGCCGCGGCGACCCCGTTGTCCTGCTGGTGCGGGGCAAGGGCGGCAAGGACCGCCTTGTGCCGTTGGGGCAGCCCGCGCGCACGGCGCTGCGCACCTGGCTGGAACTGCGCGACGCCGCCCCGCAGGGCAGCGTCCTGCACCGCGTGCTGGCCGGACGCGGCGGGCGCTGGCTGTTCCCGGCCCCCGGCGCCGCCGGTCACCTGCCACGGCAGAGCTTTTCGCGGCTGCTGCAGCAGATGGCGGTGACGGCGGGGCTGGACCCGACCCGCGTGACGCCGCACGTGATCCGCCACGCCTTCGCGACGCATCTGCTGGAGGGCGGCGCCGATCTGCGCAGCATCCAGATGCTTCTGGGACATGCCGATCTGGGCACGACCGAGATCTACACGCACGTCCTCGACCAGCGCATGCGCGATCTTGTGCTGAACCACCACCCGCTGGCCGGCGTTCCGGCGGCGGACCCACCCCCCAAACCCCAAGGCTGATCCGGGAAACATGGACGACCCTTCAAGTACCTTCGACATCGCGTTGTGGCTGACAGCCGGCGCGATCCTTGTCCTGCTGATGATGTCGGCGTTCTTTTCAGGCTCGGAGACGGCGCTGACCGCCTCCAGCAAGGCCAAGCTGCGGTCCCGCGCCGACAGGGGCGACGCCGGGTCCGAAACCGCGCTGCGCCTGACCCAGGACAGCGAACGGCTGATCGGGGCGATCCTTCTGGGCAACAACGTCGTGAACATCCTGTCGGCCAGCCTGGCGACGGCGCTGTTCACGCGCCTGATCGGCGGCAGCGGCGTGGCCATCGCGACACTGGTGATGACCGTGTTGGTGTTGATCTTCTCGGAAGTGATGCCCAAGACCTATGCCATTTCCGCGCCTGAAAACGTGGCCAGCCGCGTCGCCCGGCCGATCCGGGTGCTGACCATCATCCTGTCGCCGGTGGTCAGCGTCGTCCGGCTGATCGTGCGCGGAATCCTGTCGATCTTTGGCCTGGAAACGGACCCCGGCCGGCACATGTTCTCGATCGAGGAGGAGATCGAGGGCGCGCTGTCGATCGGCCATGCCGCCGGCGCCGTCAACAAGGAGGACCGCGACCGCCTTCTGGGCGCGCTGGACCTTGGCAACCGCACCGTCGAGGAGATCATGCGCCACCGCAGCGAAATCCAGATGATCGACGCCGAGCTGCCGCCCGAAAAGATCCTGGAGACCGTGCTGGCCAGCCCGCACACCCGCCTGCCCGTCTATCGCAAGGAGCGCGAGAACATCGTCGGCGTCATCCACGCCAAGGACCTGCTGCGCGCCGTGAACCGGGCGGTGCGCGACGCGGGCGACACGACGGCGGCCGGGCGCTTCGACGTCATGGCAGTCGTCATGCCCCCCTATTTCGTGCCGGAAACCAGCGCGCTGGACGAACAGATGCGAGAATTTCTCAAGCGCCGGACCCATTTCGCGCTGGTCGTCGACGAATACGGCTCGCTCCGCGGCCTGATCACTCTGGAAGACATCATCGAGGAGATCGTGGGCGAGATCGCCGACGAACATGACACCGAGGCCGACCAGACCCTGCGCCCGAACGCGCAGGGCGATTATCTGGTCGAGGGCGGGATGACGATCCGCGACCTGAACCGCCAGCTGGACTGGACCCTGCCCGACGAGGAGGCCAACACCGTCGCGGGGCTGGTGATCCACATGGCGCAGTCGATCCCGGAACAGGGCCAGGTCTTCAGCTTCCACGGCTATCGCTTCGAGGTCGTGACGCGCCGGGAAAACCGCATCACCCGGCTGCGCATCCGCCCCCTGGTGCGTCCCTCGCAGGACTGAGCGCGGCTTGCAACGCCGCGCGGGGGGACCTAACACGGCAGGGGACATCCCTGCCTGAAGGCCCTTCATGCAACTTGCAGCCCGCACCGCCATCGCGCCGCACCGCAAACCGGCCGGCGCCGTCCAAGGACGGCCGGGTCAATCGGATCTGGCTGGGGAGCGGTGCGGGCAACAGGCGCCATCACGGCGAAAGCTGCCGCCGGTCGGCGGCACGGATGCGGAAATGAGGTGGTACGTGACATGCTGATGGCGGTGGCGGGCATACCGGTAAGGAAGGCATTGGCAGCTTGCAACCTGTCGGCCCCCTGTGCCTCATCAAAGCGCCTCGACGCGCATCGCTGTCGGCCGGGCACGGAACACATGCTTCGCGGGGCGTCCGCCTGATGCGGGCGCTTGCACAGGGCTTTGCGCGGATGAGACTGGGCCGCCAAGGCCTGAGGCGGCCGGGGTCGGACCACGCGCGGGGCATCGCGCTGCTTCTGGCGGCGATCCTGGGTTTCACCCTCATGGATGCGACGGCAAAGCACCTGACGCAGATCTATCACCCGGCGCAGGTGATCTGGGCGCGGTTCGTGGGCAACCTGCTGATCTTCGTGCTGATCTTCCGGGGCCGGATGTTCCCGCTGCTGCGAACACGGCAACCGGCGGCGCAGTTCGCGCGGGCAGCGATGCAGCTGGGCTCGGTCGGGCTGTTCTTCACATCGCTCCAATACATCGGTCTGGCCGAGGCGACGGCGATCATGGACCTGAACCCGGTTCTGATCACCCTGGGCGCCGCCGTCTTCCTGCATGAAAAGATTGGCCCGAGGCGCGTCGCGGGCATCGCGGCGGCACTTCTGGGGGCGATGCTGATCATCAGGCCGGGGTTCGGCGTCTTCCAGCCGGCGGCGTTGCTGCCGCTGGCGGGCGCCTTCACCTTCGCGGCGGGGGCGCTGCTGACGCGGATCGTGCGCGGCGACGCGGTCGCGACCTCGGTCCTGTGGTCGGCGGTGCTGGGCAGCGTTGCGACCACCCTTGTGGTGCCCTTCGTCTGGCAGCCGATCGCGGGCGCGGACCTGTGGGCCTTTGCGCTGCTGGCCCTGTTTGGCACAACCAGCCAGTATCTGTTGGTGCGCGCCTTCAGCACGGCCGAGGCGGGGGTGCTGGCGCCCTTCGGCTATACCGGGCTGGTCTGGGCGGGCCTCTGGGGCTGGCTGTTCTTTGGGCAGCTGCCCGACCTGTGGACCATCACCGGCGCGGCGGTTATCGTCGGCGCAGGCCTTTACGTCTGGTCGCGCGAAGCCCGCGCGGCACAAGGGGATCAATGCGCGACGACCGACCCACGCTGACCGACCGGCTTGCCAATGGCCTTTTCCTGAGCGTGATGAGCGTGGCGCGCCTTCTGCCCTATGACCGCCGCATCCCCGCGATGGGCTGGCTGTTCGCCCATGTCGTCGCGCCGCTGGCGGGCTGGCGTCGGCGGATCCGCGACAACCTGCGGCTGGCCCGCCCAGACCTGTCGCAGCCCGAAATCGAGGCGCTGGTGCGCGCGGTCCCCGCCAATGCCGGCCGCAGCCTGGCCGAGATCTATTCGGGCGAGGCTTTCACCGCGCGCATCCGCGCCTCCGACCCGCTGGAGGGGCCGGGGCTGGCCGCGCTGGAAGAGACCTTCCACAGCGGCCGTCCGGTCATCCTGGCCTGCGCGCATTTCGGCAACTACGACGCCATGCGCGCCGCGCTGGCCGCGCGGGGCTGGCCGGTCGGCGCACTCTATCGGCCGATGAACAACGAGGCGTTCAACCGCCACTATGTCCCGGCCATCACGGCCATCGCCGAGCCGCTGTTCCCGCGCGGACGGGCCGGGCTGGCGGCGATGCTGCGGTTCCTGCGGGGCGGCGGCTGGCTGGCCCTGGGCTTCGATCAGTTCGACCATGACGGGGCCGAGCTGCGATTTTTCGACCTGCCGACCAGGACCGTTCTGACACCGGCAGAACTGACGCGCCGCTATGACGCGCTGCTGGTCCCCATCGCCGGGATCCGCCAGCCCGACGGGCTGAGCTTTCGCGTGCATGTCGGCGCGCCCGTCGCCTTGGACGAGCCGCGCGCCATGATGCAGGCGCTAAACGACGACCTGGAGATGTTGGTCAGGCGCCACATGGACCAGTGGTTCTGGATCCATCGGCGCTGGAAGTGAAACGGCCCGGACGATCCGCCCGGGCCGCTTGACGTTCAGCCGGCGGCCGACGCGCGTTCGGGTGCCGCACCTTCGCGACGGGCGCGCAGCTCCTCGGCGACCAGGAAGGCCAGTTCCAGCGACTGGCTGGCGTTCAGGCGCGGATCGCAGGCGGTGTGATAGCGGTCGGACAGGTCCTCGTCGGTGACGGCGCGCACGCCGCCGGTGCACTCGGTCACGTCCTGCCCGGTCATCTCGAAATGCACGCCGCCAGGGATCGTGCCCTCGGCTTTGTGGACGCCGAAGAACTCGCGCACCTCGCGCAGGATCGAATCGAAGGCCCGCGTCTTGTAGCCGGTCGAGGACTTCATGACGTTGCCGTGCATCGGATCGCAGGACCACAGCACGTTGGCGCCTTCGTCCTGAACCGCCTTGATCAGGCGCGGCAGGTGTTCGCCGACCTTGCCTGCGCCGAAGCGGGCGATCAGGGTCAGGCGCCCTGGTTCGTTCGCCGGGTTCAGCTTGGCCATCAGCACCTTGAGGTTGTCCGCCGTCGTGGTCGGGCCGCACTTCAGGCCGATCGGGTTCTGCACGCCGCGGCAGAATTCGACATGGGCGCCGTCCGGCTGACGCGTCCGATCGCCGATCCAGATCATGTGGCCGGAACCCGCGATCGGCAGCCCGGTCGTCGAGTCGGTCCGCGCCAGCGCCTCTTCGTATTCCAGCAGCAGCGCCTCGTGGCTGGTATAGAAATCGACCTTGGACAGCTGGTGCGCCGTGTCCGAATTGACGCCCGCCGCCTGCATGAAGGCCATCGCGTCGCTGATGCGGTTCGCGATGTCGCGATACTTCGCCGCCTCGGGGCCGCCGACGAAATCGGCGATCCAGTTCTGCACCCGGTGCATGTCGGCGAACCCGCCGGTCGAGAAGGCGCGCAGCAGGTTCAGCGACGCCGCCGCCTGGGTATAGGCCGCCAGCATCCGCTGCGGGTCGGGGATGCGCGACTCGGCCGTGAAGTCGAAGCCGTTGATGATGTCGCCGCGATAGCTGGGCAGCTCGGTTCCGCCGATGTTTTCGGTGGGTGCGCTGCGGGGCTTGGCGAACTGGCCGGCCATCCGGCCGACCTTGACGACGGGCATCTGCGCGCCCCAGGTCAGCACGACGGCCATCTGCAGCAGCACCTTGAACGTGTCGCGCAGGTTGTCGGCGCTGAATTCGCTGAAGCTTTCGGCGCAGTCGCCGCCCTGCAGCAGGAACCCCCGCCCCGCCGCGGCATCGGCCAGCTGCGACTTCAGCCTGCGCGCCTCTCCGGCGAAGACCAGGGGCGGAAGACGGCGCAGTTGCGTTTCCACCGCTTCCAGGGCGGCGGCGTCGGTATAGTCGGGCATCTGGACACG
This sequence comes from Paracoccus rhizosphaerae, assembly GCF_026162645.1. GTDB lineage: Bacteria > Pseudomonadota > Alphaproteobacteria > Rhodobacterales > Rhodobacteraceae > Paracoccus > Paracoccus rhizosphaerae. The sequence continues at coordinate 39,605 of NZ_JAOTBE010000031.1, forward strand.
GGGATAGGCGCGCCAGCCGGCCTTGTCCCAGGTCTGGGTGGCGACGGTCTTGCGGTTCTCCTGCGTCATGTCCTGCGCTCCTTGGAAATGGTCGCGCACATATAGTCGTGAACGATCTTCAGGGAAAGGCCTTGCCGCAACCTGTGCTTGCCCGGAAGGCGAAAGCCTGTTTGGGTGCCGGACGCAACCGCACAGCCAGATAGCCAGATGCCATCCGACAAACCCCGCCGCTTCACCTTCCTGCTGCTCGACCGCTTCACGATGATGTCCTTCACCGCCGCGATCGAGCCGCTGCGGCTGGCGAACCGCGCATCGGGGCAGCCGCTGTTCGAATGGCGGCTGGTCGGACCGCGCGGCGACGTGGCGGTCTGTTCGAACGGCACGCGGGTGATGGTCGATGCGGGGCTGGATGCCGACGCGCCCCCGCCTGGCCGGGACGAGGCCGTGATCGTCTGCGGCGGCACCGAGGTCGCCCGAGCGGCGACCCGCCCCGTGCTGGCCTGGCTGCGCCGCCAGGCCCGTGGCGGCGCAGCGATGGGGGCCGTCTGCACCGGCGCCTGGATCCTGGCCGAGGCGGGGCTTCTGGACCGGCGCAAGGCCACCATCCACTGGGAAAACCACGACGGCTTCGCCGAAGCCTTTCCCGAGGTGGACCTGTTCCGGTCGGTCTTCGTCCATGACGGCAACCGGCTGACGGCGGCGGGCGGCACCTCCAGCATCGACCTGATGCTGCACCTGATCGCCGAGGCGCATGGCGACGGCCTGGCCGCCGACGTGGCCGACCAGATGCTGCACACTGCGATCCGCACCGACCAGGACCGCCAGCGCCTGTCGATCCCGACCCGCATCGGCGTGCGCCACCCGCGCCTGGCCGCCGTGATCGCCCGGATCGAGGCCAACCTTGAAGAGCCGATCAGCCCCGCGCAACTGGCTGCCGACGCCGGCATGTCCACGCGCCAGCTGGAACGGCTGTTCCGCCGATACCTGAACCGCAGCCCCAAGCGCTATTACATGGAGACGCGGCTGGCGCGCGCCCGCAACCTGCTGATGCAGACCGAGCTGTCGATCATCGAGATCGCGCTGGCCTCGGGCTTTTCCAGCCCCTCGCATTTCTCGAAATGCTATCGCGCGCAATACGGCAGCACCCCCTATCGCGAGCGGGGGACCTCCGCCGATCCGCGTTAACCTGTCGTTAACGAATGTGACCTAAGCCTCTGATCGGCCTGCCGGGAAGGGCAGAAGCGATCATCTTCAAGGGCGCGATGCCGATCAGGATGACCGTTTTGACCTTCAGCGATCCGATCGACTCGGGGCGGGAATCGCCCGCGGTGTTCGTGCCTTTCTCGGATGGCAGCGGGCCGGTCGACATGTCGCAGGCCATTCGGTCCGAGATCACGCTGAGCGACGATGGCGGCTTCTTCGACTTGGGCCTCTATTTCCCTGGCGAGGCGGATCAGAGGCTGCTGGAGCCTGCCACCTTCGGGTCTGGCGATACGGCGGTGACGGTGGATGCGGGAACCCGGCTGTCGAACTGGCTGGGGGCCGTGATGTCGGGCCCGGTGCGCTTGGACGCCGACGGGGCCGAGGTTGCCGACCAGTTCGTGATGATGCTCCCCCGGACGCTCGAACCCGGCGGGCTGGGGACGGAACTGGGCGCCCGACAGTCGGTGCTGGTCTTCCCCCTGCCCCAAGAGATCGGCGGCCGCCAGATCTTCCCCGAATTCGACCAGAGCCTGACCTACAGCTACAGCAAGGTCAGCCTGATCGGCAGCGGCTATGAATCGCTCTCCTATGCGGCCGCCTGTTTCGGCCACGGGACCATGATTCGCACCACCATTGGCCTTTGCCCGGTCGAGGACCTGCGCGTGGGCGACCTGGTCATGACGCTGGACCGCGGGCCGCGCCCCGTCCTGTGGATCGGAAGCCGGCTGGCCGACCCCCTGCACCTGGATCTGAGACCGCAGGACCGGCCGATCGGCATCGCGGCCGGTGCCCTTGGCGACGGCCAGCCCTGCCGCCGGCTGGTGGTATCGCCGCAGCACCGGCTGCTGATCCGCTCGGCCATTGCGGGGCGGATGTTCGGCTGCCCCGAGGTGCTGGTCGCGGCGCGTCACCTTGTCGGTCAGCCGGCGATCTTTGTCGCGCCGGTCACCGCGATCCGCTACTGGCACGTCCTGCTGGAGCATCACGACCTCATCGACACCGAAGGCGCCTGGAGCGAGAGCCTCTACCCCGGGCCCGTCGCGCTGTCCGCCTATCCGGAAGGTCAGCGGCAGCAGATCAGGGCCGCGCTGCCTGCGGTGGCCGAGGGTCCGCCGCCCACCCCGCGCCCCGTGCCCGCCGGGCGCAAGGCACGGCAGCTGTCGGCCCGCCACCTGCGCAACAACAAGCCCCTGGTCGCGACGCTGGAGCCTGCCACAACTTGATGCTGCGCCTTCGGCGTCGCAGGAATGCTTGGCCGTCACTGAGGCGGACCGTTCCGGCCGTTCCTGCCGAACTGGCCCGAGCAAAGAGCCGGACGACGATGCCACCCTGGCCATCGATCACCGCGGCAACATAGGTGGATCCCTTCTCCGGAAAGGCGGGTCTTCTGCAGTGAGGAAAGCGCGCATGGGCAAGGATGTCGCGCCGACAGAGGTCACGGTGCCAGCCGATCTGGCCGAGGAGTACGGACGCGCGCGTGGCATGGCACTATCTCGTCGACGGGCTGACGCAGCATGATATCGCGTCGAGGATTGGCATGACGCGGGTTCGGGTCAACAAGCTGATCGCCCAGGTGCGAGAGGATGGCGCGGTGCACATCGACGTCGCGCTGCCACTGACCGACTGCGTCGAATTGGGCGAGGCGCTGGCAGCCCGTTACCGCCTGGTCGACGCCGCCGTCGTCCTCGACCTGCCCGACCATCTGGAGCAGAAGCGCCCGATGGGCGAGGCGGCCGGCGCGACGATCGGCAAGCTGATCGAGTGGCGCGCTCTGCGGATCGCGACCGCCACCGGCCGGACGCTCAGCTTCGCGGTGCGCGCCCTGCACGAGCGGCCGCAACCCGACAGCAGGGTCTTGGGCCTGACCGGCGGCGTCACCCGCTCGTCCGGCACGAACACCCTCTAGGTCGTGACGGGCTTCGCACGGAAGCTGGGCGTCGAATGTCACTATCTGACGGCCCCGCTCTACTGCCTCACCGAAGGGCCGCACCGACCTTGGCGTCACGTCCTGCGGGTCACTGGCCGAGGAGACGACGCTGACGCAGATCAGGGCCGTCAAGGATCACCTGGACGACCTTCAGCGGGGCGAGCTTTTGGGCTGGTGGCTCGATGCCCAGGGCCGGCCGGTCGATCATTTCCTGAACGACTCGCTGATGCCGCTCATGAGTAATGAGCGAAAGTTGGTGATGCCTCGGGGGGGGGGCGGCATATCATGGCGGTGATCAGAACGCCGTCAATTCTCAACCGAGAAAGGGATATGCCCATGCCAGAGACTACCATCACCCA
>NZ_JAOTBE010000032.1 GCF_026162645.1 Paracoccus rhizosphaerae
GTTATAGCTGGACCAGTTCGTCGTGCGGTAGCGGGCGGGTGGAGGCTTACTCATGCGACCCGTCTAACCGCACGGGTTCGCGATGTGAATCGTCCCACGTCAGAGTTACGCAACAACGCCCCTTGTCTTCCTCATTGGCTGACTTTTCGAACCAGATCCCGCCCGATGAACAAATCGGCACCGTGACTGGCGAGGTGGCCTTCGACACCCGGCGCTGCCACACCGCTATCTCGGATCGGGGCGGCACGGTCGCGGTTTCGATCCGCAGAAACGAACGCTTCTGGAAGGACGACGTCCCCGCCGCCCGCGGGCGACATCCTCCGGGCGACCAGGCGCTTCGATCGGACCAACTGGAAGCACTGATCCGGCTATCACGTCTGGAGCAGGATTGAAGCAAAGATGAGATGTCTTAAATCCTTCGGCGAGCGGATTGCCTCGCGAGACCCCAGATAAACCCCCAAAATCCCACTGAGTCGCACTCTCGAATCGCTTCAACGCGCCCGGCACCGCCGGGATAGAACGCATGGTCTGACATCAGTGGGTAAGGGCAAATTTCGCCTCAACGCCGAGTTCTGCAACAAATGGCATTGTTGCGCTAACTGGCTGCGGGCTGAGATGATTCTATCGCGCTTTGCGTTCAGCCAACGGCTGTGATCTCGGCCATGGCGAACGCGTTGTATCTGTTTAATATGGCGATGCGTATCTGGATGTCCGCAGTCTGTCGATCCGGGTCGCGTCAGGCGATGCGTTCGCCGAAGGCCTTGAGGCGATTCATCCGCGCCTCGACCGACTTCGGACGCGGTAGCCGACTGAACGCTTCCGGTTGGCTCGTCCCAGGTGTCGTGTCCCGTGCAGGATGTCGTTGCGGACGCGTGCGGCCGGGCAATCCTCTTTCCAGGCGCGACCGTTCCGGCGGATGGGGATGTGCGCTTCGGCCCCTCGATCAACGATTGCGCCATGGCATCGTCTGGTGTCATGGGCGCCGTCGGCCGTGACCGCGCCGATTTCTTCCTCCTCGGGGATCTGTGCAAGCAGGTCTGGCAGCAGCGGGCTGTCGCCTTGTCGGCTCGACGTGAATTCGACGGCCCGGACGTCGCCAGTCTGAGCATCCATGCCGATATGGACCTTGCGCCGCGCGCCATGGTCGCTCGAACCAGTGGCGCAACCAGGCGTGCCCTGCGTCGAGACGCAGCATGCTTGCGCGCCTGCCACTCGCCATCGCCACGGAACTTGATACCGCCTTGCCATGGTCACTCGGACCAGTGGCGTTCCCATGGCTCGATGTCGATCAGCAGGGTCACGGGACCGTCCGGGCGGCGGTAGGGGATCATGTCCCGAAGCTAACATTCAAAATTCACAACGCGAATCCACCTCCCTGATAAGTGCAAAAACGCCATCCGAAGACAAAGGCAGGAATGGCTTTGCCACCGGCGAAACAGGAAGGAGCAGGCGGAGTTGTTGGACCACCGAAAGGCAAAGCCGTGACGCCGACGGCAATTGTCCAACGTTTACGAAGGGAGATATGGCGGACCCGGAGCGATTCGAACGCCCGACCCCCAGATTCGTAGTCTGGTGCTCTATCCAGCTGAGCTACGGGTCCGTCTTGAGGAGGGGACTTACCGGCCCGCCTCGGGGGATGCAAGAGCGAAAAGTCGAAATCGCGACAGGTTTTTCATAAACCTGTCATCCGGCCTCGAGGATCGGTCGTGAGGATACGGCAGTCATGCCGCGCGGGATGTGAATGCAGAACTGGCTACCGTCGGCGTCACTGCGCAAAAGGTCCAGCCGACCCCCGTGCCCACGGACCAGATCCGCGGCGATGGTCAGGCCAAGCCCCGTGCCGCCCCGGCGCGTGCTGCCGGTGAAGGGCTTGAACAGGTATTCCCGCGCCTTATCGGGCAAGCCCGGCCCCGTGTCGCAGACCTTGATCCACCAGTCGGCATCGCCCTCGCCGGCGCCAATCTCGACGGTGCCGGGCTTGCCGGTCGCTTCGATCGCCTGGCGGGCGTTGCGCGCCAGGTTCGCCAGGACGCGGTAGAGCTGGTCGCGGTCAGCGCGAATCATCATGCTGGGCGGAATGTCCGTGATGAAATCGACCTGGCCCGACATCTCCCCCGCCAAGGTCTCGGCCTCGACCACCTCGGCGGCCAGCTGCGCCAGGTTGAACCGTGACAGCGTCGGCATCGGCTCCTCGGCCTTGCCGAAGGCCAGCGTCGTCTCGCACAGGTTCACGGCGCGGGTGATCGAGTTGACCAGCTTGGGCGCGGCGCGGCGGACCTTGGGGTCTGCGCTTTCCTCCAGCCGGTCGGCGAAGATCTGCGCCGTCGTCAGGATGTTGCGCAGGTCATGGCTGATCTTTGCCACCGCCTGCCCCAGCTGGGCCATCCGCTCCTTCTGCTTCAGTGAGGACGTCACCGTCTGCTGCATGGACTGCAGCGCGGTCTCGGCCTCGTTCAGTTCGGACAGGCGAGCGTCGGGGATGATGATGTGGCGCGCATCCTCGGGGGCGTTGGCATAGGCGGTCATGTGCGTGATCACCCGGCGGATCGGCACCAGGATCAGGCGCTGTGCCGCCAGGAACAGAAGGATCGCCGTCAGGATCGAGAACATGGCCGACACGCCCAGAAGCCGCAGGGCATAGTCGATCATCGCCTGCCGCAGGGGCTGGGTCTGCATGGTGATCTCGATCAGTTGCCCCGCCTGGTTCACCGGAGAGCCGATGACACGAATGACCCGGTCCTGCCGGTCCAGAAGCACCGCCAGCGAATCGTCGATCGTCTGCAGAACGTCCTCGTCCCGCAGGTCATAGGTCGCGGCGATGGGTCCGGGGATGCGCGACGACAGGACCAGCTGCCGGATGTCGTTGCGCCGCAGGACGACGTTCAGGACGCCCGCGTTCTGCAGCAGCTCGCTTTCCAGGTCGGTGGCCAGCGAATCGTCGGTCGCCAGCAGGGCAAGACTGGCGATCTGCGCACGCTCCAGCCGCGATTCGAGGAAATCCAGCCGGAAGCCAGCCAGGGATGGCAGCAGGATGAACAGCTCGGCCAGGATGACGAACATGGTCGTCAGCGCGGCGAATCGGCCAGAGATCGTATTCAGTCGCATCTTGTCCGGATTGTGGTATGGCCAGCGCCGGTTATCGGCCACGCAAGGATTGGATTGCACATCAAACGAATGTGATGAGTGCCCGGTTCCGTTCAAGCCCCATCTGCACTGCCGTAGAGATGAAGTGTTGACGCAGGCGGGCGGGTCCACTATCCAGCGGGCTTCGAACAACCGGCGCCACGGCGCGGGGCGGCTTTTGGCTACCCTGCCCCGCCTGGCCGCCCCCCGCAAGAACCGATCCGGAGACTGACCATGAAGCGCACCTTCCAACCGTCGAACCTCGTTCGTGCGCGCCGTCACGGCTTTCGCGCCCGCATGGCCACCAAGGGCGGCCGTCTGGTGCTGAACCGCCGCCGCGCCAAGGGCCGCAAGCGTCTGTCGGCCTGACCGCGACAGGCGATCACGCCGGCGGCCACGGCCGCCGCATGAAGGCTTTCGACATGCCGCCACTGCCCCATCCTGCTGAAGATCAGCCAAGGGATGTCGGCACGGCGGCATTTCGCATGCCTCCAGTCCTGCAGAAGCGGGCCGACTTCCTGGCCGCATCGCGCGCCAGGCGGCAAGGTACGCCCGGGTTCCTGTTGCAGGCCAGGAGGCGCGACGACGACGGGCCGCCGCGCGTCGGCTTCACCTGCTCGAAGAAGATCGGCAACGCGGTCGCGCGAAACCGCGCCAAGCGCCGCCTGCGCGAAGTCGCTCGCCTGGGGCTGTCGGCACTTGGCCGGCCTGGCTGGGACTATGTCCTTGTCGGCCGCCCGCAGGCGACCATCGAACGCGGCTTCGAAGACCTGCGCGAGGATTTCGCGCGCGCCATGGCCAAGGTCCACGGATGAGCCCCTTGGCGCGCATCGCGGCGCTTCCGGTGCGGGCCTATCGCCTCGTCGCGTCGCCCTGGGTCGGACATGGCTGCCGGTTCCAGCCGACGTGCTCGGCCTATGCGATGGATGCGCTGGAACGTCATGGCGCGCTTCGCGGGGGCTGGCTGACCCTGCGCCGCATCGCGCGCTGCCATCCCTGGGGCGGCTGCGGCTATGACCCCGTTCCGGGCGCCGATCCCGACCACGAAGAGGCCCGCCATGCTGGACGACACTGACGAGACCGAGATCCATCCGCTGTTCGCCGGCGCGCCGCAGGGGACCGAGTTCCGCAAGCTGCGCAAGCGTCTTGTCCGCGAGACCCGCGCCGCGATCGAGGACTATGGCATGATCCGCCCCGGCGACCGCTGGCTCGTCTGCCTGTCGGGCGGCAAGGACAGCTATACGCTGCTGGCGATCCTGCACGAGCTTCAGTGGCGCGGGCTGCTGCCGGTCGACCTGCTGGCCTGCAACCTCGACCAGGGGCAGCCGGGCTTTCCGGCGACGGTCCTGCCCGAGTTCCTGCAGGCGCGCGGCGTCGCGCACAGGATCGAATACCAGGACACCTATTCCATCGTGAAGGAAAAGGTGCCGCAGGGCCGCACCTATTGCGCGCTCTGTTCAAGGCTTCGACGCGGCAATCTCTATCGCATCGCGCGCGAGGAGAGTTGTTCCGCCGTGGTGCTGGGCCATCACCGCGACGACATCCTCGAGACGTTCTTCATGAACCTTTTCCATGGCGGGCGGCTGGCGACCATGCCGCCGAAGTTGCTGAACGAGGATGGGGATCTGACCGTCCTGCGTCCCCTGGCCTACGTGGCCGAGGCCGATTGCGAGCGCTTCGCGCGCGCGATGAACTATCCGATCATCCCCTGCGACCTTTGCGGTAGCCAGGAGGGTCTGCAGCGTGTGCAGGTCAAGCGGCTGCTGGATGAATGGGAGGCGCGCACGCCCGGCCGGCGGCAGGTCATGTTCCGGTCGCTGATGAACGTACGCCCGTCGCATCTGCTGGACCCGAAGCTCTTTGATTTCGCCTCGCTGTTCCCCGCGCCAGGCGGGGCGGTGCAGGACGTTCCGCGGCTTGGCGACGAAACTCTGGAACATTAACCGAACGAAAAGCATTGCGCGCTAGACCTGATCACGTTGATTCCGTGAGAGGTCCGGCATGCCCAGGAACGTCCATCGCCTGTTTTCGCCCATCCGCAAGCTACTGAGCAGCGTGTCCGAGGCAGGCGACGTCTCTCGCTCCGTCCTGATCCTGCGGCTCGAGAATACCGAGGTTCTGGGTCGCTTGCTGGACAAGACGGCGCTCAGCCACCTGCTGGTCCAGCTGTCGATGACGTTGGGGCGCGCGGTGCGGCACCACGATCCGCTGCAGGTCATCGCGCCGGGCCTCTTTGCATTCATCCTGCGCAACCGCACCGACCAGGAGGCGCTGCATATCGCGCGCCGCCTGCAGCAGCAGGGACAGATGCCGGTTCCGCTGTCGGGGACGACCGTGACGCCAGTCATGACCGGCGTGCTGGTCCACGCCCAATCCCCTGACCTGCCCGACCTGGGCGCGCTGATGATCAACGCCCGCCGCCGGATGGAGATGGTCGATGGGCGGTCACTGGGCCAGCTGAGTCTGTTTACACACGACCCGAAGCTGGCCGGTCCCGAACTGGTCGCCACGGTCAGCGACGCCGTCAGGGCCAACCAGATCGAGGCGTGGTTCCAGCCCCAGGTCAGCTGCCACACCGGCCGGATCACCGGGTTCGAGGCGCTGGCCCGCTGGAGCCATCCGCAACGCGGCCTGCTGGCGCCGGGGGCCTTCATGCCGCAGATGTCGGACGCGGATCACAACAACCTGACCCTGTGCATGCTGGCGCAGTCCCTGGCAGCGCTGAGGTCCTGGGACGAGGCCGGCTTCGACGTGCCGACGATCTCGATCAACATCTCAAACTGCGAGCTGTCGGATGCGGGTTTCGCGGACTGCCTTCTGTGGGAACTGGACCGCCACGACATCCCGCCGCGCCGCCTTGTGGTCGAGGTTCTGGAAAGCGTGGGCCCGCTGACCAGCAGCGCCGAAACCCGCGCCAACCTGCGCAAGCTTGCCGAGGCCGGCTGCCAGATCGACCTGGACGATTTCGGCACCGGATATGCCAGCCTGGATGCCATCCGGCAGTTCGGCATCAACCGCATCAAGATCGACCGCAGCTTCGTGACCGCCTGCGATATCGACCCCAACCAGCAGCGTATGATCCTGGCCATCCTGGCGCTGGCAGAGCGGCTTGGCATCGCGACGCTGGCCGAGGGGGTCGAGACGCGCGAGGAATATGGCTTTCTCGCGCAGATGGGCTGCGACGAGGTGCAGGGTTATGCCATCTCTCGGCCGGTTCCGCTGAACCAGAGCTTCGACTTCCTTGCGCGCCACAGGACCTCGTCGCGGGATCTTCCGACGATCGCGCGCCACGGCTGACCGTCACGGCGTCGATTGGCCGCATGCGCAGACATCGACCGCCAGCGCCGGACGGCCGCCGATGCGGTGCGAAGACCCTTGTATTCCTGCGCCGCATGCCAAATCCGCTTGACCTTTCGGGGTGCCTTCTGTTGAACCGGCGCGACTGACGCGATGACGGTGGTAACCGAAGTATGGAAGACAACAACCGCAATCTGATCCTGGCGACGGTCCTGTCGTTCCTGGTGATCCTGGTCTGGTACACGGTCTTCGCCCCCGAACCCGTGTCGGACCAGCCCTCTGGCCAGCCACTGGCGGAACAGACGATCACGGACCAGCCCCTGGCCCCCGCCGAGACTGGCACGGCGCCCGCAGACTTGGCCGCGGCGCCAGAGGCAATCGACCCGGTGGCGCGCGTGCCCATCGCGTCAGAGGCTTTGGCCGGCTCGATCTCGCTGCTGGGCGGACGGGTCGATGACCTGCTGCTGACCCGGTACGAGGAAACGCTGGACGAGGATTCGCCCGATGTCCGGCTTCTGTCGCCCTCGTCGGCCACGGCCGATTACAGCGTCACTGCCGATCCTGCGGCCTACAAGCCCTATTACACCGTCTATGGCTGGACCCCCGGCCCCGGCGTCGATCCGTCAGCCGTTCCTGGTCCCGGCACCGTCTGGTCGCTTGAATCCGGGGACGTGCTGTCCCCCGGTCAGCCGGTCACGCTGGCCTGGGACAACGGCTCGGGCCAGGTCTTCCGCCGCACCTTCCAGCTGGACGACAACTATCTGTTCACCGTGTCGCAGAGCATCCAGAACGACGGTGACACCGCGTTCCAGGCCGCGCCCTACGGCATCATCGCGCGCCACGGACGCCCGGACACGCAGAACTACTTCGTGCTGCACGAAGGCGTCGTGGGCATGGAAGACGGCACCCTGATCGAGATGGACTATGGCGACATCGCCGAACTCGACCCCGTCGCGCGCGAGGGCCGGGCCGAGGTGTTTGACGTCGACTCGAACGGCTGGATCGGCTTCACCGACAAGTACTGGATGACGACCCTGGCGCCCGCCCCGGGCCAGGCCTTCACCGCCGTAGTAAAATACGCCGACGGCGCCGACATCTACCAGACCGAGGCCCGCTTCCCGATGCAGACCGTGCAGCCGGGCACACAGCTGACCGCCGACAGCTATCTCTTCGCCGGAGCCAAGGTCTGGGAGGTTCTGGACGCCTACGAGGAATCCCCCGGCATCGAGCGTTTCGTCGATGCCATCGACTGGGGCTGGTTCTACTTCCTGACCAAGCCCATCTTCCGCCTGCTGCACTGGCTGCACGGCATCATCGGCAACATGGGCTGGGCGATCATCGCGCTGACCTTCGTGCTGAAGACGCTGGTCTTCCCCTTGGCGCGCAAATCCTACATCTCGATGGCGAAGATGAAGGAACTGCAGCCGCAGATGGAGGAGATCAAGAACCGCACCGGCGACGACCGCATGAAGTTCCAGAAAGAGGTCATGGAGCTCTACAAGCGTGAAAAGGTGAACCCGGCCGCCGGCTGCCTGCCGATCCTGCTGCAGATCCCGATCTTCTTCTCGCTCTACAAGGTGATCTTCGTCACGATCGAACTGCGTCACGCGCCCTGGATCGGCTGGATCCATGACCTGTCCGCGCCAGATCCGTCCAGCCTGCTGAACCTGTTCGGCCTGCTGCCCTATGCGGCACCGGCGCAGGGAACGCTGCTGCACTCGCTGTCGCTGCCGGCGCTGGCGATCCTGCTGGGGATCAGCATGTGGATGCAGCAGCGCCTGAACCCGGCGCCGACCGATCCGGCTCAGAAGATGATCTTCGCCTGGATGCCGTGGATCTTCATGTTCATGCTGGGCGGCTTTGCCTCGGGTCTGGTGCTGTACTGGATCACCAACAACGTGATCACGATCATCCAGCAGTACACGATCATGTCGATGCACGGTCACCGTCCTGATCTCTTCGGCAACATCAGGTCCTCGCTGCCCGCCCGTCGGCGCGCGGGCGGCAAGTGACCGCGCGGCTGGCCCTGATCCGCCGCCATCCGATCAAGTCGGTCGGCGGAGAGGGGCTGGACAGTGTCACCCTGCAGGCGGCCCGCCGCCTGCCTGGCGACCGCGAATGGGCGATCCTCACTGAGGGAGGAGAGCGTCATGCGATCGCTAGCCAGACCGGCGGGCAACCCGACCGCTGGCTGCCCAAGTCCTGCTTCCTGCGCGGCGTCGCCTGCCTTGACCTGCAGGCGATCCAGGGCGGCTGGCGGGATGGCCGGCTGCATCTGTCGCACCCGAGCCACGGAGAGATCGCGGTCGATCCCGAAACCGACGGACACCGTCTGATCGACTGGCTGCGGCCGCTCTGGCCGCAGGACCTGCCCCCGCCGACGCGGCTGGTCCGCGGCGCAGCCATTTGGACGGACCAGAAATGGCCGTGGATCTCGATCCTGTCGCTGACCAGCCTTGCCGATCTGGAAGCCCGTGCGGGGCAGACATTCGGTATCCACCGCTGGCGCGGCAACCTGTGGGTCGACGGCTGGCCGCCCTTTGCCGAACGCAACCTGATCGGCCATGTCATCCGGATCGGAAATGTCGAGCTGCGCATCAGCGCCCATGTCGGCCGCTGCGATGCCACCAGCGCGGACACCGCCAGCGGACAGCGTGACATCGACATGGTCGCGACGCTAGACCGCCTTTACGGCCACACGGATTTCGGCGTCTTCGCCGAGGTCGTCACCGGCGGCCAGATCCGCCTTCAGGATCAGGTCGCCGCATGAAAGTCGCCTTCCCCGTCGCCCCCGAACCCGATCCCGCCGCGGCCGAGGCCGCGCGTCTGCTGTTCGCGGGTCCGGTCGATTTCCTCAAGGGCGTCGTCGCCATGAACGGCCTGCCCGCCGCCGACCGCCCCGAGGTCTGCTTCGCCGGACGCAGCAATGTCGGCAAGTCCAGCCTGATCAACGCGCTCACCGGCCGCAAGGGCATCGCGCGCGCGTCGAACACCCCCGGCCGCACGCAAGAAATCAACTATTTCACTCTGGGGCAGCAGGCCTATCTAGTCGACCTGCCCGGCTATGGCTTTGCCAAAGCGCCGGTTGCGGTGGTCGCCAAGTGGCAGGCGCTGCTGAAGAACTATTTGGCGGGTCGGCAGACGCTCCGTCGCGCCTTCTGCCTGATCGACTCGCGACACGGCGTGAAGGATGTCGACCACGAGATCATGACCCTGCTGGACCGCTCGGCCGTGCCCTTCCAGGTGGTCATGACCAAGACCGACAAGCTGGGCCCGAACGCCATCAAGCCGGTCCTGGCCCAGGTCGAGGAGGCGCTGCAGAAGCATCCTGCCGCCTATCCAGAAATCGTGGTTACCTCGTCCGAGAAGGGCCACGGCATCGCTACGCTGCGCACGATCATCGCCGGGCTGGACTGATCGGCCCATGCGCCCTAGGGTCCGCCCCGTCAGCCAGGGACCTTCAGGATGAGAACACAGAACATGAATCGTGACTGGATCGCCACCGCCCGCACCCTTTCCGAGGCCCTGCCCTACCTTCAGCGTTATTCGGGCGCGGTCGTCGTGGTCAAGTTCGGCGGCAATGCGATGGGTGACGACGACGCCATGGCCGAATTCGCCCGCGACATCGTGCTGATGAAGCAGGTCGGCATGAACCCGGTCGTCTGCCACGGCGGCGGACCGATGATCAACGACCTGCTGGACCGATTGGGAATCGAAAGCCGCTTCGTGCGCGGCAAGCGCGTGACCACCAAGGAAACCGTCGAAGTGGTCGAGATGGTCCTGTCGGGCCTGGTCAACAAGCGCATCGTCCAGGCCATCAACGATGCGGGCGGTCGTGCGGTCGGCATCTCGGGCAAGGACGACGACATGATGGTCTGCGAGGTCGACGACCCCGAGCTTGGCTTCGTCGGCCGCCCGGTCGAGATGAACGTCCAGATCATCCGCGACCTCTATGGCGCCGGCATGATCCCGGTCATCGCCCCCGTCGCCACGGGGATGGAGGATAACGAGACCTTCAACGTCAACGGCGACACAGCCGCCGGCGCCATCGCCGGCGCGCTGCAGGCAGACCGGCTGCTGCTCTTGACCGACGTGTCGGGCGTCAAGGACGCCAGCGGAGAGGTCGTGACCGCGCTCCACCCCGATCAGGTTCGTGCCATGATCGCTGACGGCCAGATCGCGGGGGGCATGATTCCCAAGACCGAAACGGCGCTCAAGGCGCTCGAGGACGGGGTGCGGGCCGTGGTGATCCTGGACGGGCGCGTGCCGAATGCCTGCCTGCTGGAGCTGTTCACCGAACATGGCGCAGGTTCGCTGATCCGCACCACCGAACCGCGGGTCAAGCCGCGCGGGCTGCGCCAGGGCGATACCGGCCTCTGACCGGCTTGCAGGCCGGGCGATTGCTGTGGCAGGCTGCGCGGACCGGTGGCACGAAAGGCAGCCCGCGATGACCCCACATGGCTACAGACGCCTGATCCTGACCCGCCACGCCAAGTCGGCCTGGGACGATCCGACACTAGACGATCACGACCGGCCGCTGAATGACCGCGGTCGCCGGTCCGCCCGCGCGCTTGGCGACTGGATGGCCAGCCGCGGCTATGAACCCGAGGAGGTGCTGTGCTCCTCCTCGGCGCGCACGCGGGAGACCTGGTCGGTGATCGCCGGCGCACCGCTGGAAGTCCGCCCCTCGGTCCGGATCGAGCCATCGCTCTATCAGGCGGGGCCCGACCGGATGCTGGCGGTGCTGAAGACCGCAACGCAGCCCACGGTCATGATGCTGGGCCACAACCCCGGCATTTCGGAACTCGCGGCACTGCTGCCGGCCCACCCGCCGGTCGATCCGGAGTTCCGCCGCTATCCGACTGCCGCGACCCTGGTCGTCGATTTCCAGATCGACGATTGGCGCGAGGTGCAGCCCCGACAGGGCAGCGTCAAGGATTTCATCCGCTTCGACGGGCGCAACTGATCCACCCGGCCTGTCCATTCCAGCGGACAGCCCCAGCCTGCGGTGTCCTACGCCCGCGGAACGCCGAAGGGCGGCGGTTTTGCAGTTCAATCGTGGACGCCGCCACAGGCTTCCAAGTGCGGCGGTGTGACTTCGCCGCCGCTTCGCCTGGCGGCCGAGCTGGATTTTGTCAGCCAGTGAGCACTGACGGGAAAGAAGCATTGCCACGGCTGGCAGCGCGGCAGGAACCTGCGCACGCTGCTTCAGTCTGGCCTTGACCGCTCAGTGCCCCAGGATCTGGCTGAGGAACAGCTTGGTCCGTTCGGACTTGGGGTTGTTGAAGAACTCGGTCGGACTGTTCTGCTCGACGATCTGGCCCTGGTCCATGAAGATCACCCGGTTCGCGACGGCCTGCGCAAAGCCCATCTCGTGAGTAACGCAGATCATCGTCATCCCCTCCTCGGCCAGCTCGATCATCGTGTCCAGGACCTCCTTGATCATCTCGGGGTCAAGCGCGCTGGTCGGCTCGTCGAAGAGCATGATCTTGGGCTGCATGCAAAGCGAACGGGCGATCGCCACCCGCTGCTGCTGACCGCCCGACAGCTGGCCCGGATACTTGTCGGCCTGTTCGGGGATCTTGACCTTCTCCAAGAACCGACGCGCCGTCGCCTCGGCCTGCTTGCGCGGGATCTTGCGGACCCAGATCGGCGCCAGCGTGCAGTTCTCCAGCACCGTCAGGTGCGGGAACAGGTTGAAGTGCTGGAACACCATGCCGACTTCCGACCGCACCTTGTCGATGTTCTTGATGTCGTTGGTCAGCTCCACCCCGTCCACAACAATGTGGCCCGACTGGTGCTCTTCCAGCCGGTTGATGCAGCGGATCAGGGTGGACTTGCCCGAACCTGAAGGTCCGGCGATGACGATCCGTTCGCCGCGATGGACCGTCAGGTCGATGTCGCGCAGCACGTGGAAGCTGCCGTACCACTTGTTCATGTTGCGGATGTCGATGGCGACCTCGTCGCTGATCGTCATCTGTTGGCGCGTTGTCCGTTCGCTCATCGGGTCCTACCTGTGGTCGCGCTGCAGCCGGCGTTCCAGATACATCGAGTATCGCGACATGCCGAAGCAGATGAGAAAGAAGATGGCGCCGACGAAGATGAACGGCTCCCAGTAGATGCCCTTCCAGGCGATATTGGCGCGCACGGCGTCCGACATCGACTTCAGCGGGTCGTAGAGGCCGACAAAGGTCACCAGTGTCGTGTCCTTGAACATGCCGATGAAGGTCGACACGATGCCCGGAATGCTGATCTTCAGCGCCTGCGGCAACACGATCAGCCGCTGCGCCTTCCAGTAGTCTAGGCCGAGCGCGTCGGCGGCCTCGTACTGGCCCTTGGGCAGGGCGGCAAGCCCGCCGCGGATCACCTCGGCCATGTAGGCGGCGGCGAAGATCGTCACCATGATGATGACGCGCAAGATGATGTCGAAGCTGGTGCCCGGCGGCAAGAAATAGTTCAGCAGCAGCGATGCCACGAACAGCAGCGCGATCAGCGGCACACCGCGGATGAACTCGATGAACATGACGGCCAGTGACTTGATCAGGAACATGTCCGACCGCCGTGCCAGGGCCAGCACGATGCCAAGCGGCAGCGACAGCGCGATGCCCGCCACGCCGATGGTTAGCGACAGAAGAAAGCCCCCGAAGCGGTCGGACCGCACCGGCTCGATAGCCAGCGGGACCAGCCCTTGCGCGTCGGTCGCCGCATCACCGGCCAGGAACAGCCAGAAGAGGATGGTGACCAGCGCCGCCACGACCACGCCCAGCATCGGCGCCCGGCTGCCCAGCAGCCGCCAGGCCAGCCAGCCCAGCACAGGCCCCGCCAGCACGAAGATCGGCCCCCAAAGCGTCCCGCCCCAGAGAAACCAGACCCCGAGCAGCGGATAGACGATCGAGAACGGAAGAAGCCAAGCGATGTTGCGCTCGGACGCGAGGAAGCCGAAGGCCAGGACGACGGCGGTGAAGGCCAGCCAACCGGCCGGAACGCCCAGCCACATCATCGCGGCCAGCGTGACGATGGCAGTGATGCCCAGCACCACCCGGCGGATCGTCAGCGACGCGCCGAACAGCACCGGCGCCAGCGCGACCATCAGCAGGCCGAAGGTCATCGTCGGGCGCCAGTAAAGTTCGGGCGGGTAGAAGCCGAAAACGTACTGGTTCCAGCGTTCTCGGATGACGGCGAAGCAGGCGCCGCGCGCGCCCTCTCCCCAGGTGGCGGCAATAATCTCGCGGCATTCGGACAGGCTGGAGGCATTCCAGACGGAATGCGCGAACCAGTCCCAGAAGGTCGCGACCAGGAACCAGATGATCAGCGCCCCGAGGATCGTCAGGACGGTGTTCACCGGCCCCGAGAACAGGTTCTCGCGCAGCCAGCGGATCGCCCCCGATTGCCGGTCGGGCGGCGAGGCGGCGGGCAGCATCGTGTCGCGGACGAAGGGGACGGTCTGGGCGTGGGTGTCGCTCATCTCACCGCTCCTTCAGTTTGACGCTGGCGTTGAAGACGTTCATCCCGGCCGAGATGATCAGGCTGAGCGCCAAATAGGTCAGCATCATCAGCACGATCGCCTCGAGTTCCCGGCCCGTCTGGTTCAGCGTCGTGCCGCCAAGAGTGCCCCGCAGGTCCATGTAACCCACGGCAATCGCAAGCGAGCTGTTCTTGGTCAGGTTCAGGTATTGCGAGATCAGCGGCGGGATGATCACCCGCAGCGCCTGCGGCAGGATCACCAGGCTCATTGTGCGGTTCGGACGCAGGCCCAGGGCGAAGGCGGCCTCGGACTGGCCGCGGCTGACGGCCAGAATGCCAGCGCGCACGATCTCGGCGATGAAGGCGGCGGTATAGAGCGTCAGCGCCAGCCACAGCGCGACAAGCCCGTTCGAGACGTTCAGACCGCCCGAGAAGTTGAAGCCCTGAAGACTGGGCGGTTCCAGGTGCAGGCCGAAATACCAGATCAGGAACAGCGACGGCAGCACCATCACCGCGAGCGTCTTCCACCAGGTCGTCGGCCGTTCGCCCGTCCGGTCCTGGACCGACTGCGCATGGTTGCGGATCGCCCGACGCGCGAACCAGCCGCCCACCAGCACCACGATAAAGGCGATGGTCGCCCAGTTGAACGTGATCCGCGCGCCCAAGTCCAGGCTGCCCGGGTCGTTCGTCATCCCCAGTGTCGGGATCGAGGTATAGCGGTTGGTCAGCGCCACGTTGTCGAACAGGATCATCGACCAGGCCGGGTCTTCGCCGCGATAGGCGTTGGGCGGCGGCAGGATCTCGGTGAAGATCGCATAGATGATCAGGATCCACAGCAGCAGCGGCATGTTACGGAAGATCTCGACAAAGACGGTCATCAGCCGCGCAAACAGCCAGTTCTTCGACAGCCGCGCCACGCCGACGATCACCCCCAGCACCGTCGCCGAGATGCAGCCCAGGACGGCGACGATCAGCGTGTTCAGCAGACCCACGACGGCCGCGCGCAGATGCGTGTCGTCGGCGGTGTAGGGGATCGGCGTCTGCGGGATGTCGTAGCCCGCGCGCTGGAACAGGAAGCCGAAATCGAAGCTTTTTCCTAGCAGGGCCAGGTTCTGCAGCGTGTTGTTGATCAGCCACCAGAACAGCGCCATCACCAGGATGAACACGATTACCTGGAAGGTCAGCGACCGATATCGTCGGTCATGGATCAGCATGCTCAGCCGGAACGGCGGGTTCGCCGGCACCGAGACGTCCGTCATCATCATTTACCCCTGTCGCCTGCCATCGGCTTGTCGCCGTTTTTCGCGGGCAGGTTCATCGTTGCAGGACAGCCGCGGGCCGGTTCGGCCCGCGGCTCGTCGGGATCAGCGGAACGGCTGCGCGTAGAGCAGGCCGCCCTGCGTCCATTGCGCGTTCAGCCCGCGGGCCAGGCCGATCGGGGTCTGTTCGCCGATGTTGGCCGCGAAGATCTCGCCATAGTTGCCATTGGCCAGGATAGCGCGGCGCGCCCATTCGGCGTCAAGGCCGATCATCGCGCCCAGTTCATCCGACACGCCCAGAAGGCGCTGGACCTCGGGGTTGTTCGACGACCGGACAAGTTCCTCGATGTTGCGCGAGGTGACGCCGTATTCCTCGGCCGCGATCAGCGCGTTCAGCGTCCAGCGGGCGATGTCGCCCCAGTTGTTGTCGCCGTGGCGCACGGCCGGCCCAAGTGGTTCCTTCGAGATGATCTCGGGCAGGATAATGTGGTTTTCCGGGTCAGCGAATGCCGCCCGCGTTGCCGCCAAGCCCGAGGCATCGGTGGTGTAGGCATCGCAGGCGCCGGCCATGTACTGCTGTTCGCCCTCGGCATTGCTGTCGATATTGACGGGCGTGTAGCTCATGTTGTTGGCGCGGAAATAGTCGGCCAGGTTCAGCTCGGTCGTAGTGCCGGTCTGTATGCAGATCGTCGCCCCGTCCAGTTCCTTGGCCGAGGTCACACCCAAGTCCTTGCGGACCATGAAGCCCTGGCCGTCGTAGTAGTTCACGCCCACGAAATCCAGCGCAAGGTCCGTATCGCGAGAGAATGTCCAGGTCGAGTTGCGGGCCAGCACGTCCACCTCGCCCGAGCTCAGCGCCGTGAAGCGGGTCTGGCCGGTGGTCGGCACGAAGCGCACCTTGTTCGGGTCGCCCAGCACGGCAGCGGCCAGGGCGCGGCAATAGGCCACGTCGAAACCCGTCCAGTTGCCGCTGGCGTCCGGCGCGGCGAAGCCCACAAGGCCCGTGTTCACGCCGCAGTTCAACTCGTCACGTTCCTTGACCTGGGCCAGGGTCGAACCCTCTTGGGCAAGGCCCATACCGGCGATCATCGTCGCCGCGGCCACCGTTCCCAGGAAAACCGATTTTTTCATTGTTACCTCTGTGTTGGAGCGTCCGGGCCGTCGCGCGTGGCCCGAAGGCGATGCGGACCGTGAACGGCCCTTGTCGTCATAGCACAGCCTGCAGATTGCCGTCCTAATAGGCGACATTGTGCCGATACAAACCGCCCCGTCAAGAACCGCGTCACGCCCGGCTGACGCATTCAACCCATGCGGGACAGCTGCCAAAGCTTCTCTGCCCATTCCATGGACAGGCGCCGTTCCTCGGCCGCCTCGGCCGCTTCCTCATCGGCGCCCCAGCGTTCAATCTGGAAATCCTCGTCGATCCGAGACAGGCGATGCGCCTCGGCCGCGGTCAGCCGGCCGCGGATGACCGCCAGCCCCAAGACCAGAGAGCCGGGAATGGTCACCAGATCGTGCAGCGCCGTCAGCCCCCAGAGATCCAGGGCCGCCACTTCCGACCGAAGCCGCGCGACGGCGGCTGGGTCCTGCTCGACCGGGATGAGGCCCGTCGTGACGCGCAGGATGGCCCTCATCTGGTCATTCGCCCAATCCAGAAGCGGGTCCCACTCGGCCGCCTGTCGTTCGACCAGTTCGGCGGGTTCGGGTGCGCGATAGCACAGAAGGTCTGTCCCGCCATATTCGGCCAGCATGTCGACCACGCCCTCGACCTGCGGCAGGACCTTCTCGACCGCCGAGTTTGCCGACCGCGTCAGCGGCATCGTGTGTGGCAGGATTTCCTGCGACTGCGCATCCCATTCGGCGGCGATCGCCTGCGCCAGGGGCGCGGTCGGCAGCACCAATGGCAGCTTGCCGGGCGTCCGCAGCACGCGGTCGTCCAGCAGGATCTCGTAACCGCCGTCGGTGGCGCTGGTGTCGACCCGCGTCCAGAACCTGCGCGCCTTCCATTCGCTCATTCGGCCCACTCCTCGATTGTCCGGGTCAGTGTGTCGAAATCGCAGGCGACCCGCGCAGCGCCGGCATCGGTCAACGCCGTAACCGGGTGATAACCCCAGCTGACGCCAAAGCCCTGCAGGCCCGCCGCACGGGCCATCAGCATGTCGAAGCTGGTATCGCCCACCATCACCGACCGCGACGCCTCGGCCCCCGTCTCGGCCAGCGCGGCCAGCAGCATCGAGGGGTGCGGCTTCGACGGGTGGCCGTCCGCCGTCTGCAGGCTGATGAACCTGCCCTGCAGGCCATGCGCCGCGATCATCGCGTCCAGGCCGCGCCGGGACTTGCCGGTGGCGACCGCCAGCAGCAGGTCGTCCCGCGCCGCCAGCCGGTCAAGGCACTCCATCGCGCCCGGATAAAGCGGCGCCGCCCGTTCCAGCCGGGCGCGCATGAAGCTGTCCTTGTAGCCGGCCACGATCCGCGCCTGCGTCTGGACATCCGCCTCGGGCGCCAGCTCGGCGACGGCGACGGGCAGCGACAGGCCGACGATGGTCAGCACCCGCGCCTTGGGCAGCGGCGTCAGCCCGGCCTCCTCGAAGGCGAAGCTCATGGCGTGGTGGATGTGATCCTGGCTGTCGACCAGCGTGCCGTCGACGTCGAAGACGACCAGCCTCATTCGGCCTCCGCGAACGGGTCGTCGGGGACGTCGTTCTCGTGCCAGCCGAGCAATTTCCACGTCCGCTGCATGTGCTCGGGCAAGGGCGCCGTCAGCGTCACGCGCTTCTTGGTGATCGGGTGGTCGAAGGACAGGCTGCGGGCGTGCAGGTGCAGCTTCTTGCTGATCTCTCCGCCCAGTTGCGCGCCCCAGCCGTCGCCCAGATTTTCCTGCCCCGAGCCGCCATACTTGCCGTCGCCGACGATCGGGTGGCCCAGTTCGGCCATGTGGGCGCGCAGCTGGTGGGTCCGCCCGGTGATGGGCACCAGCGCGCACCAGCTGGCCCGCGTCGCCAGCGCATCCAGAACGGCATAATCCGTCGTCGCGCGCTTGGCGCCTTCGGTGGTGTCGATGTCGCGCGGATGGACGGCGATCATCTTTTCGTTGTCGCCGCGCCCGCCGCCACCCTTGACCAGGCCATAGCGGACGGTGCCCATCCGCGGATGCGGCACGCCCGCCACCGCCGCCCAATAGATCTTGCGTGTGGTGCGTGACCGGAACGCCTCGGACAGCGCCCGCGCCACGCGGTCGGTGCGCGCCAGAAGCAGGACGCCGGAGGTGTCCTTGTCCAGCCGGTGCACCAGCTTGGGCCGGTCCTTGAAGCCGAACATCAGCGCCTCGGTCAGGCCATCGACGTGGCGACCGCCCAAGCCGCTGCCGCCCTGGCTTGGAAGGCCCGGCGGCTTGTTCAGCGCGATGATGTGTTCGTCCTTCCACAGGACCGCGGACTGGATCATCTGCGCATCGCTGTCGGTCAGACGCGGCCCGATCGGGCGAGGCTTGGCCGGGACGGGCTGCGCGTCGGGCAGCGGCGGGACGCGCACCTCCTGCCCCGGCTCGATCCGGGTGGCGGCCTTGACGCGGCCGCCATCGACCCGCAGCTGGCCTGTGCGGCACATCTTCTCGACCGCGCCCTGGGACAGCTGCGGAAACCGCTTCTTCAGCCAGCGGTCCAGGCGCATCTCGCCCTCGTCCTGGCCCACGGTGATCGTCTGAACGCCGCTCATGCCCAGATCCCCCGTCCAAGCGCCAGCCCCGCGACGACCGCCGCCAGCGATAGCACCACCGACGCCAGCACGTAGGTCGCCATCCCCCAGACCTGCCCGCGTTCCCACAGCGTCAGCGCGTCCAGCGAAAAGGCCGAAAACGTCGTGAACCCGCCCAGGACCCCGGTCAGCAGAAGCGGTGCATAGTGATCGCCAAGCCGCATGGCCACGGCCACGGCCAGCACGCCCATGGCGAAGCTGCCCAGCACGTTGACGACGCCGGTGGCGACGGGAAAGGCGGGACCGTGCCAGGTGATGGCGCGATAGACGGCATAACGTGCCGTCGCGCCCGCCGCGCCGCCGATGGCGACCTGAAGGAATGGGTTCATCATGGGCTGCTCCTGTGCCGTTGGCGGCGCAAAGTCAACCGCCGCGCTTCAGACGCTGGCTGACGAACCAGTCCAGCCGGCGCTTCAGCTCCCGCTCGAAGCCCCGCTCGACCGGGGTATAGAGGACAGGACGCTTCAGCCCGTCGGGAAAATAGTTTTGGCCGCTGAAGCCGTCCTCGGCGTCGTGGTCATAGGCATAGCCGGCCCCATAGCCCTGGTCCTTCATCATTTTCGTTGGCGCGTTCAGGATATGAGCGGGTGGCATCAGGCTGCCGGTCCGCCGGGCCTCGGCCCGTGCGCCCTTATAGGCCGCGTAGCCGGCATTCGACTTCGGCGCCAGCGCCAGATAGATCACCGCCTGCCCCAACGCCAACTCGCCCTCCGGGCTGCCAAGCCGCTCGTAAAGCGCCCAGGCATCAAGGCAATGCCGGGCGGCCGCCGGATCGGCCAGGCCGATATCCTCGATCGCCATGCGCGTAATACGCCGCGCCAGATAGCGCGGATCCTCGCCGCCTTCCAGCATGCGCGCCAGCCAGTAAAGCGCCGCATCCGGATCGCTGCCGCGCACCGACTTGTGCAGCGCCGAGATCAGGTTGTAGTGCTCGTCACCCGACTTATCGTATTTCGCGGCCCGCTTCATCAGCCGCTGTGCCAGCGCGTCCGGGTCGACCTTGGCGTCAGTCTTCCAGGCGGCCACCTGTTCGATCAGGTTCAGGCAAGCGCGGCCATCGCCGTCGGCCATCTCCAGCAGCGCCTCGCGCGCCTCGGCCGTCAGGGGCAGCTTGCGGCCCAGTTCACGTTCGGCCCGCTGCGCCAGCAGCTCCAGGTCGGCCAGCGAAAGGCGCTCCAGAACGATCACCTGCGCGCGCGACATCACGGCGGCGTTCAGCTCGAACGAGGGGTTTTCCGTGGTCGCACCGACCAGCAGGATCGTCCCATCCTCCATGTGCGGCAGGAAGCTGTCCTGCTGCGCCTTGTTGAAGCGATGGATCTCGTCCACGAACAGCAGAGTCGCGCGTCCCTGCTGCCGGCGCAGCTTCGCCGCCTCGAAGACCTTGCGCAGGTCGGGGACGCCGGTGAAGATGGCGCTGATCTGAACAAACGCCAGATCGCTTTCGTCGGCAAGAAGCCGGGCGATGGTGGTCTTGCCCACCCCCGGCGGCCCCCATAGGATCAGCGATGACAGGCTGCCCGCCGCCAGCATGCTTCCCAAGGGTCCGTCAGGGCCTAGAACGCGTGCCTGACCGATGACGTCCGACAGCCTGGCCGGACGAATGCGGTCCGCCAAGGGCCTGACCTCCGCCTTGCGCGGAGGTCCGGATTCTGAAGCTGTATCGAAAAGATCCGCCATGACGTTTCCAATCTAGGACGGACCCGGCACCGGCAACAGGGGCGATCTGCCTCTCAGTGCATCTTCGCGGTCAGGTCGATTGACACGCACTGGAAAGCGCCATCATCGATCCACAGCTCGGGGCCAAGCGCCTTGGCGGTCAGCCCACAGCGCCCGTACCAGCGCGGCCAGTTGGCGCCAGTCAGCGCGATCAGCCGGGTGGCGCCCATGTCGCGGGCCGATCCGGTCATCGCCTCGACCATCTTGAAGTGCACCTTCCGGCGATACATCTGCGGGATCGAGTGGCTGACGAACACCCGCGAACATTCCCAGACATGCTGATCGACCGGAGCCTTGTCGAACAGCAGATCCTGCGGGATCGACCCGCCCAGAATGCCTTCCTGCGCATCGCGGATCATGTAGGAATAGATGCCGCAGCGCGCCGTGGTCGGCGTCAGGCGGATACCCGCCAGAACCTCGCCCATGTCGTGGATCGCGATCCAGCGACTTTGGGGCGTGTCGTACTGGTCGAACTCCATGTCCTCGGCTTCGGGAAGATCCCAGTTCTTCTGGACAATGAAGCTCTGTTTTCGCGCGCGAAAGAGGTTTGCGAATAACTCGCCATGGTTGTGTAAATTGGAAAAAGAGAGGGTGGTAATCTGCATGTGATGCTCCTGGGGTATGAGGTCCCCCTCCGTGCCTCGCTCTACCCCGGCGACCTACAACAGACGGTATTCCTTGGCTCTCTGAAGCGCTTCGGCCGTCGTCCTGGCGTTCAAACGCTCTCGGACCGAGATCAGCCGTGCCTTGAAGGCGCTTTCAGTAATGCCAAGCTTGGCAGCCGCTGCTGCGTGGCGATCGCCCTCTGCGATGCAACGAAGGGCTTCTTTCTGAGCCTTCGTCAGGCTCGCAGGCGGCTCTGTTATTTCGTGGAGCCGCCATACCGTCGTCGAGATCTCTTGGATCTCGGCATCCGTGAACTCTCGATCGGGACGGGCGAAAGAGGCGATTGTGCGTGATGCGATCGGCCCGTGCGACACGGTCAGACCGAAGATCAGGCCGTGATCTGCGGCGTCCTTAAGAATGTCGAAGGGATCCGGGATTGGCAGCGCCGACCATCGGCAGGCGCCGGTCGTCGAAAAGCCCCAGGCAATGGTGGGGTCGCGCAGCGCATAGCCATTCTGCGAGTAGAACTCGGCCCAGTCCTCGGCATAGGTCTGGAACTGCATCAGGGGGGCTGCAAAGCGGATGTGCAGGCCGACGAAATACCCGGACAGGGCAATCTTGCCCAGCTTCCGCAGTCCGGCGTTTATATCTGCACGAGAAGACATGGGCGATGGAGACAACTGATAAAGGTTGAGAGGGGCATCACTTGCAGCTTTGCCCTCATATCATTTCATAAAAGTTAACAACAACAGCACGTTTCAAAAAAACTTAGACCATCAGCCTAGGCTGGCCTGTGAACAATTGTAAGACGACACTACAGTCTGTGCAAAGCCTGCGATAGCTTTCTCGGCCAACATTCCGCAACGTCAACAGGGATCTGCCCAAGAAAAAGCCCCGTCGCGACGGCTCGCGGCGGGGCATCAGTGTTCGATGTGCCGCAATCAGTCTTCGGCGGCGAACTCGGCTTCCAGACGGGCGCGGTCGGCGGCGCCTTTGGCAGAGGTATCGCGATCAACCAGTTCGATGATCGCCATCGGCGCCATGTCGCCATAGCGGAATCCAGCCTTCAGGATGCGGACGTAACCGCCTTGGCGATCCTTGTAACGCTCGCCCAGCACGTCGAACAGCTTGGCCACGTGCATGTCCTGCTTCAGTTGCGAATCGGCCTGACGACGGGCGTGCAGATCGCCACGCTTGGCCAGCGTGATCAGCTTTTCGACGATCGGGCGCAGTTCCTTGGCCTTCGGCAGCGTGGTCTTGATCTGCTCGTGCTCGATCAATGAGCCGGCCATGTTGGCAAACAGCGCCTTGCGGTGTTCGTGGGTGCGGTTGAGGCGGCGATAGCCACGGGCGTGACGCATGATGATCTCCTATGACGTCTTTTGCTTTGTCCGGCAGCCCATGCGTGCGGGCCGCTCTCCTTGGGGCGGGATGCCCAATTGCGGCGGGGTGACCCCCGCCGAGGTCTCAGAACTGGTCGTCGAAACGCTTGGCCAGGTCCTCGATGTTTTCCGGCGGCCAATCGACGACGTCCATGCCCAGGTGCAGGCCCATGCCCGACAGCACTTCCTTGATCTCGTTCAGGGACTTGCGGCCGAAGTTCGGGGTCCGCAGCATTTCGGCTTCGGTCTTCTGGATCAGGTCGCCGATATAGACGATGTTGTCGTTCTTCAGGCAGTTCGCCGAGCGGACCGACAACTCCAGCTCGTCGACCTTCTTGAGCAGGCGCGGGTCGAATTCCAGCCCATCGTCGCTGTCCTGGCGCGTTGCCGATTCTGGTTCGTCGAAGTTGACAAAGACCGACAACTGATCCTGAACGATGCGCGCGGCATAAGCCACGGCGTCCTCGGGGGTCAGCGAACCATCCGTCTCGATCTTCATGGTCAGCTTGTCATAGTCCAGAACCTGCCCCTCACGGGTGGGCTGGACCTCGTAGCTGACGCGCTTGACCGGCGAGAAGATCGCGTCGATCGGGATCAGGCCAATGGGGGCGTCCTCGGGGCGGTTCTTGTCAGCGGCGACATAGCCCTTGCCCGTCTGGACGGTCAATTCCATGTTCAGTTCGGCGCCGTCATCCAAGTGGCAGATGACGTGATCGCGGTTCAGCACCGTGATGCCGGCCGTTTCCTGAATGTCGCTGGCCTTGACCTCGCCCGGCCCCTTGGCCGAGAGCGTCAGGCGCTTGGGCCCCTCGACATCCATCTTCAGGGTGACACCCTTGAGGTTCAGCACGATATCGGTCACGTCCTCGCGGACGCCGGCGACGCTGCTGAACTCGTGCAGGACGTTGTCGATCTGGACGGCCGTGATGGCACCGCCCTGTAGCGACGACATCAGGACGCGGCGAAGCGCGTTGCCCAGGGTCAGGCCGAAACCCCGCTCCAGCGGCTCTGCGACCAGCGTCGCGGTGCGGGTCGCATCCGCACCCGGCTTGACGACCAGCTGAGTCGGCTTGATCAGTTCGGCCCAATTCTTGTGGATCATGGATTTTCCTCCATACCTGTCTCCGACCCATGACCGTGGCCGGAAACGCCCGAGGTGAAATGCGAAAGTCCGGCCCGCGCGAAAGCCCCGCGCGGACCGGTCAATGATGATCCAGGATCAGACGCGGCGGCGCTTCGGCGGGCGGCAGCCGTTGTGGGCGATCGGCGTCACGTCACGGATCGCCGTGATGTTGAAGCCGGCGGCAGCCAGCGCGCGCAGGGCCGATTCGCGGCCCGAACCGGGTCCCTGAACCTCAACGTCGATGGTGCGGACGCCGTGTTCCTGGGCCTTGCGGGCCGCATCCTCGGCAGCCATCTGGGCGGCGTAGGGCGTCGACTTGCGCGAACCCTTGAAGCCCATCGTGCCGGCCGACGACCACGAGATCGCGTTGCCCTGAACGTCCGAGATCAGGATCTTGGTGTTGTTGAAGCTGGAGTTCACATGCGCCACACCGGTGGCGATGTTCTTGCGCTCCTTGCGCTTCATGCGGGTCTTGTCACGTGCCATGTCGCTGCCCCCTTACTTCTTCTTGCCGGCGATGGGTTTCGCCGGGCCCTTGCGGGTGCGGGCGTTGGTGTGGGTGCGCTGACCGCGGACCGGAAGGCCGCGACGGTGACGCAGGCCACGATACGAGCCCAAGTCCATCATGCGCTTGATGTTCATCTGAACTTCGCGACGCAGGTCGCCTTCGACGGTCAGGTTACCGTCGATGTATTCGCGAATGGCCAGAACTTCGGCATCCGACAGGTCGTTCACGCGGCGGGTGCGGTCGATGCCGGTCGCTTCGCAGATCTGTTCGGCGAACATGTCGCCGATGCCGTGGATATAGGTCAGGGCGATCGGGACGCGTTTCCCGGTCGGAATGTTGACGCCAGCAATACGAGCCACGCGTTTTCCTTTTCAGTTGCGGTTCCGTAACGCCGGAACCTTTTTTCACAACGCAAGGCCCGAAAGCTGCGCCTTCGGGCCAATCGATGGTCCACCCGCGAACCGGGTGATTCTCTTGCGAGATGCCGTGCTTTAATGGTCGCGGCGGTTGGGGTCAACCCTCCTGCGGCAGCAGGGCCTCGATCTGGGCCGCGACCTGATCCATGGCCGCCATGCCGTCGACCTGACGCAGGTCACCCGTGGCATAGTAATAGCCCAGAAGCGGCGCCGTCTTCTTGTAGTATTCGCGCAGGCGGTCCGAGAACACCTCGGGCGTATCATCGTTCCGAACCGGCTGACCGGCAGCCAGCGTTTCTTCCGCGCGCTTGACGATCCGCGCAACCAGCGCGTCGTCGTCGACCTTCAGTTCGATGGCGGCGTCCAGCTTCTGGCCGGTTTCCTGCAGAAGGGCACGCAGCGCATCGGCCTGCGCCAGCGTGCGGGGGAAGCCGTCAAAGATGAAGCCCTTGCCGCCCTCGGCCAATTTCTCGCGGATCAGGCCAATCACGATCTCGTCGGTGACCAGCTCGCCCCGGTCCATCACCTCGGCCACGCGCTTGCCCATCTCGGTCCCCGACGACCGAGCGGCGCGCAGCATGTCGCCGGTGGACAGCTGGACCAGCCCGCGATCCTCGACCAGCCGCTTAGCCTGGGTTCCCTTGCCGGCGCCCGGAGGCCCGAGCAGGATGATGTTGATGGTCATGGCGTCTGTCCCCCTCGCTTGGCCATCGTCGCGGCCTTGTGCTTGACGGCGCGGCCATGCAGGGGCCGCGCCGGTTCGTTACGGTCAGCGGCGCGACGGAGCGCGGCGCGGCCTTGCAGTTCCGGGCTTGCGCTTGCCGCGCAGCTGGGACTTCTCGATCAGGCCCTCGTACTGGTGTGCCAGCAGATGGCTCTGGACCTGGTTGATCGTGTCCATCGTCACCGACACCACGATCAGCACCGACGTGCCGCCCAGGTAGAATGGGATCGACAGCTGCGAGCGCAGGATCTCGGGCATCAGGACGACCGCCGCCAGATAGGCCGAGCCGATGACAAGCACCCGGTTCACGACATAATCGAGATAATCCTGCGTCCGCTTGCCGGGCCGGATGCCCGGAATGAACCCGCCCTGGTTCTTCAGGTTCTCGGCCACATCGTCGGTCTTGAACGAGACGTTCTGCGTGTAGAAATAGGTGAAGAACACCACCATGCCTGCGAAGAACAGCAGGTAGAGCGGCTGCCCCGGACCGAAATAGGCTAGGATCGTCGACATGATCGGCCCAGCCTCGTTGCCCGAGAAGGTCGAGATGGTGACCGGCAGCAGCAGCAGCGAACTGGCGAAGATGGCCGGGATCACCCCCGCCGGGTTCACCTTGACCGGCAGGTGGCTCGTCTGGCCGTCATAGACCTTCATGCCGACCTGGCGCCGCGGATACTGGATGCGGATCTTGCGGAGCGCCCGCTCCATGAAGACGACGAAGGCGATGACCGCGATCAGCATGATGATCACGAAGAGGATCACCGGCGTCGAGATCGCGCCGGTGCGGCCCTGCTGGAAGAAGCTGGCCAGCGCGGCGGGGATCTCGGCCAGGATGCCCACGAAGATGATCAGCGAGATGCCGTTGCCGACGCCGCGCGCTGTTATCTGTTCGCCCAGCCACATCAGGAACATCGTGCCGCCGACCAGCGTGATCACGACAGCCGCCTGGAAGAACAGACCGGGATCGTGCGCCAGTCCGCCGGCCTCAAGGCTGCGGGCCAGTCCGTAGGCCTGGAACAGCGCCAGTGCGACAGTTCCGTAGCGGGTGTACTGGTTGATCTTCTTGCGGCCCTGCTCGCCTTCCTTCTTCAGCTGCTCGAGCGTTGGGACCATCGAGGTCAGCAGCTGCACGATGATCGAGGCCGAGATGTAGGGCATGATGCCCAAGGCAAAGACGCCCATGCGGCCGAGCGCGCCGCCGGTGAACATCGACAGCATGCCGCCGATGCCAGACTGCGCCTGATCCATGAAGTTGCGCAGCGCCGCCCCGTCGATGCCGGGCACGGGGATGTAGGTGCCGATGCGATACATGATCAGCACGCCGATCGTGAACCAGATCCGCTGGCGGAGTTCCGTGGCCTTGCCAAGTTGACCCCAGGAGAGGTTCGCGGCCATCTGTTCTGCGGCTGACGCCATATGAGTCCGTCCCGTATCATGACAGCGCCGCCGACCCGTTTCCGCGGGGACCGGCGGCGCCTGAAAACCTAGATGCTATCTATGGGGCGGGAAAGCCCCGATCAACAGCTTATTCGGCCGCCGCGGGTGCCGCGGGCAGCGTGACCTTCCCGCCGGCCTTCTCGACCGCCTCGACAGCCGCCTTCGAAGCGCCGGTGACGACGATGGTCAGGCCGGCCTTCAGCTCGCCCTTGGCCAGCAGACGGATCCCGTCCAGCTTGCGGCGCACAAGGCCGCTAGCGACCAGCGCGTCCTCGGTCAGCTCGGCCGAGGCATCGATCTTGCCGGCATCCACGAAGCCCTGGATCTGGCCCAGGTTCACGACGGCGAACGACTTGGCGTTCGGCTTGGTGAAGCCGCGCTTCGGCAGGCGGCGATAGAGCGGCATCTGGCCGCCCTCGTATCCGTTCAGCGCGACGCCCGAGCGGGACTTCTGGCCCTTGATACCCCGGCCGGCAGTCTTGCCCTTACCCGAGCCGGGACCACGCGCCACGCGCTTCTTCGCGCGGTTGGCACCTTCGTTGTCGCGGATTTCATGCAGTTTCATGTCGCTTCTCCTTCGCCGGACGCACCCTCGAAGCGAAACAGGGGGCCACGGCACGTGATGTTGTCGGATCGTGCCCTTTGGCACCGAGGCCCCATACACGCTTGGGCCGCGGCATTCAAGTGATCTCCCGCGCCAGCCTCACCGTCAGTTGTCTTGTGCCTTCCGGCACGGTTGCTAGGCATCGGTTGACGACACTGACGGACGGACCCATGAGATACCTGCTGACGGCGCTCCTGATCGCCCTGCCCTTCACCGCACAAGCCGAAGAACCCGTCTTCTGCACGGCCCGCATCAACGACCGCGATGTCGTCATGGGCTATGACAAGGCCGAGGCAAAGCTCTCGGACACCTATTCGCGGCGCGAGTTGCTGGCGACGAAATGGGGCCGGCACGATTGCCCCAGCTATGTCGTGCTGCGCAGCCTGACGCCCGAACTGACCGACGAGGAGCGCCTGCCCTTCTGCCTGCGCGTCGACGATAATGGCGATTCGGTCGTCGGTTATGACCTTGGCGAACGCGATGCCTGGGGCCGCTGCCGGGCGGGCACCGGCACGGTCTGCACCCGCGTCAACCAGACGACGGCGGCAGCGGGGGCGCTGACCTCGGCCGCCGCGCGGCGGTCGATTAACGGGCTCCAGGCCCTGCCCGACGGATCGGGCGCGGTCATCATCAGCGGGACCGGCGGCTACATCTCGGGCGCGCTCGCCTCGCTCGGGGGTGCCGCGGCAGCGGTGGCGGCCTCTCCGATGCTGCTGACCGGAGCCGTGGTGTCGGTCGTCGCTGTCGGCGGCACACTCTATGCCTGCCACGACAGCTGAACCAGACAGCAAAACGCCCCGCTTTCGCGGGGCGCCTTCAACGAAGCCTGGCAGCTCAGTTCTTTTCTTCGATGATGGTCACAAGATGCGGGATCTTGTTGACCATGCCGCGGACCGAGGGAGTGTCCTCCAGTTCGCGCGTACGGTTCATCTTGTTCAGGCCAAGACCCTTCAGCGTCTCGCGCTGGATGGCCGGGCGGCGGATCGGGCTGCCGATCTGCTTGACGACGATGGTTGCCATTCGGACTGCTCCTTACGCTTCGACAGCGGCGTCAGCCGGCTTTTCGTTCGACGGCAGGATGTCGGCCACCTTCTTGCCACGACGCTGCGCGACTGAACGGGGGCTCGATTCCTTCTTGAGACCGTCCAGCGTGGCGCGGATCATGTTGTAGGGGTTCTGCGAACCCTGCGACTTGGCCACGACGTCCTGGACGCCCAGCATCTCGAACACGGCGCGCATCGGGCCGCCGGCGATGATGCCGGTCCCCGGAACGGCGGTGCGCATGATGACCTTGCCGGCACCGTGACGACCTTCGATGTCGTGGTGCAGGGTCCGGCCGTCACGCAGCGGCACGCGGACCATCCCGCGCTTGGCCTGCTCGGTTGCCTTGCGGATCGCCTCGGGGACCTCTTTGGCCTTACCCTTGCCGAAACCAACACGGCCACGCTGGTCGCCAACGACCACGAGCGCAGCGAAGCCGAAGCGCTTGCCGCCCTTGACGGTCTTCGAGACGCGGTTGATCGCGACAAGGCGATCCTGGAATTCCGGGTTCTCGTCGCGCTCTTCGCGGCGGCCCCGGCGGTTGTCACGTTCTGCCATGCGGCATTCCTTCCCTTGGCGCGCGCGGCGCCGGTAAATCTCAATCCTGGTGGGCGCCCCCCAATATGGACGCCCCCGGATCATCGGGGCGGCGAGACCGCCGCCCGCATCATCAGAACTTCAGACCACCTTCACGGGCGGCGTCGGCCAGGGCCTTCACCTTGCCGTGGAAGATGAAGCCGCCGCGATCGAAGACGACGTCCTCGATGCCAGCAGCCTTCGCCCGCTCGGCAATGGTCGAACCGATCTTGGCCGCAGCCTCGACGTTGTTCTTGCCAACGAGGCCCAGATCCTTCTCAAGCGTGCTGGCAGAAGCCAGGGTCACGCCGTTCAGGTCGTCGATGACCTGAACCGAGATGTTCTTGGACGAACGATGAACCGACAGCCGCGGACGGCCGTTCGACATCGCACGCAGTTTGTTCCGAACGCGCAGGCGGCGCTTCTGGAACAGCTCTTGCTTTTTCAGTGCCATTTCATGCGCCCCTTACTTCTTCTTGCCTTCCTTGCGGAAGACATACTCGCCCTTGTAGCGGATGCCCTTGCCCTTGTAGGGCTCGGGACGGCGCCACTCGCGGATGTTTGCGGCAATCTGACCAACCAGCTGCTGGTCAATGCCTTCCACAACGATTTCGGTCTGCTTCGGCGCCGTGATCGTCACGCCGTCCGGCGTTTCGAAGTTCACGTCATGCGAATAGCCCAGAGCCAGCTTCAGGGTCTTGCCCTGCATCGTGGCACGGTAGCCGACGCCCTGGATCTCGAGCTCTTTCTTGAAGCCCTCCGAGACGCCCACCGTCAGGTTTTCCACCATCGAGCGGGTCATGCCCCACTGCTGCCGCGCGCGCTTCGAGTTGCCGCGCGGGGTCACCGTCACGGAACCATCGGCCAGCGCCACATCCACGTCGTCGGTCGCCGTGAAGCTGCGGGTGCCTTTCGGCCCTTTCACTTCGATGGTCTGACCCTTCACTTCGGCCGTCACGCCCTTGGGCAGTTCGACCGGCTTCTTACCAATCCGAGACATCTGCTGCCCTCCTTAGAACACGGTGCAGAGGACTTCGCCGCCGACATTGGCAGTGCGAGCCGCTGCATCCGACATGACGCCCTTGGGGGTCGAGACGATCGAGACGCCCAGACCCTGACGGACCTGCGGGATTTCCTTGGAACCGGCATAGACGCGGCGACCCGGCTTCGAGACGCGCGACAGTTCGCGAATGACCGGCGAACCATCGTGGTACTTCAGCCCGATTTCCAGCTCCTTGTGGCCGGCTTCGGTAGTCACTTCCTCATAGCCGCGGATGTAACCTTCGTTCTTCAGCACGTCCAGAACCCAAGCACGCAGCTTGGAGGCGGGGGTGCGGACGGTCGATTTGCCGCGCATCTGAGCGTTGCGGATGCGGGTCAGCATATCGCCGAGAGGATCGTTCATCATTCCCTGTTCCCCCTTACCAGCTGGACTTGACCAGGCCGGGGATCTGACCTTGCGAGCCGAGCTCGCGCAGCATGATCCGCGACAGTTTCAGTTTGCGGTAATACGCGTGCGGACGGCCGGTCAGTTGGCACCGGTTGTGCAGACGCGTGGCCGACGAATTGCGCGGCAGTTCGGCCAGCTTCAGCGTGGCCTTGAACCGCTCTTCCATCGGGCGGGACTGGTCGTGGATGATCTCGTTCAGTTCGGCGCGCTTGGCGGCGTACTGCTTGACCAGACGCTCGCGCTTCTTCTCGCGCTCGACCATGGATTTCTTTGCCATATCTTCTTTCCCTCCGCGACTCAGCTGGTGAACGGCATGTTGAAATGCTTCAACAGCGACTTCGCTTCCGCGTCGGTCTTCGCGGTGGTGCAGATGATGATGTCCATCCCCAGAACTTCGTCGACCTTGTCGAAGTTGATCTCCGGGAAAACGATGTGCTCCTTCAGGCCCATCGCATAGTTGCCACGACCGTCGAAGGACGAACCCTTCACGCCGCGGAAGTCGCGGACGCGCGGCAGCGCGATGTTGATCAGGCGATCCAGGAATTCGTACATGCGGTCGCCACGGAGCGTCACCTTGCAGCCGAGCGGCATTTCCTCACGAACACGGAAGCCGGCGATCGACTTCTTGGCATGCGTGATGACAGCCTTCTGACCGGCGATGAGCGACAGCTCTTCGGCGGCCTGCTTGACCTTCTTGGTGTCCTTGACGGCCTCGCCGACGCCCATGTTCAGGACGATCTTGTCCAGGCGCGGGATCTGCATGTCGTTCTTGTAGCCGAACTCTTCCTTGAGGGCGGCCTTGATCTGGTCGCGGAACTGGCCGCGCAGACGGGGCGTGTATTTGGTGGCGTCCAGCATCAGATCACGTCTCCGGTGGTCTTGGCGAAGCGGACCTTGTTGCCGTCTTCCATACGGAAGCCGACGCGGGTCGCTTTGCCGTTCTTGTCCATCAGCGCCAGGTTCGACAGGTCGATGGGCATGGCCTTCGATACGCGGCCGCCCTGGCTGGTCTGCGACTGGCGGGTGTGGCGGATCGCGACGTTCACGCCGTCCACGATGGCCTTGTTGTCCTTGGGCATGACAGCGGTGATCTCACCCTGCTTGCCCTTGTCCTTGCCGGCCAGAACGACGACCTTGTCGCCTTTTTTCAGCTTGGCAGCCATCACAGCACCTCCGGTGCAAGCGAGATGATCTTCATGAAGTTCTTGGCCCGCAGCTCGCGCACGACCGGCCCGAAGATACGGGTGCCGACCGGTTCGCCCTGGTTGTTCAGGATGACGGCAGCGTTGCGGTCGAAGCGGATCGAGGTGCCGTCTTCACGGTTCACTTCTTTCGCGGTGCGGACGACGACGGCCTTGCGGACGTCACCTTTCTTGACCCGGCCCCGCGGGATGGCTTCCTTGACGGACACGACAATGATGTCGCCCACCGACGCATAGCGACGGTGCGAACCACCCAGGACCTTGATGCACTGAACCCGGCGAGCGCCGGAGTTGTCAGCAACATCCAGATTGGTCTGCATCTGGATCATTTGGTTTCTCCCGACCTTTGGGGACCGCGGCTTGCGGCCCCAGGGTTTCGATCATTTCTGATCTGTGATGATGGACTTCAGGCCGAAGCCGCTTCGTCCGTCAGGACAGTCCAGCGTTTCGTCTTCGAAATCGGCGCACATTCGACAATGCGAACCATGTCGCCGATCTTGAACTGGTTCTGCGCGTCATGCGCGCGGTATTTCTTGGTGAAGCGCACCGTCTTGTGCAGCAGCGGGTGCTTGAGGCGACGCTCGACCAGGACGGTGACGGTCTGTTCGTTCTTGTCGCTGGTGACGCGGCCTTGCAGGATGCGTTTGGGCATGGACCGGGCTCCTTAGTTCGAGGCCGCGGCGTCGGCCGCTTTCTGGTTCAGAATCGTCTTCACGCGGGCAACGTCACGGCGGACGGTACGCATGCGGGCGGTGTTCTCGAGCTGGCCGGTGGCCTGCTGGAAGCGCAGGTTGAACGCTTCCTTCTTAAGCGCAACCAGCTGATCCTTCAGCTGGTCGGGCGTCTTCGACTTCAGTTCTTGCGCGTCCATGACGGCAGTTCCTTTCAACATCACCGGAGAGCCCCTGTCATCCAGGGCCACCCTGATTCCGGTGGAGTTTCGTAATGAAGGCCGTCCCATACAGGCTGCGGCCATGTTTGGCAACCCGTTTCCGGAATGCCAGAAAAGAATGGACCCTGCCGGTCGCCCGGCAGGGTCCAGATCGTCACGATCGCGACCTGATTACCAGTCTTCGCGAGCCACAATGCGGGTCAGCACCGGCAGCTTCATCGCGCCGAGGCGCAGGGCCTCACGGGCGATGGTTTCGTTCACGCCGTCGATCTCGAACATGATCCGGCCGGGATGGACCCGTGCCGCCCAGAAATCGATTGAGCCCTTGCCCTTACCCATCCGGACTTCCGTCGGCTTAGACGACACCGGGACGTCCGGGAAGATCCGGATCCAGACCCGGCCCTGACGCTTCATGTGGCGGGTGATCGCGCGGCGGGCCGCTTCGATCTGGCGCGCGGTGACGCGCTCGGGCTCAGTAGCCTTCAGCGCGAACGAGCCGAAGTTCAGGTCGAAGCCGCCCTTGGCTTCACCGTGGATGCGGCCCTTGTGCTGTTTGCGGAACTTCGTCCGTTTCGGTTGCAGCATCTTTTCTACTCCTTACCGGGCGTCGCGGCGCGCACCGCGAGGGGCCGGACCTTCCTGAGCCTCGGCGGTGCGGCGGTCATGGGCCTGGGGATCATGTTCCATGATCTCGCCCTTGAAGATCCACACCTTCACGCCGATGATCCCGTAGGGGGTCGTGGCTTCGGACAGCGCATAGTCGATGTCGGCCCGCAGGGTGTGCAGGGGCACGCGACCCTCGCGGTACCATTCGGTCCGGGCGATCTCGGCGCCGCCGAGACGGCCGGCGACGTTCACGCGGATGCCCAGGGCACCCATGCGCATCGCGTTCTGGACCGAGCGCTTCATCGCGCGGCGGAACGAGACGCGACGCTCGAGCTGCTGGGCGATCGACTCGGCAACCAACTGGGCATCGACTTCGGGCTTGCGCACTTCGACGATGTTCAGGTGCAGTTCGCTGTCGGTGAAGTTCGCCAGCTTCTTGCGCAGCACCTCGATGTCCGCACCCTTCTTGCCGATGATCACACCGGGACGCGCGGCGTGGATGGTCACGCGGCACTTCTTGTGGGGGCGTTCGATGATGACGCGGCTGACGCCGGCCTGCTTGGCTTCCTTGTGGATGAAGTCCCGGATCTTCAGGTCTTCAAGCAGCAGGTTGCCATAGTCCTTGTCGTCGGCGTACCAGCGGCTGTCCCAGGTGCGGTTGACCTGGAGGCGCATGCCGATCGGATTGACCTTCTGACCCAT
Source organism: Paracoccus rhizosphaerae (assembly GCF_026162645.1). Classification (GTDB taxonomy): domain Bacteria; phylum Pseudomonadota; class Alphaproteobacteria; order Rhodobacterales; family Rhodobacteraceae; genus Paracoccus; species Paracoccus rhizosphaerae. The sequence goes on from NZ_JAOTBE010000032.1 coordinate 33,885, forward strand.
TACGCTTGCTCCTCGACTTGGCGCACCTTGATGGTGATTTCCGAAAACGGCTTCATGATCTTGCCGAACCGGCCGCGTGCCCGCGGACGGCCACGCTTCATCACCAGGTTCTTGCCGACCCAGGCCTCGGCGACGATCAGGTTGTCGACGTCCAGACCGTGGTTGTTCTCGGCGTTCGCGATGGCCGACTGCAGGCACTTCTTCACGTCGCCAGCGATGCGCTTGTGCGAGAAGGTGAGATCGGCCAGGGCCTTGTCGACCTTCTTGCCGCGGATCAGCTGAGCCACGAGGTTCAGTTTCTGCGGCGAGGTGCGAAGCATCTTCGTCTTGGCGAAGGCCTCGTTCTCCGCCACGCGGCGCGGATTGGTTTCCTTACCCATGACGATTACTTCCTCTTGGCTTTCTTGTCCGCGGCGTGACCGTAATAGGTGCGCGTGGGCGAATATTCACCGAACTTCTGGCCGATCATCTCTTCGGAGACGTTCACCGGGATGTGCTTGTGCCCGTTGTAGACGCCGAAGGTCAGGCCGACGAATTGCGGCAGGATGGTCGAACGACGCGACCAGATCTTGATGACGTCGGACTTGCCCGACTCACGGGCCTTCTCCGCTTTCTTGAGCACATAGGCGTCAACAAAGGGGCCCTTCCAAACAGAACGTGCCATAGCTTAACGCCCCTTCTTCTTCGCGTGACGCGAGCGCAAGATGTACTTGTCGGTCGCCTTGTTGCTGCGGGTCTTCTTGCCCTTGGTGTCCTTGCCCCAGGGCGTGACCGGGGTCCGGCCACCCGAAGTGCGGCCTTCACCACCACCATGCGGGTGGTCGATCGGGTTCATCGCGACACCGCGGACCGACGGGCGGATGCCCTTGTGGCGGTTGCGGCCGGCCTTGCCGAGGTTCTGGTTCGAGTGGTCAGCGTTCGACACGGCACCGATGGTGGCCATGCATTCCTGACGGACCAGACGCAGCTCGCCCGAGGACAGGCGGATCTGGGCATAGCCGCCGTCGCGGCCGACGAACTGGGCATAGGTGCCGGCCGAACGTGCGATCTGGCCGCCCTTGCCGGGCTTCAGCTCGACGTTGTGGACGATCGTGCCGATCGGCATGCCGCTGAAGGGCATGGCATTGCCGGGCTTCACGTCGACCTTGCTGCCTGCGAAGATCCGGTCGCCGACAGCCATGCGCTGCGGGGCAAGGATGTACGCCTGCTCGCCGTCTTCGTACTTGACCAGCGCGATGAAAGCGGTCCGGTTGGGATCGTACTCGATCCGCTCGACGACTGCTGCCACATCGAACTTGGTGCGCTTGAAATCGACGATGCGATACAGGCGCTTTGCCCCGCCGCCCTGGCGGCGCATGGTGATCCGTCCGGTGTTGTTCCGACCGCCCTTCTTCGTCAGGCCCTCGGTGAGGGACTTGACGGGGCGACCTTTCCAAAGCTCCGAACGGTCGATCAGAACCAGCCCGCGCTGGCCAGGCGTCGTCGGTTTATACGACTTCAATGCCATCTTTCTGTCTTCCGTTGCTTTGGACCAGGATGGTCCGTTTCAGTCAAATGCGGCCGCCCCGGGAAATCCCGGGGCGGCCGGATCGCGTCCGGTTATCAGAGACCGGTCGACACGTCGATGCTGTTACCCTCTTCCAGGGTGACATAGGCCTTCTTCACGTCGCTGCGACGGCCCAGTTGGCCGCGGAAGCGCTTCTGCTTACCCTTGGTGATGGTGGTGTTGACCGCCTTCACCTTGACGCCGAACAGGGCCTCGATCGCCTGCTTGATCTGGGGCTTGGACGAGTCCTTTGCCACCTGGAAAACGACGCCGTTGTTCTCGGACGCCATGGTCGCTTTTTCCGTGATGATCGGCTTGACGATCACGTCGTAGTGTTCTGCTTTCGCGCTCATTTCAGGCGAGCCTCCAGAGCTTCGACACCGGCGCGCGTGATCACCAGCGTGTCACGCTTGAGGATGTCATACACGTTGGCGCCGATCGACGGCAGGATGTCCACGCCTTCGATGTTGCGGGCTGCGCGGGCGAAGCCTTCGTTGACTTCGGCACCGTCGATCACCAGCACGCGCTTCCAACCGTTCTCGCGGACGGCCTTGGCGACGGCAGCGGTCTTGGCATCGGCCAGGTTCAGATCCTCGACGATGACCAACTCACCCGCGGTGGCCTTGGCCGACAGCGCGTGACGCAGGCCAAGGGCGCGGACCTTCTTGGGCAGGTCGAATGCGTGCGAACGCGGGGTCGGACCCTTGTAGACGCCACCGTGACGGAAGGTCGGCGCCTTCTTGGAACCGTGGCGAGCGCCGCCGGTGCCCTTCTGGCGATAGATCTTCTTGGTCGAGTAGCTGACGTCGGACTTGCCCAGCACCGAGTGTGTGCCGGCCTGCGCTTTGGCGTGCTGCCAGCGGACGACGCGCTGCAGGATGTCGCCGCGCGGCGCCAGCCCGAAGACGTCATCGGCCAGATCGATCGACCCGGCCTTGCCGGAATCCAGCTTGATCACATCAAGTTTCATCACTTGTCTCCTTCCGGCGCGGCGTCGTCGGCCTTGTCGGACTCGATCGAGGCTTCGGCTTCCTGCAGAGCGGCTTCCTGCTCGGCGGCAGCGGCTTCCTCGGCGGCCTTGCGGGCGGCTTCCTCCTCGGCGGCGGCCTGGGCGGCGGCTTCCTCGGCCAGACGCTTGGCTTCTTCGGCGGCGGACTTCAGCGCGGCGGGATAGATCAGGTTCTCGGGCGTCGCCTTCTTGACGGCGTCCTTGATCGTGACCCAGCCACCCTTCGAACCCGGCACCGAACCCTTGACCATGATCAGGCCGCGGTCGGCGTCGGTGCGCACGACCTGCAGGTTCTGCGTAGTGACGCGAACGGCACCCAGATGACCGGCCATTTTCTTGCCCTTGAACACCTTGCCCGGGTCCTGGCACTGGCCGGTCGAACCGTGCGAGCGGTGGCTGATCGACACGCCGTGCGAGGCGCGCAGACCGCCGAAGTTGTGGCGCTTCATGGCACCCGCAAAGCCCTTACCGATCGAGGTGCCGGCGATGTCCACGTACTGACCTGCGAAATAGTGGTCAGCAGTGATTTCCTCACCCACGTTGATCAGGTTCTCTTCGGCAACGCGGAATTCCGCGATCTTGCGCTTGGGCGCGACCGAGGCCTTGGCGAAGTGACCGCGCATCGCAGCCGTGGTGCGCTTGGCCTTGGCGGCGCCTGCACCCAGCTGAACGGCGGTATAGCCGTCGGTGGCAGCGGTGCGCTGCGCGACGACCTGCAGACCGTCCAGTTGCAGGACGGTGACGGGAACCTGGCGGCCGTCCTCGAGGAACAGACGCGTCATGCCCAATTTCTTGGCGATAACACCAGTACGCAACATGTCGTGCCTCCTCAGACCTTGATCTCGACGTCCACGCCGGCGGCGAGGTCGAGCTTCATGAGGGCGTCGACGGTTTGCGGGGTCGGATCGACGATGTCCAGCAGGCGCTTGTGCGTGCGGATTTCCCACTGGTCGCGCGACTTCTTGTCGATGTGCGGACCACGGAGAACCGTGAATTTCTCGATCTTGTTGGGCAGCGGGATCGGGCCGCGAACGGTCGCGCCGGTGCGCTTGGCCGTATTGACGATCTCCTGCGTGCTGGCGTCCAGCACGCGATAGTCAAACGCCTTCAACCGGATCCGGATATTCTGGCTTTGCATTTCACTTCCCTCTTGCGGGGAGTTCCAGTCGAGAGGCTGACAACGCACCACGCGGCGCCAGCATCGGACCGTCTAAAATAACAGCAGGCCGCCCATGACCGGCGGCCTTGCCCATGGCAACTGATTCCTCCGCCCACAAGGGGAAGACCCGCTGCGATGGGCTCCATTACAGTGTCATCGGCATCTGGTCAAGCTCCCTCACCCGACGCCGGGCCCATTTGTTGTGCCGGTCGCCGGCTTACGCTAGACCGCATTCGGTTAGCCTCAAGAGGGAACGATGCGGGCGAAGATGATACGCTGGCTGCGGCGCCATCCCGCGCTGTTAGCCAAGCTGCGGCGGCTGCGAGGCCGCGCAATGCATTGGCACCCTCATGCGGGGAGACGGCCTAGAGATCCGGCAGCGCCCGTCACTTGGCACACCACCCGCCCCGGCATTGCCGCCCCTCGGCCGTTGGAATACGCCGAAATTGCGATCTTGCCGGCGCAGCGCATGGTCTACCGCAATCAGATATCAGATGGCGGTCCCGCGTGGCCCGACTTCAATTGCCAACCGCTTGTTCGTCATCTAGTCCATGACCAGCCGGTGGACTGGGCGACTTGCCCGACGCGTCGGCCCGGCCGCCGCGTGAGCGCGCCGGTGATTTGGGGCGGGCGGCTGATCTTCCACTTTGGCCACTTGGCGGCCGAACACCTGAACCGTATCCCCGCCGCGCTGTATCATCGACCCGATGCGCACGTCGCGGTGACCCTCCCGCCGGGCCGGGTGGTGGCGGACATTCCGCCATGGCTATGGGACATGCTGGCTTGGTACGGCGTTGCGCCGTCGCGGCTGCTGGCCGTAACCAATCCAATTGAAGCTGAACAGCTTTTCGTCGGCCCGCAGCCCGAGCACCTCGGCGCGCATCCCCCACCCGCCTGGTTTCTCGATCTTCTGGACGAACTGCCCAGGCTGAATGACCTGAGGCCAACGCCCACGCCGGTCGTCTATGTAACGCGCCAGGGTCAGCCCGCGCTTGGAAATGGTGGCCATGCCGGCGAGGGTGCGCTGGTTCGCGCACTCGGGCGTGCGGGTGCCATGGTGATCGATCCTGCCCGCCTGCCGCTGCGCGCGCAGCTCGAGGCCTATGCGGGGGCACGGCACCTGGTCTTCGCCGAGGGTTCCGCAGTGCATGGACGGCAGCTTCTGGGCCGTCTGGACCAAGAGATCCTGATCC
>NZ_JAOTBE010000033.1 GCF_026162645.1 Paracoccus rhizosphaerae
TAGGACTTCCAGTTCGTCGTGCGGTAGCGTACAGCCTCAGGGTTGCTCATGCATACACGCTTACCCTACCAGCCAGCCCACGTGAATCCCGCGGCAGGCTGGAGTTTTGCAACAACGCCGAACGCGACCACGACCGATTGTCGGCTTTTCAGCCTTTTTGCCGAAAGACCTTCGCCCCTTGTCAGCACTCTCAAAGCGATTACTTCCGCCGCTAGAGTAACGTTGAGCGTCGAAGTGCAGCTTTGTAGTATAAACACTACCGATCTCGCAGCCATTATTCTTTATCCCCTTGTTTTCATGCAAGGCACGACCCCTTGTATTCGTTCAGGTCAGCTCGGAGGGGCGGGCAATCACACGCTAGGACGGTTTCATGTAACCAGTGCGATCTCGATCAGACCCCGCCACCGACCGGCATTTAGGCCGTACCGGTCGGTGGCTCTACTTTGTGAACAAAACTCGTTGTCTTGATTAGATAAGCGCGGTCAGCAACGCGGCTGTTTCCGGCATCCGCGACAGGCTGGCCTCGATCCGCTCGCGCCAGCGCGGCCCGCGGGCGCGCGCATCCTCCAGCGCCTCGGCCAGGTCGTCGGGACGATCCTCGACCAGCGCTTCGATCAGATAGGCCGCCTGCGCGCGGTCCTTGGCCGATTTCATCCGATCCTCAGCGCGCCTGCGGTCGGCGACGATCAGCTTGTGGATGGCGAAACGCTCGGGCCGCGGCACCTGCACCAGAACCCCGCCGCGATAGGCGACTGCGGCCGGAATGGGATCGGCGATCAGATAGTTCAGGTGATGCAGCGCCTGCGCCTGCACCCCAAGCGCGGGCAGGTCGCGCAGCCCCTCCTCGCCAAAGGCGGGGGTCAGGAACTCGACCAGGGCGTTGCCAGAGGTCTGGCGCCAACGCCAGGTGCGACCCGGCTGCAGGCTGGGAGCCGGGGCGAAGTCGAAATCGGCCAGCACCTGCTGGACCGGCGGCGCCGCCGCGTCCTCCAGCGCCAGCGACAGCCTTTCGAAGCTGGCGATGTCCAGGTCGTCGGTTTGCGCCGTCTGCTCCAGCGACAGGCGCAGGTTCAGCTCGCCCTCGTAAAGGCGGAAGGCGTGGGTGCCGACGACGGTGCCGCCAAGGCGAAAGACCCCCGCCCCGGCCAGTGCCGCCATCAGGCTGCCGTTGGTCGGATCCAGCCCCAGGAAACCCTCGGCCCGCAGCAGTCGGACAAGCCGCGCCCGGTCGCGGCGGCGCTGTTGGGCGGGCGCGCGGTCGTCCCGCAGGGCGACCATGCGGGCCGTCAGCTCGGGGCGGTCCTCGCCCAGATAATGCTTGCGAACCTCGGACCCGACACGAAAGCTGTCATACCAGTAGCCGCGGCCATTGCGCTGGACCAGCGTCGGCGTGCCTCGCAGGTCGCGCAACCCTTCGTCCCGAAGGGAGCGCAGAAGGTCGTGGTAGGCGGCATGGGCAAGGGCGGAGTGGCGTTTCGGCATGGCTATGTTCAACAATCGGAATGTCCGTTGAATACTGTGATGTTCAACAATCGGCAAGTCTGTTGAACAAGGGACGTATGCGCCTCGGCTATTTCCCGCAGCGCGATTCGGGAGTATGCCTGCCGGTCTTGAAGGGGCCTGACGCATGCGGATCGACCTGATCATCTTTGACTGCGATGGCGTGATCGCCGACAGCGAAATCCTGTCGGCCGAGGTGCTGATCGACCAGTTGGCGCAGCTTGGGATCGACATCACGCTGGATGACGTCCGGCGCGATTTTCTTGGCCGCAGCTTCCCCACCGTCGCCGCCAGCATCCGCGACCGCTTCGCCCGCGCCCTGCCCGACGATTTCGAGGCCGGCTATCGCACCCGCCTGCTGGACCGTTTTGCGATCGACCTTGCCCCGACACCCGGGATCGGTCAGGTGCTCAAGGCGCTGACGCGGCCGGTCTGCGTCGCGACCTCGTCCAGCCCGCCCCGCGTCGCCCGAACGCTGCAGCTGCTGGGACTGACCGACCGCTTTGGCCCCCATGTCTTTACCGCCAGCCAGGTCGTGCAGGGCAAGCCCGCGCCGGACCTGTTCCAGTTTGCCGCCGCGAAAATGGGGTGCGCCCCGGATCATGCACTGGTGATCGAGGACAGCGTGCCGGGCCTGCAGGCCGCCCGCGCAGCCGGGATGCGGGCGCTGCACTATGCCGGCGGCGCGCATCTGGCCGGTCACGCCGCGCCCGACGGCGCACGCAGCTTCGCCGACTGGTGCGAGTTTCCTGCCCTTCTGGCGTCGGTCGAGAGGGACGCGGCATGAGCCAAAACCGCTTCACGCCGGAATCGACGCGGCTGGACGACGCGGCCCGTGCCGGCTGGCTTTACTATGTCGCGGGGAACACGCAGGACGAAATTGCCCGCAAGATGGGCGTCAGCCGGCAGACCGCGCAGCGGCTGGTGGCGATGGCCATCAGCGAACGCTTGGTCAAGGTCCGCCTGGACCATCCCATCGGCCGCTGCATGGACCTGGCCGCCGCGCTGCGCGACCGCTTCAACCTGGACATCTGCGAGGTCGCGCCTTCGGACCCCGAAGCGCCCGACCTTCTGACCGGCATCGCCATCGCCGCGGCGGCCGAGCTGGAACGCGTGCTGAAATCGCCGGACCGGCGGATCGTCAGCCTGGGCACCGGCCGGAACCTGCGCGCCATGGTTGAGCAGCTGCCGATCATGTCCTGCCCGCAGCATGTCGTCGTGTCCCGCCTGGGAAACATGATGGCCGACGGCTCGGCCACGCCTTACAACGCGACCATCCGCCTGGCCGAACGGATCGGTGCGCCGCATTTCCCCTATCCCCTGCCCGTCCTGGCCAGCAGCGCGCAAGAGCTGTCGGCCATGCAGCAGCAGCAGGCGGCCCGCAACACGATCGAGCTGTGCGCGAAGGCCGACCTGTCGCTGGTGGGCATCGGCCAAATGGACATGACCGCGCCGCTGCACGTCGATGGCTTCCTCTCCCAGGCCGAGATGGACGAGCTGGCCCAGGCCGGCGCCGTGGGAGAGATCACCAGCTGGGTCTATGATCAGCAAGGGCGCATCATCGACTGCGCGTTCAATCGCCGCGTCGCCTCGGCGCCGTTGCCGCATGACTCGGACCGCCCCATGGTGGCGGTGGCCTCGGGTCTGACCAAGCTGCCGGCGATTCGGGCGGCTCTGGCAGGGCGGCTGATCAACGGGCTGATCACGTCGGAAGCCACGGCCGAGCGCCTGCTGGCATAATTATCGCGTCGTCAGCGGCTTAGCATGATGGGAACATCAGGCCGCGGCTAATCGTTGACAGATTCGCAATGTCGCGCGAAGATATGCCCATCGGCGGGGCAAATGCCCAACCGGCAAGGGAGGACATCATGAACTCGACTTTCCGCGCCCTTCTGGGCGCTACGGCCCTGTGCGCCGTGGGCGGCGCGGCCGCCGCGCAGGATCCCGTGACGCTGACCATCGCCACCGTGAACAACGGCGACATGATCCGGATGCAGTCGCTGACGCAGGACTTCACCGACAAGAACCCGAACATCGCGCTGGAATGGGTCACCCTCGAGGAGAACATCCTGCGGGAACGCGTGACGACCGACATCGCGACGAATGGCGGGCAGTACGACGTGCTGACCATCGGCACCTATGAGGTTCCCATCTGGGCGCGCCAAGGCTGGCTGACGCCGCTGGACGACCTGCCCGCCGAATACGACGTCGATGACCTTGTCCCCGCCGTGCGCGAGGCGCTTTCAGTGGACGGCACGCTCTATGCTGCGCCCTTCTATGCCGAATCGGCGATGGTGATGTACCGCACCGACCTGGCCGAGGCCGCGGGCGTGACCATTCCCGACAATCCGACCTGGACCGACATCAAGGCCGCCGCCGAGGCGATGACCGACAAGGAAAACGAGGTCTATGGCATCTGCCTGCGCGGCAAGCCGGGCTGGGGCGAGAACATGGCCTTCCTGACCGCCATGGCCAACAGCTATGGTGCGCGCTGGTTCGACACCGACTGGAACCCGCAGTTCGACAGCCCCGAATGGAACGAGGCGCTGACTGACTATCTGACGCTGATGAACGAATACGGGCCTCCGGGCGCGTCGTCGAATGGCTTCAACGAGAACCTGTCGCTGTTCCAGCAGGGCAAGTGCGGCATGTGGATCGACGCCACCGTCGCCGCCAGCTTCGTGACCGACCCCGAGGATTCGACGGTCGCCGACAGCGTCGGCTTCGCGCAGTTCCCGAACAAGGAAGGCGTCGACAACCACGGCAACTGGCTGTGGGCCTGGAACTTGGCCATCCCCGCGTCCAGCCAGAAGCAGGACGCAGCCAAGACCTTCGTGGCCTGGGCGACCAGCAAGGAATACACCGACATGGTGGCCGAGGCCGAGGGCTGGCGCGCCGCCCCTCCGGGCACGCGGACCTCGCTTTATGAGAACCCGGAATACCAGGAAGCCGCGCCCTTCGCCGCGATGACCCTGAATTCGATCAATGCGGCGGATACGCAGAAATCGTCGGTCCAGGACATCCCCTACACCGGCGGCCAGTTCGTCGCGATCCCCGAATTCCAAGGTATCGGCACGATGGTCGGGCAGACATTCTCGGCCGCGCTGGCGGGCCAGATGTCGGCGGAAGACGCGCTGGCCTCGGCGCAGTCCGCGACCGCGCGTGAAATGGCCCGCGCGGGCTATCCCAAGTAAGCCGCGCCTAGCGCCGCCCTGACGGGGCGGCGCACCTTCCCCACCGCAAGGACGCAAGCCATGGCCACCCGCCAGACCGCAAGTCTTGCGCGCCTGATGCGCGCACCCGCCATCATCCTGCTGCTGATCTGGATGATCGTCCCGTTGGGGATGACGCTCTATTACTCTTTCCTGAACTACAACCTGCTGAACCCGGCCGGGACCAGTTGGGCGGGCTGGTTCAACTATCGCTATTTCTACACCGATCCGGCCTTCTTCGACGCGATCCGCAACACGCTGGTGCTGGTGCTGGGTGTGCTGGTCATCACCGTGGTGGGCGGCATCGCCATTGCGCTGCTGATCGACAAGCCGATCTGGGGCCAGGGGATCGTGCGCATCCTCATCATCTCTCCGTTCTTCGTCATGCCGCCGGTGGCCGCGCTGATCTGGAAGAACATGATCATGCATCCGTCATACGGCGTCTTCGCCGACTTGGCGCAGGTGCTGGGCATGCAGCCGGTGGACTGGTTCGCACAGTTTCCGCTGACCTCGATCATCGTCATCGTCGCCTGGCAATGGCTGCCCTTCGCGACGCTGATCCTGCTGACCTCGCTGCAGTCGCTGGACGGCGAACAGATGGAGGCGGCGGAAATGGACGGCGCCAGCGCGCTATCGCGCTTCATCCACCTGACTCTGCCGCACATGGCGCGCGCGATCACCGTGGTGATCCTGATCCAGACCATCTTCCTGCTGGGCATCTATGCCGAGATCCTGGTGACCACGAACGGCGGGCCGGGCAACGCCTCGACCAACCTGACCTACCTGATCTATCGCGCCGCGCGGCTGAACTTCGACATCGGCGGTGCCGCCGCCGGGGGCATCATCGCGGTCATCCTGGCCAACTTGGTCGCCATCTTCCTGATGCGCGCCGTCGGCAAGAACCTGGACTGAGGAGCATCACATGGCCCGTGCCGTCTCGTCCCGCGCCAAGGTCGGCTATACCGTCGCCGCCTGGATCGTCGCGCTGCTGATCTTCTTCCCGATCCTCTACACGATCATCACCAGCCTCAAGTCCGAGCAAGAGGCCATCGCCGGCTTCGACCTGATCCCGTCATTCACGCTGGAAAGCTTCCGCGCCGTCCAGACGCAGAACGATTACTGGAAGCCCTTTACCAACTCGGTAATCTTGTCGCTCGGCTCGACGCTTCTGGCGCTGATCGTGGCGATCCCGGCGGCCTGGGCGATGGCCTTTTCGCCCACGAAGCGAACCAAGGACATCCTGATGTGGATGCTTTCCACCAAGATGATGCCCGCCGTCGCCGTGCTGGTGCCGATCTATCTGATCTTCCTCCGCACTGGCCTGATGGACACGCGCATCGGCCTGACCGTCATGCTGATGCTGATCAACCTGCCGATCGTGGTCTGGATGCTCTATACCTATTTCCGCGAGATCCCCGGAGAGATCCTGGAAGCCGCGCGGATGGACGGTGCCACCCTGCGCGACGAGATCGTGCACGTGCTGACGCCGATGGCGGTGCCCGGCATCGCCTCGACGCTGCTGTTGAACGTGATCCTGGCCTGGAACGAGGCGTTCTGGACCATCCAGCTGACCACGACCAACGCGGCGCCGCTGTCGGCCTTCATCGCCAGCTTCTCCAGCCCGCAGGGGCTGTTCTGGGCCAAGCTGTCGGCGGCGTCGGTCCTGGCCATCGCGCCGATCCTGATTTTGGGCTGGTTCAGCCAGAAGCAACTTGTCCGCGGCCTGACCTTCGGCGCGGTGAAATAAGGGGACGACCATGGGACGCATCACCCTGGAAAACGTGACCAAGCGGTTCGGAGATGTCGAGGTCATCCCGCCCCTGAACCTGGACATCAACGACGGCGAATTCGTCGTCTTCGTGGGCCCGTCGGGCTGCGGCAAGTCCACGCTTCTGCGCCTGATCGCAGGGCTTGAGGATACATCCGGCGGGCGCATCCTGATCGACGGTCAGGACGCGACCTCGACCCCGCCGGCCAAACGGGGTCTGGCGATGGTGTTCCAGTCCTATGCGCTCTATCCGCACATGTCGGTCAGGAAGAACATCGCCTTTCCGATGCGCATGGCGGGGGTGCCGCAGGACGAACAGGACCGCCGGATCGAGTCTGCGGCCAAGGCGCTGAACCTGACCAACTATCTGGATCGCAAACCGGGCCAGCTGTCCGGCGGCCAGCGCCAGCGGGTGGCCATCGGCCGCGCCATCGTCCGCGAACCCTCGGCGTTCCTCTTTGACGAGCCGTTGTCGAACCTGGATGCCGCGCTGCGCGTCGGCATGCGGCTGGAGATCAGCGAACTGCACAACCGGCTTGAAACGACGATGATCTATGTCACGCACGACCAGGTCGAGGCGATGACCATGGCCGACAAGATCGTCGTCCTTCAGGCCGGCCGGATCGAGCAGGTCGGCAGCCCGATGGAGCTTTATCGCGCGCCCCGGAACCTGTTCGTCGCAGGCTTCATCGGCAGCCCCCGGATGAACCTGATCGACGGTCCAGCCGCGGCCGAATACGACGCCACGACCATCGGCGTGCGTCCCGAACACATCGCCGTGTCGGGAACCGAGGGCAAGTGGAAGGGCCGCATCGGCGTCAGCGAGCACCTGGGCAGCGACACGTTCTTCTATGTCGAGGACACCGGCCTCGCCGAGACGATCACCGTCCGCGCCGGCGGCGACATCGACCTGCACCACGGCGACACCGTCTGGCTCAGCCCCGACATTGCGCAGATGCACCGCTTCGACGCAAACGGCGACCGGATCGCCTGACACATCCCCGTTCCAGCCCCTGCGCCAGCCGCCGGGGCACCCTGACGAAAGGTCCGACCATGGCCACGCCGCTGACGCAAGCCGCCCTGCCCCACCTGTCCGAAGATGTCGCGCGACCGGCCTATGACCGCGCCGCGTTGACCCCCGGCATCCTGCATGTGGGCGTCGGCAATTTTCACCGCGCCCACATGGCCTGGTACCTGGACCGGCTGTTCCAGTCGGGCCGGGGCCATGACTGGGCGCTGATCGGCGCCGGCGTGCGTCCGGGGGATGCGGCGATGCGCGACCGGCTGCAGGCGCAGGATTGGCTCACGACCTTGGTGGAGCTGGACCCTAAGGGCCTGTCGGCGCAGGTCCTGGGATCGATGATCGACTTCGTCGAGGTGGACCCGGCCGCCACCATCGCGGCCATGTCGGACCCGCGCATCCGCATCGTCTCGATGACGATCACCGAAGGCGGATACTACGTCGACGCCAAGACCGATGACTTCAACGCGACGCATGACGACATGGTCCACGACGCCGCCCATCCCGACGCGCCGCGCAGCGTCTTCGGGATGATCCTGGCCGCGCTTCGCAACCGGCAGGCGGCTGGCGTGCCGCCCTTCACCGTCCTGTCCTGCGATAACCTGCCGGAGAACGGCCATGTCTGCGCGCGCACGGTCACGGGATTGGCGCGGCTGTTCGATCCGGCCTTCGCAGACTGGGTCGCCGCCAACGTGGTCTTTCCAAGCGGCATGGTGGACTGCATCACGCCCGCCACCTCGGACCGAGAGCGGACGCTGGTGCGCGACCGCTTCGGCATCAGCGATGCCGCGCCGGTCGTCTGCGAACCGTTCCGGCAGTGGGTGCTGGAGGACCGTTTCCCGCAGGGCCGTCCCGCCTTGGAAACCGTCGGTGTCGAATTCGTCGAGGACGTCACCCGGCACGAGCTGATGAAGCTGCGGATCCTGAACGGCGGGCATGCGGCCATCGCTTATGCTTCTGCGCTGCTTGGGCACCACTTCGTCCACGACGCAATGGCCGATGACCAGATCGCCGCCTGGCTGCGCGCGGTCGAGACGAAAGAGATCATCCCGACGCTGCAGCCGATTTCCGGCGTCAGCTACGACGATTACCTAGACCTGATCGTGGCGCGCTTTTCGAACCCGCAGATCGGCGACACGATCCCGCGGCTGTGCCTGGACGGGTCGAACCGCCAGCCCAAATTCATCCTGCCGACGCTGCGTGACCGGCTGGCTAGTGGCGGGTCGATCGACGGGCTGGCGCTGGAACTGGCGCTGTGGTGCCGGTACTGCGAGGGCACGACCGAGGCCGGGGCCGAGATCGCGCCGAACGACGACAACCATGCCGTGCTGAAGGCGCATGCCCTGGCGGCGCGAGACAACCCGAAAGCCTTCCTGGACAACCGCACCGTGTTCGGCGATCTGGGCAGCGATGCCACGCTGGCGGCTGCCTTCGCCGATGCCTTGCGCTCGCTGCACGACAACGGCGTGCGGGCAACCCTGGTGGCCTATGTCGGCTGAGCTGGCCTACGGGCGCAGCAGGATCATCGCGATGGCGACGATGACGATGAGGACGACCGGAACGGCAATGGTGCCCAGTGCCAGCCGCGCCCCGGTCTTCTGAGTCGCGCGGTAATAGCTGGCTTCGCTTGCCGTGTCGTTTTCGCCGGCCGCATGTTCCCGGCCGGCCTCGCCCACTTGGGCCTGTCCGGGCGTGACTGGATCGCCGCTCGACGTGTCGACAGGTCCGTGGCTGCCGTGGACGCCAAGGCGCTGGCGGTCACCGTCTGGTCCTTGGTCGTGATGATCGGCTGTCATGATGAAGCCCCTGCTGCTGCGTGACATGGCGCAGTGAACAAGGCAGGCGGCCTTTTGTTCCAGCAGGCGGGGACCCGGCGTCCGACGGCGACGCCGGGTTCCGGGGTGTTATTCCTTGGGGGTGCGCTTGGCGCGCGGCTTGGCGGCGGGCTTGTCTGCCGCGGGTTTGGCTGCGCGCGGCTTGGTGGCGCGTGTCCGCTTCTTGGGGGCGGCGGCTTCGGCGGCGGTATCGTTATCCACCGGCGGTGTCGCGTCCAGGTCGCCCGAGGCCATGTCCGACCGCTCGGCGGCGATCCTGTCGTCGGTCTCGACCGGATTGTCGATCGACGTCACGCCAGCCTCTTCCGGGGAAACTTCGGTTCCGTCGACATCGGCGCCGGCATCGCGCAGTGTCACGGCGCCCTGCGGACCTTCGGCGACCTCTTCGTCGCTGATCTCGGCCTCGGCCCGCATCCAGTGCTCGGACTCGCGGCCCTCCGGCCTGCCTTCGCTTTCCCAGATCTCGTGGGCGCGGGCCCTGATACGTTCGTTTCTGTCCATACGATCCTCCATGTCCTTACTGCCGAACCATTTTCGGTCAGGCTTGTTCCTGCCGCGCCTGGACCAGCGCCACCACGCTCTGCCAAGCCAGCGAGAGCGTGCCCTCCACCGGATCGTCACAGGCGACGACGGCTTCGGCCGTGTCGATACGACGCTGCCACTTTCCCTCAGGAAGTGTAAAGTCGAGGTCATCGCCGGCATTCACGATGATCAGCACGCGGGGCATATCCTCGGATTCGAGCATCAGGCCCAGGCAGCGCTGCTCACCATCCGTCCAATCGCCTTCCGCCATGTCCTCGCCGCGCGGATGCAGCCAGCGGCTGATCGGCTGGCCGGGCTGCGCATCCTCGGGTCCGGCGGCAAAGCGCGAATGCGACAGCCCGACCTCGGCGCGAAAGGCCGCGAGCGCCTGCACGGCATCACGGACGTCGGCCCGGCCCGCATCCCAGTTCAGCCAGCTGATCTCGTTGTCCTGGCAATAGGCGTTGTTGTTGCCGCCTTGGCTGTGGCCCAATTCGTCACCCGCCAGGATCATCGGCACGCCCTGTGACAAGAAGACGGTCGCCAGCATGGCTCGCACGCGGCGCAGGCGGGCGGTGTCGACGGTCTCGTCGTCGGACGGCCCCTCGACCCCCATGTTGTCGGACAGGTTGTGGCCGTGGCCGTCGCGGTTGTCCTCGCCGTTCGCTTCGTTGTGCTTGTCGTTGTAGCTGACCGTATCCCACAGCGTGAAGCCGTCATGCGCGGCCACGAAGTTCACGCTTGACGTCGCCGGACGTTCGCTGTGGTTGAACTGCACGGGCGAGCCGTAAAGACGCTCCGCGATTGGGCCCAGCAATCCCGGATCACGACGCCAGAAGGCACGGGTATCGTCGCGGAACTTGTCGTTCCATTCGCGGAACGGCCAGCGATAGCCACCGACCTGATAGCCGCCGTCGCCCACGTCCCAAGGCTCGGCGATCAGCTTGATGCCCGACAGCACGGGATCCTGGCGGATCGCGTTGAAGAAACTGCCGTCACGTTCGAACCCCTCGGCCTCGCGACCCAAGGTCGAGGCGAGGTCGAACCGGAACCCGTCGACATGCATGACCTGCACCCAGTACCGCAGGCTGTCCATGACCATGCGCAGCACCATCGGATGCCCCATGTTCAGCGTATTGCCGGTGCCGGTGGTGTCGAAGCTGTGCCGCTTGTCATCGGACAGCAGGTAATAGGACGCATTGTCGATGCCTCGGAAGGACAGCGTCTGGCCCAACTCGGATCCTTCGCAGGTGTGGTTGTAGACGACATCCAGAATGACTTCGATTCCGGCCTTGTGGAAGCGGCGGATGGCTTCCTTGACCTCCTGGATCTGGCCGGATTTCAGATAGGGCGCATGCGGCGCGAAGAAGGACAGCGTCGAATAGCCCCAATAGTTCGACAGCCCCTTCTCGACCAGATAGCGGTCGTTGGCGAAGGCGTGGATCGGCAGCAGTTCCAGTGTGGTGACGCCGATCTCGTTCAGATGCTCGATGATCGGATCGGTGGCCAGGCCCTGGAAGGTGCCGCGCAGGTTCTCGGGGACGCGCGGGTGGCGCTGCGTCAGGCCCTTGACGTGACCTTCGTAGATGACGGTCTCGTTCCAGCCGGTGCGCAGTGCGCGGTCGCTGTCCCAGTCGAACTCGGAATCGACGACGACGCCCTTCGGCATGAATGATGCGCTGTCGCGTTCGTCGAAGCTGAGGTCGTCCTGACCGATCGTATAGCCGTGCAGCGCATCGTCCCAGATGATCTCTCCGCGCAATTCGCGGGCATAGGGGTCCAGAAGCAGCTTGTTCGGGTTGAACCGGTGGCCTTCGTGCGGCTCGTAGGGGCCGTGGACGCGATAGCCGTAGACCTGGCCCGGCATGATGCCCGGCAGGAAGCCGAACCAGATGCCGCCCTCCATCTCGGGCAGCGGCAGGCGGTGCAGTTCCTTCTTCCCGGTCTCGTCGAACAGGCACAACTCGACGGCAGTCGCATTTTCGGAAAACAGGGCGAAGTTCGTCCCGTCCCCGAAGAACTCGGCCCCAAGAAGGTCTGATCGCCCCCCGGAAGTGTCGAAGGCAGGAGGGCGGCTGGCGTCACGCATGAAGTCCTCGTCTGTTCAAAGAAAGCGTCGTCTTCGGCGCAAGGGGAAGCCGCGTCGGCCGTTCGGCGGCGCGGCGGTCCAGCATGGGCTGGGTGATCAGGACGGTACCACCCGGGCTGCGGGTGAACCAGCGGGCGTCTTCCTCGGGGTCCTGACCGGTCGTCAGGCCGTCGGGCACGCGCGCGCCGGGGGCGACGATGGTCGCCTCCAGCCGGGCCGAGACCGGGACGATCGCGCCCGGCATCGCGATGCTGCCATGGCCCAGGTACCAGTCCGAGGATACGCCGGCGCGCGGGAGCCGGGCGGGCTGTCCGTTGACGAAGTCAAGCTGCGCCATTCGCAGCGAATCCAGGGTGCCGACATCGCGCCAGTAGCTTTTGCCCGACGGCCCGGCGGGCAATTGCCAGACGGCCGCGACGCCCTGCGCCACTGCAATGGGGATGACGTCATGGCCGAAGTCCAGCGCCTCGACCGGCGAGTCGAACAGCGCCGGGCGCAGCCAGTCCTTCGAGAAGACATAGATGCCCATCGACACCATCGCCCTGTCGGGATGGCCGATCATCGCCGGCGGCTCGCTTGGTTTTTCGAGGAACGACAGGATCCGGCCGGACGCGTCGGCCTGCATGACGCCGAAGGCGCGGGCCTCGGCCAGTGGGACGACGTCGACCGCGACGGTGACACCGGCGCCGTGCGTCCGGTGCGCGGCCAGCAGCGCACCATAGTCCATGTCATAGACGTGGTCGGCTGCCAGGACCAGGACCTCGTCGCCGCTCATCTGCTCGATCTCGGCCCAGTTCTGCCGCAGCGCATCAGCAGTGCCCAGATAGCGGCCCTGCCCGTCCCGCAGTTGCAGCCCACCCCGGTCCAAGTGCCGTCCCCAACGCAGGGGCAGGTGGTCGTGCAGCGTCGCCGGCGCATATTGTGTCGCCACAACCATCCGCCTGATGCCGGACCGGACGGCGTTCGCCATCGCGAAATCGACAATGCGGTTCGACCCGGCGAAGTGGACGGCCGGCTTGCTGTCGCTGGCCGTCAGCTCATGCAGGCGCGTGCCCTTGCCGCCCGCCAGCAGGATCGTCGCCAATTCCAGACCGGGGCCCTGGCCGTGGCGGTCGTCAAGCAGGATGGGGCGAAGGTCGGACTGGTGATGCTTGGCGGGCACGGCAAGCTCCTTTGGCGCTGAAGGTTGATCAGGGCCAAGCGCAGTCGCGTGCCCGTTGATGAACCTCCGACAGGTCAAGTTGTTCCGCCGCATGTCAAAAGTTAGCCGAAGGTCAGGCTGATGCGGCAGCCATCGGGCGCGGACCAGTCCAGCATCCGATGTCCCTCGCCAGGCTCGGCGCCCGGCATCTCCAGCCGCGCAAGCAGCCGCTGGTCCCCCAGGCGGCGGTCCAGCGCGACCCCGGTCTCGTCGATCCGCACTTCGGATGAGGCGTCGGCAAGAAAGCCGCGCTGTTTCTCGCGAAGCGACAGAAGCGTCCGCGTCCAGTGCGCCTTGCGGGTGCTTTCGTCGGTCTCGGCCGAGGCTTCGTGCAGCCGTGCAAGGGCCTGCCAGTCCACGGGGCGGCGGTTGTCCGGGTCGGTCAGCGCCAGGAACAGCCCGTCGGTGCCGCGATAGATGTCGGGAAAGCCCGGCATCACGCATTTGAACAGCAGCTGCGCCAGGATCAGCGTGTCGCCCCGCGACAGCAGGCGCGACAGTTCGGGCGGCGCATCGGACCACTGCGCCAGCAGGCCTTCGCCGAAGGCTGCCGCCGCGTCCTCGGCCTTCTGGTCGGGCCGGGTCCAGAAGCTGGTTTCCTTCGCCTCTCGCATGGCCTTCTGCAGATGCGCGCCAAGCCGGTCGGCCGCGTCAGGTGCGCCGTACAGCCCAAGCGCGCATTGCGCGATGTACCAGCGCCAGCGCGGATCGACGCCCTCAGCCTGCGGCAGGTTCTGCGAGGCGTGCCACAGGGCGTGGAAGTCGTCGGGAAGATGGCTGATCGCCACCATCCGCATCCGCGTATCCTCGGACCGCTTCGTGTCGTGAGAGGATGTCAGCACCATGTCGGACGGCCGCGCCCGCGCCATGATAGAATTTGCCTCTGCCTGAGAGATCCCGGGCTCATCAGGTTCGGCGCCGACTTCGTTCGCGGGAAGATAGCGGGTCCAGCGGAAGCCTGCGGTGTCTTCTTGCGACTTGGCCAGCAGCGCACCGGTGACCTGTTGCAGCCGCGTCACGAACGCCTGATCCGCCCGCGAATGCGGATCCCCCCACACATTCGCCAGCAGCCGGACCACCAAGTCAGATCGCAGGCCGCGCGCCGCCTGGTGCGCCACCTCGGCGATCAGCCGGCGATCGTCGTCGCTGGCATTGCCGCCGGCGACATAGGTGCGGTAACGCGGCATCGCGACCAGCAATTCGGTCACGGCCTCGCGCAGCGTCTCGGGGCCCGGCTCGGCCTCGGCCCGGCCGTCCAGCGCCGCGGCCGCGAGCTGCACCAGCTGCAGACGCTCGGCCGCAAGCTCGTGGTCAAGGACCTCTCGCTTCGACTGCGCCAGCACGTCGCGGAACGCTGACATGTCACCCGTCGCGTCCCGCCAGATGCCGTCCAACCGGTGCATTCCTTCGGCCGGTGTCAGCATCCGGGCGATCAGGCGCGCGACCTCATACCCGGTGGTGCCGACGGTGGCCCAATCCTCGGGCAGCGTTTCGTCGCCGACCAGGATCTTCTCGACCCAGACCGGCGTGTCCGGCAGACGGTCGGCCAGGCGGTCCAGGTATGTCGCCGGATCGGCCAAGCCGTCGATGTGATCCACGCGCAACCCCTGCACCTGCCCCGACCGCACGAGATCGAAGATCAGCGCGTGTGTGTCGTCGAAGACGCGCTCATCATCGACCCGCATACCGATCAGGCCGGTGACGTTGAAAAAGCGGCGATGCGTGATGCTGTCGCGTTCCTTCTCGTAATGGACCAGCCGCCAGTGCTGCGCCTGGTGCAGCACGTCCAGATCGTCGGTCGTGGCGCTGCCCGGCGCCATCGGGATTGCCATGTCGCCGACCATCCAAGCGTCGCCCTGGATGCGGAACGCGCCATCCCTCAGCATCTTGCGGAACGGCTCGCCCAGGAAAGGCAGGACCAGCGGACCGGCATGCCAGTCGATGTCGAAATACCGGGCGTATCGGCTGGCATGGCCGTGGCGCATCACATCTGCCAGCCACGGGTTCAGCGGCGTGAAGGCCGTGTGGTTCGGGACGATGTCCAGGATGACGCCCAGCCCCCGTTCCGCCGCGGCCGCGGCCAGCCGGTCGAAGCCCTCTCGCCCGCCGATCGCGGGGTCGATCTCGGTCGGGTCCGTCACGTCGTATCCGTGCGTGGACCCTGGCGTCGCCGTGAAGATCGGCGAAAGATAGAGGTGCGAGACCCCCAGGCCGACGATCTGATCCAGCCGCTGCCGCAACGCATCGAAATCGAACCCCTCCCGCAACTGGATGCGGCAGGTGGCTGTCGGAAACTGCATGCTCATGCGAGGGCCTTCACGGTCAGAGAATACGGCGCGTCGGGACGGCCGAAATGCAGGTTGGGATCTTGTAGCGGCGCGGGGTCCGGCTGGCCCAGGGCCAGCGACAGGGCAAGCCTGCCACCCTCGAACCGCCATTCAGCGTGCAGCAGCTGCGGCTCAGGCCGCGTCACGTCCGACGACAGCAGGCCGCTTTTCAGCAGGGGAACCACGTGGCGCTTGCGGAAGGCCAGCGCGCGGCGGGTCAGGTCCAGCCAGGATTGTGCCGGCCCGTCCTCTCTCCAGCCCAGCTTCGACCTCTGGAAGGTCTTCGTCGACAGGGGGTCGGGAACGGCATCGCCCAAGGCCGCGATCCCGGCGAACTCGGCCGCACGTCCCTTGCGGACGGCCGCGCCCAGATCGCCCGAGAAATCCGCGAAGAACTGGAACGGGTTCGTCTCACCGCGTTCCTCGCCCATGAAGACCATCGGAATATAGGGCGACACCAGCAGCAGGGCGTGCATGACCGCGACCGCCTGGGGGTCGGCCAGCGTCAGCAGTCGGTCGCCATGGGCGCGGTTGCCGACCTGATCGTGCGTCTGCGTCGAATTTACGAAGGTGGTTGGCGACAGGTGCCCCGAGGGCTTGCCGCGCCGCTCCTCGCTGGCGCGCGGCTGGCCTTCCTCGATATGGCCCCGCGACAAGGCCAGCGCCAGATCGCCGATCGGATCGACGGCGAAGTTGGCGTAATAGCTGTCGGATTCACCAGTCAGGGCGACATGGACGGCATGGTGGAAGTCGTCGTTCCAGGTGGCGTCATAGCCCATCTTTTCGCGCAGGTCGGGGATGTTGCGCTCATCCTCGGTGATGAGGTGGCGGCGGGGCGACAGGGCATGGACCGACGTTGCCAGATCGGCCATGAAGCCGTCCGCCCCCGGGCCCGAGATCTGGTGGACCGCGTCCAGCCGCAGCCCGTCCATGCGATACTCCACCAGCCAGTGCTGCGCGCAGGAAACCCAGAAGTCGCGCACCGCATCCTGCGAAAAGTCGATCGAGGCGCCCCAGGGCGTCTGCCGGTCAGGGTTGAAGAAATCGGGCGAGGAATGGTGCAGCCACGCCCCGTCCGGCCCGAAATGGTTCATCACCAGGTCGAGGATGACCATGAGCCCCGCCTGGTGAGCGGCGTCGACCAGCATCTTCAGATCATCGGGCGTGCCATAGGCGGGATGCGGCGCGAAAGGCAGGACGCCGTCATAGCCCCAGCCCCTCTGTCCCGGAAACTGGCCGACAGGCATCAGTTCGACGGCGGTGAACCCCAGGTCCGCCAGATAGCTCATCCGCTTCGCGGCGGCGTTGAACGTGCCCTCCTCGGTGAAGCAGCCGACGTGCAGTTCGTAGATGACGGCTTCGTCCCAAGGGCGGCCCTGCCAGTCGGCCCGCCAGTCGAACCGGTCGGGCGCGGTGACGACCGAGGGGCCATGGACGTCGCCCGCTTGCAGATGGCCTGCGGGATCGGGCATGTCCTGGCCGCCGATGCGGAATAGATAGCTGTCGCCGGGCTCTGCCATGGTCTTCAGCGTCCAGACCCCGCCCTCCTGCCGATCCATCGGTCGCGGCTGGCCGTTCAGGACCAGTTCCACCCGGGATGCCTGCGGTGCCCACAGCCGGAAGGTGCATTCACCGTCACCCTGGACGGTGCCCCAGAAGCCGTGCGTCATCGATCGTATCTCCTGCCATTCCGGGCTCAATGACAAGCGGGCCGCGACCGTTCCACGGGTCATGCAAAAAGCCCCGGCGCGTGCTGCCCGCGGTCAGGCGTCTGACGCGTGACGCGCGCCCACGAAGATCCGTTGGCCGTCGGCGGTGATCACCCAGATGCCGTCGGCGCCCAGCTCGACCAGCACGGCGTCGTCCTCGTCTGTGGCTTCGAAGACGACAAGCAGGTTGCACAGAGTCTTCAGGGTGAACCTGGCGCGGACGACGGGAACACCTTCACCGGGCGGAATTCCGCCGGAGGGCTGATTCATGGGGAGACCTCTTGACACAGGCACGAACTCTGAACCCATGAAGCTTAGCAACTTGGACAGGTCGTCGCTATAGCCCTGCGTCATTTGACGCGGTGATGCGCGACTCTGCTTCCGGTTGTAACCGAGGCGCCCTCGGACTGCAGATGCGTCAGCCGCCCCGACCGAGGGGCCGTGACGGTCGTCTCCATCTTCATCGCCTCGACGACTGCGATGACGTCGCCCGCCTGCACCTCGGCACCATCGGCGGCCTTCCACAACGATAGCGTGCCCGAGACCGGAGCCGACACCTCGTCCGCGCCTGTCTCGGCTTTCTCGGGCTGCGTCGGCGGCGGCGCCGCCAGGATGCCGGGGGGCAGCGCCAGCATGTGGCGCCGGCCGTCGATCTCGATGGGGACGCGCAGAAGCGGCATCTCATCGGGCGGCGTCACGCGCGGTCCGGGCGGAATGGCGGCCGCCAGTCGGGCAGCGAAGTCGGTTTCGATCCAGCGGGTATGGACCGAGAGGCCGTCACGAAACTCGGGCGCGGTCAGCACCAGGCGATGGAATGGAACGGTCGAGGCCACGCCCTCGACCCTGAACTCGGCCAGGGCGCGGACCGCACGGGCC
The DNA here is from genome assembly GCF_026162645.1 of Paracoccus rhizosphaerae. GTDB lineage: Bacteria > Pseudomonadota > Alphaproteobacteria > Rhodobacterales > Rhodobacteraceae > Paracoccus > Paracoccus rhizosphaerae. Next base: position 18,061 of record NZ_JAOTBE010000033.1, read on the forward strand.
AGCGCCTGCGACCGGTCCGGCGCCCAGACGATCAGCTTGGCCATCATCGAGTCGAACTGGCTGGGCACTGTCCCTCCCTGCGCGACGCCGCTGTCCAGCCGGACCCCGATCCCCTCTGGCGGGCTCCAGACGGTGATCGGCCCCGGCGTCGGCAGGAAGCCCCGGCCGGAATCTTCGGCGTTGATGCGGAATTCGATGGCATGGCCGCGCGGATCGGGCATGCTGTCGTCGATCAGCCGCGCCCCTTGCGCCACCCGGATCTGCGCGCTGACGATATCGATGTCGGTGGTTTCCTCGGTTACCGGATGTTCGACCTGCAGGCGCGTGTTCACCTCCAGAAACGAGATCGTGCCGCTCTCAGACATCAGGAACTCGACCGTGCCGGCACCGCAATAGTTGGCTTGGGCGCAGATGCTGCGGGCCGCGGTGATCAAGCGGTCCTGCTGGTCCGGCGTCAGGAACGGGGCGGGCGCCTCCTCGACCAGCTTCTGGTTGCGCCGTTGCAGCGTACAGTCGCGCGTGCCCAGTACCTTGACGGTGCCGTGCCGGTCGGCCAGCACCTGCACCTCGAGATGGCGGGGACGGTCCAGGAACTGCTCGACATAGCATTCGCCGCGACCAAAGGCGGCCACGGCCTCTCGGACGGCGCTGTCAAAGCGCTCCTCGACCTCGTCCAGGGTCCAGGCGACCTTCATGCCACGGCCCCCGCCGCCGAACGCTGCCTTGATCGCCACGGGAAGCCCGTGGTCGCGGGCGAAGGTTATCGCCTCGGCCGCGCTGGCGACCGGGCCGTCGCTTCCGGCGGCAAGCGGCGCGCCGACGGCGCGGGCGATTTCGCGGGCGCGAATTTTGTCGCCCAAGGCCTCGATGGCCTCTGGATCGGGGCCGATCCAGATCAGGCCCGCGTCTTGGACGGCACGGGCAAAGCCTGCGCTTTCCGACAGGAAGCCATAGCCGGGATGGACGGCGTCGACACCTGCGCGCGCCGCGATGTCCAGGATGCCGTTGGCGTCCAGATAGGTGTCGGCGGGACGCGATCCCTCCAGCGGGAACGCCTCGTCTGCCAGGGCCACGAACGGCGCGTCCCGGTCCGGCTCGGCATAGACGGCGACCGAGGCGATCCCCTCGTCCCGGCAGGCGCGGATGATGCGGACCGCAATCTCACCCCGGTTGGCGATCAGGATCCGAGAGATCGGGCGCAGGGGCGTGTCGTCGAAAATCGTCATGTCAGCCTTCCAGATCAATGGGGGCGAACGGTGCCAGGGCAGTGAACCGCACGCGCGCACCCGGCGGCAGTTGCCCCGCAAGGTCCAGCGCGTCGGGATGCAGGGTGGCGATGACCGGATAGCCCCCGGTCAGCGGGTGGTCGGCCAGAAACAGCACGGGCTGGCCGGAATGCGGCACCTGGATGGCGCCGGCCACGCACCCTTCGGACGGCAGCTCGACCTGGTCCTGCCGTCGAAGGGGCGCACCGGCCAAGCGGATGCCGACCCGCGAAGATTGCGCCGTCACCTGCCAGTCCTGGGACAGGAAGCTGCCGACGGTGTCGTCGTCGAACCAGTCCGTCCGCGGTCCCAATGTCACCGGCAAGGTTACCAGATCGCCCGCCGCCGGCAGGTCGGGGGCAGGTTCTGGATCGGTAACGGCTTGGGCGGGCAGGTCCGCCGGCGCAATGGCGTCACCCGCCGTCAGGGTCGGCGGCCCCACATGCGCCAGCGTGTCGGTCGAGGCTGATCCCAGCACCTGCGGCGCGTCGAACCCGCCCCGCGCCGCCAGATAGCTGCGCATGCCCGCCGCGGGCGCGGAAATGTGGACGGTGTCGCCAGCATCCAGAGCGAATGCCGCGCCGGGTGCGACGGGCCGCCCCCGCACACTTGCCGTCGCGGCGCCGGCCAGGGCCAGCGTCATCGGCTGTTCCGCCAGCAGGGCGACGGGGCCAAGCGTGATCTCGAGCGCGGGCAGACCGGGCGGGTTGCCAACCGCCCGATTGGCGCGGCGCAATGCCCCCCGGTCAAGCGCCCCCGAGGCACTGACCCCCTGCCCCGCCTGCCCCGGACGACCCAGGTCCTGCACCAGGATCGGAAAGGCCGCCTGCGTCACCCGCAGCCCCTGCACCGTCTGCCGCTCAAGCGGCGCGGCGGACGGGCGCTGTATCCGGCCGGTCACGAAACGCACCCGCAGGCCAGGCTGAAGCAGCGCTGGCGGATCGCGATCCAGGTCCCACATCGGCGCATCGGTCCGCCCGATCAGTTGCCAACCGCCGGGCGTCTGCTGCGGATAGATGCCGCAGAACCGGCCGGCCAGCGCGACCGAGCCCGCCTGGATCCGCTGTCGCGGTTCCGCCCGGCGCGGCAGGTCAAAGCGCGGATCGTCGCATGTCATATAGGCAAAGCCCGGCGCAAAGCCGCAGAAGGCGACCTGCCACAAGGCAGCCTGATGCGCCTCGATCACCTCGGCGGTGGACAGGTCCATCAGGCGCGCGACCTCATCAAGGTCCTCGCCGTCATAGGTGACAGGCAGATCGATGGTCCGTGTCGGCCGGTCCCGCGGCCGCGCGGGGGCGGACAGCCGGGCGCGGATCGCCCGTGCCAGCGCCGCATCGGCGGCGACGCCCGGTGCCGTCCGGATCAGAAGCGTGCGGGCGGCCGGCACAACTTCGGCAACCCCTGCCACAGGATCGGCGGCCAGGGCATCGTGTAGCGCCATCGTTGCATTCAGGTCCGGCAACTCGACCAGCAGACAGCGCGGGCTGACCGGCAGATAGCGGATCATAGGGCGAATGCGGCGATCCGAACGCCGGCCGCCGCCAATGCCGCGCGGATTTGCCCGGCCATGGCGACCGCGCCCGGGCTGTCGCCATGCACGCAGATGCTGTCGGCGCCAAGGCGCAGCGGGGTGCCATTTTGCGCCTCGACAACGCCTTCGGTGGCCAGCCGGACCATGCGTGCGGCAATGGCATCATGGTCGTCCAGTACCGCGCCCTGAGCGCTGCGCGGCACAAGGGTGCCGTCAGGGCCATAGGCCCGGTCGGCGAAGGCTTCGGCCACGACGCGCAGCCCGGCGGTTCGGGCGCGGTCCAAGACCGGCGCGCCCGCGAGCCCCATCATCACCAGCCCCGGATCGACCACCAGCACCGCGGCGATCACCGCATCGGCCTGCCGCGCATCATGGGCGATGGTGTTGTAGAGCGCGCCGTGCGGCTTGACATAGCTGACGCGCGTGCCCGCCGCCCGCGCCAGCCCCTGCAGCGCCCCGATCTGATAGATGACGTCGGCCTTCAGATCGTCAGGTGCGACATCCATCGCGCGGCGGCCGAAGCCCACGCGGTCGGGATAGCTGACATGCGCGCCCACAGCCACTCCGCGCCGCGCCGCCTCGCGCAGCGTCGCCAACAGCCCCGCCGGATCGCCGGCGTGAAATCCGCAGGCGATGTTGGCCGAACTGACGATGCCCAGCATCGCCGCGTCGTCGCCCATACGCCAGGCGCCATAGCCTTCGCCCAGGTCGCTGTTCAGGTCAATCGTGGTCACGTGCCCCCCTTTCGCGGCAGGATCGGGGCTTCGCCGGGGGGCGTCAAGGCCCTCAGCCGCGCCGCGCCTCCAGCGCCGTCTTCAGGGCCAGCGCGACCAGCGCGATCAGTGTCAGGGTCGATGCGGCGGCAAAGGCGCCGACGGTGTTCAGGTCGTTGAACAGCAGTTCCACATGCAGGGGCAGCGTGTTCGTCTGGCCACGAACGCTGCCGGACACGACGGAAACGCCGCCGAATTCACCCACCGCCCGGGCGGTGCAGAGGACTGCGCCGTAAAGCAGCGCCCACTTGATGTTGGGCAGCGTCACCCGGCGGAACACCTGCCAGCCCGATGCGCCTAGCGTGACGGCCGCCTGTTCCTGGTCGGTCCCCTGCGCCTGCATCAGCGGCAGCACCTCTCGGGCGACGAAGGGCGCGGTGACAAACATCGTCACCAGAACAATGCCGGGAAGCGCGAAGACCACCTGCAGGTCCATCTCTCGCAGCCACGGCCCCAGCAGCCCCTGCCGGCCATAAAGCAGCAGGTAGCAGATGCCCGCGATGATCGGAGAGATCGAGAACGGAATCTCGATCATCGTGACCAGCGCCCCCCGCCCCGGAAAGCGGTGCTTGGCGATGGCCCAGGCGGCCGCGATGCCGAAGCCGATGTTCAGCGGCACCACGATCACTGCGATCAGACTGGTCAGCCAGATGGCGTGCAGCGTGTCGGGGTCCATGATGTTGGCGGCATAGACCTGCCAGCCCTCGGAAAAGGCGCGCACGAAGATGTAGGCCAGCGGCGCCACCACGATCAGCAGCGTCAGGACGACGGCCAGCCCCACCAGCAGGCGCGCACCGCCGGTTCGGGCGGGACGGCCGGGGTGCGGCGTGGCGTCGGGGGCGATCAGGGGCTGTACGCTCATCTGGTGGCCTCGCGGTGGCGGGCGGCCCAGGATTGCAGGATGTTCGACAGGATCAGCAGCACCAAGGCGAAGGCCAGCAGCACCAGCGCGATGGCGGCCGCGCCGTTGTAGTCGTATTCCTCAAGCCGGATATAGGCCAGTAGGGCCGCGATCTCGGTCTCGAACGGCAGGTTGCCGGCGATGAAGACGATGGCGCCGAATTCGCCTAGCGACCGCGCGAAGGCCGTGGTGCAGCCGGCCAGCCAGGCGGGCAGGATCGCCGGGAAGACCACGCGGGAAAAGATCTGCCAAGGACGCGCGCCAAGCGTCTCGGCCGCCTGCTCCAGCGAGGTGTCCAGATCCTCCAGCACCGGCTGGACGGTGCGGACCACGAAGGGGATCGAGGTGAAGGCCATCGCCAGCGCGATGCCCCAGATCGTATAGACGACCTGCAGCCCGGCCGCGTCCAGCACGGACCCGAACCAGCCGTTCGCGGAAAACAGCGCGGTCAGCGACAGGCCCGCGACCGCCGTGGGCAGCGCAAACGGGATATCCATCAGCGCGTCCAGCAGGCGCTTGCCCGGAAAGTCATAGCGGACAAGCACCCAGGCCATCAAAAGCCCATAGGCGGCGTTGAAGGCGGTGGCGATGGCCCCCGCCGTCAGCGTGATGCGAAAGGCCGCCACCGCCCGGTCGCTGCTGACGATGGCCCAGAAGGCGGCGGGGCCGATCTCGGCCCCCTTCAGGATCAGCGCCGCGATCGGGATCAGGACGATCAGCACCAGATAGAGCAGCGTCGTCCCCAGGCTGAGCGTAAAGCCCGGCAGGACGCGCCTGGCGCGGATGGGGGCGGCCGCAGCGATCATCGGTTCACGAAGACCTGGTCAAGGATGCCGCCGCTGGCCAGGTGATTTTCGCTGACCGCATCCCAACCGCCGAAGACCTCGTCCACGGTGACCAGTTCGACCGGGGCCTGGGCGTCCGCGTATTCGGCTGCAACCGCCTCGTCGGTGACGCGATAGTCGCGCTCGGCTAGGATGCGCTGCGCCTCGGGGGTATAGAGCCATTCCAGATAGGCCTGCGCGACGTCGGTGGTGCCGTTGTCCTCGGCATTCTCGGCCACGACGGCGACCGGAAAGGCGGCGAAGAGGCTCATCGACGGGGTGACGCGCTCGAAGCCTTCGCTAGCGTATTGTTCTGCGATCTGGCCGGTCTCTGCCTCGAAGGTCACCAGCACGTCACCAATACCGCGTTCCGCAAAGGTCTGCGTGGCGGCACGCCCGCCGGTGTCGAATACCGGCACGCCGTCGAAGATCTTGCGCACGAAGTCCTGTGCCGCCGCCTCGTCGCCGTTGTTCTGGGCCAGCGCATAGGCATAGGCCGCCAGATAGGTATAGCGTGCATTGCCGCTGGTCTTGGGGTTGGGGAAGATGGGCGCCACGTCTTCGCGCGCCAGATCGTCCCAATCTTCGATGTTCTTCGGGTTGCCCTCGCGCACAAGGAAGGCCGGCAGCGAATAATAGGGCGAGGCGCCATTCGGGAAGGCGTCGCGCCAGTCCTCGGGCAGCAGGCCGCCATCGGCCAGCACGTCGATGTCGGTTTCCTGATTGAAGGTCACCACGTCAGCCGGCAGCCCTTCCAGGATAGCGCGGGCCTGCTTGGACGATCCGCCATGCGACATGTCGATGGTGATGGTCCGGCCGGTTTCCTCTTGCCAGTGTTCGGCGAAGGCGGGGTTCAGCGCCTCGAACAGCTCGCGCGCGATGTCATAGCTGACGTTCAGAAGCTTGTCCTGCGCGGCGGCGGGACCGGCCAGGGTCAGGGCGATGGCCGAGGCGATCAGGGGCAGTTTCATCGGGCGATTTCCTTTCGCAAGGGCAGGACGGGGGCGGCGTGGTCGCGGCGGCTGTCGGGGAAGACGGCCGCGGCCTCGATCCGCAGGGCGACGGGGGCGCCGCGGGACAGGGCGGGGGCGCCGCGGCGGGGCATCTGGACCTCGACCTCGGTTCCATCGGGCTTGGTGGCCGTCAGGTGCAGTTCGGCGCCGGTGCTGCCCAGGCTGCTGACGGTCCAGCAGGCGGCGGGGTCCGGCACGGCACGGATGTCGGCGGGTCGGGCGAAAATCCGCGCCGGCCCGTCGGGCAGCGCACGGCGCGGCAGCGCGGACAGGTCAAGCCCGGGCCCGGTGGCGCGACCGGCGGCCAGCGTCACCGGCAGTTCGACCGTGGCGCCCATGAAGCGGGCGACGAAGGGGCTGGCGGGGTGGTCATGGATGTCGTCGGCGTGACCGATCTGCTCGATCCGGCCCGCTCCCATCACGACGACCCGGTCGGCCAGCTCGAACGCTTCCTCCTGGTCGTGGGTGACGAAGATGGTGGTCGATCCGGTCGCCTCGTGAACCCCACGCAGCCAGCGGCGCAGGTCGCGGCGGATGGCGGCGTCCAGCGCACCGAAGGGTTCGTCCAACAGAAGCACGCGCGGCTGGATCGCCAGCGCCCGGCCGAGCGCCACGCGCTGGCGCTGGCCGCCAGACAGCTGCGCCGGATAGCGGTCGGCCAGTTGGTCGATCTGCAGGAAAGCCATCAGCTCATCAACTTTGGCCGCGATCTGCGCGCGCGAAGGCCGCTGCCCGCGGGGCATGACCTCAAGGCCGAAGGCGATGTTGTCGCGCACGCTCATGTGCGGGAACAGCGCATAGTGCTGGAAGACGAAGCCGATGCGCCGATCGCGCGCGGCCAGTTGCAGCCAGTCCTGGCCAGCGACCTGCAGCCGCCCCGAGTCCGGCCATTCCAGCCCCGCGATGATCTTCAGGAGCGTCGTCTTCCCCGACCCCGACGGCCCCAGCAACGCCACCAGTTCTCCGTCGGCGACGTCGAGGTCGATACCCTGCAGCACCTCGGTCCGGTCGAACCGCTTGGTCATTCCGCTGATCGTGATCGACATGGCGCGCCCCCTTTGACACGTCGTCAGCTAGCCAGCGCATCGGCACCCGGCAAGCCCCGCCTACCGGCTGGGCAAGCCTGCGCACCGGACCCGCATTCCACGGAAACAGGCGACGCCGCAACGTCGATCAGCCGCTTTGGCGGCGGGGCCGAACGCCGTTCCGCAGGGGGCCCTCCCAGCAAGGCGCATGTTCTTATTTCCGCATTGTCGCACCCGGCACGGCAGCCCTTGCCACCGCCACCCGCTGCCCTAATCTGCCCGCGATGAGCAGCGATCCCATCCCAACCCTGCCGGACGTCTCCGAGCTCCCGCCACGCGCCAGTCGCGGCATCACGCGAAGCGCGGCGGTCGCTGCGATCGTTGCGGCAATGGTGGCGAAGCTGGCGTTCTTCCTGTGGCTCGACCGGCCTTTGGGATGCGACTGCGGGCGCATCTGGGCGGTGCCGTCACAGCCCAGGCTGAACTCTCAGGTAATGCTCGACCCCTATACGCTGCTGCACGTGGTCTTCGGGGCGCTTCTGGCCCTGGGGCTGATGCGGCTGCGGCCGCGCTGGACCGGCTGGACGCTGCTGATGACCATCGTCGTCAGCAGCACCATCTGGGAACTGGCCGAGAACCTGCCCATGATCGTGCAGCTGTTCAATTATGACGCTGGCGATCCGCTGGCATATCACGGGGACAGCCTAGTGAACGCCACGGCGGACACGGTGGCGGCGGTGCTGGGCGCGGGGCTGGCACGGGTCCTGCCGGTTCCGGTGGTCCTACTGGGGGCGCTGGTGGTCGAGCTTTCGCTGTCGCTCTGGATCGGTGACGGCTTCATCATCGCCACGCTGCGCGCGATTCCCGGCCTCAGCTAACGTCGCCAGGCCGCTGTCAGTCGCGGAACGCGCTCTTGCGATGCGGTCCGTCCTCGGTCAACGCCGCCGCGGCCAGCGAGAACAGGCCATAGGCCACCATCCCCCGGCGCAGGCGCGCATCGTCGACCCGTCCGGTCGCGATACAGAAGGCCGCGCCTTGCGCCATGTCGATGGCGCGATGCGTGCTCATCGACAGCGGCCGCGACTGATTGCGATCATAGCGGGTCATCAGGCTGTATCCCGCGACCACGGCGCCCGCTGCCGCCAGGCGGCGGCGCATGAAGGGCCGGGTGCGCGTCAGCAGGGGCGGCAGCAGCACCAGACCCACGGCCGAGGCGGCATCCAGCATGGCATGGCTTCTGGGCGGGATCATCGCGGCCTCCTTCTTTGCGGCCCCCATGGAACGGGGAAGACGGCGCGATGTTCCCGCCGTCAGCGGCCACGCAGGTCCATGGCGCCGATCACCGCCGCCAGGGCGATGTCGTCGAAAGGCTTCGAAAGCAGCCGGGTGCGGTCGTCCAGGGCAAAGCCCGGAACCTCGGAATGTCCGGTGGCGAAGATCAGCGGCAGGCCGGGGTTGTCCTCGCGCGCGATGCGGGCCAGGTCGTTGCCGGGCATGTCCGGAAGCCCGACATCGGTCAGCAGCAGATCGACCGCGCTGCGCGACAACAGCTCCAGCGCCTTGCGCGCGGTCCCGGCCTGCACCACGTTGTGGCCCAGATCCGCCAGCATGTCAGCGACCGAAATGCGGATCAGGACGTCATCCTCGCACAGAAGGATGTTCAGCCCGGCGGCAGGTTCAGATTCGGGGACAGGCGCAGGCTGCGGGGCCTGCATCCGCTTTTCCTCGCGGTTGGCGAATTGCTGGCGGATCTTCCGGGCGAGATCCTCGCGGCCGTAAGGCTTGCTGAGAAGTTCGACCCCCTCGTCCAGCCTCCCCGCATGGACGATCGAGTTCTCGGCATAGCCCGAGGTGAACAGAATCCTGAGCTGGGGCATTCGCGCCTCGGCCAGCTGCGCAAGCTCGGTTGACTTCATCGGCCCCGGCATGACGACGTCGGTGAACAGCAGGTCGACATGGACGCCGCTTTCCAGGATCGCCAGCGCGGCCAGCGCATCGGGCGCCTGAAGGACGTTGTAGCCCAGGTCCCGCAGCGTCTCGACGACGGTTTCGCGCACGCCCTGGTCGTCCTCGGCCACCAGGATGGTTTCGGTCCCGCCGGTGACGGGGCCGGCATCACGGCCCTTGATCTCATCCTCGGGACGCTCGTTCCGCGGCAGATAGAGCGTGATCGTCGTGCCGACGCCGACCCTGCTGTCGATTTTGACATGCCCCCCCGACTGGCGCACAAAACCATAGACCATCGACAGCCCGAGGCCCGACCCCCTGCCCTCGGGCTTGGTCGAGAAGAACGGATCGAAGACCTTGTCGATGATCTCGGGGCGGATGCCGCTGCCGGTATCCGACACCGACAGCATGACATATTCCCCCGAAACGCGACCCGGATGGTCGCCGATCCGGATGCCGTCCAGTTCCGCGTTTTCGCCGCGGATGGTCAGCCTGCCGTGCCCCTGCATCGCGTCGCGGGCGTTGATCGCCAGGTTCAGAAGCGCGTTTTCAAGGTTGCTGCGGTCGATCAGCGTGTTCCAAAGATCGTGCGAAAGCACGGTCTCGACCTGCACGGCCTCGCCGACGGCGTGGCCCAGCATCTCGTCAAGCTCTGGGATCAGGCGCGCCAGGTTGACGACCTTGGGCGCCAGCGGCTGGCGGCGCCCGAAGGCCAGAAGCTGCGAGGCCAGCCGCGATCCGCGGGCCACGCCCTCCATCGCGATCTGGATGCGCCGATGCGCCTTGTCGTCGTTGGCGGGGTTTCCGGACAGCAGCTGCAGGCTGCCGCCGATCACCTGCAGAAGATTGTTGAAGTCATGCGCGATCCCGCCGGTCAGCTGTCCGATCGCCTCCATCTTCTGGGCCTGGCGCAGGGCGGCTTCGCTGCTGGCCAGGGCGGCGGCGGTTTCGCGTTCGGCCGTGATGTCGCGTCCGAAGGCGTAGATCGTGTCGCTGTCCGAGACGATGGTCCATTCGACATGCCGATGTTCACCGTTCTTGGCAACCAGCGTGGCCTGCAGGGGCTCGGCGGGCAAGCCCGATGGCGGCTGCTCCGTCAGGTGGCGCAGGACGGCCAGCACGTCTTCGCGATGGTCGGGATGGACGAAACTCAGTGCGACCCGGCCGGCGGTCTCCTCTGCCGTCCAGCCCAGAAGCTGGGTCCAGGCCGGGTTGACGGCGGCGATGCGGCCTGTCCGGTCGCCGATCATCTGCAGGACGGGCGAGACCGTCCAGATCCGTTCGCGTTCGCGCGCCAGAAGGCGCTCTCGGGTGATGTCGCGGCCGACGGCGTGGATCCGCCCGCCATCTGGCACCGCCGTCCAGTCCAGCAGGCAATAGCTGCCGTCCTTGCAGCGATAGCGGTTTTCGAAGGCCAGCGTCGGCTCTCCTCGCGACAGGCCCTCCAGTTCGGCCACGGTGGGGGCGACGTCGTCGGGATGCAGGAAGCCGGTCAGCGGCTTGCCCAGCAGTTCGTGTTCCGGCCAGCCCAGAAGACGCTCGGCCGAGGGGTTGACTGCGGTGATGACCCCGGCCGTGTCGCAGACCAGCATCAGTTCCTGCGACAGGTTCCACAGGCGGTCACGGTCCTGCATGGTCTGCGCCTCGGCCATCTTCTGGCCGTGGATGTCGGTGTTCGTCCCGATCCAGCGGATGATGTGGCCCTCGTCGTGGCGGATCGGCAGGGCCCGGACAAGGTGCCAGCGGTGTTCGCCATCTTCGCGGCGGATGCGGAATTCGGTCTCGTAATTCCGGCCGGTGGCGACCGCATCGGCCCAGCAGGCGATCGCGGCGGCGCGGTCTTCGGGGTGGATCGCGTCCAGCCAGCCATCTCCTTCCAACTGGCCCAGGCTGCGGCCCGTATAGCCAGTCATCCTGTCGTTGAACCAGTCGGACTGCCCATTGGGCGCCGCGGCCCACACGTGGTTCGGCATCGCCTGGGCAAGGGTGTGGAACTGCGTGTTCTGGTCGCGGATGGCGTTCTGCGCAAGCGTGCGTTCGGTGACGTCGACACCGGTGACGAAGATCCCCGTGACCTTCTGCTGTGCGTCCGTCACCGGCTGGTAGACGAAGTCAAGATAGCGCCGCTGCCCGATATCCGGCCCACCGCCGACGTCATAGACGGCGCCGTCCATCTCCAGCGCCTGGCCGGTGGCAAACACCCGGTCGAGGTGGGCCAGGTATCCTTGGGCGACCGCCTCGGGAAGTGCCTCGGCCATGGTGCGGCCCAACACGTCATGGCCGCCGATGACCTTTCGGAACGCGGGATTCAGCAGCACGAAGCGGTGGTCGGGTCCTTCCAGCATCGCCATCAGCGATGGCGAGTTCTCGTGCATCTGCTGCAGGCGGCGCCGTTCGTCCTGCAGCCGCCGGTCGGCCAGGACGTGGTCGGTCTTTTCGGACACCACGGCCAGCACGCCCAGTGGTTCGCCGTCCTCGCCGATGATGGGGGAAAAGTCCAGGTCCAGCCAAGCCGGCGCCGGTGAAGCGCCGCGGTCGAGCACCAGTTCCTGGTTCCTCAGACACACTGTTTCGCCCCGGCCCAGAACGGTCCTGATGATCCGGTCGTTGAAGTCAGCAACCTCCGGCCAGGCCTCACGGACCGGCATGCCGAACACGGCAGGGTGACGGCTTCCGGCGACACGCGCATAGCTGTCGTTGTAGATCATCACCCCTTCGTCGCCCCAAAGCGTCGTCATGGGCGAGGGAGATCGCAGAATGGTCCCGATCACGGTCGTGACGGCCACCGGCCATCGGTCCATCTCACCCAGTGACGTGGCGGACCAGTCGAAGGACGCGACAAGTCGAGACGCCTCTCCCGGGACGTTCAGAAAGGCTTTGCGGTCGATCCCGTCGTTCATTCCGATCCTTCAATCCGCAGGGGACAATCGCTTGTTGATCCGGTAAAGCGCGACCTATTGCAAGCCGGTCCGGAGGGAATGGCGCGACCGGAAAGGTCGAAGATTGTTGATATTTGTCAAGTCTCACAGCCACCGCCGCCACGAGCCATAGACGCCTGACCGAAAGAATCAACTATACAGGCAGGGTGCGGACGCGCTAGACGGAGGCCGGAATTCGCCGACCGCGGGTGCTGCGCCTGCAGGCCGCCACGACACGTTATTATGGGGATTTGCGATGAAACGCCGTCTTGCCTCTGTCCTTCTGTCCACGGCGCTGGTCGCCACGCCTGCGCTGGCCGCCGATCCCGCCGCGGTCGTATCGCACTATGCCGATATGGCGCAGGCCGAGTATACGGACAGCCTTCAGGCGGCACGCGATCTTCGGGCTGCGGTCGATAGGCTGATCGCCGAGCCGTCCGAGGAGACGCTGGCCGCCGCGCGGCAGGCCTGGCTGGCGGCGCGCGTCCCCTATCAGCAGACCGAGGTGTTCCGCTTCGGCAACCCGGTGGTCGATGACTGGGAAGGTCGAGTGAATGCCTGGCCGCTGGACGAGGGGCTGATCGACTATGTCGCCGACGGCTCGGCCCAAAACGAGGAGAACGACCTGGCGGGCCTGAACGTCATCGCCACGCCGCGCTTCACCCTGTCCGGCACCGACATCGACGCAACACGTATCACCCCCGAGCTCATCTCGGAGACCCTGCACGAGGCCGACGGCGTCGAGGCGAACGTCGCCTCTGGCTATCACGCCATCGAGTTCCTGCTGTGGGGCCAGGACCTGAACGGAACGGGTCCCGGCGCGGGTCAGCGGCCCCATACCGATTTCGTGCAGGGCGAGGGCTGCACCGGCGGGAACTGCGACCGCCGCGCCGCCTATCTGAAGGCTGCGACCGACCTGCTGGTCAGCGACCTCGAGGAGATGGTCGCGGCTTGGTCCGAGGGTGGCGAGGGACGCGAGGCCGTGACCGCCGATCCCCAGGCGGGCCTTCTGGCGATGCTGACCGGGATGGGCAGCCTGTCCTATGGCGAGCAGGCTGGCGAGCGCATGAAGCTGGGCCTGATGCTGAACGACCCCGAGGAAGAGCATGACTGCTTTTCCGACAACACCCCCAACAGCCACTATTACGACGGCTTGGGCATCCGGAACGTCTACCTGGGCACCTATGCCCGCACCGACGGGACCAAGCTGACCGGCCCCTCGCTGGCTGACCTTGTGGCGGAGAAGGACCCCGAGGTCGACCGGCAGCTGCGCGCGGAACTGGATGCCTCGGTCAGCAAGCTGATGGAGATCAAGACCGCCGCCGAGGGGGGCATGGCATACGACCAGATGCTTCAGGCCGGCAATGCCGAGGGCGAAGCCCTGATCATGGGCGCCGTGGATGCGCTGGTGACGCAGACGGCCTCGATCGAGCGGGCGGTGGGGGTCCTGGGCCTCTCCGGTCTGGCGGTTGCGGGGTCTGACAGCCTCGACAACCCGACGGCGGTGTTCCAGTAAGGGCGCCATGACGACGGCGCGGTGGTTTTCCGGAAGAACGACACTGGCGCTGGCGCTGCTGGCGCTGCTGGCCGCGCCTGCCCTGGGCCAGAGCCTGGACGACCGACACCTGGACGTGATCCCCCGCACGCCCGAGGAGACCGAACGGATCAGGGCGATCCTGGCGCCACCCACGGACTTCGACCAGGCCGAGCCGTTCGAGGCCAATCCGGGCGGCGCCGCCACCACCCGCGCGCGCGACAGCGCCGACGCCTTCAGCCAGGCCTCGGCCAACATGCCCTTCGCGCGAGAGATGGACTTCAAGCTGGGCAACGCGCTTTTCCGCAAGACTTGGGTTGCCTCGCCGTCGTCGACCTTGGCCTCGGACGGGCTGGGGCCGATCTACAACGCGCGGGGTTGCCAGGATTGCCACCTGAAGGATGGGCGCGGACATGTGCCGGCGGGGCCAGACGATACGCGCGTGTCGATGTTCCTGCGGCTGTCGGTGCCCGGCGGCGACGCCCCCGACGGTATCGAGGAATGGCTGCCGACCAGCCCCGACCCGACCTATGGCGGCCAGCTGCAGGACTTCGCGACCTTCGGCCTGAAGGCCGAGGGCAAGCTGGAAGTGAGCTATGACGAACGTCCCGTGACGCTCTTGGACGGGTCGGCCGTGTCGCTGAGGGTGCCGCGTTACGACATCAGCAACCTTGCGGACGGGCCGCTGGCGGCGGACGCGATGCTGTCGCCGCGCATCGCGCCTCAGATGATCGGGCTGGGCCTGCTCGAGGCGATCCCGGTGGCCGAGATCCTGGCGAGGGCCGACCCCGATGATGCCGACGGCGACGGCATCTCGGGCCGGGCGCAGATCGTGATGTCCACGCACCACGGTGTGCCCATGTTGGGGCGCTTCGGCCTGAAGGCGGGCAACCCGACGGTTCTCGACCAGTCGGCCGAGGCTTTTGCTGGCGACATGGGCCTGTCGAACCCGCTGCGTCCGCACCCGCATGGCGACTGCACGGCCGCGCAGGCCGCCTGCCTGGCCGCGCCCGTGGGCCAGGAACCCGGCATCCGCGACGGGCTTGAGGTCGATGGCCCGAGCCTGGACCTTGTCGCCTTCTATGCCCGCAACTTGGCCGTGCCCGAACGGAGCGGCGTCGATGATCCGCAGGTGCTGCGGGGCAAGGCGGTGTTTCACGAACTTGGCTGCGCCGACTGCCACACACCGAAGCACGTCACCCACCGCCTGCAGGACCAGCCCGAACAGAGCTTCCAGCTGATCTGGCCCTATACCGACCTTCTGCTGCACGACATGGGCGAAGACCTGGCCGACAACCGCCCCGAGGGGCGGGCCACGGGGCGCGAATGGCGCACGCCGCCGCTGTGGGGGATTGGCCACACCAAGGCCGTCAGCGGTCATACCGAATTCCTGCATGACGGCCGCGCCCGCAACCTGCTTGAGGCGCTGCTGTGGCATGGCGGAGAGGCCGCGCCCGCCCGCGACGGCGTCATCGCCCTATCTGCCACCGACCGCGACGCCCTGCTGGCCTTTCTGGAGAGCCTTTGATGTTCCGACCCCTGTTCCTGATCGCCTCGCTGGCCGCCTCGGCGGCGATGGCCGATGTCGCCGAGGTCGTGGGCGACCACATCCTGCCGCGCCACCAAGCCTTCGCGCAGGCGGCAGAGGACTTGGCCGACGCGGCCGAGGAAAGCTGCGACCCACGGGAACTGGCCCCTGCGTTCCAGTCCGCCTATGATGGCTGGATGGGCATCCAGCACATCCGCGTCGGCCCGGTGGAGGAAGAGGGGCGCGGGCTGGCGATCTCGTTCTGGCCGGACCCCAAGGCGATGGGCGAACGGGCGCAGCGCGACCTGCTGCAGGGCGATGCCTCGCGGCTTCAGCCCGACAGCTTCGCCCAGCAGTCGGTCGCGGCACGGGGCTTGACCGGGTTGGAGCGGCTTCTCTATCCGACGCAGCCCTGGCCCTCCGACACCTGCCCGTTGATCCGCGCCACCGCCAGTGATCTTGCCCGGCTGGCGGACGAGCTGCGCAATGGCTGGGCCGACGGTTTCGGCCCGCTGCTTCTCTCCGCGGGAGAGACCGGGAACACCCGCTTCCTGTCGCAGGCCGAAGCGCGCCAGCTGCTGTTCACGCAGGTCGTGACGGGGCTTGAATACATCAAGGACCAACGCCTGGGGCGCCCACTGGGCAGCTTCGACCGGCCGCGCCCCGAACGGGCCGAGGCCATTGCTTCGGGGCGCAGCCTGCGCAACGTGGCGCTGTCGCTGCAGGCGATCCGAGAGATGGTCGCCGCCCTGTCAGGCGATGCGACCCGGACGCTGGCTGAGCTTGACCGGGCGATCGAACTGGCCGAGGCCTTGGCCGACCCGGTGCTGGCCGGAACGGCGACCCCGCAGGGACGCCTGAAGGTCGAGATCCTGCAGCAGGCGGTCGATGCCGCCCGGCAAGAGGCCCTGGCCGAGCTTGGCCCGGCACTTGGCGTTACGACGGGCTTCAATGCGATGGACGGCGACTGATGGCGACGCGGCGCAGTTTTCTGGCGGGCCTGGCCGCCCTGACGCTTCCGATGCCCAGCTGGGCGGATGTCGGCGCGCCGGCCTGCCTGGCGGCCGGAAAGCAGGGTGAGCGTTTCGTGCTTCACGGGCTGTCGGCGGCGGGGCAGAGCCTGTTCGCGATCGATCTGCCCGGTCGCGGTCATGCGGCGGCAGCGCATCCACAACGCCCGCTGGCCGTTGCCTTTGCGCGGCGGCCGGGGACCTTCGCCTTGGTGCTCGACTGCCTGGACGGTTCGGTCAGGCACCGGCTGTCGCCGTCCGAAGGCCGCCAGTTCAACGGTCACGGCGTCTTTTCCGCCGACGGCCGGACGCTGTTCACGTCCGAGGTGGTCGCCGAAGGCTCGGCCGGTCGCATCGGGATCTGGGACACCGATGGCTTTCGCCGTATCGGCGAATGGGCCTCTGGCGGCATCGGTCCGCATGACCTCAAGCGGCGGGACGACGGCTCGCTGATCGTGGCGAATGGGGGCATCGCCACCGACCCGACAGACCGAAGCAAGCTGAACATCGACAGCATGCGCCCGAACCTGACCCATCTGACGGCCGACGGGCACATCGCCCAGTTGGCCGAGCTGCCGCCTGAGCTGTCACGAAACTCGATCAGGCACCTGGCCCTTGGCCGCGACGGACGCGTCGCCTTTGCCATGCAGTGGGAAGGTGATCCAGCCGAGGTCGTTCCCCTGCTGGGCCTGTGGCAGCCGGGCCAAGCGCCCGTGCTCTGCCCGCCCCGCCCCGCCGAGGCGATGCGGATGCGCGGCTATGCCGGATCGATTGCGATGGCGGCGAACGGCTTGATCGCCATCACCTCGCCCCGCGGCGGCGTGGTCATGATCCACGACGCCGACGGGGCGCATCTGGCGACCCATGCACGCGCCGATATCTGCGGAGCGGCGCCCGACGGGGACGGCTTCCTGCTGACCGACGGAAGCGGCGTGATGTGGTCGGGCGATCAGACGGGCCTTCGGCTGCTGTCGAAGGATGGTCCCGCTTGGGACAACCATCTGGTCGCGTTGGCCTGAACCCGGCTTGGCCCCACTCGCGGATTCAGCGGCTAGCTGTCCGACTTGTGCTGGGGCTTGCCCTTGCGCTTGGTCGCGGCCATGTCGTGCAGTTCTTTCTCGGACATGGACTTTTCCATGCTTTTCGATGCGCCCTGAAGGTCGCTCTTCTTCATGTCGCCGCGCTTGGCGGCCAACGCGGCCCCCGCGGCCTTCTGCTGTGCCTTAGACTTTGCCGGCATGACGCATCCTCCTTTCGCGACAGGTTCCGGCCGCGATCGCGGCTGACCGAGGCAACGATCCCACGCCCACTCCAGTTCCGGAACGCAGGGCAGTTGTTCCTGGCCCTGCCCAAGCGCCCGCGGTAACGGACCCGAAAGAAGTTTCTGCTAACTCCGGCGACAACATACGCTTGGAGAATGAATATGCAGATCGGGTCCATATCCATCCGGACAAAGCTTGCGCTCGCGTCGGCGGCGCTGACAAGCTGTGCGGTCATCGTCGTCAGCGCGCTGACCCTCTCACTCATGGGCCGCGCTTCGCTTGAGGAAGCCGAGGCGCGGGCGCGGGCTTACCTCAGGGAATACAACGTCACCGTCGAGCAGGAGGTCAACGGCATCCTCGGCATCGTCGACGCCGGCGTCGCAGCGGTCGAGGGTGCCTTGGCCGCCGGCAGCGACCGCACCGTCCTGGCGCAGATCGCCCAGAAGGTGCTGATGACGGACGACAGGCTTCTTGGCGTCACCTTGGCCCTGGAACCCAGTGGTGCCGGCAGCGACCGCGACTGGATCGGCCAGCCTTTTTCTGATCCGCGGGGGCGTTTTTCGCCCTGGTACTATCGCGACGCTGACGGGACCGTCGCAGTTGACGTTCTGGACATGACGCGGCCGGCGGACAAGCTTCAGTGGTACCTGCGGCCGCTGGAAGAAGGCAGCTCGACCATCACGCCGCCCTATTCCTATACCACTGGTGGCAAGGATGTGGTGTTGATCACGCTGAGCAGCGTGATCCGGAACAACGGCCGGCAGATCGGCGTCATGACCGGCGACATGCAGATCGAAGGCATCGCGGACAGGATTGCGAAGCTGCGGCCCTTCGGCAACGGCCAGATCGGGCTGGTCAGCGATGCCGGAACCTGGATCGCGCATTCCGATCCGGCCCGGCTTGGTCAGACGCTGTCGCAGGATGAACAGGGTTGGATGGCCGGCGATGACGCGCCGCGTCACGTCTCGATCGGCGGCAACGAGATGCTTATGATGACTAGCAACGTGGACTTCGACGGCGTTGACGGCGCCTGGACGCTGGTGATGACGGTGCCCCGGGCAACCGTGATGGCGCATGTCACGGCGACGCGGAACATGACGATCATGCTGGCCGCCGCGGTGCTGGCGGCAGCGCTGGTCCTGCTGTGGCTGGGCGCCAAGGCCGTTTCGCGCCCGATCGAGGCGATGACCGCGGCCATGAAGCGGCTGGCGGACGGTAAACTTGACACCCCGATCCCCCATGCGAACCGTGGCGATGAGATTGGCGCGATGGCCTCGGCCGTGGCGGTGTTCCGCGACAACACCGCCGAGGCGCGGCGGCTCGAAGCGGCAGCGGCCGCCAGCCAGGCTCAGGCGGCGGCCGCCGCACAGGCCGAAGCGGAAAGCCAGACCCATGTCGTCAGCAAGATCGGCGACGGGCTGGAGCGGCTGGCTGCAGGCGACATGACCCATCACATTCCCAGCCCGGAACACGATCCCTTCCCCGCAGCCTATGATTCGCTGCGCCAGTCCTTCAACAGCGTGGCGGCAAGGCTGTCCGGCACGATCCAGCGGATCGCCGGCGTCGCCGAGCAGGTTCGCGGCAGCGCGGATGAGATCAGCAATGCCGCCGGCGATATCTCCAGCCGGGCCGAAACCCAAGCTGCAACACTGGAGCAATCCGCCGCCGCCCTGAACGAGATGAACGAGAGCCTTCGCCAGACCGCCGAACGCGCCCGCGAAGCCGAGGAGGCCAGCAGCCAAAATCGCAGCATCGCCCAGGACAGCGCCACCGTCGTCCGCGATGCCGTCGATGCGATGAAGCGGATCGAGCGCTCGTCCGAGCAGATTTCCCGGATCATCGACGTCATTGACGACATTGCCTTCCAGACCAACCTTCTGGCGCTGAACGCCGGGGTCGAGGCCGCGCGGGCCGGGGATGCAGGTCGCGGCTTCGCGGTCGTCGCCTCCGAAGTCCGGGGCCTCGCGCAGCGCGCGGCGGAGTCCGCGCGCGAAGTGCGGACGCTTATTTCTGAAAGCGCCGAGCAGGTCAGGACGGGGTCGACCCTGGTCGGTCGGACCGGCCAGAGCCTGGACCAGATCCTGCAGAAGGCCGCCTCGGTCTCGGAGCAGATCGCCGGGATCTCTGTCGCCGTCAGCGAACAGTCGATCGGGCTTTCCGAGATCAACACTGGTGTCAATCAGCTTGACCAGGTCACCCAGCAGAATGCCGCAGTGGCCGAAGAGGCGACGGCCTCTTCGATCTCTTTGCGACAGCAGGCCGAGGAACTGTCGCGCGAGATCCGGACCTTCAAGTTCGCCGGCGCGCCGGACCGGCACATACCGGCGCCGCAGCCCAAGGCGATGGCCGCCGACGACCTCGCCCCCCGGCCCAGGCAGGCGCGGGCCGGATCATCGGTCGCCCGTCCCCGTCTGGTCGAGTTTTGATCGGGTTTTGACAACTGAGTCGGACGGCTGATGGGCCGTCCGGCATCGACTTCAGCGAGCGCAGCTTGAGGCAAGCGCCTTCCGACGACGCTGTTAAGCGGATCAATGCTCGCCGCCTGCGGATTTACGCGATTTGGCCACGCCGAACCGCTAGAGGAAGCACAATAGTTCTCGGTCCGTCTCTAGATGTTCAGTCCCGGCATCTGGTGGATCGGGTTTAGGATGAATCTGTGGGGCTCGGATGTCCAGATCTTGCAGATGAATTTGTAAGGCGTGAGGGCCAGCCATGGTCCGCCATCGGTCCAAGG
>NZ_JAOTBE010000034.1 GCF_026162645.1 Paracoccus rhizosphaerae
TACCTTAAGGCGACTTTGGAAGCAGTCGCCGCCGGTTACCCACAGGCCCACATCGACGATCTGCTGCCTTGGAACTTAAAGCTGTCAAGCTGAACGTGCGTGGGGCGCAACCGCCGCTTACCATTCTCCCCTTCCTCGTCCTGATGATTTTTGGTTCTTCTTTGCATCGGCTTCTTGCCATTGCTTGTCGATAGCGTCTCAGGCGATACGCGGATGCTTGGTATCGCTGCCGCAGCAAGTAGTCTTTAGGGATCAACGCCATAGCATCAAGAACACAGGCGTTGGGACCGCTACAGCTAGTGGCGCGGCTTGAGAGGCCTCTGCCCAGATACTACGCGCTGAAAACGGCATCGGACGATCTGCGCGAAGCCTTGTAGCACATTCGGCCATAACGTAAGCGACTACGGGAATGGCGGCTACCGTAAACAGAATGCAGGATTAGGGACGAGCTTCGGCTGGGAAGTAGCGGCGACGCTGGAGGTCTGCGCGGAGAGCGCCGCTGTGAAATTTCAGGTGCCGCTTGCACGGTGAATTTCTTCAGCGGTGAAGTTTTGACGCAGGTAGAGATCGAGTTCTGCTCTCACCACCCCGAAGCTTTTCTCAACCCAAACTTCCTCCAGATCAAGCCTGTCGATCTCGCGGCGGGCGGCGTCGTAGAGCGACGCTAAATCTTGTGGTTCTGGGCCGGCCGCCACCGCCGCCTGCTCCGACAACGTATAATCACGAATCTGCTGGTGCGCCTTCGGGGCGTGTATCTCCAGCGCGACCTTCACGTGTTGAAGCGCCGCCTCGAGCTCTGCGACGTTCCTGAGCCAGTCTGAGTGACTTGCCACATAATCGCCGCCCGCTTCCACTACCCGGCAATGACGCCGGTATGCGTCTTGCGTACGCGTCATAGCATCGCGAAGCTCAACAAGCGATCGCGTGAGATCCCGGCGTGGATGACTGAGCCAAAGCCGCTCAAAGATGCCGATCAGCGCGCTAAGAATGCCGCTCATGCTCGTCCCCCTACATCTGATAGAGATCGTACCATAGGGCGCGACGCAGATGAAGAACCGTCCCTACCTGTCAACGTTGCAGTGACACACCGCAGCGCTAATCGCGACGCAGTCTGGGAACAAGGCGCTTGCTACCATTCAGCTTTGGTGAGGCAATGACCTGCTGCGCGGTATCCACGGCAGAAACGACAAGACCAAGCCGGCGGTGACGCCCTACGACATTTTGGTAGGCTTAGCCGGCGCAGAATGGCACTCAAAACCGTCGCTATAAGTCTCAAACGGAGCTATCTCATCGGTACGGCTCAGGATGAACCGCGCCGGCTTTGTCGTAAAACTTGCGACCTCGATCAAATAGAGGTATATTAATTACGTGGAAGGTAGTGGGTTGTGTTGGAGGTTGCAATGAAGACGATAGCTGCCGTACTTGTGGTTCTCTCGTTGACCGTTTCCTCGCAAGGAGCAACGGTAGCGCATGCTGCTGCTTGCGATCCGAATGTCATGCAGTGCTGAACTTTCTAATCCGATTCTAACTCAAGGGTTCAGCCGACCCTTGATTTTCGCATTGATTGAGAATTGCGGCCGTAGAAAGGGAGTAAAATGCCTTTCGATAGCGAAGTGGCTTATTTCATTCTGCTTATTTTGTTCGGCGCGTTCATTGTCGGGAGGCAGGCTGCCCTCACTTTCGATCTGCCGCTTGAGATTGATTTCCGTCATCGGTTCAAAATTTTGAACAAAGTTCAGGTTCGCGCTCTAGCCAACGGACACGTCTACAGGCGAGGACGGAAAGTCTACGTAGGTATGTACCTCCTAGCTTACGCTCTCTTACTTTTCTTCTGGGACGTAATCGCGGCGCAGTCAGCCAACGGAACTCTTACAGCCGGTGATCAAGGCAGCGTACCCATCAATACCGGTCAGGAGGTGTTTTATTTAGACCGTGAAGGTTCAGCGCGACCCATCTATGTAGCCACTTTGTTGATTGGATTTCTTTCAGTCGGAGGAGGGAAGTTATTCGAGCGCTCTTTGCGTAGGTTTGCTCATGCCCGAGCTGGTGTGCCCGACAACATATACATTGTCACTGGTAGGCTTGATCGTTTCCTAAGGAGGCAGAAGAGGCAGAAGCCAGGGCAGATGCTGGCGAAGTATCGAGCAGCACTTACATCCTACAATGACTTCAAGCCCGACAAAGATGATGATGACCTGATCCAAGCGTCGCTACAAGAGGTAGACCTGCTAAGCAGATCAGCCTCGAAGAACGGAGATCACTTATCCCTCACTTGGAATCTTGCAAAAATGAGGGAGGCAGAGGCGCTCCTTGTTTTGCAAGAGGATCATCTTCAGACTTTAGAGATGAAGCTTGATGATTTGACACCTGACCCTTCCGAGATAAGAAAGTTTGCGTCTGCGGCCGCCGAGCAGGCCGAAAACCTCAGAGGCGTCTTTTCAGTGCTCTTTCTCAAGGAGGGCGACCCGGACCACGAAAGTGCACCGGAGCCAACGGCTACAATCTTGAGGGGAATAAGCGTCCATGAGCGGGACTATCACTCATTCCTGAATGTTATAGCGGCGCCCGTAGCGCTGTTGCTTGCGTTCCCGGCCATATTCATCGTGTACCTGCAGTTTCTAGTGCCTGAGGGACAGTGTACAATGCAGTCTGAAATGCTCTGCAATCGCGAGCATGTCCTTTTAGCACTGCGCAAAACGTTCTTCTTTTGGCTGGCATATGGTGCACTCTTCATCGCAGTTGGTGCGCTGACGCTCTTTTTCCGGAAAATTCGTTGGGAATCGGACAACTGGGAAGGACTGCGTTTTAATGAAAAGAGTCCAGCTAGCCGATATGCTGCAGTGGGAGTGCTTCCTTGGTTTGCCGCAGTTGTATTGTTTTCTTTGGCTGTATTCTTAGATAGCTCTCTCATTTATTTCCGGCCTGACGCGGATTGGATCACAGACATAAATTATGATATCGCTGTTTTGGGAAACATCAAGTATGTTGCTCATGGCGCAGTTGGTGCCGCTCTTGCGAGCTTGGCCATTCTTCTAATTTGTGACACTCACGATGCTCTAAAGGCCAAGTATACGATCGCGGTCGGCATCGGCTCCGCTATCATAATCGGTACGATTGGGTTCTTTTTCTTCCTGTACTCGGAGGGGGCGACGGATCGGTCGTTGAGGGAGGCTTTGAACTACTTCATATTAATCACCGCCTACTTGTTGGTATTTTCCGTAACAGCTGAAATTTCCGAGCGCTACTTACCGAACGCGAGACTGAGAGATGATTAACAAAGCAAGTATTTCGGTCTGCTCGATCCTGTCAATCTTAACGATGGTGCTCGGGGCGTCAGCGGAAACTCTCAGAGTAGGTGTCCGGGATGATGCGATACCATTTTCTTACGCAACTTCGACTAGAAGTCGGGAGAATGATCCAACGCCCATTTTTTTTCCTGGCCATGACGGTTTCGTCGTTCGTGTCTGCGATCGTGCCCTTCAAGCGCTGCATAAAGAGCGGCCTGGTCTGGATGTTGAAGTAGTATCGGTTCCAGCGTCCTCCCGTTTTGCTGCACTCGGGCATTTAGAGAAAAACCAGGAATTTGAAATTGACAAAGAAATAGACATACTCTGCGATCCGTCGAGTCTGACGCGCAGCCGGCTCCAAAGCTTGACTGCCTCATTTCCGATTTTTCTGTCTGGCGTTACGTTTGCGCAACTCGATCCGATCCCTGAAGATTGGCGGTGTGTAATTCGCGTTGGGCTAGTTCAAGCCACCACCGCCAGTGAGACGGGCATTCGAAGTATATTGGAGAGCGGCCGGTGGAAGCGGTTCGAGCCTGAAATTATAGCGGCTATGGAAGCTGAGGTCAGCGACAGCAGGCAGGCACGGCTTGGCTCGTTGCTGAATTGCCCCGAAGACGGAGTTCCGGTCGTGAAGTTCTATCCTGATCACGATTCACTTGTGGCAGATTTTTGTGCGGGGCGCTTGATTTACTATGTTGGCGACATCGACATCGTTCGTGCGCAGGTTCGTTCTCAGCCAGATTGCCCTGCACACGTAGATGACGAAACGTTTACTGAGGAACGATACGTCATCTACGGTAGGCGCGCGGGCGATGCAGGAAAGCTTCAACTGCTATCTGACTTTTACCGACTCTTGGCGGTGGAGTCGATGACGCCTCCACCCGGAGAGCGAAGTGCGCTAGTTACTTCCTATGGTATAGCATTCCAACTGCCAGCCTCTGCTCGTTTACGAGCCCTCATCTGGAGCATTACTGGTGAGGGAAGCCTAGATTAGTTCAGGCTGAACAACGTACTCCGTCGACGCGATTGGCAGTTACTATTCTATTTTCCGGCGGATTAGCGGCTTATATTGGGGAGTGTCATGAACTCTGTGTATCTGGCCCGGCCCATGCGGTTTCAGATACTCAAGCGGCGAAGCGCTCGCCGAACATTATGGCGAACTGATTGCGGGCCGCAAACCATTCCCGGACGTTTCGGCCGTCTTTCTCGAAGTTGCGGATCGCCAGGTAGATCAGCTTGGTCGCCGCCTCGTCCGTCGGGAATGACCCGCGGGTCTTGATCGACTTCCGGATCACGCGGTTCAGACTTTCTATGGCGTTCGTGGTGTAGATGATCTTGCGGATTGCTGGATCGAAAGCAAAGAGTGGGATGACCTCGGCCCATGCGCGCCGCCAGGCCGGCGCGATGGAGGCGTACTTCCCGGCCCACTTCCCCTCGAAGGCATCGAGTTCCCAAGTTCGACAAAATCAGCTTGGAATGGCGCCGACTTGGGCCGCCTGACTGAACCCAATCAATAGGTTAGGAGCGCAGGTGCGTGGGTTTCGTGTAGTCACACGCTGGCGGCTTATTTCGCGTTGATACGCCGAGTTGACGCCGATAACTTTTAGGCATGTTCGTTCGCATCAATGAAAGCGGGGGGCGACGCTATCTTCAGGTCGTTGAGTCCTACCGCAATGAGGCTGGCAAGCCGCGGCACCGGGTCGTCGCCAATTTGGGACGGATCGACGGCATGGAAGATGGCCATCTTGACGCCCTGATCCGGGGGCTCTGTCGGGCGGCCGGGCGCGAGGAACCAGCGAAGCTCAAGATCACTCATGCACCGGCACGGGCCTATGGAGATGTCTTTGCCTTGCACGAGCTTTGGAAGGATCTCGGCCTTGATCGTGCCCTCGGCCGAGCCCTGCGCTCCGGCAAGCGCAAGCTGGATGTCGAGGCGCTTGTGCGGGCCATGGTCTTCAACCGCCTCTGCGCGGCAGACTCGAAGCTGGGCTGCCTGTGTTGGCTGGACACCGTCGCCATGCCGGCCATGCCCGAGGGCGTGACCCATCAGCATCTGCTGCGGGCGATGGATGCGCTGATAGACCATGCCGAGCTGGTCGAGGCAGAGCTGGCCCGCCAGATCCGGCCGCTGGTGGACCAGGACCTGGCGGTGGTTTTCTACGACCTCACCACGGTGCGGATCCATGGCGAGGGGGAGGTGGATGACGACCTGCGCGCCTTCGGCATGAACAAGGAGACGGGTGGCATCGCCCGGCAATTCGTCCTCGGCCTCGTGCAGACGACGGAAGGCCTGCCGCTGATGCACACGGTTCATCCCGGCAATGTCGCCGAGACCAGAACCCTGCAGGCGATGCTGAAGACCGTGCTGCAGCGCTTTCCGGTCCAGCGTGTCGTGCTAGTCGCCGATCGCGGGCTGCTGAGCATGGAGAGTATCGGCGAGCTGACCGCGCTCGCCGAACAGGGCGGGCGAAAGCTCGAGTTCATCCTGGCGGTCCCGGCGCGCCGCTATACTGAACTGGCCGAGACCTTCCGCAAGCTGACCTTCTCCGAGGACGGCTTGGCCGAGGGCAGCTTCGCCGGGCATCGTCTGATCGTCGCCCATGATCCTTTGCGCGCCGAGGATCAGACGGCCCGTCGCCGCGCCCGGATCGCCGAGCTCGAGGCCATGGCCGAGAAGATGGTGACCCGCCTCGATGGGCAGGATGCCGGCGAGACCACCCGAGGTCGTCGTGCCTCAGATCGTGGCGCCTATAGCCGCTTTACCCGGGCGGTTGCCGAGGCCGAACTCACCCGCTTCATCAAGGCAGACTATGCCGCCGACCGTTTCAGCTGGGCGCTCGACGAGGCGGCAATCTCGGCGGCCAAGCTTTTCGATGGCAAGCTGGCACTGATCACCAACGCGCTCGTCCTCACGCCCGCTGACGCCGTCGCCCGCTACAAGGCCCTGAGCGATATCGAGCGCGGCTTCCGCGTCCTCAAATCCGACATCGAGATCGCCCCCGTCCACCACCGGCTGCCTGATCGCATCCGGGCGCACGCGCTGATCTGCTTCCTGGCGCTGGTGCTCTACCGCGTCATGCGGATGCACCTGAAAGCCAAGGGGGCTGCAAGCCCCAGAACCGCGCTGGACCATCTCGCACGCATCCAGAAGCATACCACCCATACAGGAGCACAGACCTTCACCGGGATATCGAAATCCCAGCCAGAACAAGTGAGCCTCTTCGACGCACTCGACATCAAAACACCCGCCTGAACCCTCGCGTTGTGGCAAATCTGGAATTCTACGGACAACAACATCAATGGCTTACGGTTCGAGCTGTCGAAGTTAGCGCTTCAGCACCAAGAAGCAGACGACATGAGGAAAAGCCGCTTCACCGAGGCTCAGATCATTGGGATGATCAAGGAGCAGGAAGCCGGGATGGCGACAGCGGAAATCTGTCGCCGGCATGGGCTGAGCCCGGCCACGTTCTACAAGCTCAAGGCCAAATACGGCGGTATGGATGTGTCCGACGCTCAGAGGCTGAAGGCACTCGAAGATGAAAACGGCAAGCTGAAGCGTCTGCTGGCAGATGCAATGCTGGACAGCGTCGTGCTGAAGGACCTTCTGGGAAAGCGCTGACGACGCCGAAAGCGCGGCGGGACGCGGTGCTAAAGGCGATGCGGGATCACGCCATCTCGCAACGCCGGGCCTGCGTTCTGGTCGGTGTCGATCCGAAGACGGTGCGGCGTGAGCGGCTGCCCGACAACCCGGAGATCCGTAAGGCCATGCAGGAGGTCGCAGCCGTGCGTCGCCGGTTCGGCTATCGGCGGATTGGACTGCTGCTGGCACGCAAGGGCATGCTGATGAACCCGAAGAAGCTGTATCGATATCCCTGTCTGATATCGGCGCCCATGGAACAGATTGGACCGACTGCGTGATGAAGGGTTTTTGGCTCACCGTAGCCTTGAGAAAGCAGTCGAAATGATGCAGTCCGCAGAGCGCGCTTCGGGTCAGGGCGGAACTCGTCTTTCCGCAAGCGACACAACGCTGGCGCTGGCGCTGGATTCCGGTCGGGGTCATGCCTCATTTGCGCATCTTCCCGCCGCCGCAATGCGGGCAGCCAAGATTTGAGTGATGCTCGATGCCGGCTCAGTTCTGGGTGAAAATCAACAGGCATGCGCTACCTTCCGACTCCGGGCGCTGAGCGCCCGGAAGACCAACTCCTCAAGCTGCCGCCGAGACAAAGTCTCGACAGCCTCCATCAGGTGGCGGAAGGTGCGGGCGGGGTTCTGCGACTGTGCTGCGGCGGACATCTGGTCTTCTCCACGAGGTCGGGGAGAGAAAATGTTAGCCGGCGGCACTCAAAACAAAGCATCCCAATACACGTTGCAGACATGGCAAAAAAGAAAGACCCTCGGGCACTGTGTGGCCGAGGGGCTTTGCTCTACATCGAAGACCTTCTTGTGACGACGCTTTTCTCTCCTGAGACTATTCAGCAGCCAATACGACGACCTTAAGTATCCACGAATAGCTTCTTATACCACGAATCGGCCAGCGCACCAAGCGGATCCTCGTCCGGCGGCGGCAGTCTCGCATGAAGAAGCAGGCCGCCCGACAGGATCGAGCGGGTGAAACCGAAGGGCTTCGCAAGCTCGGCCGCCATCTCTGCCGGCGTGGCGAGATGCAGGTCCATGCGGACTGGAAAGCCGTGCAGAAGCTGACCCAGCTCGCGGTCGCGCAGGAAGGGAGAGCCGGGAAAATCGCCGACGACCAGCAGATCCACGTCGCTGTCCCGGCTGGCCTGTCCCTTCGCGTGGGAGCCGAACAGGATGATCGCATCCGGGTCGCAGACCGCCACGATCAGAGGTGTCACCCTGTCCAGCAGGCCCGCGATCCTCATCTTTTGAACCCGATCACGAGGCAGACGTTGGCGATGTCATCCGCCGGCAGCGACGTGAAATCAGCGGCATCCTTCCGCCGGATGCGGATGGTCCACTTGCCCAGCAGCGCCGCCTGCTGTGCGAAGCCGCCCCGCGACAGGCTCTGCCGCCCGCCGTAAGTCCCGCTAGGCTTCAGGTCCAGGTCCGGCACGGCGGGGCCACCGGGCGGGGTCAGTTCGACCACATAGTCCAGCCCCGCGCCGTTCGCGTCCCTTGCGCCGTCGACGATCAGGTCGACATGGGAAAGGGCAACGCCCTTCCTGCCCCGCGCATAGAAGGGCAGATGCTGCTCGCCCAGCTCGAAGCTCAGGCTCTGGTCCTGCCCAGCCTCGGGGTTCAGGAAGCGGTGCCATTCGGTCGCGAACTCGTGGTCGAGGACAAAGAGCCTGATCCCCCGCGCGGGAAGGATGGATGCAAGATTGGTCTTCGCCGTCTGCGCCAGACCGGGTGCGCCCGACCGCGCGGTGTAGCACAGGTGAAGGATCACATCCGACACCGAGCCGAGATCGAACTGATTGTTCTCGGCCGGCAGTTCCAGCCGCCATTCGCTGACCGCGCCCGCGCCTTCGAAGGGCAGGTAGCGCGCGTCGCCGAAGTTCAGTTCGAACATGCCCGCGTCTTCCTGGCCGTGGCTGGTCGCGATCACCGTCTGCGGGACCACGCTCTTTGCAAAGCGCGTGTCGCCCGGCACAAGCGGATCGCCATAGGGCGCCGCCGCGCTGTCGCTGATGCGGGTACCGTGGTTGACAAGCGACAGGGTGCAGCTGATGCCTGTATAGGGCCCGACGACCGAGGGGATGCTGACCGACACTGCCTTGATCCGCCGAAAGAAATGCCCCGGATAGTCCATGTCGAACAGCCATTCCGGCAAGGTGACGGTGCAGGCGCCCGCATCCTTGAGCTTGACCAGTTCCAGCGGGAAATACTGGGCAAGCGAGACATGCTTCGTAATTTCAAGATCCCGCGTATCCTGTTCCAGATAGGCCGCTTCCATGCGGCGGATGTCATTGGCCAGCCGCTCGCCGGCCAGCAGGCCCTTCTTGAGGCTGTCCCAGTGGCCGAACTGGATGAAGCTTGCGGCCGGGTCGCCCAATTCGTGCTGAAAGCTCTTCTCGGCGCGCTTGGCCATCTCATAGGCAAGCTCGTAGCTCTGGAAATAGAGGGTCGAGATCTGCCGCGCCTGCCAGTCGAACAACTGCCGGTTAGTGTATTTGCCGCGCATGTAGTCGTCGAGCGCCTGTGACTGGTCGATCTGCAACTCGTGGTTCTCCAGTTCCTTTTCGGCGATCGCCAAGCGGATCTGCGCGGCGGCGATCTGCCTGTCGATCTGCGCGATCTCGGTCGTCGCAAGATCGGCCTGGAAGTCCCAGTCGTCCTTGCGCCGCCAGTATTCGCCAAGCGTCGACGCCAGCGCCCCGGTGCGGTCCAGCGTGGACATGATCGCCTCAAGCGCGTTCATCGCATGACCCGCGCCTTCGGCGAAGTTCTTGCCGTCGATCGGATCGACCGTCACGACCGGCGTCGCGCCGAAACCCGAGACGCCGCCGGTGATCTTGGGAATGAAGGCCAGCGCCCCTGCCAGCACATATCCCACGGCAAGCGAACCTTGGATCAGCGCCGATGCGCCGCTCAGGCTCATCGCGGTGATCTCCCACGGGTTCATGAAGTCGCGGCCCTCGTAGAACGCCTTCTTCTTCTCTGTAAGCTCCCTGCTTCGTTCAAGGCTGGCCCAAGTCTCGTTTTCCAGGCTGATCTGCTGCTTCCTGATCTCGCGGACGGCCTTCAGCAGCGCAAGCTCGTGGGACGAGCGCAGCAGGGAAAGGCCCTCGCCATCCCCCTTTTCCAGCGCAGCCAGCAGCTTTTCGCCCAGCGCCCTGACCTCGGCGCAGAACTCGACCGCCTTTTGGACGAGATGCGGGAAGCGGTAGGGCGCAGCCGGAACCGCGCCGTCGGCAAGGACGCTGCTCAGGTCGATGCCTGCGGCGGCCGCCTTGACCAGCAGGGCGGGATCGATCGGCGGCTCGAACAGCGGAAGCTGGCGCACCACGCCCTGGATGTTCATGCAGTGGCGGATCTTGAACAGGCGATCCGTGACCGTGTCCCAATAGCCCAGCAGCCTGTCGTTGTTCGGAATCCCGAAATAGGACACGTTCAGCGTCGGCAGCGGCTCGGACCCTGATCGGGTCCGGGTGACGCGCACCGGCGTGCCGGTGAAGTTCTCCATCAATATCTCGACCTGCTTGTTGCCGAAGGGATCCAGCGCGCCGTCCGCCGTCAGTTCGTTGTAGGACTTGTCCGAGCGCTCGATATTGGGCACCTTGACGGGCCGCCGGCCCAGAAGCTCATGCGCCAGCACGTAAAGGGTGGTCGCCTCGTTTATTGCCTCGATGGTGTCGCGGCGGAACAGCTGGTCGCCCCAGGCGATAAGGTTGTCGATATATTTCATCACCACCGTCTTCTGGTAGGCGACGGGGCGATAGCGCGCGACGAGATGGGGCTTGAACGGATCGTTCTTCCATGCCCGCAGCTCGCCTTCGTGCTGCTCGATGTTCTTCAGCAGGTTGTCAATGCGCTGCTTGCGGTATTCGTCGCTGTTCTGTTCGAAGAACGGCCGGGTGATCCAGTAGCGCTGCGGCACGTCGGGCGTGTCCGTGTTGGTCGGATCGAAGATATAGTGGAACCAGCGCATCGCCTCGTCAAACCGCTGGTTCTGGCAGAGCCTGCAGGCGATCATCAGCGGCGCGTGGAAGAATATCTCCCAGTTGTAAAGCGCATAGGCACCATACTGCTCGAAATCGACCCGGTCAGTCTGGGCGGTCTTGTCGGGCAGGCTCATCGCGCCGGGCTGGTAGCTAGCGAAATCGAAGCCGTTGCCGGGATAATAGGTCTGGGGGGCGGACTGAAGCTGGCGGTTCAGCAGCCCCTCGACCCCGGACCGCTTGAGCTCGCGCATGAAGAGCGCGGTATAGGGATGATAGAAGGGGAAGTAGTTGTAGTTGTAGCTCTGCAGAGTCTGGTTGTATCCCCCCATGACCTGCTGCCATTCCGGCCTGATGAAGAAGGCGCGCGTGTTGTCCTGATAGAAAAACGGCACCGGTCCCCAGGCGGCGGTGTCAAAGACGATGCTGTGCTGCGAGGCCACGATCTCGAAGGGCGATCTGGCGCCATTCAGCAGAGTCCGGGAATGCGTGTTCTCAAGGACATTGGCGCGGCTGGCATTGCGCGAGCCGTTGGTCAGCCGGGTGTCGCGGTATCGCATTCCGTCCGGCAGCGGCAGCCGGGGCGCAATCTCATAGGGGCCGGACAGCGCGCCGACCGACCGGCTGGAATCGCCGAAATTGTCGCGCACATAGGTGACGGAATTGGTATCGCTCAGATGCTCGTTGGCGATGCCCTCGGCGTTCAGGATGTGATACTGGCCGACCAGCGCCTTCATCTTCACGCCGACGACCTCGCCATCGAAGATGAACGAGGACGAATGCCATGGCCGCGCCGTCTCGTCGAAGGGGTGGCGCGCGGTCACATAGTCCCTGGTCGTGCGATAGGCGTCCCAGAAGCGGGTGCTGTTGAACCCCTGCGACTGCGAGATATAGACATCGAGCCAGAGCAGGTTTTCCCGGCTCTTGTAGCGGGGCTTTAAGTTATAGGAACTGACCGGCCGCTGCCAGGGATGGATGAGCTTCTGCTGCGAGACCTTCTTCGAGGTCCAGCCTTCTTCCGTCTGTGCGCTCCAGCAAAGCTGGAGTTCGAGCTGCGACGGGGATTCCGGCGGGTTGCCGGGCGACTCCGAAGGCTTGGCGGGCGGCACCTTCTTGATTTTCTGCGGCTTCTCCATGATGTTGAGCCAGAACAGGTAAAGCTGGCGGTTGTAGACCACCGGAATGACTTGGTCGCTCTGGATGTCGAGATCGACTTTCCGCCACGCGCTCCATTCCCCGTAGTTCAGGTCGAAGCGGCGATAATAGTAGACGGCCGGCTGCGACCGCGTACGGCCCACCACATGCAGGCGGTTGATATCCGGCGGCAGGTTGTCGCGCGGATCGGTGTCGTCGAGTTCGTAATATGTCCCCACGATGTCCAGACGCGCGACCTCGTGGACCTTCTGGACATAGTGAAGGAACGCCTGCCCCGCCGCCTCGTCGGTCATGTCGGACTGCAGCAGTTCGCTTTCCAGTTCCTCGAAGAAGGGCGACTTGTCGTCGCGCAGTTCCGGCTCGATCCAGTTCTCGGGATAAAGGAAGATCTTCCGGTTAGCTTCCCAGACCCGGTAGTTCTTCATCCAGGTCCACTGCCTCCAGCTGTTGTCCGAAACGCTGTCCTGCTGCTGGGCGCGCGAGACCTCGACGCGCGGCTGTTCCAGCCCCAGCAGGCAGCGCTGCACGAACATCTGGACCGAACTGATGGCCTGCTTGATGCGCGAGGTGAGCTGGCAGGAACTCATTTCCACGTCGATGAGGAAATATTTCAGAAGATCGTCGGCGTCGCGCCAATAGGCTGGATTGGCGAAGCGCTTGCCGCCCTGGACGATTTCTGGATCGACGGTCGCCAGCGAGTTGGCGACCAGATAGCCGATCAGGGCATCCCGCTTCTTCTCGCGCAGCGCGTCTTCCAGCGGCGTGACGATATCGAGCCAGACGGCGTCGTCATATTTGGACTTGGCGGCCTGCCGGGTTTCCTGCGCCGTCAGCGCCTGGTTCGCCGCGATGTCGCGACCGACCCAGGCGGCCGCGCGGGCCGGGGAAACGCCCATCCGCCGGGCCATCCGGGCACATCTGTCCATCCGCAGGAAGGTGCGGATATCGGTGAAATCCGACGCCGCGCCATGCTGAAGCGAAAGCGCCGTGGCGAGCTGGTCCACCTCGGCCGCCGTCCACTGGGTCAGCTTCACGATTTCCGCCTTGATGTCGCCGATCAGCGTGGCCGGCACCCCGGCCAGATCGAACAGCCTGCGAAGCGAGGCGTTCTCTGGCTCCGGGTAAAGCTTCTTGAAATGGACCCATCGGGCAAGATGAAGCCAGGCGGGGAACAGCGGCCCGGCAGGCGCGGCGGCATCGGGCAGCGACACGGGCTGCAGCAGCTCGAAGCCTTCGGCATGATTGAGCAGCCAAGCGAGGTTCAGCGCGTCCAGCCTGAACCGCCGCACGACCAGCGCCGCCTTGTGAAGCAGGCGGAACGCGGCATGGGCATCCGGGAAGTCGCCCTTGGTGGCCGCCTTGGTGAACTTGCCGTCGGTGCCTCGCGCGACGAGGGCGGGGTCGCCGAGAATCTGCACAAGCGTCCTGCCGCCGGTGACGCCCTTTTCCAGCAGCAGCTTCGCCTGGTCCGGCGCCAGTTCGAAGGCCGTCGCGATCTGGCCGGCGATGGCGCCTGCCGTGTTGCCGGTCGTGTCGGCGCTGACGGCCTGCCGCAGCGCCTCGACATGCTGCGTCACGGCCTCGTCGCGCAGGCCCGACGGAGAATCCGGGCTGACGGTCAGCAGATAGGCGAGTTCCTCGACCGAGAGGGGCGACCGCGTCACCCATTCGGCGCTGTCGATGAAGTCCAGCACCGCCTTGGGCGAGGCGAAGATGTCCGTGCCGGACAGCGACTCAAGCGTCAGCAGATCCTTGACGGTCATCCCCAGCCCCCTTGCCAGCCAGGCGCGACGGCCGATGGTGGAAAGGTTGGAAAGGCTCAGGCCGTTGTCTGGCAGCTTGCCCAGCAGGCGCGCCAGATCCTCGGCGGTCAGGGCGAAGGCGGCGATGATCGTCCTGCGGTGATCCAGGTTCGGATCGGCGTCGGCGATATTCGTGCCCGCAGCGATTGGCAGGTCGAAGGCGGCGTCCACTGGATTGATGACGGCCGGATTGCGGAACAGATCGTCGTAAAGCGGCGGGATCGCCTGCGCCGGCCGGTCGGGCAGGACGCGCCGCTCGGCATTAATATCGCCGAACAGGACCAGCGCCCGGTCGAGGGAAAGCGAAAGCCGCTTCTGCATCCGCGCCAGTTGCATCATGCGGGCCAGGCAGCGCGCGTCCAGCGTGCCGTTGCCGATGGCGGGGGCGCGGATGAGCAGGTCGATCTCCCATGTCGTCCAGCCGACATGCCGCCGCAGCCGCAGGAAGCGGTGGATCCGGTCGAGACGGGCGGCGGTGAGATTGACGACCTTCTGCAACTCGGTGTCGCAGGTGCCGTTGGGCCGCTCGATCACCACGTTGTTCGCGTCACCCTCGGGGTTGATCCAGCGGGCATGAAGCAACTCCAGCAGGTCGTCATAGCTCAGGAAGCTGCGTCTCAGGAAATCGGCGACGCTGGTTTCCGCGGGAAGCGCGGCGCCCCCGTCGAATCCCCAAAAGGTCTTTTGCGAGGCATCGTCGGCGCGGTCGGTCGCGGTGATGAGGCCGGTCTCGTGCGACGAGATGCCCCAGTATTCACCGGCGATGGACGCGTCCGCCGGATCGGCCGCCACGGCGGGCGGGCCGGCTTGCTCAGGCCGCTGGAAGGCCTCCATCAGCTCCCAACGCGGCACGCCGAGATGGCGCAGGAACGTCCGGGTCTGTTCCTGCGACAGATCGAAACCCACGGAGAGCGGGAAGTCCGCGCTTTTCAGCCTGGCATAGGCGGCAAGGCGCACATGCTCGGGGGCGGCCCGAAGCTCCTTGGCCTTGCGCGTCGTCTGGAAGCTGAAATCAGGCGCCGGAGCGGGCGCGGCGACCGCGTTCTCAAGCACCTCGCAGACCAGATCGACATAGGGCAGCGGCGTATCGGTGTTCGGGCAGTTCAGCTTGATGTTGCCGATGTCGGGCCGGCGCTCGAAAAGCATATCCCTGACCGTCTTGCCGGCCGCCTCGGCGGGATGCTGGTCGAGGAAGCGCAGCATGTCGGCCAGGTAGGCCGCCGGCCCATAGACCGACTGGCAATGGTCGCAGGCGCAAAAGTCCAGCGACCCCAACAGCGTTTCCAGGTCGGGTATGGCGGCCAGTTCGGGCGGCAGTTCCGCCGGTGCATAGGTATGGGGAACGATGGCCCTGGGGTTGGCGCGGTGCAGGTCGAGCCGGTAGTCGGCAATCCGCTGCAGCACCTGGGCATATTGATGCTCGGCATAGCCATAGATGGACCGCGCGATGCGCGGGTCGATCCCGCTGTCCTTGCTCAGCAGGTCGACGAACCGGCTCTTGCCCATCGCAACGATCTGCGAGGAATTATGGATTCTGTTGTCAAGCAGCGCCTGCCCCGCAACAGCCGTGGGCGAAAGCCGGTGCACGCGCTGCAGCACGCGCGCCTCGGCCAGCGTTGCCTCATCAAGGACGATGTTCTGCTGCGCGACGAAGACGTCCAGATTGCCGTCGCGCAGGCTGAACTCGGGGTGGGCGTCCATCATCGCCTGCACGCCCTGAATATTCTGTAGTGGGTTGGCGGCGCTGCGGGCGACGGTGGCGGCCAGCGCCACGTCCGGGAACATCCGCTCGCTCTGGTTCTGCAAGGTGGCAGCGTAGGTCTGGATCTTGTCTGCTGCGGACTCTCCGTCGGTATTGGGCGGCACCTGCCCGCCGTTGGTCTTGATGATTGCCGCCCATTCGTCATGGGTCAGCTTGGCCAAGTCGCGCGCCGAGCTGACGCTGTCGTCGTTCTGGTCCGCGATCTTCGCCTTCAGCGCCGACAGCATCGGGGTGAAGTTCTTGGTGACATGGCCGACCTCGACCGTCGTCCTCAGATCCGCGACCGCGTCGGCACCGCCGAAATCTGCGGGCCGCTTGTCGACATCGGCCCAGAACTCTGGCCCGAAGCTCTTGTGCGCCAGAAACGCGTCGGCCACCGCCGGGAAATGCGCCTGACCGACGGCGGATGCGCCAAGCAGACCCTTGAGGCTGCCATTCCCGACAAGGATCGGCTTTTCAAACACATAGTCCTGCTTGAGCGCGCCCAGCGCTGCCAGGATTGCGTCCTTCCGGCGAATCACCGCGATCGGCACCAAGTTCAGCTCGGCCGCATTGTCGAAAGCCAGCGCCGCGAGGCTGTCCTCCATGAACACGAGGCCGTTCGCCGTTAGGTCCACCAGATTTTCGATCAGCGTCCAGTCCTCGGTGGCGTCGATGAGATCGCCGGGAAGCGTCGAGGGCAGGTTCTGGCCGATAAAGGCATAGCAGGCTTCCGGCCCAAGCGGCGGTCTGTTCAGCTCGGCCCCGACCAGATGCGACAGAACCAGCCGTATCACGTCCTCGTCTGTCAGCCCCGCCGCAAGGGCAGCGCGGCTGATCTGGCGATCCGCAGCCGTCTCGACGAGCTGCGCGACCTGCGCGTTGCCGGTGGCCTTGGCGACCGCATTGGACCGGGCGGCGAATTCCGAGGTGCCGCGATAGGGTCGGTCGCCTTTGGTGAAATTGGCCCAGGCGATCTGCGTGGGATTGAACAATGTCCTGACGCCGATCTCGTTGCCGCCGGAATCGAGCGCCTTGATCTCAAGGCTGTAGGGCTGCTTGACCTGCCGCGTGGCTGGATCGCGAGGCGGGTCGTAGATGATGTCGAAAAAGCCGTTCGGGCCGGCGGGACGTTCGGCCAGGTTCGGCCCCTGCCCGCCCACCAGCCGTTCCCGGATCTGGATCGTCACGCCCGCCATCCCGCGCCACAGTTCGTCACGCACCGAGCCGCGGATCCGGTAGGGGAAGGTATCCGCCACCGTCTGCGGATTGACGCGCTGGATCTGCTGGTTGAGGGTTTCCAGCGTCGCGCCCTCGACATGGCCGGTGACGGGCAGGCCCTGCGCCTGCTGGAAGCTTACCACCGCCGCGCGGGTGGACTTGCCGAAGGTCCGGTTGCGGAACTCTGCCTCGTTGACCTTGTAGCCCAGGAAAGCCAACGTCGTCTGCACGTCGGCGACATGATCGCTGGTCATGTTGAGCCGCGCGGGTTTCTTGAGCGGCTTCAGATCGGTCGCGCCGCGCGCCTTGAGCTGGCGCATTGGCTCGGGGACGCTGGCGGCCAGCGCGGTCAGGCGGTCGAATGTATCCGCGTCCAGCACACCTGTCGGCTGCAGTGAATATTTCGTCTGCAGCGCCCTGATCGCCGCTTGCGTGCTGGGCCCGATCTTGCGACCCCTGATTTCGCCCGCATCCACGCGCACGTCGCCCAGCTTGGCGATGTTGAGGGCGCGGAGAAGCGTGCGGTGCAGCTTGCCGACCTGGGTTTTGGCCCCCAGCCTTGCCGCAAGCGCGTCTTCGCGAAGCCGACCGACCACCCCTTCGGTGACGCGGCCATCCTGCGGCAGCCCCAGCTTCGCCTGCGCCGCCTTCAGCGCCGCCTCGGTGCTCGGGCCGAATTGCCGCGCCTTGAGTTCGCCCGGATCGACGGCATGGCCCGCCTGTTGCAGCAGGCCCTGAAGCCGCTCGGTCCTCGGCTTGCTGCGCGCGACGAAGTCATGGGCAAGCTGGGCGTTGAGGCGCGTCACGGTTTCCGCCGTCACCTGGCCGTCGGCGGCCAGCCCCGCCTTTTCCTGGAAGCTTTTGACCGCCTCGACGGTCGAGGCGCCCATTTCCTTTCGCTTGAGGTCGCTGGGCTTCACGTCCAGCCTCAGCCTGAGAAGCGCGGCCTGAAGGTTGCCAATGGGCTTGCCCGCGGCGGGTAGATCCGCCGGGTCGCCCAGTTTCAACGCGGCCGGAAAAACGATCTTGTTCATTGTCGGAACCTCCTTCGATCGGAGCCGTCAGACTGATAGATGAACGCGCGCGCCTGCTCACGGCATCCCCAACGAAACAAGGCTGCCCAGGGCGCAAGGATGATGTTCGGGAATGCTGGCCTAAATCCGGCGCTCGTTCCGCCAAGCGGCGTCGTGCCGTGCATGTCGAGCACCCCCTGAACCGAGGAACGGGGGGCTTTGATTGGGTAGGTGGATAATATCGGCACCATGTCCTGCCCTGCTTTCCGTTGCTTGCTCATCAGTTGCTCAGCCATCGGCCCAGATTGAATCCGGCTGCCAGAGCGACCAGCCCCACACCGGCAAGAGCTACCCAACCAACAGGCGTAAACAAGGACGCGATCATGAGCAGCCCACCGATCGCGCCCAAGGCATTCACGACTCCTCCCACCGTGTCCCCGCGCTGGAAAGATCGGGATGACGCGACGCCAAATCCGATCGCGGCGGTGGCACCCCCGAAAAAGGTTCCTCCGGCGGCTCCGATCGCCATGGCTTCCGCGGATCCGAGAATTGCCCCCGACCCATACATGATGCCGCTGGTTGCCTCGGCGACGCCGCCGAGCACGAGGGGTATGGCGACCCCCGGTTCCGGATCCTGCCCGCCGGAGATCGCGGTGAACATTCCGGTGCCAAAGAACAGCCCTCCGGCAAGCCCTCCGCCCACGGCGCGCGCCGGCCATTCGTAGCGCGCCTGAATCGATGTTGGCGCGGCTGCGCCATGCGCCTCAACCGGATGGCCTGCGAAAGCCCCCCGCCCGACAACCGAAGCCGAACGTGGACCCCAAATGCGTTCGAATTCTGCCTGTGTCAGCTGGCCGCCGGGCGCATTCGCACGCGCGCGCGCGAACTCGGCCTCTCCTGCCGCATGCTCCGGGGTCGGCGCGCCATTGATATCCCCCATCATCCATCCCGACCCGCTGCTTTGAATCCTTGCGCGCGCTTCGGCCTTGCCTTGTGTCCCCGACCAGAGATGCAATGTTCCGCTGGGCCGCGCGCCCGTCACGCTGCCCGGCCGGGCAGCCTCTTGAAGAACCGCGCGGGCGGCGTCCGGGACCGGGGCAAGGGTGGTTTCGGTCTGGTCCTTTTCGCTTGCCGATGCCGGGGAAGACGACTGCCCTGGTCCCGAGGATGTATTAGGTGCCGGGGCGGGGCTTGGCTCAGAGACCGGAGGGCCTGTTCCCCCGCCCTCGCCCTCGGCGGGCAGGTTGGTCAGCAGCCTTCCTGACCCAGGAACAAAGTCAAAATCCGAAATCTGCCAGAATTCCCTGCCCGCATTGGCTCCACCGGTCTGCGTGGTCCTTGTTGCGTCGCGCACATTGACCCTCACGCTCATCGGGGCCGTGGTAGTTTCGCCGGTCGCGTCATTGACGATGGTTGCGGTTCCGGTTACGGGGTTCCTGTTGTAGTAATCGATGACCTGCTCTCGCGTCCCGGTATAGGCGATCTCGCCCGGCTCGGCGTTGAAGCCGGTGATCCGTGGCGTCGTCCCCGAGGGATCCGTGAAATTGACGGGATTGTTCTTCGAGAACCGGAACATGTTGGCGCCGTCCGCGAAGCCGACCGGGTCCGCGCTTGTCCATCTTCCAAGCCAAGGCGCGTAATACCTCAGCCCCATCTGGTAGAGCCCGGTTTCGTCATCTCTTTCCTTGCTGCCGAAGCGATAGCGTTTCAGGCTCAGATCAAACCCCGGCCGGGTCGAGCGATAGGCCGTCGTGCCGTAAGGATGGTACTCCTCGTAGGAGATCAGATTGCCGGTCGCGTCCGTCTCCAGCATCGCCGAGCCAAGCTGATTGGCATACTGATAGCGGATTAGCGGGGCATTCAGCGGATTGGCGGGGTCGCCGTTGTCATCGTCGCGCGTCTTGGTGTCCACCTGCGCGATGGGGCCGGTGTTGTCGCCGACGTGAACCGTCCAGCGTTCCAGCCGCAGTTCGTCGGTGTTGCGCCGGCGGCGGCGGTGGATCGTCAACGCGCCAAGGTAGATCCATTCGAGCTTCACGTTGCCGTTGCGCTCGACTACCTTCCGCAGGCGCTGCCCGCCAAGGCCGTAGACGTGCCAAGCCGTCCCGCCCCCGCCCAGATCGACGCGGCGCAACTGGTCCATGAAATTCCAGTCCATCGCCGCCAGATGCGGCATCCGAGTTATGTTGCCGTAGACGTCATAGCCATAGGTGCCGGTATATGGCCCCGCGTCGGGGTCGCCGGGCTGGCTGGTGGCCGTCAGCCGGTTTGTCCGGTCTCCGGGCAGGTCGTCGAAGGCATAGCGGTAATGCCGCGTCCAGCCGCCGCCGATCCCGGCCTGGGTCTGGAACCGGTGCTTCATGACCCTGATGTTGCCCAGCGGGTCGTATTCGTATTCCTCGGTGTAATTCCGCACCGCGCCGAGGTTGTTCGGGTGCGGCAGCTGGACGAAGTCCAGATCGCTGTGGCTGCGGATGGCATCGTTGACGGCGCCCGCCAGTTCCCGGCCGCTGGCGCGGACAAGCTGGTAGACGGCGTCGTATTCATACAAGCTTTCCGGTTTGACGACCGCATTGCTGAAATAATGCGTCTGTTGGGCGTCGTCCCGAATCTGGGTGATGTTGCCGACCGGGTCATACCAGTAAAGCAGATCCTGAAGTCCGTTCTGCGGCCCGGTTCCCGACGGGTGGGTCACGAGTTCCGTCAGCCGGAAGCTGCGGGGGTCATAGAAATAGCGGGTGACGACCTCGTTTCCATAATGTGCGAACTTGCGCTGGCCCTTGGCGTCGTAATCCTGACCCTTGAGAAACTCGACAAGGCCGCCCTGCCCCCGTATCCGCGCCTTGAGCGAGGCGAGGAAATTGGCCTCGTTGTAGACGGGCAGGATGATGGTGCCATCGGGCAGCGTGACCTGCGTCGGACGGTTCAGGGCGTCGTGCAGGGAACTGGCGGTGAAGACCTCGGCACTTTCCAGCGCAGGATCCGCGGCGGCAAGGACAGCCGCGACATCAGGCCGGGCGGCCAGCGCGGTCCAGTCGAGATCGGCCTTGTAGTCCTTGGCGTGGACGCGGTCGACGGACCTGGGGTTACCCTTGAAGTCCAGTTCCGGCACGCGGATCATTCCCGCCTGGTCGAAGATCAGATGCGCGGCGCCCAGCAGGTTGAGCGATCTGGCCGCGGCCTGTCCAAGGCGGTCGCCGTAGACCACGTGGTTGAACAGGATCTCGGCCTGAGCCGCTTCCTTGACGAAGGTGCTGACCGGGCGGTGAAGGGTGTCATACTCGACGCGGAACTGGCGCCCGTGTTCGTCCCAGGATTTGACCAATGCGCCAAGGACGTTCTGGAAGGTCCAGCGCCGGCCTCGTTCGGCGCTGTCGCCGACGACAGGGGTGCGGGCCATGCCGACGAAGCCGCTGGCCACCTCGCGCTGCTGCTGATCGAAAATCCTCGACAGCCGGCCGGTCAGGTCGGTTTCCGATCGCACGGACGCAGTCTTGCCGCCGCCATAATCCGACACGGCATGGACGGGCCGCCCGAGGCTGTCGAAATGGATGACGCCCGGCGTGTTGGCATGTCTTGCGGCCAGCCATGCGGCGCGGCGCTGGGGGTCGTTCAGCGGCTCGGCTTCGGCGGCCGGGTCCGGGCTGCCCCGTTCGGCATACCAGCGGCTTTGCCTGACAGTGTCGTTGGGGTCGAACACCCTTTGCAGCCAGGGACTGAACTCGACCCTGGCGAAGGTGCCGTCGGGGAACAGCGTATGGATGTTGCGCCCGATCGGGTCATAGGCAAGGACCGACGTGACGCCGATCTTGCGCAGCGCCTTCTCGTCCTCATATTCGTGGGTGGTGCTGAAATAGGGCTCGTATTTCTTGACCGGCCTGCCCTTGTTGTTCAGGACGGTCCGCCCGTTGCCGACCCAGCGCGGATCGGCATCCACCTCGGTCCTGCCGCCATCCGGATCCACCCTGAACGCCTTGCCGGGATTCGCCTGCGCTTTGACCATCGCCACGCCGCCGCTGCCGTTGGAATAGGCGTAGCTTTCCTGCCAGCGCGGGTTGGCGGCACCATGCTGCTCGCGCGCGAAGCTATGGACGAAATTGGGCTTGCGGTTGTTCTTCCAGTTGAACAGCTCGTATTCCATCCGCGTAGTCGGGTCGGCAAGGCTGTCGCCATCGGCCGAGCCGGTCTTGCCCATGACAGCGGTCTTCACCACCATGCCCAATTCGTCATGCCCGACAGCCGAGCGGTTGCCGTTCATGTCGGTCATCAGTACCGGCCCGAGGACGCGGTAGTCATTGACCGCGGTGACGACATTCCAGCCGGCCTGCCTGACCTCGACCCTCTCGGTCAGCAGGAGGTGCCGGTCAAAGGTCGCGACGGTTTCAAGGCCGAGCGGGTCTTTGGTCCCGATGGGCAGGTAGAACATGTCGCGCGGATTGGCCGCATAGACGTTGGTGCTAGAGGGCAGCCACCAGTTCGCGTCGCCCGCGAAACGCACATAGCCCGCAGCCTCGAACTCGGCGCTGCTGACCTTGCCCGCGTAATGGACGGCCACGACGCCGGGGGTGAAGGCAAGCCTGAAGGTCTGATGCATAAGCACCAGCGTGTCCCACTGGCCCAGCGGCAAGGGGTTCAGCGCGTTGTCGAGAAACAGCCTGCGGCTTTGAGAGAGCAGCCGCTTCTGGGGCGTCACGTCATCCGCGATGATCTCATAGTCGATCGGCGCGGCGGCGGCGACCGCGTCCCTGATCTCGTCAAGCCCGAAGAAACCGGCGGCCGGGGCGATGCCGGTGATTTCGTAGGTGCGGGTCTCGAAGGGCACGCGCGTCCGATAGGCTTCCACCGGGGCGGCCCGGTCGATGTCCTCCGTGTAATCCGCCTCGGCGCAGGTAATGTGGCAGCGCCGCTGGTCGCGAGTGACCTCCGCAGGCAGCGAGGCATCGGCGGTCCTGCGGCCATAGACGACCGAGCAGGACCTGAGGGCATTGCCATATTCGTCGAGTTCAAGCCCAAGGACATGCGAGATGCGCGGCTCATCGGGGTTGCGCTCGTAGTTGAGCGAGATGGACTCTCGCCCCAAAGGAAAGAACACAGCGTTCTGCTGACTGCCACCGGGCTGCAACCGGCGAATCTCATAGGTGTTCTCGGTAACGGCATAGGGATGCTCTTCTTCCGGTGAGCCGTCGTGGCTGTAGACCTCGCGCCGCAGCGGCAGCCCTTTCAGGGAGCGGACGCATTCCCGCAACTCGCCGGCGCTCAACCCCGCGGGCAGGTCGGGTTCGGGAAGGTGCTGTTCCTGTTGGTAATATTCGTCGCGATACTGGTGCAGCAACCGGGCCTGCCCGAGGAACGTGCCGGTGTGATACCAGGTCCGGGTCGTCACCGGCGGCTGGTTCAGCTCCGGCGCCGGTTCCTGCGCCCCGCCGGCGGCCTGAACAGCGGTGAGGTGATCCTCGACCGCCTCTGTATCGAACTGCTCGACCATGCCGAAGCCGCGGAACTCGCGCTCCTCGCCGTCGAAACAGCCATGGTGATAGGAAAATCGGGTGACAAGGCGGTTGCGGCTGACGTGATCGCAGGTCTCAACGCGCTCGACCA
This sequence comes from Paracoccus rhizosphaerae, assembly GCF_026162645.1. Classification (GTDB taxonomy): domain Bacteria; phylum Pseudomonadota; class Alphaproteobacteria; order Rhodobacterales; family Rhodobacteraceae; genus Paracoccus; species Paracoccus rhizosphaerae. The sequence goes on from NZ_JAOTBE010000034.1 coordinate 23,437, forward strand.
CATGCACCGGAAAGGCCAGCCGCGTGACCCAGGGTTTGCCGTCGAGCTTGTCCTGCAGGTAGAATCTGGCGGCGGGGGCGTAGTCCACGCGAGTCTCGCCGCCAAGGTTGTTGACGGTCCTGACCATCAGATGCGGCTTGCGGCCGCCCATTAGGTTGACATAGCGCATCGGCCGCCGCGCATCGCTTGGCAGGGGCGACGACCAGACCAGACAGGCGGTGCCGTTGCCCAGCAGGTCGACGGGCAGGATGCCCGACAGGTCGTCGACATGCGGGAACACCTTCAACTGGCGCGGCTGGCTCCAGCCGTTGCCGGACTGGTTGAAATACAGCCGCACGCCGTCCCGGTGCAGATAGACGATATCGGTCGTGCCGCTGCCGTCGATATCCGTCAGGCGGATGCGGGCCTGATCGAACATGTCGGGGTTGTCGAACCAGGGCGCATTGTCCATGGCGACCTTGACCCCGAAATGGCCATAGCCGAGGTTGGGCCAATAGCAGACCTCGCCGTTGCGGATGCGGAGGATGTCGGCCAGCCCGTCGCCCGACAGATCGGCCAGATGGATTGACTGCGTGCCGTCCGAAAATACGACGCGCGGCCCCTTCTCCTCATCCAGCGCCTGGACGACTCGCCGCGCCGGGCCAAAGCCGTCCTCGGCCAGTGAGGCGTGCCAGACGAAGGCATCCTGCTCGGAGATCAGCAGATCGGCATGGCCGTCGCCGTCGAGATCGACGAACCTGAGATCCGGGTCCATGAAATCGCGGTTCAGCCGCGAGGCGAAGGGGCGGAAGGGCTGCCAGCCCTCGGCCCCGTCGTGTTCGTAAAGGCCGGGCGCCGGTCCGTCCAGCACGACCACGTCGGGCTGGCCATCGCCCGCGAGATCCATGATCTCGACCCCGCTGCCCAGCCTGACGCCGGGCTTGAGGGCGACGGTTTCCAGCACGCTGAACCGCGGCTTGGCAGCCTCGCCGCCGCCCGCAGGCAGTTGGGGAAGCGGGCTCCAGTTCCGCTTGTAGAACCAGCCTCCGGCCTGCTGGGTGAGGATGCCGGGGATGCCTTCGCCGTGCAGGTCGGTCCAGCGGTAGACGCCGCCATCCAGCCCGACAGGCAGGTTTTCTAGGCTCGCTGCATCGATTTCCTCCACGATCTCCTGCACCACCGGCTCGGAATACCGGAACTCGACCGGCGGCAGGGCGCGGCGGTCATAGCCGCCGCCGTTGCGGCGATAGCCGGTCTCGGTCACGGCCTTCAGGAAGGTATAGACGGGATTGCGGGCGTCCGCCGGGTCGGCCTCGTCCGAATAGGTGAAATCGGTCGAGCGCACGAGGCAGTCGCGCCCCACTCCCGCCTCATCAGGGAAGTGGTGGAACATCAGGATGCGCTGGCAGATCCGGTAGGTGCGGATCTCGAACCCGGCGCGATAGGACGAGAACGGATCCTGCCGCGCGGGCCAGATGCCCGCATCGCCGGGCGCCGGCGCCGCGGCGTCATGTTCACCATAGTCGAGGACGGCCTCGAACATCCAGTGATCGCCGCCGTCCTCGGCAAGGCTCGCGGCCGTCGGTTCGGGCCAAGCCGCATCCGCCTTCAGGGCCGGGAAGTAAGGCAGGCGATTGCCGTAGCGGATGGACTTGAGATAGCGCTGCGCCCTGCGCGTCCTCTCGGACCGGTTGCGTTCATGCGCCTTGGGGACGCTGTGGCCGGATGAAGCCTCGAAGATCCGCGCCGAGTCCTCGGGCTTGTAGCCATAAGCGATAACGTTGCCCTTGTCATCGTGGCTCTGGCAGATCAGCCAGCTGAAGACGCGGCCCGGATGCGAGGGATCGGTGATGCGGCTCTCGGCTGTGCGACCATACCAGGTGGTGATGTTGTCCCTGGAAATCGAGCGCCAGAACACCCCGGCCGGATCGGCGGTGTCGGTCCAGCGCTCGATGCGCGCGAACAGGCCCTCGATGCGTGGGCGATAGCGGCGTATGCGATAGATCCTGCCGTCCACCGTCCGCTGTCCATCGGCATCCGGCCCCAAGGCGGGTACCAGATCCTCTGCCCCCGAGAGGATGAAGACATCCGAGCCGATCGAGTCGAAATACCGTGGCAGCCCCTGGTCGGTCTTGCGCGTGATCGACGGCAGCGATAGGTCCCAACCGAAGCCGAAGGGACCGTTGCCGGCGCCCGAGTCGTAGGCAAGCGAGAACTGCGGGCCAAAGCCCGACCGGCCGGGGCTCATCGCGATGGGCACTGACATCGAGCCGGTGCCGGTGACGGGGTTTGCGGCGAGTTTCTCGCCTATTCCCCGGATGGCTCCGCCGCCCTTGGGAAGGCTGATCGAAGGGGCGGCCGCTGTCCCGTTGCCGGAGGCGCGATCCTCGCGAACAGTCGTGCGGGCCCCGTCGCGCAAGACAACGCTCCTCGCTCATCCGCATTCCGAGAATGCGAATCGTTGATGCCAAGAAAGTGTATCATCGATCCGCTGCCAATTGATCAATCTCCGAAGGTGTCCGGGCCTCTGGCGTCCGATATGCGCCAAGGGCCCGGCATCGCGGCAAACCGCGCGCAAGAACGCGGCTGGGGTGCGCGTTCAGAACGGAAGCTCGAACGCAGGCCCCGCCGACGCGGTTGGCGCAGGATGTCAGACTCCAGCGTCTTGCGACCAAGCGCACGTTCAAGTTTGCGAATGCAGTCTTCCAACTGCCGCACAACCGTGTTGCTGGTGACATCATCATCCTCGGCCACGGCAACCCTCCCCTTCGAGCATGAGCCGTCGCCAACGATACAACAGGTTTGGCGCTGCACCATTGCGCCGCGCCACGACCGAGATGCTGGCGCGGTTGTCCAGCGTCTCGTATGAGCTCTCTGCGGCATCTGCCTGGCAAACTGGAGCTATGCCTCAGCGCTGCAGGTGCAGTTCTTCGGCCGCTAGCTTGTGCTTCTCAGCCATCAGCTTGGCGGTTTCCGCGTTGAGCCTGCGTGTCTCCGACCAGAGCCGGTCTATCTCATCGTCAGTGCTGACAGAGATGAACTTGATCTCCTACTTGCGCAGGTCTGGCTGCTCATTGCCGAGGCGCGACTGAAGGAACAGAGCCATCTCCTTATGGAATGCACGTCTGTCTGAAGCTGCACGCGCCAGTTCAGCCCTCATTTCGCTGAGGTCCCGCTGAATTTCGTAAATGCACTCTAGCAGCCTTTCATCGGTGACAGTCTCGGTCATGAACTGGGCCTCCCTCATGAGCGCCAGTTCAACGTAATACGGATGAGGCGGTTGCGTCCACCGCCTGCGCCGGCTCCCGCGTCAACCATCGCGGCCCTTTCACTCCGTCGCCCTCAGCCGGAAGCGTTCCCAATCCCGTAGACGGTGACCGGGCTGGAGTACTCTTTCCTGATCGCGTCCACCAGGTACGGAACCAGCGCTTCCCGAACCCGGACCTCTCTGCGGCCACGTTCATCAAGGTCGAAGTGAAACTGGATACCTGTTTGTGGGGCCTCGCCGGCTGGCTTTCTCTTACGCCGCTGCCGAGGCGTTGACGGCTCTAATAGCCGGCCCCTTCACCGCACGTGCGAAGGCAGATCATTTTGGCTGTAGCGCGACATCGCAGTTGAGGGCTGAGCGCCCTCCGTCGACACGGACGCCGTTGCCCCCCGCAAGTGCTGCTCCGCGCATGAGCTTCAGGCGCCATGCGCGGAGGAAGACATGATCAGAGGAAAAAGTCGTGCTCGTGCAGGACGATCTGTCGGGACAGCTCGATTGAGAAGTCTGCTCGTCGATCACCATCACTGTCGGCGAAGACCGGCGTTGTTCCGTCGTTCTGCTGATAACGCAGTTCGCCCGCCGAACCCGAGTAGCTGTCAGTACCCACGACGTCCAATGCCTGCTTACCGAGAGCCGCAGGGTTACATCCAGTGCGGAAAGATTGATGTCCCCCTGAACTCTGTTGAAGTCAGCAATTACGTCGTTCAGGCTGAACAACGCTGTCCGTGGGCGAGATTGCCGGTTCCTGTTCTGATCCCCGGCAGGGTGGCGGCGTATATGGCGGCCAGGATGCAGGCCAACAAAGCCCTGTGGTAGGCGAGGATCTTGCGGATGTTGTGACCGCAGCCGCAGAGCACGGCAAAGATGGCGTCGCCGGTCGTGCCTTTCAGCGGGCAGCGCGACAGGCGGCCGTCGGTTTTCATGTGTCCAATCTCTGGCTCGATAGCGCTGCGCCGCCTCAGCAGCTTTTTCAGAGCAGGGTTCAGACCTCGGCGGGTGCCGCTGATCAGAACTTTCGTTTCCGAGACCGGGTGGCCGCGATATCCACGGTCCACAACGGCCAGGTTCGGGGTCTGACCGGTCAGGATGGCAACCTGTTCCAGGGCTTCGGGCAAGGTGTGTCCATCGTATGGGTTGCCCGGCAGGGCGCGCATGCCGACGACAAAGCCTTCGTCGATGGTGGTGGCCAGGCTGACCTTGGTGCCGAACTCGTATCGCTTGCGGGCCTTGCCCTTTGAGATGCAATCGACCTCGGGTTCGTGCAGGACGTAGATCTTGCCGCGGCTTGCGGGCGCCTGATGGAGCAGGCGACCGACGAGCACGAGGGTGTCCAGAACACGCTCGCGAAAGGGCCCCTGCGGGACATCGTCCAACTGGCGGCGAATGTCGCGCAGAACACGCCCGGTGTATCCCTTCAGCTTCTTCAGGGCCTTGCGCAGGCGCTTGAACTGCTTGGCATGGGCGTGAGCCGCCCGATCTGCAGGGCCAGGCGCGGGGCCAGGCGGTTGTAGTTCTGCCGCAGCGTCATCCCGCCTTCATCGGCAAGGGCCAAAAGCTTGCAGCGTGCCTTCTCATAAAGGCGCGCATCGGTCGGGTGGGCAATGTTCTTTTCCATCACCGTCGTATCCACTGCGACACGCGACAGGCTGCGATCCTTTACCGTCCCGGACCTGCGCCCGGCCTCGATCGTCTTCGTCAGCAGCCACTCGGCCCGTTCGGCACATTGCTCGGACCCATGGCGCAATGCGCCTCACTCGCCGATCCGCTTGCGCCACCGGGTCAGCGAGGACGGGTCGATCGGTGGACGGTGCTGAAAGAAGACCTCACCGCAGAAGTGCTGGTGATACGGGTTTTCGACCCAACGGGCGACCACGGCTTCATCCGACAACCCATAGGCATGTTGAAGATACAGCAGGCCCGCCACCAGCCGCGGCGATGTGGCCGGCCGCCCCGTGCCGGAGGGAAAGAAACCCGACCATTCCCGCTCGAAGAACTCCCAATCGATCAGCGCGGCCAGTTTCGCCAGTTCATGCCGCATATCGATCATGTCGGTCAGCCGGGGGCGCAGGAGATCATCCTGCTCTTCAGCGCGCGGATGAGGCTTCATCACAGCTCCGGAATTCGCAAGGTTTCAAGCCTCAGCATACGAAACCTTGCAATTCCACGCCACCGTCTTGGCACAATCACCCAGCAAATGCAGGCCGTTCTAACTTATTCAGGGCGAACTATATCATCTTTCCCCAAAAAATAAGGTGACGATACAGCCCAGAGATTAGGGTGCATCGACTGAATACGACTGAACGAATGCATCTGGAGTAAGTTTGAAATGCTTTAGCTTCAAGTGAACCTTGCTATGGTCTCGATAATCCTGATTTTGACATATAGCCACCGTATACTCTTTGATGGCTACTTTCATTTTTTCGAGACCCTGCTCATCAATAATCCTTGTACCCTTAGTCAGAGTTGCGGCATGTTCAATGGTTCTTTTTGGGTGAATAATTATTGGTGTGCAATGGCACGTCTGATCATACTCCTGATCGAACCACTCAATAGAGCCATTAAGTTGGTTGCAATCCTTTTTGCAGATGTTAGCTGCCTCTGTTGCGCCGCTCTTGCATTCAATAATATAATATTTTAGACCACCAACAGCCCAAAGATTATCAGGCCCTCTTCCGCTTTCCGTCTCCGGCATTTGAGACCTGAATCCAAGATAAGCGCCCAACTCCATAATCGCCTTTTCGAATCTTTTTGACTTAGGCTCACTCCATTCAAGATCATCTAGAAGAGCGTTAGACCAGACAACGAGGTCGTTCGCTTCGAGGAAGCGATGCATAAAGCGAACAGATGCTTGAGATTGATTTAAGTCGAGCGCCGAAATCTTTTTGTATTCGACACCAGCAATCGGCCTGAGAAGTCTTTTATTGGTATTCTGAGCGCTTTTCTGGATCTCTTGAGCTGAAATCGGATCGAGCTCGTGCATATAGTCAGATAGTTGCTGCTTAATATAACCTGAATAAGCCTTGTCCATAGATGCATTTGCAACTTCTTCCGCAAGTTTGCAAGCCTCTCTAAAGTGGCCCGCAACTGAAAAGTCATGCGCGGCACGAAGCCTGACAGCATTATTATTCACAACTCCGGTTCTAGGCGCGCCACCAGCAATTACGCTCGCCTTGACGCGCGCCACCCATCCTGGAACTGCTTTCAAGCAGTTGTCTAATGCGGGCTCAATTTCCTTAAGAGATCTACCCGTCATTTGCTTATTTATTTGTTCCGATAACTTCAGGTGCGCTCGTGTCGCTGGCGAAAGGTAGTCAGTAGCGGTAGATTGACTAATTCGCTCAACAAGCTTCGATCCCATGAGAAACACTAGGCAGTGATCATCTCCCGATCTAATGCCTCGCCCCATTCCTTGCTCGATACGCTGCACTTGTCTTGCGAAATATGTGGGACTATCGTCGAGCATTAAGCCTTCATAGCGCTCGATGACTCCTTGGACTTCTGGTAGCCCATCAAGCACGAGAATGTCACAGGCCGGCCCCGGGAGGTCAACTCCATCATACTTATTGATCAGAACTGTGAGGCCGACGTGACCTGCTTTCAGTTTAGACACTCCTTCAACTAAATTTTCAGCCTTCAAAATTTGGTCAGCTGAGTCATTCCAGAACTTCGCACGCTCATTAGATGGTACGATTACACAACAATTATATTCTTTTGATTTTCTCTTAATGAATTCCTTAATATCACTGTCGTAAATTTCCGTATTGAAATACTCGGGCACAAGGATCATCCTGTCCCCGATCACCCCGCCATTTTTTGGGAAAATTGGTTTAGAGACAGATTTCGCGTCTGCGGAAAAGTGAGTCACAAGGATACTGTCGTCCGCGAGGGTTGCGGTCATATATATCCGCCTTTGCGCTGAAACAAAGGATGGGATCATGTCAATCGGAATGAAGTTTGGAGATATTTCCAAGACGCCCCGAGAGAAAACTGCCTTGCAATCCTTAAGATTTCTCTTCACCAATGGCCAATTAAACAGCATCTCCTCGTCCTCTCGATTGGCATGCAGCAAAGCGAGAACAGAATCGTGCTTATTCCTCCATGCCCAATGGGGGATGCGCATCATCGAGCTTGGGTCGTTATCTCTGATGTCGAGAAAGTGACTGTGTGATTGCGATCGGAGATCACCCTCAAATAGACTCAAAATATCCTTATATACTTTATGATCACTATCCAGCCGAATTAGAAATTGCTTAGATACTGTATCCAAGCACGCGTGCGCATCGTCAATGATTAGAGATCCAATTCTAATCTTAGATCCCTCGTCGCCGACGCCAAAAACGGATTTACCATTAAATAGCTTCCAAACGTTTGCTACAAGAATTGAGCGCCCAGAAGAATACTCAACGGATCTAGGGTCGTCGGTAACTTCAATACCCAGGTCGCGAGCTTCACTTAACACTTGCTCGAGAAGATAATTATCCGGAACGAGATAAACTGCCGGGCCGTTTTTCTCCTCTAGAGAGCTTTTCAGTATTAGAAGGCCAACGAGCGTCTTTCCGCCGCCAGTATTTATCTTAATGGTTGTGTCTTTTTGATCGCGATTCTCGAACCATGCGGTCAGAACATCGGACTGTTCATCTGAGGGACGATTAAATCTCTTATGCTTCGATAGGGTTGTAAAGATGTTCCTTGGGTCATACTGCGCATCACCCGTCAAACCGGTATCAAGTTTTCCAAGGTCAAGTTCAAACATCGTGTTTCCTTTACTTCACAATCTTTCGAGATAAAATAGTTCGCGCGTAGTCCAAGTCTACTGTGGGAATATATTTAGCACAGTGATGGGTGCGCTCGCGTGTACCTGTGCTAGCTTATGGTTGCGTACGATTAGCCGCGGAAAGAATCTCTTTGGCGATCGCTGCCATATGACTCCCCCAGAAACGTTTTTTGCTCAATTTGTACCGCGGCCCGGTTTTGAGACAGCGCTTTGCGTCGGTCATGCCACCAGCTTGAACCTTGTGGCGGCTTTGGTTTCAAGAGCCTTCTGCTCGGCCCGGATCTGATCGGGCGTCTTGTGCCCGTGCCGTTCCCGGAGCCAGCTGGCGTTGTAGAGTGCGGCGAAGCTGGCCAGCGCCTGCCGCAGTTGCTCCACCGTGGCGAAGTGCCGGACCCAGAGGAGTTGCTCTTTCAGCGTCCGGATCGCCCGCTCGGCCACGCCGTTGCCCTCGGGCTGGCGGACGAAGGCGGGCGAGCTGGTCACGCCGATGAAGTGGACCTCGCGCTGGAAGTCGCCCGACATGTAGTTGGAGCCATGGTCGTGGCGCAGGGTGAGGCCCGTCGCCACTCCGGCCCTTTCAAGCGCCCCGAAATGCTTCGCGATCCCCTGCTTGACCGGCTCCAGCGCTTCCCAACGGCTGGCGCCGGAGGCGGCGTGGATGCCGACGAACTCACCCGAGCAGTGATCCACGGCGACGAAGACATAGGCTCGACCCTCGGCGGTCGTGAAGGTCTCTGTCATATCCGTGCCCCAGACCTGGTCCACCCGCTCGGTCACGATTGTTCCGTCATGAGAATGCGCCGCCCGAGGTGCCGGCCGGTGAGGCGCAAGCAGGCCGTGCTCCTTCATGATCCGCCGCACCCGACGTGCAGCAGTCCACAAGCCCCGCAAGCGCAGCCGCGCCCAGATCTTGCGATAGCCCTCGCCCGTGAAGGGGGAAGCCTCGATGATCTCCCGGATCGCCGCCAGAAGGTCGGCGTCGCTGGCGGCGCCTTGTGGGCCCCGACGACGGCGGGGAGGGTGCGGCTCGTTCGCCGCCATCGCAAAGTGCCGCCGATACAGGCTCGCTCGTGACAGGCCCCAGAGCCGGCAGACGGTGGCCAGCGGGTAGCGGCGGCCAGCGGAAGGCAAGAGAATGCCGGTCATCTCCTCGACCTCCGCCCGGCCAAAGGGCGGCCCGCCTCCAGCTTTTCGAGCTTCGCAGAAAGAAGTTCGTTGGCCATGGTGATGTCGCCCACCTTCGTCTTCAGCCGCGCGATCTCGTCATCGCGCGCGTCGCGCTCGCGCTCCTTCAGCGCGGTCTCGGCCGCGAAAAGGACGCGGTCACGCCATTCCGACAACCGATGCGCCGGCACGTTCAACTCCCGCGACAACGTCTCGAGGCTCTCGCCCCGCATCAGCCGCTGCACCGCGACCAGCTTTCTCTTTGCGGAGAAGCGCTTGCCTCGACCGGCCTCGGCCCCGACGCCGCCAGCGTGTGGAGCGCACGTCGTCGGGGCCGAGGCCTCCGTCGCGCCAGGCTTCAACTCGTTCTTGTCGTCCATGTTCTACCCCCCGTTCCTACGGAAAAGTAGCGCTCGACGCTGTCTCAAGAAACCGTGCCCCAGCCCAGTTTTTTGCTCAATTCGCACTGTAGAATGCCGCGCCCGCGCGGCCCAGCTGTTATTTTGATGAGGATGTTTAGTCTTCACCGTTCACTGCTCATTGGCGGCCTTTCGGGCTGGTTCTAGCGTGAAGATGCACTGAGCATGATCTGCGGGTGAGCTTATAGCAACAACGTGCTGCACCAAGCCCGATTAGCAGATTGTGGTCGCATTTAAGCTGGGTTGAGGCTTCTGAGCTGGGGCCCGGTCATGCGCCATGCCAAGCTTGGATGACTGGCATGGGCCGAATGCGCGGGTCAGAGTCTGCTGCACCCCCAATACCGCCGACGAGGGCGGCAGATCGACGTGAAGAGCCCATTGCTGCCGATCGCAGCCCCTGCGGAGAATGCAGCTGCAGCAAACTCGGATGGGTAAGTCAGCTGCCAAGGATCATCGCATGCGGTAGTGCAGCGTCTCCAAGGCAGCTGACATCGCCTGAATGCTGAGGTTTCTAACAGGGCTTGCACCAATCTTATTATTCTATTACCCATGAATAATGGAAAAGAATGCGGCGCTAGACGCCCTGTCCGCCCTTGCGCACGACATCCGCATCGATGTGTTTCGCCTGCTGGTGCAGGCCGGGCAGTCCGGCATGGCGGCCGGAGAGATTGCCGCACGCCTCGACGTTCGGCCCAACACGTTGTCGAACAACCTCACCATCCTGACGAGGTCGAGCTTGGTGCGGCCCAAACGCGAAGGCCGCTCGATTCGCTATTTTGCCAGGATGGAGACAATGCGGGGGCTGCTTGCCTTCCTGATGGAGGATTGCTGTGGCGGGCGGCCTGAACTGTGCCAGCCGGTTCTGGACAAGATCGCCTGTGATTGCTGATCGCCGCCTCGTCCGCACATGTGAAAGCTGAACCACGATGACCGACATGACACGCATCCAGTCCGTTCCCTTGGGCGGCTTCGAGCGCTGGCTGACCCTGTGGGTCGGGCTTGCCATGATCGCAGGCCTGGCCGTGGGCGCGCTGGCGCCGGGCCTGGTGCAGGCGATCGCCGGGGCCGAGATCGCCTCGATCAACCTCGTCGTCGCAGTGCTCATCTGGGCGATGGTCTATCCGATGATGGTGAACGTGGACTTCGGCGCGGTCGGCAACGCGTTCCGTCAGCCGAAGGGCCTGCTGATCACGCTGATCGTCAACTGGCTCATCAAGCCCTTCACGATGGCGCTGCTGGCGGTCCTGTTCTTCGACTATGCCTTTGCCCCCTGGATCGCACCCGAGGACGCGCAGAAATACATCGCCGGCCTGATCCTGCTGGGCGCCGCCCCCTGCACCGCGATGGTCTTCGTCTGGTCCCAGCTGGTGCGCGGGGACGCGAGCTATACGCTGGTCCAGGTCTCGGTGAATGACGTGATCATGGTCGTCGCCTTCGCTCCCATCGTCGCCCTGCTTTTGGGCGTGACCGAGATCGTCGTCCCGTGGCAGACCCTGGTGCTGGCGACGGTTCTCTATGTCGTGCTGCCGCTGGCGGCGGGGCTGCTGACGCGCCGTGCGCTTGGCAGCGCCGCGCGGATCGAGGCGTTTTCGACGCGTGTGAAGCCGTGGTCGATGATCGGCCTCGTCGCGACAGTCGCGATCCTCTTCGGCCTGCAGGGGCAGACGATCCTCGACCGGCCCGCGGCCATCGCCCTGATCGCGGTGCCGATCCTGATCCAGAGCTACCTGATCTTCGCCATCGGCTATGGCGCGGCCTGGCTGATGCGCGTGCCACACCGGATCGCGGCGCCATGCGCGCTGATCGGGACCTCGAACTTCTTCGAGTTGGCGGTTGCCGTCGCCATCAGCCTCTTCGGCCTGAACTCCGGCGCGGCGCTGGCCACGGTGGTGGGCGTGTTGGTCGAGGTGCCGGTGATGCTGTCCCTCGTTGCCTTCGCCAACCGCACCCGCGCCCGTTTCCCGGAGGTCCGCGCATGATCGTCATCCACCACAATGCCGCCTGCGGCACGTCGCGCAATGTGCTGGAAATCATCCGAGCCTCGGGCGCCGATCCGGTAGTGATCGACTACCTGGCCGAAGGCTGGACGCGTCCGCAGCTTCTGGCCCTGCTGGCCGCGGCGGATCTGACGCCGCGCCAGGCGCTGCGGACATCGAAATCGCCCGCCGCCGAACTGGGCCTGCTGGAGGAGGGCGTCACCGACGCTCAGATCCTCGAGGCGATGCTGGCCCATCCGGTGCTGGTCAATCGCCCCATCGTGGCCTCGCCCAAGGGCGTGCGGCTCTGCCGCCCGTCCCAGGCCGTGTTGGGGCTGCTGGAGCGCCTGCCGGCAGGCCCGCTCTTGTCTGATTGCAGCCCATCCGCATAGCGCTTTTTTCAGACACGCCTTAGTAGCCGCAGATCGACGTGAAGAGCCCATTCTTTCGCCACTCGCTCAAGAAATGCCCTTGTATCTTGGACACGCTGATGCGGTTTCCAGCCGAGGTAACGGGTTGCAATGGCATCCGTCCCGTAGCTTTTGAAGATCGCTTCGGCATCATCTGGCACCACACGCCTCAGTAGATAGCGGTCAGTCTGAAGCTCTTCGGGAAGGCGATAGGCATCGTTCATGCTCGGCATCATAAGCGGCTTCCGCCAGCAAGCAACGGCAGCTAGGTCTCGCATCCCAGTCGTTGCGCCTTGCTCTTTGAATGACCGCTTCTAGGCGCAGGTGCCCAAGCTATCCGTTTGCATCGTTTTTCGGTTCGCCATTGCTCAGGGCGGCATAAAGCGCGGACTTGCCGACTTTCACGCGTGCGGCGGCCTCGCGCACGGTGAGGCCAGTTGCAATTAGTTGGCGGGCGCGGGCGACTCTTTCCGGCGTGGCAGCCATCGGCCGGCCGCCCTTTCGTCCCCTTGCTGCTGCTGCCGTGAGCCCTGCATTCGTCCGCTCACGGATCAGATCTCGCTCGAATTGTCCGAGCGCGCCGAAGATGTGGAAGACGAGCCGCCCGGTGGGGGTCGTGGTGTCGATGTTTTCGGTCAGCGACCGAAAACCCACGCCGCGATCTTCCAGTTCGGCGACGGTCTGAAGCAGATGCGTCATGGAGCGGCCGAGGCGGTCGAGTTTCCAGACTACGAGAATGTCGCCGTCCCGCAAGAACGATAGCGCCGCGTTTAACCCAGGGCGTTCGGTCTTGGCGCCCGACACCCCGCGATCCTCGAAAATGCGGGTTGCTCCGGCAGCGTGGAGGGCATCGAGCTGAAGAGCAAGATCCTGCTCGGCGGTCGAGACGCGGGCGTAGCCAATGGGGGACATGGGTCTCCGGCGGAAAAGTGTGCGCCGGGGGCATCCGACGAGTTCCATTTGTCCGTAAAGCCGTCCAAAAATCAAGATGTCCGGTTATCCGTTGTTGCGACAGTTTTCGGACACGGCTGCTGACCTTCCATCAAACGGACGTTTTTTGAAATCATATCTTGAGCAATGACCTGAACAGGCGGATGCTCCTGTCTGTTCCTCGCCACAGGATCCGGTCATGTCAGATCCCGGATTTGCTTCTTCGAAAGCCCTCGCGCGTTTCCGGCTCCTGCAGCCCCATCTGGAGCAGGACATTCCACTGGCCCGCATTGCGGCCGAGTGCGGCGTTGCGGAACGCACCTTGCATCGCTGGCTGGCGGCCTGGCGGGCCCATGGCATTGGGGGTCTGGAACGGGCACGGCGCAGCGATGCCGGAGTTGCGCGAAGGCTTACCCCTGAGATCGAGGCGCTTGTGCGGAGCCTGGCAACCAAGCGTCACCGGCCAACGGCGGCGGCCATCCACCGCAAGGTCCGGGCCGAAGCCACGGCCCGGGGCTTTGCCGCCCCGAGCTATTCGGTCGTGGCCGGGATCGTGCGCGGGGTCGAGCCCGAGCGCATTGCCGCCGCAACGGACGCGGCGGCCTATCGCGACCGCCACGAACTCGTGCATCGGCGCGACGCCGATGCACCTAACGCGATGTGGCAGGCTGATCATACCATGCTCGATATTCTCGTGATCGAGGACGGCAAACCTGTCCGGCCATGGCTGACCGTGGTCATGGACGATCACAGCCGGGCCATTGCCGGCTTTTCCCTGACAACCGCGGCACCAAGCGCCGTGAACACCACGCTAGCCCTGTGCCAGGCGATCTGGCGCAAGGATGATCCTGATCCGCCTGCTCCGGCCAGCTGTTCAGGCCGGCTCATTGATCAGCTCCAGCGCCCCGTCCGGCAGTGGCCGCTGCAGTTCCTCCGCCCGGATCCCGTTCAGCCATGCGTCCCACTCCTCGGGCCTGGTCAGGATGACCGGCATTGCCTTGGGGTGGATCGCGCCCACCTCCGCCTTGGGCGGGCTGGTCAGGAAGGCGAAGAGGTCGTCGGTGGTCTCTCCGTCCTTGACCTTGCGCACCGAGGTCCATTCCCGCGTCTCGATCCCGGCAAAGAAGATCGGGCTGTCGTTGGCGGGTGCGAACCATTGAAAGCCCCTGCCCTTCCCGAGCGGCTCGGAGAAGCTGGTCAGCGGCACCAGGCAGCGATGCTCCCGGCCGAGCCAGCGGCGCCAATGGGGAGAGCCCAGGTTGCGGATGTTGGTGATGCCCGGATCCCGCTCGGTCTTCAAGACAGAGCGCGGTGATGGCATGCCCCACCGGGCCTTGACCAACTCTGGGCCACCCTCGCCGTTGCGAATGATCGGCGCCCACCGGTCGGGGTAGACCTTGCCGGGGGCAACGTTGCCCGCATGGTCGACCAGGCCGTCAAACAGACGCCGCATCGCCTCCTGGGGCATGGTCACGTTATAGATGGGGTGATTGCAGCAGCGCAGCTCTGGCCTCACGCTTCTGCTCTCTTCATCATGGAGGAAGTCATGGAATACTATGCCGGACTCGATGTGTCACTGAAGGAAACAGCGATCTGCG
>NZ_JAOTBE010000035.1 GCF_026162645.1 Paracoccus rhizosphaerae
GCGGCGTCGTCGCCTGCTTGTGAAGAGAGATCAGCATCCTTGCCTCCCGTTCCGAACCTCGCGCAGGACCGATCTTGCTATGAAGAACGAGGTCCGGCGAGGGTCAATGGGATCATCCGGGAAGGGCAGCTATTTCTCTTGGAAATCTTGCTTGCACATAACAGTTACTTTCGCCGAGACTTGTCTGACCTTTTAGATATTGGACCACCTCTGCCGCCGGTTTTAAGGATGCCCAGATGCGGATCTTCGCGTAAGATGGCGATTATGTCGCAAGTCTCTGCGCGAATTTCGAACGCTACATAATTCGTTGACGATTTCTTCGCCGTTATCGGTTAACCGCCGCTTTGGGAACATGAGCGTACGGAGAATTCGATGGCGACGATCAGGGGCACAAGCGGGAATGACAGGCTGACAGGCCAGAGCGGCGACGACCATGTCTATGGGCTCGACGGTGCCGACAGCTTCTATTGGCGCGGCAACCTTGGCAACGACCACTATCACGGCGGCAATCGCCATGACGACTATGATGCCAACCCCTATACGCCGGGCAATCCGGGGGGTGATCACCTGTACCTTCAAGGCAGCGTCGGGGCGCGCATCACGCTGACGACGACCGAAAATGGCTATGCCATCGGCAACAACAGGCTGGACTTCAACGGGATCGAGCGGATCAGCGGGACGACCGGCAACGACGTCGTCATGGCCGGACGGTCCGCGGCGAACGGAGCGCGGGACGGCGTGCCCGTCCACGGCATCTCGATTTTCACCGGCGCTGGCAACGACACCGTCTGGGGCTCGCGCTTCGACGACGTCATCGACGGGGGGGGCCGGCAATGACCACCTTGCTGGCGGGCAGGGCAACGACTTCTTTCATTCGAGCGAGGGGAACGACCGGATCTGGGATGATGCCGGCGAGGATAACATCCGCTGGGGCAATGGCGACATGGGTCACAATCCCGGCCACGACACCATGAACGGCGGCGCGGGGCGCGATCTCATCAACCTGTGGATCAAGCGCGGCGATGTCGTGGAAGACAACGAAGATGTCGGCATCGACGGGCTGACTGTCAGGATCACGTCCGTGAACAGCCAGGGCAGCTTTACCGGGCACGCTCGGACCGATATCGGCGGCGACGCCAGCGTGCGCTTCACGAATTTTGAAGTGGGTTGGACGCATCAGGGCAACGACGTGCTGAACGCCTCTGGTGCGACCGTGTCCGCGAATGGCACCGGGGTCAACTTCAACACCCGGTGGGGACATGACCGGTTGATCGGAAGCGTGGGCAACGACACGCTGGACGGGTCCGAGGGACGCGACACGATCAATGCCGGCCGCGGCGACGACGACATCTGGGTGGGCGCCGAGGCCAACGGTGACGGCAATCGCGACGTGCTGATCTTCCGCGCCGGCGACGGGGCCGACCAGGTGCATGGCTTTGACAGCGGCTTGGACGTTCTGGACCTCGGCGGGCGCGGCTATTCGGCCAGCGAGACCAGCTCGGGCACGCTGCTGGACTTCGGCAACGGCGACAGCATCCTGCTGCACGGCGTCTACGACTTCATCTGACCGATGCAGGTATGGGCAGTGGCCGAAGGATCACCCTCTCGGCCACTGCGCCGCATCCCGGACAGGCGCTGTCAGCTGCCGCTGTAGGCAACCGACATCATCGTCGCGACCAGGCCGATCAGAAGGATCGCCAGGCTGGCCACGTCCCGGGCCCGCCGCCGCACCTGCCCCCGAGGGGTGGGACGGAACGGCGACACCGCGATCGGCTCGATCCCAAGGGCCTTCTTGACCTGAGCCGGGGTCCGCAGGATCGGGCGGCGCAGTTCCAACAGGATTCCGGCCAGCAGGGCCAGCATCAGGCTGGTGCCGCCGCCCAGAACCGCCACTCGGCGACGCCCCGAACTGACCGGAAACTGCGGCTCGGTCGCGGTTTCCAGCAGGACCATCCGCTCGCCGTGATCGCCGGCGATCAGGCGCTCCTCCAGTTCGGCGTTGGACAGGCGCGTGGTGATCGCCGCGCGCGGCACCTCGAGTGCTGCGACCTGCTGTTGAAGTTCGGCCAGTTCAGCCGCGACTTCGGGCATGGCCGCGATCGAATCCTGGATCTGCGGCAGGCGCCGCTCGATGGCCGTGCGCTCGGCATTCAGCGCAGCCTCCTGTTCCCGGATCAGGTCGACTTGGCGGGTCACCCCCGGCGCCAGCTGCATGCTGCCTTCCCGCAACTGCTCGATCTGGTCCTCCAGGCGCCGCACCTCGGGATGATTCGGCGCAAGCGTCGCCCGCGCCTGCGCCAGGTTGATCTCGAGCACCCGCAACTGCTGGGTCAGGGACGTCTGGGTCGAGGTGTCCGTGGCGCCGACCTCCAGCGCCAGACGCTCGCGCTCCAGCCCCTGAAGCTCTCGGATCAGCTGATCGCGCTGGCTTTCCAGCCGGGCCTGCTCGGTGGCCAGGAAGTCCGCGTTTTCGGGCAGGCGCTCGGCGTTCTGGGTGCGAAAGGCGGTCAGCTTCGCGTCGGCCTCCGCGATGGCCTGGGCCGCCCGTTGATCCTCGGCCTGCAGCGCGGCGATCAGGTCGGCCTGCCGCCGGGCCTGGCTGGCCTGGCTGCCGGTCAGGATCTGCTGCGCCAGGTCGTTGGCGACGCGGGCCGCATTGGCCGCCTGACCCAGCCTGACCGTGATCAGCATTGCGGAAACGGCGGTGCCCGCGCCGGGGACGCTGCCCGTCGTCGGGATGAAGTCGATCCGCGCGTTGCTTCTGAACTGCGCGACCTTCTCGTTGACGCTCATCTCGGGTGCGTCCTCGAACAGGCGATAGCGCTCGATCATGTCCATGACGTTGCTGCGCGCCATCAGCCTTTGTTCGATCAGGCGAAGGCGCATCGCGGTGTCGTCCGCATCACCCGCGCCGAGGCCGCCGTTCAACAGCGTCGGCTGGACCTGGATCACCGCAATGGCCTCGTAGGCGCGGGGCAGGGTCATGGCGTAGGTGATCGACAAATAAAGCCCGGCCATCAGGATCAGCGCCATGACCGGTCCGCGCCGGCGCAGCATCCCGATGAATTCGCGCATACCAACAATGGGGCCCATTCAAACCTCGGCGTCGTGCAGGAAAAGGCCCAGGATCGGGCAGGTTCTGGTGATGCGGGCCTCGCAGCTGCGCAGGTCGGCGGCGACATCGGCGCGACCGTTCACGGCCAGCACGACACAGTCCACCAGCGGCAGCGCCGCAAGTCCGGCGTCACCGTCCAGGACCGGTGGAAGATGCATCAGCACCACGTCCGGGGCCAGCAGGGACAGTTCGGTCTTCAGGTCGCTGGCGAAATCGTCGTTCAAGAGCATTGTCGCAGCCTCGGCCGGATGCGCGGCGACGGCCAGAAGCGCCAGGCGGTCCGACAGGCGCACGGCGCCGAAGCGCGGGGTGTCCTGGGGCTTGGGGCGCGGCGCGTCCAGCTGCCTCAGGACGGGCTGCCGAGCGACGTCAAGGTCGACCAGCGCCACCCGGCGGCGGTGTCGCCGCGACTCCGACAGGGCCAGGTTCAGCGCCGTCAACGGTCCCGCCGGGCCCGCATGGGCCTGGGTGATCCCGATGCGCGTCCACGACCGCTCGGCCACCTCGGACAGGATGCGGGTGCGCAGCAGGTCGTAACCCTCGGCCCGCGCGGGATCATGGCCATCGGCAATTGCCTGGCGCAGCTGCGGCTTCTTCGGCATCGGCAAGAGCGGCAGGCTTGCCCAACGATTTGCCAGTGTATCATTTCGGCTGCTGCCGGACCCGTCCATGACCTACTCTTTCCCTTCAACCGATGACAGAATCATACCACGATGATACCCCCGCTTACATGAGCCCGATCCAAATGTCCGCAGTTTCCAACAGCCCTTCGACGGCGTGTGACGTCGCGGCGGTCGTGATCGGCCGCAACGAAGGCCCGCGGCTCGAAGCCTGCCTGCATGCGCTGCTTGGGGTTCTTCCGCGCGTGATCTATGTCGATTCGGGTTCCACCGACGGAAGCGTCGCCTTCGCGCAGGCGCTAGGCGTCAAAGTGGTGGCGCTGGACATGTCGGTTCCCTTCACCGCGGCGCGGGCGCGCAACGCCGGTCTGGCCGCCTTGGCCGAAGATGCGCCGGAATTCGTCCAATTTCTCGACGGGGATTGCGTGATCCAGGACGGATGGCTGCCCTGCGCCCTGGCGGCCATGGCGGCCGAGCCAGACCTTGGCGTCGTCGCCGGACGCCGCCGCGAGATCCGTCCGGACCGCTCGATCTATAACCGTCTGTGCGATCACGAATGGGACACGCCGGTCGGAGAGGCCCGTGCCGTGGGTGGCGACATGCTGGCCAGGTACGGGGCGATCGCCGGGGCCGGCGGTTTCAGGCCCGACCTCGTCGCCGGAGAGGAGCCCGAAATGTGCCTCCGGCTGCGGGCGGCTGGCTGGCGGATCCGCCGGCTGGACTGCGAGATGACGCGCCATGACGCAAACATGACCCGATTCGCCCAGTGGTGGAGCAGGACCCGCCGCGCCGGCCACGCCTTCGCCGAAGGGTCTTGGCTGCACGGCCGGCCACCCGAGCGGCACTGGACGGCCGAGACGCGGCGCGCGCTGCTCTGGGGCGCCGGGCTTCCCGCCGCGGCGTTGCTGGGGGCCGTACTGGTCCATCCCTTTTGCCTGCTGCTGCTGTTGGCCTATCCGGCACAGTATCTCCGCCTTCGGTCACGAATGGGGGCGGCGCAGGCGCTGTTCACGCTGATGGGCAAGTTCCCCGAAGCACTAGGAGCCCTGGGCTTCTACCGCAACCTGCTGATGCGGCGGCGCAACACGTTGATCGAATACAAATGACCCTATCGCGCCTCAGCGTCATCATTCCCGCCCACCAGGAAGAGCGGCAGATCGCCGCCTGTCTTCTGGCGCTGGCCGAACAGCCGCCCGTCCCCGACGTCGCCCGAGAGGTGATCGTGGTGGCCAATGGCTGCACCGATCGCACCGCCGAGGTGGCGGGCTCACAGACTGCGCTTCTTCAGCGATCCGGTTGGACGCTGCAGGTGATCGACC
Organism: Paracoccus rhizosphaerae; assembly: GCF_026162645.1. Classification (GTDB taxonomy): domain Bacteria; phylum Pseudomonadota; class Alphaproteobacteria; order Rhodobacterales; family Rhodobacteraceae; genus Paracoccus; species Paracoccus rhizosphaerae. The sequence goes on from NZ_JAOTBE010000035.1 coordinate 5,055, forward strand.
TGCCCGAGGGCGGCAAGATCGGGGCGCTGAACCATGGCGACGCCGAGGCATCGGGCGATCTGCGCCTTTATCTCGACGCCGATATCCGGGTCGGCTTCGGCCTGATCCCCGCGCTCTGCAACGCGCTTCGGCAACCCGGACCGCGCTACGCCGGCGCCCGGCTGGTCGTTCCACCACCCTCCAGCCGGGTCTCGGCGGCTTATGCGCGGTTCTGGCAGAAGCTGCCCTTCGTGGCCCAGGGCGTGACCGGGGCCGGGCTCTTCGCCGTCAATGCCGAGGGGCGCGCCCGGTGGGGCAGGTTCCCCGACATCATTGCCGACGACGCCTTCGTAAGGCTGCACTTCACCCCGGCAGAGCGGACGAGGGTCGAGGCGACCTATCTGTGGCCGATTTCGGAAAGGCTGAACCCGCTGATCAAGGTGCGCCGCCGCCAGGACGCGGGGACGGCACAGTTGGCGCTGCTCTATCCCGAGCTGGCGCGAAACGCCGCCGGTGATCGCGCTTCCTGGCGGCAGGCGCTTCGGCTGGGCCTGGCCGATCCCGAAGGCTTCGCCGCCTATGCGCTGGTGTCCCTGGGCGTCCGGATGCGCAAGCCGGCCGGCAACTGGGACCGGAACCGATAGGAACACCTTCAGGCCAATCCACGTCACCACTGAAGACGGCGGCAACTTCGCTGCCTGAATCACTCCGCTTCAAGCGGCGGCTCCTACCTGATCTTCGGCCTGGCGGCTTTCACATGCGTTCGAAGAAAATGCTTAAAAAGATCAATATGCAACCACAGGATTAAACACGCGCCTTAGGACGAGTCCCGTAGGTTGCAACAACCCCCTTTCGACCCATCTTTTAGATAGGTTGATGGGCGGCAACGGCCCAGATACTTATAAGTCTAACTAAAAGCCGCAATGAGTAGGATTGGCTTGGCGTTGTAACTTGTTCCGTTTTTTGCTAGTGTTTCAGGTGCTGAAATGATCCACGACGACCGTCTTTTGGACGCGACTGGTGCCGAACTCGTTGGCGACTTTGTTTCCTTCGAACCCCACAATCTCTACATGGGCGGCGGAAAACGCCTGCTGGATACCGCGATGATCGTCGCGGCGCTGCCCTTCATCCTGCCGATCATGCTGATCGTCGCGGTGCTGGTGGCCTTGGACGGCGGTTCGCCCATCTACAGCCAGACCCGACTTGGCCGGGGCTGGAAAAGCTTCCGCCTCTACAAGTTCCGGACGATGAAGACGAACTCGGCCGAACTGCTGGCGGCCCACCTGGCCGCTGACCCCGAGGCCAAGGCCGAGTGGGACCTGAACCAGAAGCTGCGCAACGACCCCCGCATTACCTGGGCCGGCCGTTTCCTTCGCAAGACCTCGCTTGACGAGCTTCCGCAGCTGATCAACGTGCTGCTGGGCCAGATGAGCCTGGTCGGCCCGCGCCCGATCATGGTCGAACAGCGCCCGCTGTATCCGGGCCACTACTATGCCGCGCACCGTCCCGGCCTGACCGGCCTGTGGCAGGTGTCGGCGCGTAACGGCACGACCTTCGCCGCCCGCGCCATCTATGACGAGCGGTATTACCGCGACCTGAGCCTGGGGCTCGACATCTCAACGATCGTCCGGACCTTCGTGGTCGTCGCGCGCTGCACCGGCTGTTGACCGGAGGCGCGCGTAAGCGGACTGCAGCGTCATCAGCAGGACCATCGACAGCATTCCGCCGCCGACATAGCCGCCCAGGAACGCAGTCATCCACCCGTGGTCCAGCACAACCAGAACGATGGTTGAGCAGACGCTGACGAGGATCGAGACCATAAGAGCGACTGCAAGGTTCAAACTTGCCTCTTTTCCTGACGCCGGGGCTCTGCAATTATAAGCTGAGCGAACACCCGTATTCAACGAAACAAACCTGTCTGGCGCCGTTTCACCTGCACCCGAGGCCGCATGAGCGCCAAGCTGTTGTCTGACGCCGTTCCCGCGACCGGCCAGACGCCGTCCCTGAAGGTCGGCTATGTCGTGAACACCTACCCCCGCCCGTCGCAGACGTTCATCCGGCGCGAGATCCGTGCCGTCGAAGCGCAGGGTGTCAAGGTGTGCCGCTTCGCGATGCGTCGCGACCCCGAGCCGCTCCGATCTGATCTGGACAAGGCCGAACAGGACGCAACTACCTATATCCTCGACGCTGGCGCGGGCCGGCTGGTTCGTGCACTGCTGCGCGCGGTCCTGCGCCATCCCGATGCCTTGCGCACCGCCATCCGCGCGGGTCGTGCCGGGGGTCCGGGCCGCGGCGTTCTGCGCCAGTTGATCTATCTGGCCGAAGGTGCCGTTCTGGCGGATCGGGCCAACGCCGCGGGCCTGCAGCACCTGCACGCGCATTTCGGCACGAACTCGACCGATGTCGTGCGGTATTGCCGGCTTCTGGGCGGCCCGGGATACAGCTTTACCGTCCACGGGCCCGAGGAATTCGACGCCCCGACCGCCCTGCTGCTGAAACAGAAGGTGAGCGAGTCGGAATTTGCCGTGTCCGTCAGCGCCTTCGGTCGCAGCCAGATGTCGCGCTGGACGCCCTTCGCCTGCTGGAACCGGCTGCGGGTCGTGCATTGCGGCATCGATCCCGCGCATTTCCCGGACCCGGGCCCTCTGCCCGCCGGTCCTGGACCCGGACAGCCGCTGCGACTGGTCTGCATCGGCCGCTTTGCCGAGCAGAAGGGTCAGATGCTGCTGATCGAGGCGATGGCACGGGCGACGGAAAACGCCCATCTCACCCTTCTCGGTGATGGGCCGCTTGGACCGGAACTTCGCGCGGCAATCGCCGCGCACGGTCTGTCCGGCCGCGTCGACCTGCCCGGCTGGGCGGACGAGGCCGGGGTTCGCGAGGCGTTGAACGCGGCGCATGTGATGATCATGCCAAGCTTCGCCGAAGGGCTGCCGGTCGCGCTGATGGAGGCCATGGCCGCCGGACGACCCGCGATCGCCACGCTGATCGCTGGCATCCCCGAGTTGATGGTTGACGGCAGGACTGGCTGGTTGGTGCCCGCAGGTGATGTCGGGGCGCTGACAGACGCCATCGACGCGGCGGCTTCCACCTCGCCGGACCGCCTGCGTCAAATGGGACTGTCGGGTCGTGAACGGGCGCTAGCGCGCCACGACATCAACGTCGAGGCTGCCAAGCTGGCCCGCCTGTTCAGGTCCAGCCAGCAGGATTGACAGGAACATCCCGTCAGTGCGCATCCAGCGCCCGACCAACGGAACATCCCTGACAACGACCGTGAAGCTGGTCGGCGTCAGGGTGATGTCGACATCGCGGTGATCCAGCCACAGGCCGGTCAGGGGAAACTGCGCCTTGAACGCGGCCTCCTTGGCACTGAAGGCCAGCGTTGCCGACAGGTCGGCTCCTAGACCACTGTCATCGCGGTCCCCAGGCGCCCGGATGATCGCGGCCAGATCGGCGTTAAACGGTGCCGCCTTCTCGATATCCAAGCCAATTCCGGCCCAGACGGCCGACCGTGCCGCCAGCGCCGCCGCCAATCCGGCTGCATGGCTGATGCTGCCTGCGACGCCGGCCGGCCAGCGGGGCGCCCGGTCAGTGCCAGCCGGAAGCGCAGCCGGATCAACGCCCGCATCCTGCATCGCCGCACGCGCCGCCGCACGGCCCGCAGCGAATTCCTGACGCCGCGCGGGCACGGCGCGCCGGACGGCGACCTGTTCGCCTGGCCAGAGCGGCGGCTGCCCATCGGCGATCGACCGCGCCGCGACACCCACCCCCAGGGGGAGCATCGACCGCAGCGCGGCAGTGATCACTGGCTGGTTCCCTGAGGCCGCATCCGCGCCCGCAGGGCGCGTCGGGCGGCCATCAGGTCGGCCGCCGCGGCCGGGGGGGATGCGGCCTCGACAGGCGGCGCCACCGGGGCCGGCGCCGCGACCGCGGCGGCACGGGCGCCCGACAGATGTCCCGCCAGGTCGCGCAGTACCGGGAACCGGAAGATGTCCGTGATCGAGCTGCGCGAGACGCCAAGCTCGTCGCGGATCGTCCGGTGCAACTGCACCGCCAGCAGCGAGTGTCCGCCCAGGTCGAAGAAGTTGTCGCCCGGCTGCACTTGCGGCAGCCCCAGGATGCGCGCCATCACCTGCCCGATACGCGCCTGCAGATCGCCGGTGTCGGCGACCGGCGCGGCCGCCGCCGCTGGCGCGGCCGGGACGGCGGGCGGCGCGGGGCGGGGCGCAGGCGCAGGTTCGGCCAAAGCCAGTGCCTTACGGTCGATCTTGGCATTCGGAGTCAGCGGCATCGCCTGCAGGACATTGATCCGCAGCGGGACCATGAAATCCGGCAGGTCCTTTGACAGCGCAGCGCGCAGGTGGGCCGGGTCCAGATCCGAACCGGTGACATAGCCGATCAGCTGCCGCTCGCCCGTGGGCGTGGCCTGGGCGACCACAGCCACGTCGCGCACGCCGGAAAGACGCGCCAGCCGGGTCTCAATCTCACCCAGCTCGATCCGGTAGCCGCGCAGCTTCACCTGCTGGTCCACCCGGCCCAGGAAGCGCAGCCGGCCCCGGCTGTCGCGCCGGCAAAGATCGCCGGTACGATAAAGCCGCTCGCCGTCCTTGTGCGGGAAGGCGGCGTCGGTCTGGGCCTGCCGGTTCCAGTAACCGCGGGTGACACCCGCACCACCGATCCACAATTCCCCCGCCACGCCGTCGGCGACGGGCTGGCCTGCCGGATCGCGCAGCTGCAGGCTGGTGGCGGCGATCGGCTCGCCCAGCCAGACCTCGTCGCCGTCCAGCCCCAGGTCCGCGACGGCCGACCAGATCGTCGTCTCGGTCGGGCCATACATGTTCAGGATCCGCGCCTTGCTGGCCGACCGCAGATCCGCCAGAAGGCCCGGACTCAGCGCCTCGCCGCCCAGCATGATCATCCGCAGCTGCGCCATCGCATCGCGCGAGGCCGGGTCTTCCAGCAGAAGACGGGCCATCGAGGGCGTGGCCTGCAGATGCGTCACCCCGTGGCGACGGATTTGGGCGGCGATGCCATAGTCGCTGGCATCGGCCCCGGCGGGGTTCACCCGGTCATGTACGCGGGCCAGATACTCCAGCCCCTGCAGGACTTGGGGCGTCGAGATGCCGTAATCGATCAGGCAGGCGATCTCGGTCACGCCGATGGCGCGCAGGCTTTCAATCCGGGCCACGGCCTCATCGACGGTGCCAAAGAGGCCGCTGTCGTTGAAATACCGCAGGAAGGCGAAGTCGAGGATGCCCTCCATCTCGTCCTCGGACAGGCTGGACAGGTCGATCGCCATTGGGTCGGTGACGCCGGCCGGCTTCTTGAAGGCGGGAAACGCCCAGGCATATTGCTTGACCAGACCGGCCGCCGCGCGCAGGTAATCCTTCATCGGCTCGCGCGCGACCTCCATCGAGGCTTCTCGCGTGTCGGCCAGATAGCTGTGCAGCATCAGCGTGACGGTGTGATCGGCGGGATCGTGCCCTGCCTCGCGCAGCGCCGCGTGATATTCGGGAATCCGCGCGGCGATGTCGTCGATGCTCTGCCCCAGAAGATGGGTCAGCACATTGGCCCCCAGCCGGCCGGCCTCTCGCCAGGTCTCGGGATTGCCGGCGGTCGTGACCCAGATCGGCAGCTCGGCCGAGACCGGGCGCGGCTGGGTCACCACCGCGAATTCGCTGCCGTCCGCCTTGGGGAAGCCCACCGCCTCGCCGCGCCACAGGCGCCGCAACTGGTCGATCGTGCGCAGCATGGCAGGCTTGTTCTGGGGCGGCGCGTTCTCCGGGCGCAGCACGAAGTCGTCGGGCTGCCAGCCCGAAGCGATGGCGATACCGGCGCGCCCGTTCGTCAGGTTGTCGATCACCGCCCATTCCTCGGCAATGCGGGCGGGGTGGTGCAGCGGCGCGACGCAGGACCCGGCACGCACGCCGATGTGGGTGGTGATCGCCGCCACCGCCGCGCCCGTGACCGAGGGATTAGGATAAGGGCCGCCGAAGGCATGGAAGTGCCGTTCGGGCGTCCAGACGGCGACGAAGCCGTTGCGGTCCGCGAACTTCGCGCCCTCCAGCAGAAGCTCGTATTTGCGGGGGCCGGCACCATCGTCGTTGCCCCAGTAATAGAGCGACATCTGCGTCCCGTTGCGCGGCCCCTCGGCGGGTTCGGACGCGCCGCCCAGAAGGTCGCCCGCGATGACGACTCGCCAGCCGCGCGTCAGCGTCCAGAAGATCTCCAGCACCGAAATGTCGAAGGACAGGCTGGTCACGGCCAGCCAGGTACTTGGTTCGGTCGACTGCAGGGCCGTGTCCATGCCTGCGAAGAAATTGATGACGTTGCGGTTTTCGACCATCACCCCCTTCGGCGTCCCAGTCGACCCCGAGGTATAGATCAGATAGGCCAGATCCCTGCCCTTGGCCGCCGTCGGTTCGGCTTCGGCGCCTTGCGCGTCCAGCATCAGGACCTTGGCCTTGTGGTCTGGCAGGCGCGACGCGATGGCCGGGTCTGTCAGGACGACCGGAGCGCCGCTGTCGGCCAGGTAATGGGCCAGCCGCTCGGCAGGATAGTCCGGATCCAGCGGCACATAGGCGCCGCCAGCCTTCAGGATTGCCAGCGCTCCGATGACCAGCCCCAGCCCGCGTGGCGCGAATAGGCCGACGGGCGTGTCCGGCCCGACCCCCATGGCCGCCAGCTGCCGCGACAGGGTCGTGGCGCGGCGGTCCAGCTCGGCATAGGTCAGGTGGTCGCCACGGAAGATCAGCGCCTCTGCATCCGGCGATCGCGCGGCTTGCGCGGCAAAGGCCGCCGCGATGGTGTCCGGCCCCTCGCCCGCCTGCCGGTCGTTGCGGGCCACGCGCGCGGACTGCCCGTCACGCAGCGTCGGGGCCTTGTCCAGCGGCAGTGCAGGATCGGCCGCCGCCAAAGCTTCGGTCACGTCGGCCACGGCCTGCCAGGCCTCGACTGTCATGCGGTCCCTGTCCCACCAGATGCGGATCTCGGGCTGAGGATCGGCGGGCAGGTCGATGCAGATGACGGCGCCCGACGGCGCATCGCCGGGATCCGCAGCCAGCGCCAGTTGCGGCGTGCCGGGATGTTCAAGTTCCGGCGCCCGGTGGATGAGGTCGGCCAGGATCGGGCCGCGCGATGCCACGGCGGCAAGGTCGCGCTCCAGCACCTCGGCCAACGAGGCAAGCGTCTGATCCTCGGCATCGATGGCCAGTGGACGGAAGTCCAGCAGATGCCCCGCCTTCGACGCCGCCGAGGGAGAGGCCATCGCGATGTCGAAGGCTGTCGATCCGATCATTCGCACCACGGCCCCGGCCAGCGCGGCCAGCACCTGCGCCCCCGTCATGGGACGCGGCAGGACCAGTCGGGCCGGCTGCCAATCGGGGCGCCCCGTGCCGGTGGCGGCTTCCGGCAGGACCAGCGGCGCCAGGCGGCCAAGACGCGCGCGCCAGAAGGGCTCGTCCTTCGCGGCATCGCGGATCACGCGGTCCAGTTCCGGGTCCTCGGCGACCGGCGGCAGCACATCGCCTTTGGCCAAGGCATGCGGCCCTCCATCAGTGGCGACCAGGCCGGACAACGTGACCGCGCCGCCCTGCCCGCAGGCGATCAGCACCTTGCCATCGCGCACGTCCAGGACCGTTCCGGGCACGGCGCCGTCAGCGCCCGCCGGGCGCGCGGTGACTTCGGCCGAACCCACCAGAAGCAGACCGTTCCGAGTCTGCAGCCGCGGCGACAGAAGCGGGTTCCAGTAGCCGCCATGGTCCAAGGCCCGGACCAGGCGCGAGATTGCAGCGGCGCCCTGCTCCGGGCCCAGCACCGCGCCGCCCCCCGGCCGATCGATGCGCATGTGCCGGCGCGACGGCGCGTGCGACTGCGCGACGCCCCGATCCTCGCCACGTTCCAGCATCCCGATCAGTTCGGGCAGGCTGGCGACGGCGGCTTCCCAGCAGCGGGCGTTCAGTGTCAGCGCCGTGTCATCCGCCAGGATGTCGACCGGCACCTTGATCAGGACCGGTCCCTCGTCGATGCCGCCCGACATGCGGTGCCAGGTGATGCCGTGCGACGTCGCACCCTCGAGCAGCGCCCAGACCGGCGCGTTCAGACCGGCGCGCTCGGGCAGTGGCCCGTCATGGAAATTCACCGCCCCCCGCCGCGCCAGCGCCAATGTCTGCGGCGGGACGACCTTCAGGTTGGCGACGCTGAGAAGGTAGTCGCACTCGGCGACCGGGCCGACCGGCAGGCCCATCTCGCGCGCCGTCTGCGCCAGGGCGGGATCCTCGACGGTAAAGGACCGCAGGACATGACCGCGGGCCATGACAAGGCGCGCCGCCTCGAGCGCGAGAGAGGCATTGCCGATCAGGCTGAATTCAAGCTGGGTCACGGTCATTTCTCCGGTCGAAAGATCTGTCGGCTGCGCGATGGGGCAAGGGCGTGGCGGATCAGCGCCCGCGCCTGGCCGCGCGGGAAATCGCGGTCCGGTCGCCCGGCAAGTCCGCGGATGCGGCGCACCGCCAACCCGGTCAGGTGCGAGAACGCGGCCAGCGCGGCATAGGCCCTGCCGTAATTCTGCCTGTAGTAATGTTCCCGCGAGGCGAACCAATAGTCGGGAGGAAGCGTCCAATCCTTCATCCCGGTGCTGACCGACCCGATATGGACGACCTTCGCATCCGGGAGATAATGCGTGGGCCAGCCGGCGCGCGCGGCGCGCAGGCAGAGGTCGGTCTCCTCGAAATAAAGGAAGAACGCCTCGTCGAAGCCGCCGATATGGTCCAGCACGTCGCTGCGGATCATCAAGGCCGCGCCCGCGACCCAGTCGACGGCCGCGGGCGTGACGGGGGCAGGCAGCGTCACGATATACCGGGCCAGGACCTTGGACAGCGGCCCCGTCCGCGCGGCATCCTCAAGCTCGCTCGCGGCGCCGGGAAAGCGGAAATGCGTCCCGTGATGCACGCCGTCCTCGCCGATGACGCGGCAGCCCAGAAGCCCGATGCCGGGATGCGCCTGCATGTGGTCGCGCATCCGGCGGATGGTGTCGGCATCCAGGAAGGCATCGGAATTGACCACCAGCACGAATTCGGCGGGCTTGGGCAGTCGGACCCTCATGGCGGCGTTGTTGCCGGCGCCGAACCCTCCGTTGCGACCCGACTGCAGAACCCGCAGCCGTCCGCCGCGGGTCCAGCCGCGCGCCTCGGCCTCGGCGGTCATTGTCTCGAAGCTGCCGTCGCCGGAATCGTTGTCGATCAGCGACACGACGCCGTCGATCCCCTCCATCGCAATCATCGCCGCCTCGGCCGAGCGCAGCGACATTGCGGCGCTGCGCCAGTTGAGGATGATGACGTGCACGGAACCGCCGCTCATTCGGCGGCCCGCTGCATCGGCATGTTCTGCTGGTCGGCTTGGGCCAGTTCTTGCCTCATCCGTTCGGCAAGGACGCGTACGCAGGGTTCGAGGACCATGGAATCGTGATCCCCAGGCACCTCGACGACGCTCAACCCGGACAGCCAAGGCGACCACAGGTTGTCCTCGAAGACATATTCCCGCGCCGTGCTGACATGCATGCCGTTCGACACCTTGAATCGTCGGTCCAGCCGCGGCCGATAGAGCGTCACCGGGCCGTCCCACTTGCGCATCCGGTATCTGGGCAGCGCGCCCAGGAACGCCGCGTGGATCGCCGCATTGTGGAAGCTCGTGGCCTCGGCCGCGGGCTGGGCGGCGCGGCGCGAGCGTTCATAGGCGAGGCGGTTCCGCAGCCAGTTGCCGAAGAAACCGACGCCTTCCTCGCGGACCTCGGCCATGCGGATCATCAGACGGTCGCGGCGGGAAAGAACCGGCCGCATCGGCACCGGCGTGTCCAGCATGACCACCCGTGCGATCTGGCTGCCCGTTTCCTCGAGCTGCCGCGCGATTTCCAGGGCCGTCAGCCCCCCGCCCGAGAAACCCGCGATCAGGTAGGGTCCGTCCGGCTGGATCTGCCGGATCTCCTCGATACAGCTTACGGCGGCCTCGGCCAGGGTTTCGTGCGGGGCGGCATCGCCGAACAGGCCCTGCGCCTGCAGGCCCCAGACCGGGCGGTCGGGCGACAGGCGCTGCGCCAGGGCGCGCAGGTTCAGGACGTTGCCGAACATGCCGGCGACGATGAACAGCGGCCGTCCGCCACCGGCGGCGCCCTGGCTCATGGGAACCAAGTGGGTGAAGCCCTCGGCCAGTTGCTTCTGCGCAGGGGCCGGGCTGTCGATCGCTCGTCCTTCCGGACGCGGCCCCAGCCTGCTTTCCAGAAGCGTTGCCAGCGCGGCGACGTTCGGCGCCTCGAACAGGGTCGCCAGCGGCAGATCGACGCCATAGGCCTTGCGGATCATCGCAAACAGCCGCACCGCGATCAGCGAATGGCCGCCAAGGTCGAAGAAGCCGTCGTCGACGCCGACCTGCTGGACGCCCAGAAGCTCTCTGAAGAAGCCGGCCAAGCTCCGCTCAAGATCGGTGCGCGGCTCGACATAGGCGCTGTCCAGGTCCGGCCGCTCGAAGCTAGTGCTGGCCCCGGCCTCGCGCGCGCGGCTGCTGCGCGTCTCCTGCGCGACCAGCTGCGGCAGGTCCATGCTCGAGATCGCCAGCTGCGGCAGCCCGGCCTGCAGCGCGACATCCAGAAGCCGGCCGCCCTCGCCGGGCGGAATGCCCTGCGCGACCAGATGCGCCAGGCGCTCCTGCCCGCCGCGCACGACGGGACGGTCGGGCGACTTGCGGGCCGCAAGCCGCGTCGCTGGTGCGGCATCCAGCCGGCGGAGCGTCAGCCCCTCGACCTCGACCAGGACGGCGCCATCGGGGTCGCACAGTGTCACGTCGAAGCTGGCATAGCCGCCATCGGCATGGGCCAGCCGGACATGGCTGACGATTCGGGCCGGCAGTTCGGCGCGGACGGTGATCCCGCGATAGGACAGCGGCACCCAAAGCTGCGCCCGGTCATAGCCGGGGATCAGCGCCATCGCCCATCCGGTCGCGATATCCATCAGGGCCGGGTGCAGGACGAACCCCTGCGCCAGGTCGCCAAGCGCCAGGTCCGGAAGCTGCAGCTCAGCCAGACCCTCGGGCCCAGTGCCGGCAGGTTGCAACCAGGTCGACCGCAGCACGCGCCAGCGCGAGCCGAACGCCATCTGCCCCTCCTGCGCGGATTCGAGCGCGTGGCCCGTCGGGGCATGATCGACGGGAATCCGCGACATCAACGAAGGCAGATCAAGGGCTAGCACCGACGGGTCCGCCGCGGCGACCCGCCCTTCTGCGGTCGCGACGAAGCCCTCTCCGAAGTCGGCCTCCAGCAGGAAGCCGCCCGTGTCCCCGCCAGAGGTCAGCGTCGCCCGGATTTCGCGGGTGGCGCCGTCTTCGACGATCAGCGGGTCCAGGAAGGCGACGTCGCGCAACGCCCAGGGCATCCGCCGGCCTGCGGCGCGCAAGGCTTCGGCGGCGATCTCGATGGTTCCGGTGCCGGGAAGCAGCGCGACACCGTCGCGCGTGCGGTGTTCCGCAATGATCCAGTCGGACGCCGACAGCCGTCCCGTGAACCGATCAGCGCCGTCGATGCGGCTGTGGGCCAGCAGCAGCGGCTGGTTGACAGGCACGGGCGCCGGTTCGTCACGGCGCCCGGTCAGCGCCTCGGCCGCCATGCCGATCTGCGCCCACACGCCCCAATTCACTGCGACGGTCCGGCCGAAGGCGGCGATGTCGGCCATTGCCACCGCGTTCAGGTATTCGTTGGCGGCAACATAGTCCACCTGCCCCGTCGCCGCGATCTCGGTCGAGGTCGAGGCAAAGAGGACGGTCCGCTTCAGAGGCGCGTCGGCAAAGACCAGCGCCAGGTTGCGGGTACCATGCACCTTCGGCGCCAGCACGTCCTCGATCTCGGCGCTGGACTTGGCCAGCATCGGCGCATCGGCGACGATCCCCGCGGCGTGGATCAGGTCGGTCACCCGGCCAAGGCGATCGCGGATGCGCGACACCGCCTGCGCCAGCGCGGCAGCGTCGGTGACGTCGGCCACCTCGGTCACGACGCGACCGCCGGCCGCCCGCAGATCCAGCAGCGCTGACATCTGCCGCGCCTCGCGATGGTCGGGATCGGCCTTGATCCGGGCCTCCCATTCGGACTCGGGCGGCAGGGGCCGGCGGGTCAGAAGTGCGACGGCGGCACCCTGAGCCACGATGTGGCGGGCCAGGGTCAGCGCGATGCCGCCAAGACCGCCGGTGATCAGGACGACGTCGTCGGGGCCGAAGGCCGGTGCAACGTCATCCGGCGCCAGTGCCTGCGGCGCCAGGTGCCGGGCCAGCCGGCGCCCCTTGCGCCAGGCGGTCCGGGCGGGCGGCGTAGGGTCCATCAGATCCTCGATCAGCCGATCGGCCAGTTCGGTCGGGTTGCGATCGAAAATGACATCGATGCTGCGCGCCGACAGCCATGGGAACTCTCTCATGCCCACGGCCAGCGGCCCCAGGATCATCGCCTTTTCCGGCGCCGCTATGGACTCGGATCCCACGCGCGCCGCACCCGAGGTCACGGCGACCACGTCAACCGGCTGGCCCGCCCCCTCGTTTGCCAAGGCGCGCAGCAGATAGAGCATGGTGTTGAACCCCTGCTCCAGATGGCGGTGGAACGGGCTGAAGCCCGCACGGGCGCCCTGCTGCCGGGCATCCGGCACCAGCCAGAAGCTGGCAATCCGCTGCGGCAGCCGGTTCTGCGCAACCAGCGCCGCGATCAGCAACTCGAAATCGGATTCGCCGTTTTCCGGTGCCACGATGAAGTCGGACTCTCCGGTCTGCGCGAAGCAGTCGCCGGGGCGCAGCGTGACGACCTGATGGCCGCCTTCGCGCAGCCGCGCGACGACCGCATCCGAAAGGCCGGTGTCACCGGCCAGGACCAGCCACCGCGCAGGCTGCCCCTGCGCGCGACCCTGGGCGTCGAGCTCGACATCGGGTGCCGACAACCGCCAGGACGGGCGCCAGCCCCAGTCTTTCGTGTCGGGCAGATGCAGCGGCCCGCCCTCGGTCGCGGCGGCCGCAGCCTCGGCCGTGGCAGGCTCTATGAAATATCGCCGGCTCTGGAAGACATAGCCGGGCAGCGGAACCCGCCGCCGGCCTTCGCCCCAGATGGGCGTCCAGTCGAGTGGCAGCCCCGCCGCCGACAGGCGCGCGAAGGCCGACAGGAAGAAGGCGTCATCCTCGATGGCCTGGTCGGGGTGGCGCAGGGTGCTGACGACCCGGTCGGGCAGCGCGCCGTTGGCCTGCGCCAGGGCGGACATCGCCCGGCCCGGCCCCACCTCCAGGAACAGCCGCGCGGGATCCTCCTTCAGCGCGGCGATGCAGTCGCCGAAACGGACCTGGCCGCGCAGGTGATCGACCCAATAGGACGGATCGGTCGCCTGAGCATCCGTCATCCACGTCCCGCTGCGGTTCGACAGCAGCGGGATCTGCGGCGGCGACAGGCGGATGCCGCGCAGGAACGCCTCGAACTCGGGCAGGATCGGGTCGAGCATGCGCGAATGCGCGGCCACGTCGATGGCCACGCGCTGGCATTCGATGCCGCGCGCCTCGAGCCGCGCCTGCAGGGCGTCGATCTGGTCGCGCGGCCCCGACACGACCGACAGACCCGGTGAGTTGTCGACCGCAAGGTCCAGCCCCGGCCCGGCTTCGGCCCGCAGTTCGTCGGCGGGCAGCGACACGCTGAGCATGCCACCAGGCGCGACACGATCGAACAGACGGCCACGAAGCTCGACCAGCTTGATGCAATCCTCGAAGCCGATGACGCCGGCCAGGCAGGCGGCCGTGTTTTCGCCCATCGAATGTCCGGCCAGCGCCTTTGGAACCGCGCCCCAGCTGATCCACAGCTGAGCCAGCGCGTATTCGACGATCATGATCAGCGGCAGCTGCACCGAGGGCCGGGTCAGCGCCTGCGTAGCCTCGGCCTCGTGCCCGGCGAGGGGAAGCCACACCGTCCGCGGGTCGCTGCCGGTCAGCCCCTGCAGCACCGCCAGACCGCGGTCCATCCAGTCGCGGAAGACCGGCTCGGTCTCATACAGGCCGCGCGCCATGTTGATCGACTGCGCGCCGCCGCCGGGAAACAGGAAGGCCAGGCTGGGCGGTTGCGGCATGCGGTCGTGGTTGAAGACACGGCGCGGGTCGCGGCGTTCCAGCAGGTCAGCGGCCTCGGCCGCGTCTGCCGCGACGAGAACGCGGCGCTTGTCGAAATGACGCCGCCCCTGCTGCAGGGTGAAGGCCACGTCGGCAAGTTCCGCGCCCGGATTGGCGCGCAGCCACGCGGCCAGCGCCGCCGAGTTGGCATCCAGCGCCGCGGTGCTGCGTCCCGTGACGATGAGCGGCTGCACCGGCCAGTCGGACGGCTCCGCCGCCGCGCGTTCGGGCGCCGCCTCGATCACCGCATGGGCATTGGTGCCGCCTACGCCCAGCGAATTCACGGCCGCGCGGGCCGGCCGCCCGGGATGGACCGGCCAGGCTGTCGTGTGGGCCACGACATGGAAGGGCGTCGCATCGAAGTCGATCACCGGGTTCGGCGCCTCGAAGCCCAGGCTGGGCGGGATGGTCCGGTGGTGCAGCGCCAGCGCCACCTTGATCAGGCCGGCGGTGCCCGCAGCGGTGTCCGTATGGCCGATGTTCGTCTTGACCGAGCCGATGCCCGTACGCCCGCCGGGGCTGCCCAAGGCGAATGCCTCGGTCAGGGCGGCGACCTCGATCGGGTCGCCCAGCCTGGTGCCGGTGCCGTGGCATTCGACATAGTCGATGGTGGCCGCGTCCACGCCAGCCATCAGATGCGCCTCGGCGATCGCCGCCGCCTGCCCTTCGACCGAGGGGGCCAGATAGCCCGCCTTGGCGGACCCGTCGTTGTTGATTGCGCTGCCCTTGATGACGCCCCAGATGTGGTCGCCGTCGGCCAGGGCGTCTGACAGCCGGCGCAGCAGCACGGTGGCGGCGCCGCTGCCGAACACGGTGCCTTCGCTGCGATGGTCGAAGGCGCGGCAATGGCCGTCGGGGGACAGGATCTCGTTCGGCTTGTAGATATAGCCGCGCCCCTGCGGCAGTTCGATCGTGACGCCGCCGGCCAGGGCCGCGTCGCAGTCACCCGCGATCAGCGCCTGGCAGGCCGAATGCACCGCCACCAGCGAGGTCGAGCAGGCCGTCTGGACCGAGATGCTGGGTCCGCGCAGGTCGAACACATGGCTGACCCTGGTCGACAGGAAGTCCTTATCGTTGCCGGTATGGCGCAAAAGGAACATCCCGGTTTCGTCCACCAGGTCACGATTCGAGCAGATGTTGACCGAGAAATAGCTGCCCATGCCGCAGCCTGCCCAGACGCCGACCGTGCCCAGGTCGTCGGGGCGGTGGCCGGCATGTTCCAGGGCGTGCCAGCAGGTCTCAAGAAACTTTCGGTGCTGCGGGTCCATGACCGCCGCATCCTTGGGGCTGAACCCAAAGAACTCGGCGTCGAAACGGTCGAAGCCCTCCAGCGGCGCGGCGTGCGGCACATAGTCGGGGTGGTTGATCCGCGCCAGCGATTCGCCTGCGGCCGACAACTCCTCGGGGGTGAGGCGGCGAATCGATTCGACCCCGTTGCGCAGGTTGGCCCAGTATGTCTCGGGATCGCCGGCGCCCGGCAGATTCAGCCCGAAACCCACGATGGCGATGTCACGCGCGCCGACCGGTGCCTGTGTCATGACCGCTTCCACTCCCCGTTTATATCTCGGTCGCGCTCACAACCATGACGTGGCGCGCCGTCACTCAGAAAACATTACAGCGGACGCATAGCAAAGCTTACAAGGCAATGCATGAACATTTAAACGGAATGATGTGGAAACGCTGCGGCGACCGGCTTACGGCTGAATTATTAGGTAGGGAACTGGTTTGGGTAACTCTCTGTCACTGATGATGTTGGTCCTGTGGCCGGCCGTGGCAGCGGTGCTGTTCTCGCAGCTGCCGCATCGTGGCGCCATCATCTGGACGATCCTGGCCGGCTACCTGCTGCTGCCCCCGGTCGTCGGGATCGACCTGCCGCTGCTTCCGACCGTCGACAAGCATGGGATCCCCGCTATCGCGGCCCTTGTGGGGGCGCTGGCGCTGCGATCTCAGTCGCCGCTGCACTGGCAAAGGCTCGAATGGTGGGTGCTGGCGCTGGTCGCGCTGGCGCTTGTGACGCCCGTCGTGACCATGGCCACCAACCCCGAGCCGCTGATCGTCGGCATCACCTACAGGCCTGGGCTGGGGCTGTTCGACGCCGTGAACGGGGTGATCGGGGCCATGGTGATGCTGCTGCCGTTCCTGTTGGGCTATATGGTGCTGTCGTCGACCGACGGCGTCCGAACGTGGATGACGGCGCTGCTGCTGGCGGGGCTTGCCTATTCGCTGCCGATGCTGCTCGAGGTCCGGATGAGCCCGCAGCTGAACGTCTGGATCTACGGCTTCTTCGCACACGACTTCATCCAGTCGATCCGTTATGGCGGCTATCGCCCGATGGTTTTCCTGGAACACGGTCTCTGGGTGGCGCTGTTCGGCTTCATGGCCGTCATCGCCGCGACCCTGCATCTGCGCGAAGGCAATGCCCGGCTGAGGCTGCGCAACGGGGCGGTCCTGGCCTATCTTCTGGTCGTCCTGTTCCTGTGCAAGAGCGCCGCGTCCCTGATCTATGCGGTGCTGCTGGTGCCCATCGTGCTGCTGGCACCGCCGGTCTGGCAGGTCAGGCTTGCGGCCCTGCTGGCGCTGACGGTGCTGGTCTATCCGCTGCTGAGATGGCTGGACCTGTTCCCTGTCGACGCAATCAGGGATCTGGCGATGTCGTTCGACGCCGAACGCGGCCGCTCGCTCGAGTTCCGGTTTGCCAACGAGGATCTGCTGCTGGAACGGGCCAGCCAGAAGCCCTTGGCGGGCTGGGGGGGGTGGGGCCGGAACCTCGACATCGACCCGATCTCGGGGCGCTTCGTCACGGTCAGCGACGGCTACTGGGTCATCATGATGACGATCAGCGGCATCGTCGGCTATGTCGCGACGTTCGGCCTTCTCTGCGGGTCGCTGATCCGCCTGTGGATCGCGGTCCGCATCTCGACGATCGACCGCTGGACAGCGGGACTGGCGCTGATGATGGCGGCGAACCTGGTGGACCTGGTGCCGAACGCGACGGTGACGCCGCTGACCTGGCTCAGCCTCGGGGCGCTGGCCGGTCTGGCGGCCAGAGGCGCAACGGTGCCGCAGGACGCGACCGCGCCCCGCGTCGCGGACAGGCCCCGGATGCGCACGGTCATCGGATGAAGGACGCCCGCCGACAGACCTATCGGGCAGCTGCCTGCGCGGATCAGGCCGCTTTCGACGAACATCACCAGGTCCCGCCAAGCGTGGAGGCAGCGTGAACGAAATTCTGGACCATGAATGGGACGTGATCGTCATCGGCGCCGGGCTGGGCGGCGGCATCTGCGGTCGCGCCCTGGCCGAGGCCGGGCTGTCGGTCCTGTTCATCGAAAAGGGTCCTGCTTCCGATGACGCCTCGTCCGACGGTCAAGACGCCGCGGGCGACGACCCCGCCTCCCGTGAAGCGGCCGGCTGCTGGCCCCTGCAGGTCGAGGCCAGGGTCGAGGGCGTGATCACGACCTCATGGGGTGCGCAAGGCGTCGGCGTCGGAGGAACGTCGCTGTTCTATGCCGCCGCGATGGAGCAGCCCGAACGGCACGACATGGACGTGACGGCTGGGATGCCACACCCGATCGGCGGCTGGCCCGTCGGCTATGACGAATTTCAGCCCTGGTACGACCGCGCCCGCAGCATGATGGCCGTGAACGGCACGCCAGATCCGCTGTCGGACAACGCCGTGGCCCTGGCGCCGCCTCGTCCGCTGGCCGCGCGTGACGCCGCGCTGGAAACCGCGCTGCGGGAGGCCGGGCTGAGCCCCTACCGCGCCCATTTGGGCATCCGGCAGATCATAGGATGCACCGAATGCATCGGCCACAAATGCCCGATGAACTGCAAGATGGATGGTCGTTCGGCGGGTGTCGTTCCGGCCTTGGCCACGGGACGGGCCGCCGTGCTGGATGCGGCCAACGTCATCGCGCTGGAAGGCGGCCCGCGCCGGGTGACCGGGGTCAGGCTGCGCCGCCACGGGGCCGAGCACGTGCTTTCCGCCCGCGCCTATGTCATGGCAGCCGGGGCCTTCGGGTCGCCTCGCCTGCTCATGGCCTCGAAGAACGACCACTGGCCCCATGGATGCGCGAACTCCAGCGGGATGGTGGGCAGGGGCCTGATGTTTCATGTCAACGAACGGATCGCCATCTGGCCGCCGCGCGATGCGCCACCATCGTCGCCGGGACCGCGCAAGTGCTTCTCGATCCGGGATCTCTACCGCGAGGAGCACTTGCGCTTCGGAATCCTCCAGTCGCTTGGGCTGCCGGCGACCTACGGCAACGTCCTCTTCGCCCTGCGGCAGGGCTATGCCTCGTCGCGCTTCCCCAAGCTGCGCCTGATGCACGAACTGCTGCGCATCCCCGCCTTCGCCGCCGCCCACGTCCTGGGAGAGGCGCGGGTTTTCGCCGCCATCATCGAGGATCTTCCGGACGAGGCGAACCGTGTCGTCTTCGACCCGGCGCGTCCCGACACGATCATCTATGAATACACCGTGTCCGACGAACTGAAGGACCGCCGGCGCCGCTTCCGGCGGCTGCTGAAACGCCGGCTGCGCGGGCTGCGATCAATCTGGCTGAATTTCTCGCCGGAACTGAACGTCGCGCATCCCTGCGGTACGCTGCGGTTTTCGGACGACCCGGCCAGAGGCGTTCTTGACCGCGACTGCAGGGCGCATGACGTCGACAACCTTTATGTCGCCGATGCCAGCTTCATGCCCAGTTCGACCGGGGTGAACCCTGGCCTGACGATCGTGGCGAACGCCCTGCGCGTCGCCGACGCCCTGGGCGCAAGACTGAAGCATGAATGACGACATCGCTCCTTTCCGGTCACAAGTCAGAGGCTTTTCATGATCCGTCACACCCTTCGCAGCCTTGCATCCTGCGCGCTCGCCTGGCTTGCCACGACCGCGCCCCTGCACGCCACCGAACCCCGGGACAGCGCCCGCGTCTTCTTCTTCGGCAACAGCCTGATCCACCACCTGACGGACACTGACGAAACGACCGTTCCCCACTGGCTGGCCCTGATGGCCCGCCACGATGGACGCGACTTCGCCGCCAACGGCCGCTGGGGCTTTCCGCGGGAATTCGCGGCGGAACTGCCGCCGTCGCCGCAATGGCACCTGTCGCAGGTTCCCTCGGCCTGGGACGGCAGCGGCGGCTTTGGCGACGGGCGGTTCGACACCATCGTTCTCAACCCCGAGAACTTCATCCAGTACGACGGCGCCGCCAAGCCCTATCCGAACGACAATCCTGACGGCCTGACTCCGCTTGGCGTGACGCTGCAGATCCTCGACTGGTCGCGCGCCAACACCAAGGACCAAGTCTTCTTCATCTATGAGGGCTGGGCGGACCTGCACCCCTTCGCGGATGCCCTGCCCGCACGCCCGCGCGAATTGCGGCGGTATTACCGCCATGCGCAACGCGGCTATGCCGCGTGGTACGACGACTATGTCGCCCGGCTGGCCGAGGCGCGGCCGGATGCCGATATCCGGCTGATCCCGGTCGGGCGCGTGATGGCGCGCCTTCTGTCCGAGGAGCCCTTGTCGGCCATCCCGTCGGACGCACTTTATTCCGACCTTTCGCCGCACGGGACGCAGACGACCTACCTGCTGGCGGCGATGATCACCTATGCCGGCATCTTCGGGGTTCGTCCGCCAGCGGGGCTGGACCTGCCCGACACCATCGATCCGCATTTCGCCGCCTCCTACGAGGCGACGGCGCGCCGGATCGAGGACATCATGCTGACCGGGACGAACTAAGATGATGATCAGGGCAAGAATTGGGCTTTTGCTGACCGGCGAGGGGCTGGTCCACCGGGCGATGCGCGGATCAGCCCTGACCATCATCAGCTTCGGCGGGATTCAGGCGATCAGGTTGGCGTCGAACCTCATCCTGACACGGCTGCTGTTTCCCGACGTCTTCGGCCTGATGACGCTGATCATGGTCGTGATCCAGGGCCTGAACAACTTCTCGGATGTGGGCATCACCCCCGCGATCCTGCAGAGCAAGCGCGGCGACGACCGCACCTTCCTGGACACGGCCTTCACCATGCAGGCGTTCAGGGGCGTGATGCTGTGGCTGGGCTGCTGTGTCCTGGCAGTGCCCGCCGCGCAGTTCTACGACGTCCCGGAACTGGTGTGGTTCCTGCCCATCTCGGGGTTGACCGCCGTCATCTTCGGCTTCATGCCCACGAAGGTTGAAACTGCAAACCGGCATCTTCGCATGGGCCGCCTGACGGTGGTCGAACTGGCCACGGCGGCCGTCACGACCTTCCTGACCGTCGTCCTGGCCGCCATCCTGGGATCGGCCTGGGCCCTGGTCATCGGTCTGATCATGGGCGCGATCATCAAGGTCGTGATGGTGCACATGCTGATGGCGGGACCGGCGAACAAGCTGCGGTGGGACCGCGACTGCGCAGCCGAGCTGATCAGCTTCGGCAAGTGGATCCTGCCTTCGACAGTGGTAGGCTTCGTGATCTCGCAGGGCGACAAGGCGGTTCTTGCGCGGCTTTTGACGCTGAGCGAGCTTGGCATCTACAACATCGCCTTCTTCCTTGCCAGTTTCCCGCTGATGCTGGGAATCGCGGTGATTTCTCGGGTCATGATCCCGATCTACCGCTCTGCCGCCGAGGACCAAGGTTCCACCCAGCAGAACCGCGTCCGGCTGATGCGCGCGGCCCTGACCGGCAGCTTCCTGCTGTTGCTGGCGCTGCTGGCCATCTTCGGCCAGGACGTGGTCGAGTTCCTGTATGACGACCGCTACCGCGAAGCCGGCACCTTTGTCCGGCTGATCGCGCTTGCCAGCATTCCGACGCTGATCGGGCTGACCTACGACCAGGCCGCACTGGCGGCCGGCGACAGCCGGGGGTTCTTCTGGGTGACGTTGGTCAGGGCGGTGCTGTTCCTGTCGCTGTTCACCATCGGGGCATGGCAGGCAGGGATTCCCGGCGCACTTGCGGGACAGGCGCTGGCGGCCATCCTGGCATTCCCGATGCTGGTGCGCCTCGCCCGCCGCCACGGCGTCTGGGACGTCTGGCACGACCTAGGCTTCGGCCTTGCGGGGATCGCGCTGGCGGCGGTGTTACTCTAGCCCCCCCGGCGTCGCGGGGCCTGGTTCACCTAGTTCTCGACCTGGAAGACAAGGCGCGCCAGGCGTGGCCCGGCAGGATCATCGCGCCCTGCAGGTATCTTGGACCCAGCCGCCGGGGGCTGAGCGCCGCGCGCCACAGCCACTCGATGCGCGCCGTCCGCATCAGCCGAGGCGCACGACGCTGGCGACCGGCGATAAAGTCGATGCCGGCCCCGACCGAGGCCACGCCCATCTTGGGGCAGCGCCGGCGGACGCGGGCGGCCAAAATCTCCTGCCGCGGCGCACCAAGCGCCAGAAGGCAAAGCCCCGCGCCGGACCCCGCAAGCCGGTCCAGCAGGGCGTCGGCCTCGGCTCCCTCGGGGTCGAATGGAAACCCCGGTGCCTCGACCATCGCGACGCGCAGACCCGGGATCTCGGCCTTAAGGCGGCGGCCCGCCTCCTCACCCGTCTCGCGGGTGCCCGCGATGATTGCGACCGCGCGCCCAGATGAAGCGGCCAGCCGGCACAGCGGCCGCACCAAGTCAGACCCCGTGACCAACGACACGGGCTTCCCCGCCAGCCGCGCCAGCCAGACGATCGGATTGCCATCGGCCACGACAAGGTCATGGGCGGCATAGGCCTCACGGAAGCACGCGTCCGAGCGGAGCTTTTCCAGATGGTCGACATTTGTCGTCGCCAGGGCAAATCCCTCGCCCGCCTCAAGGCGCGCACCGATGATGGCCAGAAGGCTCTCGCGGTCGGGAACGGTGATGCCGATCCTGCCCGGACCCACGTCGAACTCCATCAGGTCGTCTCCCGCATCTGCTCTGGCTGCGCGTCGCATGTCATTGATCTTCTGCCGCGAAGCGCCGAGTCGACGCAAGTGCCATGACGAGCCTTCGCAAATGGACGGAATGGGCAGCGGCTTGAAGATGGCGACGTGAATCGCCTTACCCGCGGCGAAACTTGCACCATATGTCGTTCCGGCACGGCCACCATGAACCCTGGTGTCCGCCCCGGAGCGGCCGTGATCACTAAGATGCCATGCAAGATGTCGGCCCTCCGGAGGACGTCCTCACGTGGATTCACCGCATCTTAAGCGTCGGCGGCTAAGGCTGTTCGGGAACCAGAACGTCGGAAGATGCCGCCATGAAGACCAACACCTTCCGGATCGACGGAAGCCTTTCCATCCAGGACGCGCCTGCCGCCGTGGCACGGTTGCGCCAGTGGATCGACGAGGGGGGAACGTCGCTCGACATCGCGCCGGTCGCATCCTCGACCGGACTGCCGGGGCAGGTTGCGCTCCAAATCCTTCTTGCGGCCGAGCGCGAGATCGCGGCCCGCGGCGCCGCGCCGGAACTGTCGCCGACGGCGACAGCCATCCTCGCGATGTCCCCCCCAGGCGGCCTGCCGCACCCACTTGACCGGAGTGTTTCATGACCATCACCGTCCTGACAATCGACGACAGCAAGGCCATCCGTGACATGGTCGCCTTCAGCCTGCAGCCCCACGGCTATCGCGTGATCGGCGCCGCCGACGGCGCCGAGGGGCTCGAGAGGCTGAGGGCCGAACGCCCTGCACTGGTCATCACCGACCTCAACATGCCGGTCATGAACGGGCTCGACTTCATCCGGAATGCGCGCCAGGACGCGGCGGGGTCGGGCATTCCGATCGTCATGCTGACCACCGAGTCGAAGCCCGAGCTGAAGGCCGAAGGCAAGGCTGCCGGCGCCACCGGCTGGATCAACAAGCCCTTCGACGCGGCGATGCTGGTCTCCGTGACGAAGAAGCTGGCGGGCTGAGAGATGGAGGACGTCAATCCTGCCCTCGGCGCCTTCGTCCAGGAGGCGAGAGAAATCCTCGAGAACCTCGAGACGATGCTTTTGGACCTGGAAGGCCAGCCGCAACCCGAACAGATTGACGCGGTGTTCCGCGCCCTGCACACCATCAAGGGATCGGGGTCGATGTTCGGCTTCGGCATCCTGGCTCGCTTCACCCACCATTTCGAGGATGCCTTCGACAAGGTCCGCGACGGGCTGCTATCGATCGACGACCGGCTGATTGACTTGTCGCTGAAGGCGCGCGACCACATGTCGGCGTTGCTTTCCTGCGGCGGCGACTGCGACGAGGCCGAGGCGCTCGAAGCCTCGACCGAGGCGGGGCGGCTGCTGCGGTCCCTGTCCGACATCGTCAGCAGCACGGCCGCCGACGCGCCCCACCCGCCGGCCGAGGCCTCAAGAGAGCGCAGGTGGCGCATCCGCTTCCGCCCCGAGGCGTCCGCCCTGCGCAACGGGATGCGCCCTGACCTGCTGATCGCCGAATTGGCCGAGATGGGGCGGATCACCATCAGCTTCACCGCAGGCGACCTTCCGGCGCTGTCGGACCTGGATCCCGCGACCAGCCACCTCTGCTGGATCGTCGAGCTGCTGACGCGTCAGCCGCTGAGCGAGATCGAGGCCGTCTTCATCTTCGCCGACGATGCCGAACTGAACATCGCCGATGTAACCGAGCAGGCGCAGCCGGCGGCCAAGGCTGCGCCCGCGCCGCGCCGCCCGCCCGAGGCGGCCGGAGAGAACGTGCGGGTCGCCGCCTCGAAGCTGGACGAGATCATGGATCAGCTGGGCGAATTGGTCATCGCGCAGGCCCGCCTGAGCCAGCTGGCCACGGCCACTTCCGACCCCGACCTGGAAACCATGGTCGAAGAGGTCGAGCGTCTCGTCACGGGCCTGCGCGACTCGACGCTCTCGATCAGGATGCTGCCCATCGAAATGGTGTTCGGCAAGTTTCGTCGGGTCGTCAGGGACCTGTCGGCCGAACTGGGCAAGGACGTGGCCCTGGTGACCGAAGGGGGCGAGACCGAGGTCGACAAGACAGTGATCGACCGCCTGTCAGAACCGCTGGTCCACATGATCCGAAACAGCATGGACCATGGAATTGAAGGTGCTCAGGCCCGGCTGGCCGCGGGCAAGCCCGCGCAGGGCACGGTCAGCCTGTCGGCCCGGCAGGAGGGCGGCGAGATCCTGATCTCGATCGACGACGACGGCGCGGGCCTGGATCCCGAGGCCATCCGGGCCAAGGCGGTCGAACGCAAGCTTCTGTCGCCAGAAGCCCAGCCGGCGGAGGAAGAGCTTTTCCAGCTGATCTTCGCGCCGGGGTTCTCGACGGCCAAGCAGCTCTCCAGCGTGTCGGGCCGGGGCGTGGGGATGGATGCCGTCCGCTCGACCGTCGATGCGCTGCGCGGATCGGTCGACGTGCAGTCGCGGCGCGGTCGCGGCACCCGCGTGACGCTGCGCCTGCCGGTGACGCTGGCGATCGTCGACGGGCTTCTGGTCAGGCTGGGTTCCTCGGTCTTCGTCATCCCGCTGGCCTCGGTCGAGGAATGCGTCGAAGTGGACGCGGCCGAACAGACCCGCGATTCAGGGCGGACGATGCTGTGCATCCGCGAACATTTGGTGCCGTTCCTGGAACTGGATGCCGTCTTCGCGCAGGCCCAATCGGCCGAGCCGCGGCGGCGCGTGGTGATCGTAAAGGCGGACGGCCAACGGCTGGGGTTGGTTGTGGACGACATCCTCGGCCAGAACCAGACCGTCATCAAGTCGCTCAGTCAGTACCACCGCGGCGTCGAGGGCTTCGCCGGCGCGACCATCTTGGGTGACGGATCGGTCGCCCTGATCATCGACGTGGCGAGCCTGGCACGTCGTGCCCTGTCGCAAAGACACGCTCAACGGACGGCGGCCTGAAGATGACATCCGATACCATCGCAACCAGGCCCGCCGCCGCAAGCCGCCGCGAGATGGTCCTGATCTTCCGCCTGATGGGCGAAGCTTTTGCCCTCTCCGTCAGCTGCGTGCACGAGATCCTGGACCCGATCCCGCCGACGGTCGTGCCCAACGCACCGACCTTCGCCCCGGCGCTGGTCAACGTGCGCGGCGCGATCGTGCCGCTGATCGACATCCGCCGGCGGCTGGACATGCCGCCCGCGCCCGCCGATGCCGCCTCGCGGTTGATCGTTCTTGAACTGCCAGTATCGGGCGTTCCCACCCGGCTGGCCATCCTCTGCGACGCGGTCGAGGAGGTGTTCGAGGCCGACACAGCCGCGCTGGAGACCGTCCCCAGCCTCGGGGCCCGCTGGCCCGAGATCTACGTGAAAGGGGTCGTCCGCCACACTGACGATCTGGTCATCCTGCTCGACACCGACACCCTGTTCCGGCCCGACGGCTGAACACCGGGGACGTCACGAACCGCGACGCGGCCGACACAAGAAAGGGCAGCAAATTGAAGCAAGAGATCATCCGGCCGGCACCGCCTGCGCCGGGCCTGCACGGCCTGCGCATCGACAGCCAGCAGCGGTTCGAGCAACTCACCGATGTCCTGGGCGGGGTCCATGGCGCCTTGACCGACATCGCCGCCGACGCGGAACGGCTTGGCGGGCTTGTCCAGGAGGTCGGCGAGGCACGTTCCGATGCCGGCAGCCTGCGGAGGAGCTGCCATGAGCTGGTCGAACGGCTGGGGCAGGCGCACGCGGCGCTGGCCTCGGACCGGCTTCCCAAGGCGCTGGCCCGTGGGCTTGATGCAGTGGGCGAGATGCGCAGCGAATGCCGCCAGCTGCGCGCCGTCGCCTCGATGACGCGCGTCGCAGGGCGGTCAGCCAATATCGACGGGATCGAGGACTATATCGGCAGCCTGCGGAAGATGATCCAGCGGCTCGAAGACACGACGGTGGTCGTCCACGAGGGCCTGAGCCGCATCGATTCGGCCACGCGCGAGGCGTCGTCTCTGCTGGGCGATGCCAGTCGGTGCGCGCGGGCCGCGCTGGACAGGCAGCAGGATGCCGCCCCCGAGGGCGGCGGCGATCTGTCGTCGGTCATGGGCGTGCTGGCAGCCAGGCTGGCGGCCAGCACCAGCAGCAACACCGGTGTGCTGATGAACGGGATCCAGTTCTCGGACGCGTTCGCGCAGCGCCTTCAGCATGTCGAGGCGATCATCGACGCGGCCGGCGACCGGCCCGCGCCAGCGGTGCTGGCCTCGGCGCAGCTTCGCGCCCTGCGCGCGGATGCCGATGCGCTGATCGCCGAGACAAGGGCCGCCCTTCAGTCGCTGGCAGCGGATGGCCGGTCCGCGGCGCAGGCGCTGGCAGGGGATATTGGCGGCAAGGCGGCGGGAATGCTGGCCGACTGGCATCGTGAACTGGACGATGGCCGGCAGCTTGACCTGCTGGTCACGCCGGCCCTGCGCAGCGCCGTGACCGCCGTGACGGCGATCGAGGTCGCGATGGAGGGTGCCGCGCGCGATCTTGCGACACTGGCCACGACCGCGCAGGAGGTCCGGCTGGCCGCGATCAACTCTGGCCTGCTGGCCAGGCGCAGCGGCAACGGCAAGACCGCGATGGCCGTGCTGTCCGCAACGGTGCAGGAACGGGCGCATGCCTGCAGCACCTTGAACACGAGCTGCCGCGACAGCTTCGCCGTGATCAGTCAGCAGACCGCCGGGGCCGACTTCGCACAGCTTGCACGGCAGGCCGATGCCTTGGGCGTTCAGCTGGCCCGCGCCAAGGCCGATCTTTCGCGCGCGACTGCGCTTCTGTCGCAGCTGGAGGACCTGAAGGTTGCCGCGCAAGCGGGGGCAGCCGACCTGCAGCGCGGCGTAGAGCAGGGCCTGACGGTTCTCCGCGATCTGCCTGACCTGGTGCGGCAGATCGCATCCCGTGCCGAATCGGCGCAGCGCCCACTCTCGGATGCCGAGCGGGCCGAACTCGAAGCCTTCGCCGACCTCTATACGATGGATCGCGAACGCGAAATCCATGCCGAGGTCGCCGGGGTCGCGCTGACCCCGATGGCCGCGGCACAGCAATCCCTCGACGACATCTTCTTCTGAGACCGGGCGGCGACCGCCGCCCGGTGCAACCAATGCCATCACTCCATCAAGGACCTGAAGGAAATCCACGCCCATGCGTATGACAATCAAAGCCAAGCTGATCGGCGTTTTCGTGGTGCTGATCACGCTGATCGGTGCCTCGAGCTTTCTCGCCCTTCAAAAGGCGTCAGAGATGCAGTCGCAAATGAACAATCTGGTCGAAGAGACTGTGCTGCAGTTGGACCAAAGCCTGCAGATGGAGACGGCGGCTGCCCGCTCCATGAGCTTGGTGAAAAGCTATCTGGCGCTGGACGACCGCGACGCCGCGGCAGAGGCAGCCCGGCAGGTCGACCAGCAGTTCGGCGTTGTCGCCCAATCCTTTGCCAATGTCGAAGCGGTCGTTGTGACCGACCAGACGCGGGCGCTTCTGGCCGACTTCGATGGGAAGTGGAAAGAGTTCCTGGCGATCGAATCCGAGATCCGGGAACCGGGCATGGCCGACACGAACGTTCAGGCGCTGGAGCACTACACCTCGCAAAGCCGGCCTGCATTCGCCGTCCTCTATGACCGGATCGAGACGCTCATTGCCGACGTCCGCGGTCGGATTGCAGCCGCTACTGTCCGGGACGCGCGCCTCGTCGCGCTCGAGGCGAGCCTCGATGCGCTGACCGACGACGTCCGTGGCCTGATGAACGCCGAGCGGGACATGCTGCTGACGAGGGAAGCTGACGCCCTTGCCGCCAAGCGGGCAGAGATGTCCGCGCTCGAATCCGCGCTGGCCGAGCACCTTGCTGCGGCCGAACGCAGCGCCTCGGGTGCCGATGTTGCCGCAATGGCGGAGATCCGCGACGCTTGGGACATCTGGCAGGTGCCGCTGTTGGAGGTGGCAGAACTTTCGGTCGCGAATTCGAACACGATTGCGAACGATATCCTGAACAACCGGCTGGAACCTGTCTTCAAGGAGAGCTTCGCTGCCAGCGAAGCGATCGCCGAACGCTCTCGCGAGGTTCTGGGCGAGGTCCGGGCGCGGGCGCAGGCAACCTACCGGGCCTCGCGCACCATGCTGCTTTCGCTCGGCATCGCCGCCGCCGCCATTGCCATCGCTGCTGCCTTCTGGCTGTCCCTGACGATCAGCCGTGGTCTTGGCCGTGCGGTTTCGGTGGCCAAGGAGGTTGCCCGGGGCAATCTCGACGTGGATGCCGGGAGCCGGAGCCGCGATGAGATCGGGGCCCTGCTGAACGAGATGGACGGCATGGTGGCCGATCTCAGGGCGATGAGCGTCTCGGCCGAAAGCATCACGCGGGGCGATCTGCGTGCCGACGTGACGCCGCGCTCCGATCAGGACCGGCTGGGGATCGCGCTGCGCGACATGACGCTGAAGCTGCGCGAGGTGATCGCCAACGCCCATGTCAGCGCGACCTATGTCGCCGAGGGCGCCTCGAACATGTCGGCCACGGCCGAGCAGCTGTCGGCGGGGTCGAACCAGCAGGCGGCCGCCGCGCAGGAGGCCAGCGCCTCGATCGAGGAGATGACCGCCAACATCCGCCAGAACGCCGACAACGCCGCCCAGACCGAGCGCATCGCCAACCAGTCGGCTGACGATGCCAAGCGCTCGGGCGAGGCCGTCGCCAATGCCGTGCGCGCGATGAAGACCATTGCCGAGAAGATCAACATCATCCAGGAGATCGCCCGCCAGACCGACCTGCTGGCGCTGAACGCTGCGGTCGAGGCCGCCCGCGCCGGCACCCACGGCAAGGGCTTCGCCGTCGTCGCCTCCGAGGTGCGCAAGCTGGCCGAACGCAGCCAGCAGGCCGCCGGAGAGATCAGCCAGCTGTCGGCCCAGACCGTCGAGGTGTCAGGCGAGGCGGGCCGGATGCTGGAGACGCTGGTCCCCAACATCCAGCGCACCGCCGACCTGGTGCAGGAGATCTCGGCCTCGACCCGCGAACAGAACACCGGCGCCGAACAGATCAACCAGGCGATCCGCGAACTGGACAAGGTCATCCAGCAGAACGCCAATGCGGCCGAACAGTCCGCCGCCACCAGCCAGGAACTGGCCGCCCAGTCCCAGCAGCTGACCGGCGTGATCTCTTACTTCCAGCTGGACGGGACCGGCTCGAAGCCGGTCGCGCCGGTCCGCCCCAAGGTCGTGGCCAGCGGCAAGCCGGCCAAGGCCGAGCGGATCGCCAAGGCGGTCGAGGCGTTCGACCTGGACCTGGCCGAGGACGTGTCCGACGCCGACTTCCAGCGCTACGCGGGCTGAGCCATGTTCGAGGGCGAGACCGAAACCGTGGTGGAGGAGGATGCGTCCTCCACCTATCTGACCTTCGACCTGAGCGAGCAGATCCTGGGCGTCGAGGTCCGCCATGTCCGCGAAATCCTGGACATGCAGCGGATCACCCGCCTGCCCAACGCGCCCCATGACGTGCTGGGCGTGGTCGACGTGCGGGGCGCCAGCGTCCCGGTGGTCGACCTGAAGGCGCGGCTTGGCATCCCGGCCATCGACGACAGCCCCGATGCCCGAATCGTGGTGATCGACTTCGCCGATGCATCGCACAGCCCCTTCGGCATCCTGGCCGACCGGGTGCGCAACGTCGACCAGATCCCCGGGGACGAGATCGAGCCCTGCCCCGGGATCGGCGCCGGCCATTGGGACAGCAGCAGCCTGAAGGGGCTGTCGCGCCGCGGGTCCGACCTTGTCGTGCTGATCCGCCTGGACCGCATCTTCGCGGCCGCGCCGGGGCTGACCGACCCCGCCTTCCGCTTTTGATTACCGCCCTGCCGGTCCCGCCGGCAGGACCGACGCCCCCCCCTCAGGACCCTGACGCCGCCATGACCCCGGCCACCCCTCCGCCGCTGCACCCTGCCGAAGCCCGGAAGATCGCGGCCCTCGCCCGCGAAGTGACCGGCATCACGCTGAGCGAGAGCAGGACAGATTTTCTGACCGGCCGCCTGAACCGCCGCCTGGCGGCGACCGGCGCCACCAGCTATGACGACTATTGCCGCCTTTTGAAGGTGGACGCGCAAGAGCGCATCGCCTTCGGCGAGGCGCTGACCACGCACACGACCAGCTTCTTTCGCGAAAAGCCACAATACGACTGGCTTCTGACGCGGGGCCTCCCCGAACTGCACGAGGCCGGCCGGCTGCGCGGGCGTGGCCTGGTCATCTGGAGCGCGGCCTGCTCGACCGGGCAGGAGGGATATTCCGCGCTGATTACCGCCCAGCAGGCCCGCGACGCCGGGATGCAGGGCATCGTTCCCAGCCTGATCGGCACCGATATTTCCCGGCCGGTCGTCCGCCGCGCGATGACTGCGGTCTATAACAGGGCCGAGACCGAGGGCATCCCGCAGGCCCTGCGGCCGCGCTTCCTTCTGTCATCGCGAAAGATCGAAGGCATCTATCGCATCGTGCCACAGCTGCGCGACCAGGCCAGCTGGCGGACCGCGAACCTGGCAACCGGCGAGGGGCTGGACGGCATCGCCGCCGACGTGATCTTCCTGCGCAACGTCCTGATCTATTTCGATGGCGAGATCAGGGCACGCGTTGTGGACAACGTCTGCCGCCGCCTCCGTCCGGGCGGCTTCCTGATGACCGGCCATACCGAAGCCTCGCATGCCCGGCGCGACGGGCTGGAACTCGTCCACCCCTCGATCTATCGCAAGGTTGCCGCATGAACCCCCATCCGAAGAAGCGCGTCCTGATCGTCGACGACAGCGCGGTCGTCCGCCAGACGATCAGCGAGATCCTGTCTGCGCATCCGCAGCTGGAGGTGATAGGAACCGCCAACGATCCCTTTCAGGCCGCCGAGCGCCTGCGCAAGGAATGGCCTGACGTGATCGTCCTGGATGTCGAGATGCCGCGCATGGACGGCGTTACCTTCCTGCGACGGCTGATGGCGCAGAAACCCGTGCCGGTGGTGATCTGCTCGACCCTGGTGGGCGAGGGCAGCAGGACCCACCTTGCGGCGCTGGAGGCCGGGGCGGTCGACCTGATCCAGAAGCCGAACCTCTCGACGCGCAGGTTCCTCGAGGAATCTACCATCCGCATCCAGGATGCCGTTCTGGCCGCGGCCCACGCCCGGCTGCGCCGCGGACCTGCGACACCGCCCGCCAAGCTCACGGCGGATGCCGTGCTGGCCCCCGCCGCGCGCACTGCCATGGCACAGACCACGCACAAGGTCGTGGCGATCGGCGCCTCGACCGGCGGGACCGAGGCGCTTCGCACGGTCCTGCAGTTGCTGCGCCACGATGCGCCGCCGATCGTGATCGTCCAGCACATGCCCGAAGCCTTCACCCGCGGCTTTGCGAAGCGCCTGGACGAGCTATGCCAGATATCGGTGAGGGAGGCGCAGTCGGGCGACAGCGTCCTGCCGGGGCAGGCGCTGATCGCGCCGGGCGGACGCCACATGATGCTGACGCGCAGCGGCGCCAACTATCGCGTCGAGGTCAGGGACGGGCCGCTGGTCAACCGGCACCGCCCGTCGGTCGACGTCCTCTTCAGATCGACCGCCCAGGCCGCCGGCGCCAATGCCTTGGGCGTCATCATGACTGGCATGGGCGACGACGGCGCCCGCGGCCTGAAGGAGATGCGCGACGCCGGCGCCCGCACGATCGGGCAGAACGAGGCCAGCTGCGTCGTCTACGGCATGCCTGCCGAAGCCCTCAAGACTGGCGCCGTCGAGAGAGAGGTCCACCTCTCCGACATCGGCCCCCTGATCCAGCGACTAGCTGCCTCCGGCGCGGATATCACAAAGAAAACCTAATCGGACAGGCCCCCCTGACATCAGGAGTCAATGCCCGCTTGGGCGAGTTACGGACATATCAAATCGCCGCGTCGCCTTCCCGTCTGGCAGCAGCGCTATATGTCGGCGGAACCTGCTGATGCGCCTAAGACCGACCTTCGGCCCGACCGCCGCCTCGGCGCCAGCAGCAAAAATCTAGATCGCAAAGGAAGCTGTCTGCCGGATGAGTACAGGCGACCAAGGTCATTGAGGTGATAGCCAACCGGCATCCAGACCGTCGTAGCATCCGGTGCACAAGCTTCCCGCGACAAATAGCTTTGCATAATGCGCGGCGGGAATGGGTCTGAGAGGCGTTGTTGCATAAAGCCTTTTTGGGATACACATTGCACGTCCAGCGACATAGCTGAACGGCATGTCCAAGCCCGCGCTTACTCGCTACCGCACCCTGAACTGGTCTGCCTACAACGCTGCGCTGTGTGAGCGCGGCTCGCTGACCGTCTGGTTCGACCCGTTGACGCCGTGGCATGCGGCGCTCTCGGGCAAGCGCGGCGGGCAGCCGGTCTATAGCGACGCCGCGATCCAGGCGTGTTTGACGGTGAAGGTCCTGTTCGGTCTACCGCTGCGGCAGACGACGGGCTTCCGTGGCTAGCCTGCTGCGGCTTGCGGGGCTCGGCTGGCCGGTCCCCGATTTCTCGACACTCTGCCGACGCCAGAAGACCTTGGCGGTGCAACTGCCTTACCGTGGCAGCGGCGGTTCATTG
>NZ_JAOTBE010000036.1 GCF_026162645.1 Paracoccus rhizosphaerae
TCATGCCCGCCTACAACTTCGCCCGCCGCCTCAAGACCCTCGCCAGCCATGGTCCTTGGACCGATGGCGGACCATGGCTGGCCCTCACGCCTTACAAATTCATCTGCAAGATCTGGACATCCGAGCCCCACAGATTCATCCTAAACCCGATCCACCAGATGCCGGGACTGAACACCTAGGCCGCATCGGTTGTGGCGTGTCGTTTCAAAAGCTCCAGCGGCACGATGTCCAGGGCGCGCCTGTGGGTCGCCTCCAGCACAACCTTGGGGGCCGCAAACTCATGCGCGGCTTGCAGGAACCGGCTGGCGCAAAGGCACCAGCGGTCGCCGGCCTTCAGGCCGGGGAATCCGAATTCGGGCCGTGGAGTGGTCAGGTCGTTGCCTAGATAGCGCGACATTGCCAGAAACTCGTCCGTCAGGATCACGCAGACCGTGTGGCTTCCACGATCGTCCGGTCCGGTGTCGCAACAGCCGTTGCGATAGAACCCGGTCATCGGGCTGGTCGAGCAGGGCTGCAGCGCCCCTCCCATGACGTTGATCGACTGATCCATTGGCATTCCTCCGCTTGCCATGCCAGCCTAGGCGACGCTGCGGCTGCTGGAAAGAGGCCGGGCCATCACAACTGGCGGGGCTGCCAGTCGATCCAGCGCCCGTGGAAGTCTGCGCGACCCAAGGCCCACCGACGTTCGTCGCCATCCCACAGCGCCATTCGCAGCGCGGCGCCATGGCCGCCGTCGGCCTCCATCTCCAGGTGCGCGACGGGTGCATCAGGCGTCGCTCGGGCGGCGGCGCGCGCCAGCGTGGCCTCGCAGGCAGCGGCCGTCTCGTGCGGAAAATACTGGGCCGCGATGGTGTGGAAGACGACCGTCAGCGTGCCTAAGACCGGTCGCAGCAACTGCGCGGCAAGCCAAGCTGCGGCGTCGCCGCGATCGACCGGCGGCGGGTCCGCCTGCGCCATCACCAGCGCCGCCCGCAGCCGCGCCAGCCGCGCATCCTGATCCGCCCAGCAGTAGGCCATCAGCCGCAGCGAGTCCCGTTCCGGGTCCAGCGGGTTCAGATCGACGCCGCGACGGCTGGCGACCTGGATCCTGCCCTGCGGGATCTCTCCGCCCCATTCCGGCGTCAGCGACACCCCTTCGGGCGCCGGACCAAGGTGATACCGGTCGAAGTTCAAATTCAGCCCTGCCGAGGCGCCAAGCTCCAGCAGCCTCAGGGGCAGGGGCGACAGCCCGGAAAGGAAACGCCCCGCCCCGATCAACGCCGCCGATCTGGCGACCTCGTTCGTCTGCGGGGGGCTGTCCAGCCACTCGAGGATCATCGCCTCGTGGGTCTGCATCGTATCGACCAGCAGCTCCGTAGAGACGTCGCGCTTGGCATAAGCATGCGCCAGATCCGGCGCCGCGCCGGTCAGCACCAGCGCGTGCAGTGCCCCGCAAAGGCGCAGCGGCACTGAATCCGCGCGGCTCGACGGATCTCCAGGCCAATTCAGCAGACGGGCCGCGACGGCGCCTTGCGACGGCTCCAGTCCCTTTGCCAGCGTCTCGCACAAGGCGGCCGTCAAGGGCGAGCCCAGGTCGCGGCAGGACCGTGCCTGATCGCGGAAGGCCTCGCGGACCCGGCTGTTCATTTGAACCTGTCCGTCAGCGCGCGCAGCCTGTCCGAAAAGCTGGCAGGCCGTTCCGGCTGTGGCGCTGGCGTGGGCTTCGGGGCAGGTTCCGACGCCGGGCTGCCGGCATTCCGGGCGGGGGCGGTGCGGTTGGCGACCGCGTTCTGGAAACGCCCACCATCACCTGCCGCCAGCGCCGCCGCCCCGTCCGAGATGCCGCGCAGCAGGTCGCCCAGCCAGTCCTGCTCGGCCTTGGCAAAATCTGACAACACGTAGGGGGCGACCTTGTCCTTGTGCCCCGGATGACCGATCCCCAGCCGCACCCGCCCATAATCGGCCCCGATATGCTGGTGGATCGACCGCAGGCCGTTGTGGCCGGCATGACCGCCGCCATGCTTGATCCGGCACTTGCCGGGCGCAAGGTCCAGTTCGTCATGCATGACGATCACCTCGGCGGGGGTCAGCTTCAGATAGCGCATTGCCTCGCCCACCGACTGACCGGACAGGTTCATGAAGGTCTGCGGCTTGAGAAGCGTGACCCGGACTTCACCCAACCGGCCTTCGGCGGTCTGCCCCTGAAAGCGTGCCCGCCACGGTCCCAGGCCGTGGTCGTCGGCGATGCGATCCAGCGCCATGAAGCCGATATTGTGGCGATTGGCGGCGTACTTGGTGCCCGGATTGCCCAGCCCGACGATCAGTTTCACAAGGCTCTCCTGCTTGGCCGCGCGGGGTCTCGCGGGTCGAATTGCGTTCCATCCCTTGCGGCTGACCTTGCCGGTTACTAAGACTCTGTCAACCTATCGCGGCTAGAACAGGGGTTCACGCCCGGACGAATCGCGGGGACAGGGACAGACAGCAAGGACAGACGATGAGCGATCCGGCAGAATTCTACATGAACACCCTTGTTCCCATGGTGGTCGAACAGACCTCTCGCGGTGAACGCGCTTATGATATTTTCTCGCGCCTGCTGAAGGAACGGATCATCTTCGTGTCGGGCCCCGTCCACGACGGCATGTCCACCCTCATCTGCGCGCAGTTGCTGTTCCTTGAGGCCGAGAACCCGACCAAGGACATCAGCATGTACATCAACAGCCCTGGCGGTGTCGTCACCTCGGGCCTGTCGATCTACGATACGATGCAGTACATCAAGCCGCGCGTCTCGACACTGGTGGTGGGGCAGGCGGCCTCGATGGGCTCGCTGCTGCTGGCGGCGGGCGAAAAGGGCCTGCGCTATTCGCTGCCCAACAGCCGCGTCATGGTGCACCAGCCGTCGGGCGGTTACCAAGGACAGGCCACCGACATCCTGATCCACGCTCGCGAGACGGAAAAGCTGAAGCGCCGCCTGAACGAGATCTATGTCACGCACACAGGCCGCACCCTGGAGGAGGTCGAGCAGGCGTTGGAACGCGACCGTTTCATGTCGCCGCAAGAGGCACAGGAGTGGGGACTGATCGACGAAGTCGTCGCTCCGCGCGGGAAGGCGGAACCCGAGAAGAAATAGACCTGTTGGGGATTGTGACGGGCGGGGCACGTCCTTAACATGGTACGACATACCTGCGGGGGCCGATCCGCCGCAGGCGACCCGAAGATGCGGCGTGCGGAGAGGATCCCGTCGTCGCCCGTGGCGCAAGGGCGCGACGGCAGCGAAGGAAATGGACGATGGCGAACCAGTCCGGCAATGACAGCAAGAACACGCTCTATTGCAGCTTCTGCGGCAAGAGCCAGCACGAGGTGCGCAAGCTGATCGCGGGTCCGACCGTGTTCATCTGCGACGAATGCGTCGAGCTTTGCATGGACATCATCCGCGAGGAAACGAAGTCTAGCGGTCTGAAGTCCGGCGACGGCGTTCCCACTCCGCGGGAGATTTGCGGCGTTCTTGACGATTATGTGATCGGCCAAGAACATGCCAAGCGCGTGCTCTCGGTCGCGGTTCACAACCACTACAAGCGCCTGAACCACGGGTCGAAGACCGATATCGAATTGGCGAAGTCGAACATCCTGCTGATCGGTCCCACCGGCTGCGGCAAGACGCTTCTGGCGCAGACGCTGGCGCGGATCCTGGACGTGCCCTTTACCATGGCAGACGCGACCACGCTTACCGAAGCCGGTTACGTCGGCGAGGATGTCGAGAACATCATCCTGAAGCTGCTGCAGGCCAGCGAATACAACGTCGAGCGTGCACAGCGCGGCATCGTCTATATCGACGAAGTCGACAAGATCACGCGCAAGTCCGACAACCCCTCGATCACCCGTGACGTCTCGGGTGAAGGGGTGCAGCAGGCGCTGCTGAAGATCATGGAAGGCACCGTCGCAAGCGTCCCGCCGCAAGGCGGCCGCAAGCATCCGCAGCAGGAATTCCTGCAGGTGGACACGACGAACATCCTGTTCATCTGCGGCGGCGCCTTCGCAGGCCTCGACCGGATCATCCAGCAGCGCAACAAGGGCACGGCCATGGGCTTCGGCGCCTCGGTCAAGGAAAACACGGACCAGGGCGTGGGCGAGACCTTCAAGGAACTCGAGCCCGAGGATCTGCTCAAGTTCGGCCTGATTCCGGAATTCGTTGGTCGTCTGCCGGTGATCGCGACCCTGACCGACCTTGACGAGGAAGCGCTGATCATCATCCTAACCAAACCGAAGAACGCGCTGGTCAAGCAGTATCAGCGCCTCTTTGATCTGGAAGGTGTGCAGCTGACCTTCACCGACGATGCACTGACGGCCATTGCCAAGCGGGCCATCAAGCGCAAGACGGGTGCCCGCGGCCTTCGGTCCATCATGGAGGAGATCCTGCTGGACACGATGTTCGAGCTTCCGGGCATGGACAGTGTGCAAGAGGTCGTCGTCAACGAGGATGCAGTCGAGAGTACCTCGGCGAAACCGCTGCTGATCCACGTGGACTCGAAGAAAGAAAGTGCCTCGGCCGGGTGATCCGGCCGGTCCGCGCAAGGCTGGACCTTGACGCGGATCTGGGGCATATGCTTGCGAAACTGAACGTTAAGGGTCCTGTCGATGTCGGTCTTGCTGCGCTTTCTGACCTGGTGGAACAGCCAGACGTTGAACACCCAGTTCTGGACCTGGCGCCACGGCGTCAAGGTCGGCGAGGATGCCTTGGGCAATGTGTTCTTCCAGACCAAAGACGGCAAGCGTCGTTGGGTGATCTACAAGGCCGAGGCCGAGGCCAGCCAGATCAGTCCCGAATGGCACGGCTGGCTGCACCACACCTGGAACGAACCGCCGACCGAAGTGCCGCTGCCCCACAAGGCGTGGGAGCAGCCGCACAAGCCGAACCTGACCGGCACCGGAGGAGCCTATGTTCCGGCGGGTTCTCTCTATCGTGCGAAGCCCGCCGTCCGCAGCGACTATGACGCATGGCAGCCGGAATAGCATGACTTCGAGGACGGCACTGGCCGAGGCTCGGGCCGAGCTGGTCGCCGGCACCCTGGTCCTTGCCACTGCGCTGCTTTTTCTGGCATGGGCCGGGCAGGATCGCCTGAGCACAGGCACTGGATATGAACTGTCCGCATCCTTCCCGGACGTTGACGGGGTTTCGGTCGGGACCGAGGTGCGGCTTGCAGGCGTCCGTATCGGCAGGGTCAGCGATATAAGGCTCAATCCAGCAACCTACATGGCTGATGCGATCCTGACGATCCCGCAGGACGTCCTGATCCCGGCGGATAGTGCGGCGTTGATCCAATCGGATGGGCTCCTTGGCGGGGCCTACATTCAGTTGCAGCCGGGCGGCAGCCTCGACAACCTGGAACCGGGCGGCGAGATCGAAGATGTCCAGGGAGCCGTCAGCCTGCTGCAACTCATGCTGAAATTCGTGGACAGCCAGTCGGACACTGAAGCAGGTGAGGCGCTTCCATGAGGCCGGTCATCTTGGCGGCACTGCTTGTCGCCGCACCGGCAGCGGCGCAAGAGACGGTCCGGGCTGATGCGGCGATGCTCCGCGGGCTCGATAAGGTGTCAGGGCGGACGACCGATCTGCCGCTGCAAGTGGGCCAAGCCATCCGCTATGGCAGGCTGGAGATCAGGCTTGGCGAGTGTCGCTATCCGGCTGCCGACCCCAGTTCGGACGCCTTCGCGCAGATGACCATC
This sequence comes from Paracoccus rhizosphaerae, assembly GCF_026162645.1. Taxonomy (GTDB): domain Bacteria; phylum Pseudomonadota; class Alphaproteobacteria; order Rhodobacterales; family Rhodobacteraceae; genus Paracoccus; species Paracoccus rhizosphaerae. Next base: position 5,701 of record NZ_JAOTBE010000036.1, read on the forward strand.
ACGGATCTGCGCCAGAATGCCACCGTCTTCAGCGGCTGGATGATCGCCAGCTCTCCGGCGCTGTCTGCCTTGGACGATGCCCGCTATGACGTCTGGCTGATGTCCTGCCAAAGCTGATCCGCCGATGGCAGATCGTGGGCAGAGAAGTCGGCCTTGCGGCGTAGCGCCGCCGCCAACCTGCCGCGATAGGCGGATCGCGGCAATTCGATCCCTCCCATGCGGGCAAGGTGGGGCGTCAGGAATTGCGTATCGAATAACCTGAAGCCGCAGCGCAACAGGTGCTGCGAGGTCCACAGAAGCGCCATCTTCGACCCGTTGGTCTGCTCCGACACCATGGATTCGCCAAAGAACGCTGCCCCGAGCGTCACGCCGAAGATGCCGCCTGCGAAGGAGCCACCGCGGCGAGTCGAAATTGCGTGAGCGTGGCCCGCTTCATGAAGCTTGAAGTAGAGCTCGGTCAGTTCGGCATTGATCCAAGTCGTCTCGCGGTCGGCGCAGGCTGCAACGACCTGTTCGAACCCGTCGAAATCCGCCGACCACCCTCCGCGCCGAAGGTCGCGCAGCAACGATCGCGACGCGTGGATGCCGCCCACCGGCAGGACACCGCGAAGGGGCGGGTCGAACCAGTAGAGGCGGTCGTCATCCGCGCTTTCGGCCATGGGAAAGACGCCGCGCGCATAGCCGTTCAACAGTTGCGCGGGCGTCAGCACGGGCGCCTCAGCTGTAGTGCTTTTCCAGCCACCGCTCGAGCCAGTGGATCGAATAGTTGCCGTCCTGGATGTCAGGCTCCTCCAGAAGCGCGCGGAATAGCGGCACCGTCGTGTCCACTCCGTCCACGATCAGCTCTCCCAAGGCGCGGGAAAGGCGTGCCAGCGCCTCGGTCCGGTCGCGCCCGTGGACGATCAGCTTGCCGATCAGGCTGTCGTAGTAGGGTGGAATCGAATAGCCCTGATAGAGCGCCGAATCCATTCGCACGCCCAGGCCGCCGGGGGCGTGGTACTGCGTGATCTTGCCGGGGCAGGGTGAAAAGCCGGGAACTTTTTCGGCATTAATCCGCACCTCGATCGAATGGCCGTTGATCACCAGGTCTTCCTGGTGGAACTCCATCGGAAGGCCCGCAGCAACGCGGATCTGCTGGCGGACGAGGTCCACGCCGAAGATCGCCTCGGTCACCGGATGTTCCACCTGCAGGCGGGTGTTCATCTCGATAAAGTAGAATTCGCCATCCTCATAAAGGAATTCGATGGTGCCAGCGCCGGCATAGCCGATCTTGGCGACAGCATCAGCGCAGGTCTTCCCGATCCGCGCGCGTTCCTCGGCCGTGATGGCAGGGCCTGGGGCTTCCTCGAGCACCTTCTGGTGGCGGCGCTGCAGCGAACAATCGCGTTCGCCCAAATGAACGGCGCGGCCCTTGCCATTGCCGAAGATCTGGATCTCGATGTGGCGCGGCTTTTGTAGGTATTTCTCGATATAGACGTCGGGGTTGCCGAAGGCAGCCTTGGCCTCGGCCCTCGCGGTGCGGAAGGCGACCTCTAGGCCCGCCTCGTCCTGCGCGACCTTCATGCCGCGCCCGCCGCCGCCGGCGGTGGCCTTGATGATGACGGGATAACCAATGGCCGCGGCAACGCGCTTGGCCTCGTCCACGTCGTTGACGCCACCGTCGCTGCCGGGCACGCAGGGCACGCCAAGCGCCTTCATCGTGTCCTTGGCGGTGATCTTGTCGCCCATGATGCGGATATGTTCCGCGCGCGGGCCGATGAAGGTGATGCCGTGGTCTTCCAGCATCTGCACGAAGCCGGCATTCTCGGACAGGAAGCCGTAGCCGGGGTGGATCGCCTGTGCGCCGGTGATCTCGCAGGCCGAGATCAGCGCGGGCATCGACAGGTAGCTTTGCGAGGACGGGGGCGGACCGATGCAGACGGACTCGTCGGCCATGCGAACATACATCGCGTCGGCATCGGCGGTCGAATGCACCGCAACGCTGGCGATGCCCATCTCGCGGCAGGCCCTGATCACGCGCAGCGCGATCTCGCCCCGGTTGGCGATGAGGATCTTGTCGAACATGCCAGTCACTCGACGATCATCAGCGGCGCGCCGAATTCGACAGGGCTTCCGTCATCGACGAGGATGCGGCGAACCGTACCCGCGCGGGGGGCCGGGATGTGGTTCATCGTCTTCATGGCTTCGACGATCATCAGCGTGTCGCCCTCGGCGACGCTCTGGCCGACGGTGACGAAGGGCGTCGCGCCCGGCTCGGCCGCCAGATAGGCGGTGCCGACCATGGGAGAGGTCACCGCACCGGGCAGGCTGGCCGGATCCTCGTTGCTGGCGGGGCCGGCCGCCGGGGCAGATGCCTGTGCCGGGGCCTGCGCGGGCGCCGCCGATGCGGCAGCCGGGGCGGCGGCATAGTGCACCTGCTTGCTCTGCTTGGTCAGGCTGACGGTCAGGCGGTCGTGCTCTCCGTATTCGCGCTTGACCTGGATTTCGTTCAGCTCGCTTGCATTCAGCAGCTCGGCCAGCGACCGGATGAAGGCCACGTCGCCTTCGTGATGCTTGCCGTCTTTGGATTCGTTGCTCATGCCGTCCTCTGCCATGTTCTGGTCGGGCCACGTCTTCGCGCGGCGATTGCGGGGCTTATAAACCTTGTGTCAGGTCAAGGGGAAGGGTCGAGTGGCGTCGGCGCCGCTCAGCGAACGCGGGATGCCTTTTCGTCAATCCCCGAGATGCCCTCGCGTGCAGCAAGCTCTTGTTCGACGTCCTGCAGCGTCACGTCCCGGGCGGCAAGCATCACCAGCAGGTGGAACAACACGTCGGCCGCCTCGGAGGTCAGGCGCTGGCGGTCGCCCTTCACTGCCTCGATGATCGCCTCGACCGCCTCCTCGCCGAACTTCTCGGCGCATTTTTCGGGACCCTTCGACAGCAGCTTCGCGGTCCAGCTGGTATCAGGATCGGCGCCCCTCCGTGACAGGACCGTGGCGGCCAGGCGGTCCAACGCGCTCATGTCAACCTCATGGGAATGCCGGCAGCGGCCATGTGGGCCTTGGCTTGAGAAATCGTGAAGCTGCCGAAATGGAAAATGCTGGCCGCCAGAACGGCGCTTGCATGGCCTTCGGTCACCCCTTCGACCAGGTGGTCCAGCGTCCCGACGCCGCCCGAGGCGATGACCGGAATGTTGACCGCGTCCGCAATGGCCCGGGTCAGGGGCAGGTTGAAGCCGGAACGCGTGCCGTCGCGATCCATAGAGGTCAGCAGGATCTCACCTGCGCCCTTCGCCTCGACAGTGCGGGCGAACTCGACCGCGTCAATGCCCGTCGGCTTGCGCCCGCCATGTGTGAAGATCTCCCACCGGCCGTCAGCCACGGTCTTCGCGTCGATGGCGACGACGATGCACTGGCTGCCGAAGCGGTCGGCGGCGGCGGCCACGACGTCGGGATTGGCGACGGCGGCCGAGTTGAAGCTGACCTTGTCGGCCCCCGCCAGCAGCAGCGCGCGGACGTCGTCATGGCTCCGGACGCCGCCACCCACGGTCAGGGGAACAAAACACTGTTCCGCCGTCCGGGTGACTAGATCAAACATCGTCCCGCGGTTTTCATGGGTTGCGTGGATGTCGAGAAAGCAGATCTCGTCGGCACCGGCGGCGTCATAGGCGCGCGCCGCCTCGACCGGATCGCCGGCATCCCTGAGGTCGACGAAGTTCACGCCCTTGACGACGCGGCCGTCGGCGACGTCGAGGCAAGGGATGATCCGGGTCTTGAGCATGTGTCGGTGCCTTTGCTGCTGCAGCCCGCTTCTACTGCGAAGGGCGGAGGGGGGCCAGCCCCCCGTCGCGTGCCGCGACGCCCCCCGGGAAATTTGCGGACCGCTGCAGGGGGAGGCGTCAGGCGAGCGAGGACAGCGCCTCGTTGAGGTCAATGGCACCGTCATAGAGAGCGCGGCCCGAGATGGCTCCGGCAATGACGCGCGTGTCGGCAAGCGCCCTGAGGTCCGCCAGCGACGAGACGCCGCCCGAGGCGATGACCGGAATGGTGACCGCACGGGCCAGCGCCTCGGTCGCGGGGATGTTGGGGCCGCCCATCGCGCCATCGCGGTCGATGTCGGTATAGATGATCGCGGCGACCCCGGCGTCCTGAAAGCGTCGAGCAAGGTCGGTGGCGTCGAGGTCCGTCTCGGTCGCCCAGCCCCGCGTGGCGACGCGTCCACCGCGTGCGTCGATGCCGACGGCGATGCGGCCGGGGAACGCCTCGGCGGCGTGGCGCACCAGGTCCGGATGCTCGACCGCGACGGTCCCGAGGATCACCCGCGTCAGGCCGCGATCCAGCCAGCTTTCGATGGTCGCCATGTCGCGAATGCCGCCGCCGAGCTGCGTGGGAATGTCGGTCGCAGCCAGGATCGCCTCGACCGCACTGGCATTGACGGGCTTGCCCTCGAAGGCGCCGTTCAGGTCGACGAGGTGCAGCCATTGCGCGCCGGCATCCTGGAAAGCCCGGGCTTGTGCCGCAGGGTCGGTTCCGAACACGGTCGCGGCCTGCATGTCGCCGCGCAGCAGGCGCACGCAGTTGCCGTCCTTGAGGTCGATGGCGGGATAGAGGATCATGTGGCGCTCCGGTCTGCTGGTCGGCTGTCCTTTGCCACGGAGAGTGCGGTGACGTAAAGGCCAGGACCTCACGTCATGCTTGCGGGAAACGCCCGCGCCCGCGCATCTTCTTCCCATCCTGAGGAGGAGAGAACATGCGCCTGACCATTCTTGCCGCCGCACTGACGCTGCTGGGCGGTGCCGCCACTGCCGATCCCATCGAGGGTGTCTGGCAGACGCAGCCCGATGAAGGCTCGCTTGCCCATGTCACCATCGCCCCTTGCGGCGGCGCCTTCTGCGGCACGATCAGCCAGACCTTCAAGGACGGGGCGGCCTATCAATCCCCGAACATCGGCCGGCAGATCGTGATCGACATGACGCCGCGCGGCAACGGCGCCTATGCCGGCCGCGTCTGGCGCCCCGCGAACGACAAGGTCTATTCGGGCAAAGCCGAAGTCGCCGGCGCGCAGATGAGCTTGTCGGGCTGCGTCGCGGGTGGCCTGATCTGCAAGAGCCAGACCTGGGTTCGGGTGCAATGAACTGGTGAACGCCGGGGCGTGGATGTATTGCCAGAAGCTGCATCACGCGCCGGCTATCGCGGCCATATGTGCTGCGCGGAGTTGTTGATGAGATCACGGGCGGCGCGATCATGAGGCGAGGGGTGGCCTTTCCGGGATTGACTGGCCTAGGCGCGGTCTTGGCCGAGGGCGGCGCCTCTGACCGATGAGAAGCGTCAGATTTGTCGTTGCCGATCTTAATCTACGTCAGCACGATGATGACTTTGGGCCGTGCGATGGCCAGTCGAGCTGGCACGTCCTGCCGAAGGATCGACCCGGCAACCGCGCCACCCCCTCGGCAAATCTTCGCGGTCAGGATCTGCCGCCCCGACTATTCGGCCGCCGCAGCCGCTCTCCATTGTGAGACACAGGGGATCTTGTCGCGATCGCAGCGGTCCGCGTATTTTCGGGCGATCTCCTCGACCTCGGCCAGAAGACCATCGGCCAGCTTGATCGGCTGAAGACCGAGGCCCAGAAAGCCGTCGTTGACGACGTGCAGGTCGTTCTCGTCCGCCTCGTTGCGGGGGTTCTTGAGGAACGCGACCTCGGCCCCGGTGCGGTCGGCGATCATCTGCGCCAGGTCGCGGACGCGGTGCGTCTCGGTCATCTGGTTCAAGATCTGGACTCGGTCTCCGCGCGCCGGCGGGTTGGTCAGAGCTAGTTCGACGCAGCGGCAGGTGTCCTGGATATGGATGAAGGCGCGGGTCTGCCCACCGGTGCCATGCACTGTCAGCGGGTATTCCACGGCAGCCTGCATCAGGAAGCGGTTTAGAACCGTGCCGAAGTCGCCGTCATAGTCGAAGCGGTTGATCAACCGTTCGTCGCGGCGGGTTTCCTCGGTCTGGGTGCCCCAGACGATGCCCTGGTGCAGGTCGGTGATCCGCAGCCCGTCGTTCTTGTTGTAGTAGAAGAAGAACAGCTGATCCTGCGTCTTCGTCATGTGATAGATGCTGCCCGGATTGGCCGGATAGAGGATCTGCTGGCGATGGGGCCCGTTTTCGGTGTCCACCGTCACGTCCAGATAGCCTTCGGGGATCTTCATGCCCGCGGTGCCATAGCCATAGACGCCCATCGTGCCCAAGTGCACTAGGTGGATGTCCTGCCCCGATTCGACGATGGCGGCCAGGATGTCGTTCGTGGCATTCAGGTTGTTGTTGACGGTATAGCGCTTGTGCCGGCTGGACTTCATCGAATAGGGCGCGGCGCGCTGTTCGGCGAAGTGGACGACGGCGTCGGGGCGTTCGGATGCGAGAAGGGATAGAAGGCGGTCGTAGTCCTGCCCGACGGTCAGATCCTCGATCTGGATGTGGCGGCCGGTGATCTCTTGCCAGGCGCGCACCCGTTCGCCCAAGGGGCGGATCGGTGTCAGCGAGGTGACCTCCAGCTCGACGTCGATCTTGCGACGCGACAGGTTGTCCACGATCACGACGTCGTGGCCGCGGGCCGACAGGTGCAGGGCGGTGGGCCAGCCGCAGAAACCGTCTCCGCCCAGAACGATGATCTTCATGCTTCGCCTTCGAACAGGATAGCTGTCACTGCTGTGTAATGCGGCACGACCAGCCGCGCCAGACTTGCCGCATCAGCGACACAAATCCGTCATGGTGGCGGCGGTTATCAGCCGGTCTGTTGCGCCAGCTGCATGTTGGCCATGTGCATCTGGATCGCATCCTCGACATTGTCGAAGAAGGTCAGCTTGCCGCGCTCAAGCACGGCGCCCATGTGGCAGATCTGCCGCAGAAGCGGCATCGAGTGGGCCACCACGATGGCTCCAGAGGTCGACATGCGCTGGTTGAAGACACGGTTCGACTTGGCCCGGAAGGCAGCGTCGCCCACTGCAGATACCTCGTCCACCAGGTAGGTGTCGAAGGGAACCGCCATCGACAGCCCGAAGGCCAGCCGCGACCGCATGCCCGAGGAATAGGTGCGGATCGGCAGGCGGAAGTGGTCGCCCAGCTCGGCGAAGTCCTCGACGAAGTACAGAAGTTCGTCCGTGTTCACGCCATAGATTCGCGCAACGAAGCGGCAGTTCTGCTCTCCGGTCAGTTCACCACTGAAGGATCCGGCGAAGCCCACCGGCCAGCTGATCGTCCCGGTCGACAGGATCTTGCCCGAGCTTGGCAGCATCGCGCCCGAGATCATCCGCAGCAGCGAGGACTTTCCTGCCCCGTTCCGTCCCAGAAGCGCCACCGACACGCCAGAGGGGAAGGTGGCCGTGATGTCGTCGGCCACCACCTTGTGCTTGCCGTTCAGCGTATAGGTCTTGGACAGGTTCTGCAGGTGGATCATCGCCGGTCGCGGAGGCTGTAGAAGATCAGGCTGCCGATGATCCACAGGACCGACAGGAAGCCTGCAATGATCAGCATCAGCTTCGCGCGTTGGGGAAACTCGGCCTCTTGCGCCAGGGTGGGGCGGATATAGGGGGCGAGGTAGCGCGACTGGCGGACAGCCTCGGCGCGCGCGGCCTCATAGCTGGCGAGGGCTGCGGTATAGCTGGTCTCGGCGAATTCGCGGTCGACCGCCAGGATCTCGTACTGCCCGACCACGTCGGACAGCGCAGCCTCGTCGCTGCTGGACCCGAACTTCTGGCGCTCGGCGTCGATCTGTTCGCGGATGATCTGGATGCGCAGCTCGGTCTGGGCGATGCGCGGGTCCTCGGGCTGAGCGTTGGCTCGCAACAGGCCGAGCGAGACGAGCTGTTCGGCCAGCTGCTGCTGGAGCGAGGTGACCACGCCGATCTGCCCCTGCACATCGGCCGTCGGGTCGACCAGCTGATAGCGGTTGCGGAACTCGGTCACCGCCTGGCGCGCCTCGCGCAGGCGTTCCTGCGCACGGTCCAGCTCGTCACGGGAATAGCGCAGCGCATCCTCGCGCGCAATGTCGTTCAACTGGTTGATCAGCTGCCCGCCTTCTTCCAGGATTGCCTGGGTGATGTTCTGGGCATCGACAGGGTCGAAGGCCAGGACGCGCAGGTCGATCATCCCGGTATCGTAATGGATGCGAACCTTGCGTTCCCATTCGTCGACCAGCTCCTCGACCGCCTGGCCGCCACGGAACGAGAAGATCGGATCGCCCGGCGCCTTCGACCAGATTTCGCGAAGGTCGAGGCGGGCGTCGACACGTTCGACGAGGTCGCGGCTCTGGATGAACTTGTAGAGGACGTCGGTGTCGGTCGTGGAACTGGCCCCGACCAGCGAGCCCAGTCCGCCCAGCATGTCGACGGGGGTCGAGGCGGTTTCGCTGCGGACCGAAAAACCCACATACGAGGCGTATTGATCGGCCGCGCGGGTATAGAGATAGATCGCGCTGAGGATGACCGGCAGGACGACGACCAGAACAAAGCTGATCGCCATGCCGTAATGCCGCCGCTCCAGTCTGGCAGGGCTGGCGGGCGGAAGGACGGGGGTCTGCATTGCCGCCTCGATCCGCGCCTGCATTTGCGGATTGACGGCAGGGCCCTGCTGCCCGGCCCGCATTCCAGGCCCCTGGCCGGCGCCCGGTCGGGGACCGGCGGCGGCACCTTGGGGACGCGGCCCGGCTTGACCCGGACGTGCCGCCTGGGGGCCGGCGGCGGCACTGGAACGCTGCCCGGCGCCCGCATTGGCGGCGCCCTGCCCAGCCTGCTGCGGGCCGGGGCCCGACGGGGCGGCTGCGGGTTTCTGGGGCTGGGCCGGCGTGGCCGGCGTGCCGGCTTGCGATCCGAGTTTCTGGTCCTGGGCGGACATGCGCTTACCCCGCCTGTCATGTTGATCTTATGCGGGCTGTCATACATAACCGCCCCGAACAGTTCCAGCACCGTTGCCGTGCCGGTTTCGTGAACAACATAAAGGCGCCCCGGCGCGATTCCCATGTCCGACATCCTGAACCCTTCCGAAGGCCCTCGTCCGGCTCCTTTGCCGCAGCGGCGGGATGACGACCGGCCCCGCGTCCTCAAGGAAGTGCGAAAGCACCGCCGCTTCGCCAGCCTGCGCGCCATCGGCGCTCTGGTGCTGAGAGAGATGCAGACAAGCCACGGCAGGTCGTCGGGCGGATATTTCTGGGCGATCGCCGAGCCGGTCGGGGGCATTACGCTGCTGACGCTGATCTTCTCGATGGGGTTCCGGGCGCCGCCGGTCGGCACCAGCTTCGCCATGTTCTATGCCACGGGCGTCGTGCCGTTCATGGCCTATCTGGACATGTCGGGTAAGGTTGCCGGATCGATCAACTACTCGAAGTCTCTGCTGTCCTATCCGGCGGTCACCTTCATGGACGCGCTGCTGGCGCGGATCGCGTTCAACACGGTGACGCAGATCATGGTCGCGACGCTGATCTTCGTCGGCATCTCGTCCTTCATGGAGACGCGGACGGACCCGCAGTTCGACCTGATCGCCATCGGCTTTGCGATGGTCGTCGTCATCGCATCGGCGATCGGCACGATGAACTGCTTCATGTTCGCCGCCTTTTCCTGGTGGCAACCGATGTGGAGCATCCTGATGAGGCCGATCTTCCTGGTGTCCTGCATCTTCTTCATCTTCGATGACATCCCGCAGCCTTACCAGGACTGGCTGTGGTGGAACCCGCTGGTCCATGTCGTGGGGCAGATGCGGCGGGCATTCTATCCCAGCTATGCCGGCGACTACGTCAGCTATCTCTATGTGTTCGGCCTGGGCCTGGGCCTGATCGCGTTGGGGCTGACGCTGCTGATCCGGTATCACCGCGACCTGCAGAACAGCTGACGCCCCTCAGCCCCGCGGGTCGATCAGCCGGGCCAGCACCGCCTCGCGGGTGATGCGGCCGCCGCCGTGGACGGGCAGGGCAGCGCGGTCGGCCAGAAGGTCCATGACCGCCCGCACCGGCATGTCGCGCGGCACGGGGTCGCCTTCGGCGGCGCCGGGTTCGGCGACATCCTCGGCGGTCAGGACGCCAAGCGGATTCATGTGCGCCACGAAATCCGCGACATAGGCATTGACCGGGTTCGCGATGATCTGACGCGCCGTGCCGACCTGCACGATGCGGCCGCCCTCCATCAACGCAATGCGGTTGCCCAGCTTGAATGCCTCGTCCAGGTCGTGGCTGACGAAGATGATTGTGCGGCCGGTCTTGGCCTGCAGCTCCAGCAGCTCGTCCTGCAGGCGGGCGCGGATCAGGGGGTCGAGCGCGCTGAAGGGTTCGTCCATCAGAAGAATGGGCGCCTCGGTCGCGAAAGCTCGCGCCAAGCCTACACGCTGCTGCATGCCGCCCGACAGCTCGCCCACCTTGCGGTCCGCCCATTCGGCAAGGCCCACAGTCTCCAGGTGCTGTTCCACCCTGGCCCGCCGGTCGGCCTGGGACATCCCGGCCAGCTCCAGCCCCAGGCCCACGTTTTCGCGCACCGTGCGCCAAGGCAGCAGGCCGAACTGCTGGAACACCATCGCGACATCGCGCAGGCGAATGTCGCGCAGCTTGCGCGACCCGGCCGAGGTCACGCTGACCATCTGGTCGCCCTTGCGGATGCGAACCTCGCCCCGGCAGACGTCATTGAGCGCGTTCACCGCGCGCAAAAGGGTCGATTTGCCCGACCCGGACAGGCCCATCAGGACCAGGATCTCGCCCTCGGCCACAGAGAGCGAGCAGTCGTGGACCCCGAGGACCTGGCCGGTCTCCTCCTTGATCGGCCCCCGTTCAAGACCCTCGTCCATCAGCGGCAGGGCGCGTTCGGGATGATCGCCGAAGACGATGCAGACATTGTCGAACTCGACGGCATTGCTCATTTGCGGCTCTCCATGCGCAGCATCCGGTCCAGAAGGATCGCCACGACGACGATGACGAACCCCGATTCGAACCCGAGCGCGGTGTTCACGCTGTTCAGCGCCCGCACGACCGGAACGCCCAATCCCGATGCGCCGACCAGGGCGGCGATGACCACCATCGACAGCGACAGCATGATCGTCTGGTTAAGGCCCGCCATGATCTGCGGCAGCGCGCTTGGCAGCTCCACCTTCCACAGCAGCTGGCGCTTGGTAGCGCCGAAGGCGGTCGCCGCCTCGACCAGTGCGGGCGGGGTCGAGGCGATGCCCAGCTGCGTCAGGCGAATCGGGGCGGGCAGTACGAAGATCACCGTCGCCAGAAGGCCAGGCACCATGCCGATGCCGAAGAAGACGATGGCCGGAATCAGATAGACGAAGGTCGGCAGCGTCTGCATCAGGTCCAGGACCGGCCGCATCCAGGCATAGAGCTTGGGCCGGTGCGCGGCGGCGATGCCGACTGGTACGCCGATCGCCATGCAGACGATGCAGGCCGATAGCACCAGCGTCAGCGACTGCAGCATCTCGCTCCAATAGCCTTGGTTCAGCACGAACAAGAGGCCCGCGACCATCAGCAGGCAGGTGGACAGCCGCCGCTGCAGCGCCCAGGTCAGCGCGACGGCCAGCGCGATGAACAGGAACGGGTGCGGCGCCTCGAGCGCGGCCAACACCCACCCGATCAGCGATTCCATCGCGACCGAGATCGCGTCGAAGACGCCGGCCGCGTTGGCCGTGAGCCAGTCGAAGGCCGATCTGGCCGAGGCCCCGACCGGGATCTTGTTGTCGGTGACCCATGCGGTCAGCTGTTCCATGCGTGTTCCCCTGCCTGTTCCGGTTGGTCCTGACGGCCCGTCAGCCCGCCAGTGCCTCGTTCAGCGCCGCCTGGGGGTCGTTGCCGTCGAAGGTGGTCACGCCCGACAGCCAAGGCGTCGCCGCGTCGGGATTGGCCGACAGCCATTCGCGCGCGGCCTCCATCGGGGCCATGCCGTCGTTCAGGATCATGCCCATGACCTCGTTTTCCATCGGCAGCGTGAATTCGAGGTTCTGAAGGAACTGCCCCACGTTCGGGCATTCCTTGACATAGCCGGCGCGGGTGTTCGTGCGCACCTCGGCGCCGCCCAGGTCGGGACCGAAAACTTCGTCGCCGCCGGTCAGGTAGGTCATGTCGAACTGCGCGTTCATGGGGTGCGGCTCCCATCCCAGGAAGACCACCGGCTCATCACGACCGACCGCGCGGCCGACCTGGGCGAGCATACCCTGTTCGGACGATTCAACCACCTCGAACGTGCCGAGGCCGAACTTGTCCATAGCCACCATCTCCAGCAGCAGGCGGTTGCCGTCGTTACCGGGCTCGATCCCGTAGATCTTGCCGTCCAGCGCCTCCTGATGCTCGGCGATATCGGTGAAATCCGTGATGCCAAGGTCGGCGCCGGCCTGGTTCGTGGCCAGCGTGTACTTCGCCCCGGTCAGGTTCGTGCGGACAGTGTCGACGGTTCCCGCCTCGGAATAGGGCGCGATGTCGGCCTCCATCGTGGGCATCCAGTTGCCCAGGAACACGTCGACGTCATCCGTCGACAGCGCGGTATAGGTCACCGGCACTGACAGGATGCGGGTCTCGGTCTCATATCCAAGCGCCTGCAGCACGGTCGAGGTCAGGGCGGTGGTCGCGGTGATGTCGGACCAGCCGACATCCGAGAACACCACCGTCCGGCAGCTGTCGGGTTCTTCTGCGAAGGCCGGGGCGGCCGTGGCGGCGCCGATCGCGATGAAGGCGGCAATGCGGGATAGGGTCATGTCGGACTCCCTGTTCTTGATTGGTCGGTCAATTAAAGTTACAACCGTCCGGCAGTGCAACCACTTTTCCCTTTCGCAGGACCGAACATGCCGAAACTTGGCGCAGAGCCTATCCGAAAAGCAGCGTTAATCAACGCCGCCATCTTCGAGGTCGGGCGGGCGGGGTCGCTGGACGTGACCGTGGCGCAGATTGCGCGACGGGCGGGCATGTCACCGGCGTTGGCGCATCACTACTTCGGTTCGAAGGAACAGATCTTCCTGGCGGCGATGCGCCACATCCTGCGATCCTACGGGCAGTCGGTGCGCGACGCGCTGCCGGGCGAGGGCGAGCGCGGGCGACTGCTGGCGATTGTCCATGCCAGCTTTGCGCCGCAGAACTTCCAGCGCGAGACTGTCAGCGCCTGGCTGAACTTCTATGCGCTGTCCTTCGTCAGTGATGACGCCGTCCGCTTGCTGCGGGTCTATCACCGCCGGCTGCGATCGAACCTGATCGTCGCGCTCCGAGGGCGTTGTGACGATCCGGCCCGGACGGCCGACACGCTCGGCGCGCTGATCGACGGCGTCTACCTGCGGGCGGTCCTGAACGAAGGCCCCACGGATGCGGATGCCGCCCTGAAAACTGTTCTGTCCTATCTAGAGGAGGCCCTAGCATGAGCCTGTCCGCCCAACCGACCGCCAGCCTGTTCATCGGTGGCCGCCCCGTCGAGGGTCAGGGCGCCGACCTGCCGGTCCGCTATCCCTTCACCGGCGACGTCATCGCAACGCTGAAAGAGGCCACGGTAGACCAGGTCGCGCAGGCCTGTGCCGCGGCCCGTGCCGCGCAACCGGCTTGGGCGGCCCTTGCGCCGGTTCAGCGGGGGCGCATCCTCGGCCGTGCAGCGGCGATCATCCTGGACCGGAACGAAGAACTGGCCCGGCTGGAGACGCTGGACACCGGCAAGCCGATCCAGGAGACGCTGGTTGCCGACTGGCCGTCGGGGGCGGCGGCGCTGGAATATTTCGCGGGCCTTGCCGCGACCCTGACGGGCCACACAATCCCGCTGGGGCAGGACTGGGCCTATACGCGGCGCGAACCGCTTGGGGTCTGCGCTGGCATCGGGGCCTGGAACTATCCAAGCCAGATCGCCTGCTGGAAGGCCGCGCCCGCGCTTGTGATGGGCAACACGATGGTCTTCAAGCCGTCCGAGGAAACGCCGCTCGGTGCACTGAAGCTGGCAGAGATCTTCATCGAGGCCGGGATGCCGCCGGGGGTCTTCAATGTGGTCCAGGGCCGCGGCCAGGTCGGGGCGGCGCTGGTCGGCAACCCGGATGTGGCCAAGGTTTCGCTGACCGGATCGGTGCCGACCGGGCGGCGCGTCTATGCGGCCGCCGCCGAAGGGATGCGCCATGTCACAATGGAGCTTGGCGGCAAGTCGCCTCTGATCGTGTTCGACGACGCGAACCTCGAGGACGCTGTCGGGGCCGCGATCCTCGCGAACTTCTACAGCTCGGGGCAGATCTGCTCGAACGGGACGCGCGTGTTCCTGCAGGAGGGCATCAAGGAGGATTTTCTGGCCCGGCTGGCCCAACGGCTGCGCGAGGTCCGCATGGGCGATCCGCTGGACCCTAACACGAATCACGGACCGATCATCAGCCCCGCACAGGCCGGCAAGATCCGTGACGCCATCGCCGCAGGGCAGGCCGCTGGCGCGCGGCTGGTCTGCGGCGGGCCGGGCGAGGGGGCCTTCATCCCGCCCACGGTCTTCGCCGACGCGACCGACGACATGGCCATCGCGACCGACGAGATCTTCGGCCCCGTCATGACCGCCCTCAGCTTTCGCGAAGAGGCCGAGGTCATCGCCCGCGCCAATGGCACCGGCTTCGGTCTGGCAGCCGGGGTGTTCACCCAAGATCTGACCCGCGCCCACCGTGTCGTCGCAGCGCTTGAGGCCGGGACCTGCTGGATCAACACCTACAACCTGACCCCGGTCGAGATGCCCTTCGGCGGCGTCAAGATGTCGGGCCTGGGGCGTGAGAACTCGGCCGCCGCCATCGAACATTATTCGCAGCTGAAATCCGTCTACGTCGGGATGGGGGGCGTCGATGCACCCTACTGAACCCACCCAATACGTCATCGTCGGCGCGGGCAGCGCCGGCTGCGCGCTTGCCTATCGTCTGACCGAGGCAGGCCGGACGGTGACGCTGATCGAATACGGCGGCAGCGACATGGGAGTCTATATTCAGATGCCCGGCGCACTGTCCTATCCGATGAACATGCCGCGTTATGACTGGGGGTTCTCCAGCCAGCCCGAGCCGCATCTGGGTGGACGGCGGCTGGTGACGCCGCGCGGCAAGGTGCTGGGCGGATCGTCCTCGATCAACGGCATGGTCTTCGTGCGTGGTAACCCCAAAGATTTCCAGCACTGGGCCGACAGCGGCGCGACGGGCTGGGACTATGCTGGCGTCCTGCCATACTTCAAGCGGATGGAGACTTGGCACGGAGATCCCACCGGGGCGCAAACCTCGCTCTGGCGGGGCACGGACGGGCCGTTGCACGTTACGCGCGGCAAGCGCAAGAACCCGCTGTTCAACACCTTCATCCAAGCGGGGCAGCAGGCAGGCTGGCCGCGCAATGACGACTATAATGGAGAGCGGCAGGAAGGCTTCGGCCCGATGGAGGCCACGATCTGGAAGGGCCGCCGCTGGTCCGCTGCCAACGCCTATCTGCGCCCGGCGCGCAAATCGGGCCGGCTGACGCTGGTCCGGGGGCTGGCACGGCGTATCCTCTTTCGAGGAAAGCAGGCCTATGGGGTTGAGGTCGAAACGAAATCTGGAAATCTCAACGTCGAGGCTGGTCGTGAGGTGATCCTCTCGGCCAGCTCTATCAACACGCCGAAGCTGCTGATGCTGTCGGGGATCGGGCCGGCGGACCATCTGCGCCAGCACGGCATCGCGCCGCTGGTTGATCGGCCGGGTGTGGGCGCGAACCTGCAGGACCATCTGGAGGTCTACATGCAGTACAAGTCCCTGAAGCCGGTGACGCTTTACACGTACTACAACCTGCTGGGCAAAAGCCGGGTCGGTCTGGAATGGCTGCTTCAGAAGACCGGTCTCGGCGCCTCGAACCAGTTCGAGAGCTGCGGTTTCATCCGGTCGTCGGACGCGGTCGACTATCCCGATATCCAGTATCACTTCCTGCCGCTGGCCGTCCGCTATGACGGAAAGGCCGCCGCCCAGGGGCACGGATTTCAGGCGCATGTCGGGCCGATGCGGTCCAAGTCACGCGGCACCGTCAGGCTGGCCAGTGACGATCCGGCCGCCGCGCCCGAAATCCGCTTCAACTACATGTCGCACGAGGATGACTGGGCCGAGTTCCGGGCCTGCGTCCGTCACACCCGTCGCATCTTCGACGCTCCGGCGTTCCGCGACTATCGCGGGGACGAGATCCAGCCGGGCGACGCGGTGCAGAGCGACGAGCAGATCGATGCCTTTATCCGCGAACACGCCGAATCGGCCTATCACCCCTGTGGTACCGCGCGCATGGGTGCGGCGGATGACCCGCAGGCCGTGGTGGATCCGGAACTGCGCGTGATCGGGGTCGAGGGGCTGCGCGTTGCCGACAGCTCGATCTTCCCGCGCATCACCAACGGCAACCTCAATGCACCCTCGATCATGACCGGCGAAAAGGCCGCCGATCACGTTCTGGGCCGCCAAATGCTGCGCGAGAACCCCGCCTGAGGTTCAGGCGGCGTCCGATGCGGCCTGGCGGCGGGTATAGTTCAGGACCGGGGCCAGCCACCGCTCGGCCTCGTCCAAGGTCCAGCCCTTGCGCCCGGCATAGTCGCGCGCCTGATCTTCCTCGATCTTGGCAACGCCAAAGTAATAGCTGTCCGGATGCGCGACATAGAGGCCCGAGACCGAGCTGCCGGGCCACATCGCCATGCTTTCGGTCAGTTCGACCCCCGTCGCAGCTTCCGCGTCCAACAGACTGAAGAGCGTAAGCTTTTCCGTATGGTCGGGTTGGGCTGGATAGCCCGGCGCGGGGCGAATGCCCTTGTAAGGCTCGGCAATCAGCTCTTCTGGCGTAAAGCCTTCGAGGGGCGCGTAGGCCCAGAACTCGCGGCGGACGCGTTCGTGCAGCATCTCGGCCATGGCCTCGGCGATCCGGTCGGCCAGCGCCTTCACCATGATCGCGCCATAGTCGTCGTTGGCACGTTCATAGCGGGCGGCAACCTCGGCTTCCTCGGGGCCGGCTGTCACGACGAAGCCGCCGACATGGTCCGGGATGCCTTCGGGCGCCACGAAATCCGCCAGCGCCACATTTGGCCGATCCCCCCGCTTGGTGACCTGCTGGCGCAACGTGTGCAGCGTGCCGAGCGTCTTCGACCGATCCGCATCCGTGAACAGGCGAATGTCGTCCCCCACCGCGTTGGCGGGCCAGAACCCCAAAACGGCGCGCGGCCTGAACCACTGGCCGTCGATGATGCGGGCCAGCATCTCCTGCGCCTCGGCGAACAACTGGCGGGCGGCCTCGCCCTGCTTCTCGTCGTCCAGAATGCGCGGATACACGCCCTTCAGCTCCCACGTCTGGAAGAAGGGCGTCCAGTCGATATAGCGCGCGATCTGCGCCAGGTCCCAGTCGTCGATCACGCGGGTGCCGGTGAAGCTCGGCGCGGTCGGCTCATAGGCGCTCCAGTCGATCTTCAGCGCGTTGGCGCGCGCCGCCGACAATGGAAGGCGCTGCTTGGCGGCCTCTGACCGTTCATGGCGGTCGGCGACCTCGGCATATTCGGCGCGGATGCCGTCGATATAGGCATCCTTGTGGCTGGCGCTCAGCAGCGATGAGGCCACGCCCACGGCCCGGCTGGCATCTGTCACATAGACCGCTTGGTTGCGCGTGAAGCGCGGCGCGATCTTGACCGCCGTGTGGATCTTCGAGGTCGTCGCCCCACCGATCAGCAGCGGGATGTCAAAGCCTTCGCGCTCCATTTCTGAGGCGACGTGGACCATTTCGTCCAGCGACGGGGTGATCAGGCCAGAGAGGCCGATCAGGTCCACCTTTTCATCGCGCGCAACCTGCAGGATCTTCTGAGCGGGCACCATGACGCCCAAGTCGATGACCTCGAAGTTGTTGCAGGCCAAGACGACCCCAACGATGTTCTTGCCGATGTCATGGACGTCGCCCTTGACGGTGGCCATCAGGATCTTGCCGGCCGTCTCGCGGTCGCTCCCGCCGTTCAGTCGCTTTTCCTCTTCCATGTAGGGCAGAAGAACAGCGACCGCCTGCTTCATCACGCGGGCCGATTTCACCACCTGGGGCAGGAACATCTTCCCCGCGCCAAACAGGTCGCCCACCACGTTCATCCCGGCCATCAGCGGGCCTTCGATGACATGCAGCGGCCGTTCGGCCTGCTGGCGCGCCTCCTCGGTGTCGGCTTCGATATATTCGGTGATGCCGTTCACCAGCGCATGCTGCAGCCGCTTGTCCAACGGCCATTCGCGCCAGGACAGGTCCTTTTCGCGCTTGGCCCCTCCGCCGTCGCCCCGGAAGCGCTCCGCAATCTCCAGCAGACGCTCGGTCGCGTCCGGGCGGCGGTTCAGGACGACATCCTCGCATGCCTCGCGCAGCTCTGGATCGATCTGGTCATAAACCGCCAGCTGCCCCGCGTTGACGATGCCCATGTCCATCCCCGCCTGGATGGCGTGATAGAGGAACACAGCGTGCATCGCCTCGCGTACCGGCTCGTTGCCGCGGAAGCTGAAGCTCAGGTTCGATACGCCGCCAGATACGTGAGCATGCGGCAGGTTCTGGCGGATCCAGCGCGTCGCTTCGATGAAATCGACGCCGTAATTGTTGTGCTCCTCGATGCCTGTCGCCACGGCGAAGATGTTCGGATCGAAGATGATGTCCTCGGGTGGGAAGCCAACCTCATCGACGAGGATGCGATAGGCCCGCTGACAGATCTCGATCTTCCGGGCGGCGGTGTCGGCCTGACCCTGTTCGTCAAAGGCCATGACCACGACCGCGGCGCCATAGGCGAGACAGAGGCGCGCCTGGTGGCGGAACTGGTCCTCGCCCTCCTTCATGGAGATCGAGTTCACCACCGGCTTGCCCTGCACGCATTGCAGGCCCGCCTCAATCACCTCCCACTTGGAGCTGTCGATCATGACCGGCACGCGGGCGATATCGGGCTCGGCCGCCAGCAGGTTCAGGAACTCGACCATGGCGGCTCGGCTGTCAATCAGCCCCTCGTCCATGTTGATGTCGATGATCTGGGCGCCGTTCTCCACCTGATCGCGGGCGACATCCAGTGCGGCGGCATAGTCACGGTTCTTGATCAGCTTGCGGAAGCGGGCGCTGCCGGTGACGTTCGTGCGTTCGCCCACGTTCACGAAGGGGATGTCCGGGGTCAGAACGAAGGGCTCGAGGCCCGAAAGGCGCAGGGTTCGGTCAAGCATAGGCGGGCACCTTTCTGGGGGCGAAACCGGCAACGGCATCGGCGATGGCGCGGATATGGTCGGGCGTTGTGCCGCAGCAGCCGCCTACGACGTTGACCAGACCTTCGCGAGCGAATTCAGCCACCTGCGGCGCGGTGTCGTTCGGCCCTTCGTCATACTGCCCGAAGGCATTGGGCAGGCCGGCATTGGGATAGGCGCAGATCAGCGTGTCGGCCACCGCCGACAGTTCCGCCAGGTGGGGGCGCATCGCGGCCGCGCCGAGCGCGCAGTTCAGGCCGATGGACCAGGGGTTCGCGTGGCGCACCGAATGCCAGAAGGCGGTCGGCGTCTGCCCCGACAGGGTGCGCCCCGACGCGTCCGTGATCGTGCCCGAGATCATGACAGGCAGGCGCTGGCCATGTTCCTCCATCGCCTGGATGCAGGCGAAGATCGCGGCCTTGGCATTCAGGGTGTCGAAGATCGTCTCGATCAGCAGGATGTCGGCACCGCCTTCGATCAACCCGCGGGCCTGCTGGTGATAGGCAAGGCGCAGATCCTCAAAGGTCACCGCGCGATAGCCGGGGTCGTTGACGTCGGGGCTCATCGACGCGGTGCGGTTCGTCGGCCCCAGTGCGCCCGCAACGAAACGGGGCCGGCCGTCCTCGGCCGTGGCGCGGTCCAAGGCACGACGCACGACCCGTGCCCCTTCGACGTTCAGGTCATGGACCGCCGCCTGCATCCCGTAATCGGCCTGGGCGATGGTCGTCGCCGAGAACGTGTTCGACTCGACGATGTCAGCGCCGGCGATGGCATAGTTGTAGTGGATCTGCTCGACCGCCTCGGGCTGGGTCAGGATCAGCAAGTCGTTGTTGCCGGTCTGCGGATGATCCGAATGGTGGCGGCAGGCGTGGCCCGACCCGTGCCCGGTATAGTCATCCTCGCCCAGGGCGAGGGCCTGGATCTGCGTTCCCATGGCCCCGTCCAGGATCAGGATGCGTTCGGCGGCAGCTTTGTTCAGCGCCGCAAAGGCGGCAGACATGGGCAGGGGCATGGGCAGGGCCTTTCGCTTGAAGCCCGTGATATAGTCCGCCCTGCGCCCGTCAGCAAATTCATAATTCTGGACAAGATCATGAGCTGCGCGCAAGTCAGAGCGGGACCCCCCGTTCGTCCTTCAGCGTTTTCAGCACGATCTCGGACCGTACCTGCGCGACCTGGGGATGTGGCAGAAGGTGGCGGTGGACGAAGTCGGCAAAACCGTCCAGATCGCGCGCCCTGATGTCCAGGATATAGTCGGCGTCGCCCGAGACCGAGAAGGCTGACCGGATCATCGGCTGGCTGGCCACGAAGCGGGCGAACTCTTCCTCTCGACCCTGGCCATGACCGCGCAGGTTGACGCGGATGATCGCGCGGAACCCGTGTCCAAGTTTTGCAGGCGAAAGACGGGCGGAATAGCCTTCGATAATGCCCGCTTCCTCCAGCGCCGCGCGGCGGCGAGAGATCTGCGACGCAGAGAGGCCGACAGCCTCGGCCAAGGCGGCATTGGTCAGCGCCCCGTCGCGCTGCAGTGCTGTCAGAATGGCATCATCAAATCGATCCACGCACACCTCATGCGTCGCGTGCGCCGAGCGCGCATCAATCTTGCACTTATCTGGCCGAAGCGATGTCGATTGCAAGCGTCGTGCATGACCATGGTCGTATGATATCTCCAAGCTTACAGGAGGAGAGACCATGGGACCGTTTCCGCACGACGCCCCCAAGGCGACCATCAGCCAGGCAAACCCCGCCGGCACCGACGGCTTCGAATTCGTCGAATACGCCCACACCGATCCGACCGTGCTTGATCGGATCTTCCGCCAGATGGGCTTCACCCCGGTCGCTAGGCACAAGACCAAGGATATCACGCTCTATCGTCAGGGCGATATCAACTATCTGCTGAACGCCGAGCCTGACAGCCACGCGGCTGGTTTCGTGGCCGAGCATGGTCCCTGCGCCCCTGCCATGGCCTGGCGGGTCGTCGACGCCCAGGTGGCGCTGAAGCGGGCGCTGGACCTGGGGGCGACCGAATATACCGGGACCGGCAAGTCGATCGATGCGCCCGCCGTGCTGGGTATCGGCGGATCGCTGCTCTATTTCATCGACCGCTATGGCGCCGACGGCAGCGCCTATGACGCCGATTTCGACTGGCTGGGCAAGACTGACCCGCGCCCCGAGGGGTTCGGCTTCTTCTATCTGGATCACCTGACGCACAACGTGATCCGCGGCAACATGGACACGTGGTACAAGTTCTACCACGACACGTTCAACTTCCGCGAAATCAAGTATTTTGATATCAAGGGCAAGCAGACGGGCCTCGTCAGCCGCGCCCTGACCTCGCCCGACGGCAAGATCCGCATCCCGATCAACGAGAGCACGGACGAGCACAGCCAGATCGAGGAATACCTGCGCGAGTACAAGGGCGAGGGTATCCAGCACATCGCGATCGCCTCGAACGACATCTACGCGGGCACCGACCAGATTGCAGATGCCGGGATGGAGTTCATGCCCGGGCCGCCGGATACCTACTACGAGATGTCGCACCGCCGCGTGAAGGGCCATGAAGAGCCGATCAACCGCATGAAGGCGCGCGGCATCCTGATCGACGGTGAAGGCGTCGTCGGCGGTGGCGAGACCCGTATCCTGCTGCAGATCTTCTCGAAAACGGTGATCGGACCGATCTTCTTCGAGTTCATCCAGCGCAAGGGCGACGATGGTTTCGGCGAGGGCAACTTCCGCGCCCTGTTCGAATCCATCGAGGAAGACCAGATCCGGCGCGGCGTCCTGACCGCCGCCCCGGCCGAGTAGGGGGGAGCGGCGCGGCAGCGGGGAGGCTGCCGCGCCCACAGGTCATGGCTTGGACCGACTACAGCAGCAGCCCGCCGCCCGGCACGCGCATCTGCCCTGCGGCCGACGTTACCGGCGTGCGCCCACTGACCGTGACGACTGAGCGGGGCGATTTTCCGCTGATCCTGCTGCGCGACGGCGACAGGATCCTCGCCTTCGTCAATGCCTGCCCGCACCAATATTTGCCGCTGGATTATCGCGGCACGAACCTGCTGTCGGCTGACGGAACCAGGCTGCTTTGCACCGCGCATGGCGCGAGCTTCGACAAGTCGACCGGAGAGGTTGTTCAAGGCGCCGAATGCGGCCTCGACCCGGTGCCGGTCGCCGTATCAGGCGATGACATCATCATCTCGGCGGAGTTGTAGGATCGAAGTTGTCCGGGGACGCAAGGGCCCCCAGACGCTGTCAGATCAGAATCCGGCCTTGATCTTTTCGAACTCGGCCAGCTGGCGCTGTCGCTGCTCGGGGTCGTTCGGGGTCTGGGCCAGCACCGGTACGTCAATCTCGGACAGCCCCTCGGCCACGGCAGGTTCATCGGCGATCGTCGCCATCGCCTCGGTCGAGGTGTGGCCATAGCCGATCGTGTCCAGCAGCGCCTTGCCGGCAGACGGCTCCAGCCAGGCGTTGATGAAGTCATAGACCTTGTCTTCGCTGCCCGGTCCGTCCTTCACGTTCACATAGCCGCAGAAGAAGGTCGACGATCCCTCCTCGGCCTCGCGCTGGAAGCCGACGGGGTAATCGTCCGCCTGCAGATAGACCACGCCGTCGTTCCACGACCATGCCACGTCCACTGCGCCCGAGGCCATCAGCTGCGCCTGTTCGGAGGGGTCCGCCCAATAGGCGGCGACGTTCTGGTGCGCCTGGCGCAGCCAGTCGGCGGCGGCCTGGAACTGCTCGTCGGTCACGTCGGTCCAGTCCGTCGTTCCCGTCGCCAGATAGGCCAGCGCCCAGACGTCGTCCGAGCTGTCTGGCAGTGACGTGCGGCCCTGGTATTTCGGGTCGACGAACACGTCGAGGCTGGCCACGTCCTCCTCGGGCACCGTCTCGGTGTTGTAGGCGATGGCGGTGGCGCCCCAGTCGGTCGGGATGAACCACACGCCCTGGTCGTCGCGGAAAACCTCGCTGTCCAGGAAACGCTCATCGATCTTGTCGAAGTTCGGGATGCGCGACGTGTCCCACGGCTCGATCAGGCCCGCGTCGCGATACTTGCCGACCATCTGGCTGCAGGGATGGATGACGTCGGCGCGAAAACCGGACGCGACCTTCTGGAACGCCTCGTCGTCGTCGCCATAGAAGGCATAGGTCGGGCTGTCGCCGTGCTTGTCCATATAGCCCTGATAGATCGACGGCTCCTCGAACCCGGCCCAATCGAAGACGGTCAGTTCCGGATCGGCAGCATAGGCGGGCAGGGCTGCCGCTGCCAGAATGGTGGTTGTCAGCAAACGCATGAAATCAGACCTCTCTGCAGACGTGTTTCCTGCAACGCTAAGGGCGGTCAGACGACCGCGCAAGGGCTTCGCGCAGCCGTGAAAGCGGGCCTATCGCATCCGCAGGGCGCCATCAAGGCGGATCGTCTCTCCGTTCAGATAGTCGTTCTCGACGATGAAGGCGGCCAGGCGCGCAAATTCGTCGGGATCACCGAGTCGCTTGGGAAAGGTCACCTCGGCTGCAAGGCTGTCCTGCACCTCGGACGGCAGGCCCTTCAGCATCGGTGTCGCGAAGATGCCTGGCGCGATGGCGCAAACGCGGATGCCCTGGCTGGAGAGGTCGCGTGACAAGGGCAGCGTCATGCCTGCGATGCCCGCCTTGGATGCCGCATAGGCTGCTTGGCCCTTCTGTCCATCGAATGCGGCAATCGAGGCCGTGTTGACGATCACACCGTTCATGTCGCGCCCGTTCCGGGCCATCTGCTCGGCCGCCAGTCGCAGGACGTTGAAGCTGCCGATCAGGTTGATCTCGATGGTGCGACGAAAGCTGTCCAGCCGGTGCGGCCCGTCGCGGCCAAGCGTCCTTTCGCCGGTCGCGATGCCTGCGCAGTTCACGCAGACGTCGATGCCGTCCATGGCTTCGACCGCTTGGGCGATGGCCGCTTGGACGCTGGCCTCGGCGGTGACGTCGGTTCGGGCAAAGCCCGCGCCGATGGCCGCAGCGGCGTCAGCGCCGGCCTCGTCACGGTCCAGCACCACCACCTGCGCGCCGCGGCTGCGGAAATGCGCGGCGGTTGCCGCGCCAAGGCCCGAGGCACCGCCCGTCACGATGGCGCGGCAATTCGAAAGATCCATGTTCCCCTCCCTGATCGTTCCGGAAGGTTCTGGCATGGCGGTGCCGCCGCGCCAAGGCGCGATCAGCTGCGAAGCAGCTCGGGCCCGCCGGCGATCTGGGGGTCGATCTCTCCGATGACGCTGTCGTCCCGGCCGGCGAAGCCAACCGACTTCAGGATCGTCTGGATGGCTGCGATCCTGGCGCGGCGCTTGTCGTCCGACCTGATGACAGTCCAGGGCGCAATGGGGGAATGGGACAGGTTCAGCGTCTCGTGGATGGCGCGGCTGTAGTCGTCCCAACGGGCCAGCCCCTCGACGTCGATCGAGCTGAGCTTCCACTGCTTCAGCGGGTCCTGTTCGCGGTCCAGGAACCGGCGCAGCTGTTCGGCCCGACCGACATTCAGCCACAGCTTGATCAGCACCACGCCGTCATCGACCAAGGTCTGCTCGAAGCCCGGAAGCTGGCGGAAGAAGGCGTTGCGCTGTGGCTCCGTCACGAAGTCGAAGACCCGCTCGACTACGCCGCGGTTGTACCAGCTGCGGTCGAACAGCGCGATCTCTCCGGCGGCCGGCAGCCAGTCGATATAGCGCTGGAAATACCACTGGCCCGCCTCGCGTTCATTGGGCTTGGGCAGCGCGACGACGTAGGCGGAACGAGGGTTCAGGTTCTCGCGCACACGCTCAATCGTGCCGCCTTTGCCGGCGGCGTCGCGGCCCTCGAACAGCACGACCAGCCGCTTGCCCGTTGCAAGGACGTCGTGCATCAGGCGGACCAGCTGCAGCTGAAGGTCGGCCATCTGCGCCTCGTAGTCGCCCTTGTCCATCTCGTCCGAGTACGGGAAATCCGCGTCCAGCACATCCTTGCGCCCGCCCTTGGCGATGGCCTTGCGGATCTCGGGCGGCGCGCCCTCGTTCAGATAGTCGGTGATCTGCCCGACAAGCGGCAGGTCCGGCATGGGCTGGGGATCGGCCATCTGTCATCCTTCTCCGATGCGCGACATGTCATACCATGTCGTCTGGTAGATCTCGTTGATCCAGTTACCGTAGAGCAGGTGGGCATGGCTGCGCCAGCGATTCAGGGGCGCCTGCGTGATGTCGTCGTCGGGATAATAGTTGGCAGGGACATCGACCGGCTTGCCCGCCGCCATGTCGCGGTCGTGTTCCTCTTTCAGCGTCGTGCTGTCGTATTCGAAGTGGTTGAAGACATAGATCGCACGGTGATCCGGATCGGCCAGCAGACAGGGTCCGACCTCGGGGCTGGCCAGAAGCGTCGTCAGGGCAGGGCGGGCATCGACATCCTCCTGCCGGATCTCGGTCCAGCGGCTGACGGGGACCAGCACGTCGTCGGAAAACCCGCGCAGATAGGGAGAGGCCGGGGCCAGGTTGCGGTGCCTGAAGCAGCCGAAGGCCTTGGCGGGCAGGATGTGCTTTGGAAGGCCATGGAAATGCCAGGCCATCGCCATACCGCCCCAGCAGACGCCGAAGGTCGAATGGACATGGGTCTGGGTCCAGGCGAAGACGCGGGTCAGTTCGTCCCAATAGGTGACCTGCTCGAAGGGCAGATGCTCGATCGGGGCGCCTGTGATGATCAGGCCGTCGAATTTTTCTCCGGTCGCCTCGACCTCGCGGAAGGGGCGATAGAAGCTTTCAAGGTGATCGGCGGCGGTGTTGCGGCTCTCGTGATCCGACATGCGGATCAGCTGAAAGTCGATCTGCAGGGGGGTTGCGCCGATGACCCGGGCAAACTGGTTCTCGGTCTGGATCTTCTTGGGCATCAGGTTCAGCAGGCCGATCCGCAGCGGACGGATGTCCTGGGTCGCGGCGCGACCGGGGGACATCACCATGACGCCCTCCTCGGAGAGGATGCGATAGGCGGGCAGGTTCTCGTTCAGGGTGATCGGCATGTCAGCTGTCCTTGCGCGCAATGGCGCGGGCGATCAGGTCGTTGAAGTCGTGGGGGTCGCGAACGTCGGCCACTTCCTCGGCGAGGATGGTCACCCCGCGGCGGGCCATGGCCTGATAGCGCGGCTGGCGGTGGGCGAGGGCGCGGGCATAGGTCCAGCGGATGAAGTCGTCAGGGTTGACCTGCGCCTCCTCGAGGCCCTTCTCGACCCGATAGGCGATCCAGGCCTGCTCCAGGAACTGCGGCTGGTAATACATCGGCTTCGGCGCCTTGTCGAAGCGACGGACCAGCTCCGCAGTGTGCGCGTCGCTGCCCCTGATCCAGACCAGAAGCAGGTCACGCTCGAGCGCGGTCAGAACGGGATCGTCGGGATCGTCCGGGTCCACGACTTCGCAGATGGACCCGCCGCTGTCGCAGACGAAATGCGGCAGGGCATAGATGTCGCGGGAACGGTCCATGAAGTGGCGCGTGTCCAGAAGCGACGCGATCTCGGCCCGGCGGTGCTGGTTCTGGCGCTGGCAGTAGTCGCCAAAGGGCAGCCCGCCGCGGCTGGGGCTGCCAGGCTTGCCAAGGTAGGTGGAGAGCGGGGCCAGGTTGTCGAAGGTGATGTTGCTGGCGATGTAGACGCTGTCCGACATCAGCAGGTCGCGCAGGAACGGAACCTTCATCGCCTCGCGCTTGAAGTTGTCGGCGATGTATTCACCCATGTAGCGCGTGCCGATGCGGTAATCGACCGAGTAGTGGAACCAGTCGCCGGTCCCACGCAGCATCGAGGCGAGATAGGTCTTCCCAAGGCCGGACATGCCGAAAAGCACGATCCGTCGTGAAGGGGCGCTCTGCCACTCTGCTGCATTGCGATAGATCATCCGCGGTTCCCTTATAAAGTCCCCTTTAGCTACTCATAGCAACCGGTCAAGGGAAGGGTACGACGCGCGCATCCGAGGCCACGAAGGAAACGCTGCGTTCTTGGTCGCTTTCGCAGAGACATGTCGGATCGGATCAATGCGCCTTGCGCCGGAACCCGGCGCCTGCCTCACTTCGAGACATCTCTGGAGATGAGGACGTTTGGCTAAACAACACACGGCCCCACCGGAAGGCGGGGCCGTCTGAACGATTTTTGTTTCAAGCTTAGAAGCGATAGCCTATCCGGACGCCCAAACCCCAAGCATCTGCGTCCCGCATGTCCGCACGTGCTTCGTCCCGCGTCTGGGGAGACGCGTCACCGAGTTTGGTGTAATTCACTCCAGTCGTAATTCGAACAGTACCCTGGTCATATATGGCGGCCAGTGTGATGCCCTTTCGCCCTGTTGTCGGCGCCAAAGGTGAAACAAGTTCATCACCTTTAGGCTCGAAGGTGAACGAGGCTGAGCCTGACCAGCTGTCGGTGAACTGTCGCCCGACTCCTAAAGTGTATGTCGTCGTGTCTTCCAGGTCGACCAATCCGCCCCCGGTTGCGCGAACAAATGCTTGCGGATCTACCCGAAACGATGACCAGTCTACCCATCTGATCGAGCCAAATAGCAAGGTGCCAGGGGCGACTCCGGTCTGGAACTCGAGGTTCCAACTCTCTGGTGTCGAAACTTTTGTGGTCGAGGTCTCGTCAATGGCTGGCACGACAGGTATTGGCCCTAGCCCGTCCGGGTCGATTATCAAAGATTCGCGGGTGCGGAATTCGTGCTCGACGTCCGAATTGTAGGTAAGTGACACGCGAGCAGCAATTTCGGGGCGTTCCCAAGAAACACCCGCAACCCATCCAATCGCAGTGTCACTCTCAAGGTCAACATTATAGCCTTGTACGCCTCCGGCACAAGGTGTTGGAACAAGCGGATTGGAATAGGCACACCCGTCAAGCGTGACAGAGCCGTCGGCGCGAGATCCACGGATGCCGCCGTGGACAGAGAAGTTGCTTGGGAGGCTATAACGCCCCAACGCAGTGAAGGTTGTAGAGTCGACCCGAGCACGAGTGCCGCCGAGCAAGGGTGAGCCGGTAGCTTCAGTGGGCGGGAAACCAGGCTGTGACGGGTACAGGATGTCAGCGCCGAACGGCTGCTCGATAATTATCGCTGCTGAGATGTTCGGTGTGATTTGATGCTTGTAAGCTAATCCCGAGAAGCCATAGCCCTGGGCAACGTCGCCGGTCTGGAAGCCGGTCGTTGAGAAACGGTCTGTACCCTCGACCGTAGGGTCGACGCCGCCAAAGCTCAGCTCGGCATAGTTCCCTTCCTCGAACAGCGGCGCCAGTGACTGCGGTGCGCGTTCGATCCCCCCGGCCATAAGCGGCGCGGCTCCAAGCATCAGAACGGCCATGCCGGACAATGCGATCTTCATCATCTTCCTCCCAGATTGAGCATATGCGCCCGCTTTTCGTCACCGTATCGCACAACCGTTACGGGTCAATCGGCGGTGGTCACTAACGTCACGTTCGGGCGAGCATGGCAAAGGACCGTGGCCGACATGCAACGTGTCGCCTCGGGCTGGACAAATCAGCGTTGGCGTGAAAGGGGAAACTGCCAAACGATCTTGCCGCAAGGACACCCCCATGCAGATTCGTGAGGCTCTCACTTTCGACGACGTTCTTCTGGTTCCGGCCGCCTCGACGGTGCTGCCGTCGACCGCCGACGTGACCACCCACGTCACCCGTGCCATCCGGATGAACATCCCGCTTCTGTCGTCGGCGATGGATACCGTTACCGAAAGCCGGATGGCCATCGCCTTGGCGCAGGCGGGCGGGATGGGCGTGATCCACCGCAACCTGACAACCAAGCAGCAGGCCGCCGAGGTGCGCCGCGTGAAGCGGTTTGAATCCGGCATCGTCTATAGTCCGATCACCCTGACGCCCGACCAGACCCTGGCCGACGCCAAGGCGCTTCAGGACCGCTACAACGTCACGGGCTTTCCGGTCGTCGATGCGGGTGGGCGCGTGGTCGGCATCGTGACGAACCGTGACATGCGATTTGCCAGCGACGACAAGACGCCGGTGCGGGCGATGATGACGGCCGACAACCTGGCGATCCTGCGAGAGCCCGCAGACCGCGCCGAGGCGATCAGCCTGATGAAGTCGCGCCGGATCGAGAAGCTGCTGGTCACCGACGGCAACGGCAAACTGACTGGTCTGCTGACGCTGAAGGATACCGAGAAGGCTGTTCTGAACCCGCTGGCCTGCAAGGACGACCTGGGGCGGCTGCGCGTGGCCGCTGCCTCGACCGTGGGGGATGAGGGCTTCGAGCGCAGCCAGGCCCTGATCGAAGCTGGCGTCGATATGGTGGTGATCGACACGGCTCATGGCCATTCTGCCGGCGTTGCTCGGGCGGTCGAGCGGGTGAAGGCGCTGTCGAACGACGTGCAGGTCGTGGCCGGCAACGTCGCCACCGCCGAAGGAACGCGAGCCCTGATCGACGCTGGGGCGGATGCGGTGAAGGTCGGGATCGGTCCCGGCTCGATCTGCACGACGCGCATCGTGGCCGGGGTGGGCGTGCCCCAGCTGACAGCGATCATGGACGCGGCCTCGGCTGCAGGGGACGTGCCGATCATCGCGGACGGGGGCATCAAGTTTTCGGGCGATTTCGCCAAGGCCATCGCTGCGGGTGCCAGTTGCGCGATGGTGGGAAGCGCGATCGCCGGCACCGACGAAAGCCCCGGCGACATGATCCTCTATCAGGGTCGCAGCTTCAAATCCTATCGCGGCATGGGTTCCCTGGGCGCTATGGCGCGTGGCTCGGCCGACCGCTACTTCCAGAAGGACGCCGCCAGCGACAAGCTGGTCCCCGAGGGGATCGAGGGGCAGGTGCCCTATAAGGGCCCTGCGGGAACGGTCATCCACCAGCTCGTCGGTGGTCTTCGCGCGGCGATGGGCTATACCGGCTGCGCCACCGTGCCCGAGATGCGCAAGAACTGCCAGTTCGTGCGCATCACCGGTGCAGGTCTGAAGGAAAGCCACGTCCACGACGTGCAGATCACGCGGGAGTCGCCGAACTACCGGATCGGGTGAGCGGTACTCGGATAGCTGCCTCGCAGCCGACCGCGATCCTTGACCGTGAAGGCGGACCAAAATGCTGCGGCCGGGCTTGGATGCCAGATCCCTGTTCGATCTTCTGCTTCATTGAAAAGCACGGAACCAAGACCCTCCTCCGCTGGGTCGAGTTCGCACTTCGCCGCGTGGGGATTGGCATCAGGCAACTTTACGTTCGCCTAGAGCCCTGTCATTGTCGCCTCTCAATCTCTTCAGCCGCAGGGTGATGTGACAGGGATCAGCTGCACGATGCCCGACTGGCCTACCGCCTGAAAAGTGGTTCTCCCTGTGACCTGCCCCCTGTCGGTCCCTCGGTCATGACGAGAGTCTGCCGGTTTGAGATTGGTAGTCGGCAGGTGGTTTTAGGGCAAGCGCGCCGGGCGCGGAGCCATCAGGGTGCGCAAGCGATGGATTGGACGCCCCCCGGCGGCATCGATGTGCCATGGTGGCGGGTGTTGAAGCACCGCTACGGAGGGGAGCGTCCATGGAAGAGGTTAGCATCATCGGCCTGGATTTGGCCAAG
>NZ_JAOTBE010000037.1 GCF_026162645.1 Paracoccus rhizosphaerae
CTGCGAAAAATGGCCCACCGAGGCCGGTTCCTTTATGAGGATTGTGACGCGCGGATCTCCATCTTGGCGGCGGCCTTTGTGCTGACATGCCGGATACGTTTGTGCAGACTGATCATGTCATCAGAAACTGCCGCTTGCAGACGGGGCGGCCATACGTTTTGGCACTTGCGGCAATGCCCCGCCGGAGCCATGCTGCTGCCTCATGAACATGCACGACATCAGCGAGGCGACCGAGATCACGCCTTCCGGCCGGATCGACCGCGCCGACCACGGGTGGCGTGCCAAATGCCTCCAGCGGCTGGTGCGGATGCAGCTTCCGGTGCCCCGCAGTTTCGCGATTTCTGCCGACACCGTCAGGATGATCGCCCAGGGGCGGCGGGTGCATCCCGATGCGCTGCGCGACGTCTTCGCTGGCAGCGGGCTGGTCAGCGTCCGCCCCTCGGCCGTGATGCCGGACTGGGGTGGGCCGGGAACGATTCTCAACGTCGGGATCAACGACTCGCTGCATGAACGGCTGGTCGGTCTGATCGGGCAGGACAATGCCGACGCGATCTATTTGGCCTTCGTGCAAAGCTATGCGACCCACATTGCCCGCCTTGACCCCGACATGTTCACGCAGGACGGCCCCAACGCACTGGCCGAGGCGCTGCGATGCTACCGGGACGAAATGGACGCCCCCTTCCCGCAGGACCCGGCCGAGCAGCTGGCCGAAGTCCTGCGCAGCATGGCACGCGCCTGGGACGGCCCCACCGCCCGTCTTCTGCGCCAGGCCAAGGGTGCGCCGCCGGATGCGCCGTTGGGACTGGTGGTGCAGGAAATGGCGCTGGCGCTGGGGCCGGGACTTTGCGGGTCCGGCACCATCCAGTTCATTGACCCGGTTACCGGCGCCCCGCGCGTCACCGGCCGTTTTCGGGGGCAGCATCACGGCGCCACTGTCGGAAGCGGGGCCGAGACGCTGTTTCTGACCAGCGACGAACGGGGCCCATCGCTGCAGGACACCGCCCCCGAAATCTTCGCCGATCTTGTCCGCTTCGGCATCGCTGCACGAGAGCGCCTGCGCGAGGAGATGCAGATCGAGTTCGTCGTGACCGAGGGCCGCATCTCGGTCATCGACGCCACGCGCGTGACGCGCAGCAGCCGGGCCAGCGTCAGGATCGCCGTCAGCCTGGCCCGCGACGGCGTCATCCCCCATGACGAGGCCCTCATGCGGGTCGAACCACGGGCCCTTGCCGATCTTCTGCACCACCAGGTTGATCCTCGCGTCCCGCGCAAGCTGATCGCCCGCGGCATCGATGCTAGTCCCGGCGCCGCCACCGGCCGGATCGTGTTCTCGGCCGCCGCCGCCCAGTCGGCTCATGCCCGGGGCGAGGCCTGCGTCCTGGTCCGGCGCGAGACGGTGCCCGAAGATATCCGCGGCATGCACGCCTCGGTCGCCGTCCTGACCGAGCGTGGCGGCACCACCAGCCACGCAGCCGTCATCGCGCGGGGGCTGGGGCTTCCCTGCATTGTCGGCGCGACTGGCCTTGCCATCGACGCCCGCGCCCGCACACTCCGCGCCGGCGACCAGCTGCTGCACGAGGGGGACGAGATCACGATCGACGGCAGCTCGGGCGAGGTGCTGGCCGGGGCCGCGACCCTTCTGCCGCCGGCGCTGGACGACGCCTTCACCCAGCTTCTGGACTGGGCGGCCGAGGCCGGCGGTCTTGATGTGCGCGCCAACGCCGACACGCCCGAGGATGCCATCACCGCCCGGCGCTTTCATGCCAAGGGCATCGGCCTTTGCCGCACCGAGCACATGTTCTTCGACGCCGAGCGCCTGCCCGCCATGCGCGAGATGATCTTTGCCGATAGCCCCGAGGACCGCCGCCTGTCGCTCGAGCGTATCCTGCCGATGCAGCGCAAGGACTTCACGCGCCTGTTCGAGATCATGGCTGGCCTGCCCGTCACCATCCGCCTGTTCGACCCACCCCTGCACGAATTTCTGCCCCACGATCGTGACGGCCTGCGCGAACTGGCGGAATCGCTCGATTTGCCCCTGTCCCACGTCACCCGCCGTGTCGAGGCGCTGACGGAATTCAATCCGATGCTGGGCATGCGCGGCGTTCGCCTGGGGATCACCGTCCCCGAAATCTATGACATGCAGGCCCGCGCCATCTTCGAGGCGACGGTCGAGGCGAGCCGCAAGGGCGATCCCGTCGTTCCCGAAATCATGATCCCCCTTGTCAGCGCCATGCGAGAGGTCGAGCTGGTCAAAACCCGCATCGACGCCGTCGCCGCCGCCGTCAGGAACGAGATGCGGGCCGATTTTACCTTCCGTCTGGGGGTCATGGTCGAAACGCCCCGCGCCGCGCTGCGCGCCGGCGACATCGCAGCCCACTCGGCCTTCCTGTCCTTTGGCACGAACGACCTGACGCAGATGACCTATGGCCTGTCGCGCGACGACGCCGGCCGCTTCATGGGCACCTATGTCGGACAGGGCGTCTATGCCGAGGATCCCTTCCACGTCCTCGACCAGGACGGCGTTGGAGAGTTGCTGCTGACCGGCGTCCGGCGGGCGCGGCAGCAGAAACCGTCCATCACCCTCAGCGTCTGCGGCGAACATGGCGGGAATCCTGAATCCATCGCTTTCTGTCACGCCGCCGACATCGACTATGTGTCATGTTCCCCCTTCAGGGTGCCCGTCGCCCGGCTTGCTGCTGCGCAATCCGCGATCAGGTCGCGCATGGCCTGTGATTCGGAATAAGCCGACAACCCCTGCTTGAAACCGATGCTGCCGTGCAGCATCACGGCGGCGTGATCGGCCGGAACTTGCCGGATCGGCGGAATTCGCGCGGCGGGAACTTGCCTCGTTTGGCCGGAAGTCGGCGATCCCGGCGTCTCACGGGGAAGTGGGATGGAACCCGCGATCCCTAAAACCTTAAGCATTTCTCTGACGCTGTTGCGCGCCGATCTGCTCTCGGCGCCTTGACCTTAACGCCCTTTCAACGGGCGAAGTTTATAGGACTGAACATGCCCATGCTGCTCGATCGGCTGGCGCACGCCTGTCTTTGTGCTGCCATCGCCACGCCTCTTATCGCCTCGGGTGCCGCCGCTGGGGGGAATGGTTCCCTCTTCTCGTCTGGTGGTGGTCTCTTCGGCACGGCCGCCGCGGCGAACACGCCGCGTCCCACGCCGCTGCTGTTCACCGACGCCGACCCGGTCGAGATCGAGATGACCGAGGACGCGCCGGTCGAGACGCTGCACCTGGCCAGCGCCCGCAACAGCTACAGTAAAGCCGATCTGCAGTGCCTGGCCGAGGCGCTCTACCACGAGGCGCGCGGCGAGGGCCGCCAAGGCCAGCAGGCCGTGGCTGAGGTGATCCTGAACCGCGTCGACAGCGGCGCCTTCCCCAGCACGGTCTGCGGCGTGATCAACCAGCCCAGCCAGTTCAGCTATACCATCGGTGGCGCCAAGCCGATCCGCAACAAGTCCGCCTTCCTGCGCGCCCGCGACATCGCGGCCGAGGCGCTGGCGGGCGCCCCTCGCCAGCTGACGGGCGGGGCGACTTACTTCCACACGCCGGCGGTCCGCCCCTCGTGGTCGCGCCGCTTCCAGAAGACGGTGCAGATCGGGCGCCACATCTTCTATCGCGGCAACCAGCGCGTGGCGTCCAACTGACGCGGCTGGGGCTTGCCCACAGCGGTGAATTGCGGTGAATGACGGATATGAAACATCCTGACCGCATCTTCCTGCGCGACCATGTCATCTCTGCCGAGATTGGCGCCTTCCAGTCCGAACGCGGTCTGGACCAGCGCCTGCGCTTCAACGTCACCGTCGACCTGAAAGAGACGGTCGCCGGCAGCGACGATCACGTCGACAACATCCTGTCCTATGACGTCCTGACCCAGGCCGTATCCACCGCGTTGGCGGACCAGCGCTACAATTTGGTCGAAACACTGGCCGAGAAGATCGCGGCCGAGGTCCTGGCGCACCCGCGCGCCGCCAGCGTAGCCGTCACGGTCGAGAAGCTGGATCGCGGGCCGGGCGCGCTTGGCGTGTCCATCACCCGCGATGCGGGGCGGGTGCCTGTCAAAACCGCCGCGCCGCATGTCTGCGTAAAGGTCTGGGATGCCGCCACCGCCTTGCCCGTAGGCGCCGTGGTGCTGGTGCCGCCTGCGCCCGATCTTCCGCTGCCCCCGGCACGCAATGCCCGGCGGGTCAAGCTTCTGGCACTGGATCAGTCGGCCTGGGCGCTTGCAGGTGAACTGGCGCTGGAAGTCGCCGAGACGAGGACCGAGATCGACGCGTCGATCCAGCAGCGGCAGTCCGTGGTCTGGGCACCGTCACGGCTTGCAGTGGACGATCCGGCCGCAGGGGACGCCCCGGACCAGCTTGCGGTTTGGCTGACTGGGCGGCTTGGTGCGCGCCCGGACACCCATTGACGGGCGCATCGATGCCGGATGACCGCGTCTACTACCGCCCCATCCCCCAGGCCGAAGGCGGGCGTTGGCGCCTTGCCGGCGGCTGGACGGGCTTTTCCTGTTTCGAGCGCCTGCAGCGGGGCCATGAGCCGGTCGTGACCGACACCGCACCGGCAGAGATCATCGACAAGCTGACCTCGGCCCGCACGCCGGTGATGGACCTGCCGCTGGACCGCCCGCGCCTGATGGGGATCGTCAATGCGACGCCCGACAGCTTTTCTGACGGCGGACAATACGACCCCCTGCAGCAGGCCCGGTCGCTCATATCCGCAGGTGCGGACATTCTGGACATCGGCGGCGAATCGACCCGTCCCGGCGCAGCCGAGGTGCCTGATGCCGAGGAGATTGCCCGCGTCGTGCCGGTGATCGAGGGGTTGGCCAGGAGTGCCCCGATTTCGATCGACACCCGCAAGGCGGCCGTGGCCAAGGCTGCGCTTGCCGCCGGTGCGGGGCTGGTGAACGACGTCTCGGGGTTCGACTTCGACCCGCAACTGGCGCCTTTGGTGGCGCAGGCGCAGGTTCCGGTCTGCCTGATGCACGCGCAGGGCCTGCCGGCGACGATGCAGCAGGACCCGCGCTACGACGACGTCCTTCTGGATGTCTATGACGCGCTTGAAGATCGCGTGGCGGGGGCGGTCGCAGCGGGAATCCACAAGGACAGGATCGTAATCGATCCGGGAATCGGATTTGGCAAGACGCAGGCGCATAACCTGGCGATTTTGCGCCGGATTTCATTGTTTCACGGTGTGGGCTGCGCGGTCCTTCTGGGCATTTCGCGGAAGCGCTTTATCGGCGACATTGGCGGCGCGGCCTCGCCCGCCGACCGGATTCCGGGCACGCTGGCGCTGACGGTCGCCGCAGCGGCGCAGGGCATCCAGATCCACCGCGTCCACGACGTCGCGGAACATGCACAGGGGCTGCGCCTTATCGCTGCCCTCAATGATAACGAGAAGGCAGTGACATGAGCAGGAAGCTTTTCGGAACCGACGGCGTGCGCGGGCGCGCGAACAGCCACCCCATGACGGCCGAGATGGCCTTGCGTCTTGGCGCGGCGGCGGGCCGGTACTTTCGCCGCGACGGCCGCAACCGCCATCGGGTTGTGATCGGCAAGGACACCCGGCTCTCGGGCTACATGTTGGAAAACGCGCTGACGGCAGGGCTGACGAGTACAGGCATGAACGTCCTGCTGCTGGGACCGGTGCCGACGCCGGCGGTGGGATACCTGACGCGGTCGATGCGCGCCGACCTGGGCATCATGATCTCGGCCAGCCACAACCCGGCCGAGGACAACGGCATCAAGTTCTTTGGCCCCGATGGCTTCAAGCTGTCCGACGAGGCCGAGACCGAGATCGAGGACATCGTCGCCAGCGAGATCGAGCCCGCACAGCCCTCGAACATCGGCCGTGCCAAGCGTATCGACGACGGCAGCGGTCGCTATATCGAATATGCCAAGACGACCCTGCCCTCGAAGCTGCGGCTGGACGGGCTGAAGGTGGTCATCGACTGCGCCCATGGCGCCGCCTATCGCGCCGCACCGGATGTCCTGTGGGAACTGGGCGCCGAGGTCGTCCCGCTTGGGGTGAAACCCGACGGCTTCAACATCAACGACGGCGTCGGCAGCACGCACCCCCAGGCTTGTGCGGCCGCCGTGCGTGAACATGGCGCGCATCTGGGCATCAGCCTCGACGGCGATGCCGACCGTGTCGTGATCGTCGACGAGACCGGCCGTGTGGCCGATGGCGACCAGATCATGGCGCTACTGGCCGTTCGCTGGGCGGAACAGGGCCGGCTGGCGGGCGGTGCGCTGGTGGCGACGGTGATGTCCAACCTGGGCCTTGAACATTTCCTCGGCGGGCGCGGCCTGC
Source organism: Paracoccus rhizosphaerae (assembly GCF_026162645.1). Lineage (GTDB taxonomy): Bacteria > Pseudomonadota > Alphaproteobacteria > Rhodobacterales > Rhodobacteraceae > Paracoccus > Paracoccus rhizosphaerae. The sequence goes on from NZ_JAOTBE010000037.1 coordinate 6,326, forward strand.
GGCTCGAACGCACCAAGGTCGGCGACCGCTATGTGGTCGAGCGGATGCGCGAGGGCGGCTTCAACCTGGGTGGTGAACAGTCGGGCCATATCGTGATGACCGACTATGCCACGACAGGCGACGGGCTGGTGGCGGCGATGCAGGTCCTGGGTGCGATGGCCGAAACCGGGCGCACCGCCAGCGAACTTGTGACCCAGTTCGACCCGGTGCCGCAGATGCTGAAGAACGTCCGCTATGCCCCCGGCGCCGATCCGCTGTCACAGGACGATGTCCGCCGCGTGATCGCCCATGCCGAGGCGCGCCTGGCCGGCCACGGCCGCGTCCTGATCCGCAAGTCCGGCACCGAGCCCCTGATCCGCGTCATGGCCGAGGCCGAGGACGAGACCGTCCTAGCGCAGGTCGTCGACGACATCGTGGCTGCCGTGGAGCACGCCGTCTAGCGCGGGCCCTCGGCCACGGGATCGTGGTCGTAAAGCCAGTCGAAGCGTCCGGGCATGAATCCGGGCGCCACGCGACCAACGACCCGCAGCGCCGCATGCCCCAGAAGGCGCCTGCCCCCCTGCAGGTGATAGTTCCGCGCGTTCGCGCTTGCCGCATCGACGATCCGGCGTGTGCGCGGCTGCCTCAGCGACTGGTAACGTCGCAGCGCGGCGCCCTGATCCGCATCGGCGTCCAGACAGGCAGCCAGAACCCAGGCATCCTCGATCGCCATGCCAGCACCCTGCGCCAGGAATGGCAGCGTCGGATGCGCGGCGTCGCCCAGCAGGACCAGTCGGTCGTCGTGCCAGCGTGACGCAACATCGTGCCTGAACAGCCCCCACAGATGGACCTGCCGCACCGCGGCCAGCCATTCGGGTACCGGGCCGCCGAAGGCTGCGAAGGACGTCCGCAGGTCGGCGGGATCGCCGGGATGGGACCAGCCTTCTTCCTGCCAGTCGCGGCGCTCCTCGACGGCCACGATATTGCGCAGGCCGCCCGCCAGAGGATAGCTGACGAGGTGACGCCCCGGCCCCATGAAGACCTGCGCTTCGGGAATGGCGGTGCCTGTGATCGGGATCAGGGCCCGCCATGCGGTCTGGCCGGTGAAGAACGGAACCTCGCGCCCGTTCAGTTCTGCCCGGAGACGACTTTTCAGGCCGTCTGCGGCCACGACCAGCGGCGCATCTGGGACCGTGTCGACGTCCTGGCCGAGGCGCAGGATGACACCCGCGTCGGCCGCAGCCTGGGCCAGAAGCGTAATTAGGCGCGCGCGATGGATCAGAAGAAAGCGCGCCTGCGGTCGGTGGGCGACAAGGTCCATCCGCAGGACGCGGCGGCCCCTGTGATCGTTCAGCTGCACGGCCTCTGTCCGCAAGGACGCAGCGTCCAGCGCCGCAGCCAAGCCTAGGGCATCCAGCACCCGCACGGCATTCGCTGACAGCTGGATGCCGGCCCCAACCTCGGTCAGCGCAGGCGCCTTTTCGATGACGGTAACGCGCGCGCCCCTGCGGGCCAGGGCCAGCGCCGCCGTCAGGCCGCCGATCCCGGCACCAACGACGGTCGCCGAACGATCCGAAAGGAAACCCATCGTCACCTCCGGCAGGGCGAGCCTGCCAGCGAAACCTCAGTCGTCGCGGTGGACCCGCTCCTTGCGCTCGTGACGCTCCTGCGCCTCCAGCGTCATGGTCGCGATGGGGCGCGCGTCCAGGCGGCGCAGGCTGATCGGCTCTCCGGTCATCTCGCAATAGCCGTATTCGCCCGTCTCGATCCGGCGCAGGGCCGCGTCGATCTTGCTGACCAGCTTGCGCTGGCGGTCGCGGGTGCGAAGTTCAAGGGCGCGGTCGGTTTCCTCGCTGGCGCGGTCCGCCAGGTCAGGGACGGCGCGGGCGCTGTCCTGCAGGCCCTCCAGCGTCTCGGCCGACTGATCCAGCAGCTCCTGTTTCCAGGCTTCCAGTTTCCGTCTGAAATATTCAAGCTGACGGTCGTTCATGAAGGGCTCGTCCTCGGCGGGACGATAATCCTGTGGCAGGAAGGTCTGGGCTTTCATACATCCTCCGGCGGCGCCGGGCGGAGCAAAATTACCGGCACCTTGCGCGCCCCCATAAAGTATGACGCCCGTCTTGTCACTAGGATTGAAGGTGCTCATCATGCGTAATCTGCAATGTGATGTCTTCCCGCGCCAAGCGGTTCTTCGAAAAGGAGAGTTTACATGGAGTTTTCCGGCACCGACCGCTATGTCGCGCCACCGGACCTGGCCATGGCCGTCAACGCGGCCGTGACCCTGGAACGCCCGCTTCTGGTCAAGGGAGAGCCGGGGACCGGCAAGACCGAACTGGCCCGGCAGGTGGCCGCCAGCCTGGGAATGCCCATCATCGAATGGCACGTGAAATCCACGACGAAGGCGCAGCAGGGGCTTTATGAATACGACGCCGTCAGCCGCCTGCGCGACAGCCAGCTGGGCGACGAACGCGTCCACGACGTCGCCAACTACATCCGCAAGGGCAAGCTGTGGCAGGCGTTCGAGGCGCCGTCCCGCACGGTCTTGCTGATCGACGAGGTCGACAAGGCCGATATCGAGTTTCCGAACGACCTGCTGCAGGAACTCGACCGGATGGAGTTCCACGTCTACGAGACCGGCCAGACCGTCAGCGCCACACACCGTCCCGTGGTCATCATCACCTCCAACAACGAGAAAGAGCTGCCCGACGCCTTCCTGCGCCGCTGCTTCTTCCACTATATCCGTTTCCCGGACGCCGAGACGCTGAAGGCCATCGTCGAGGTGCATTATCCCGGCCTGAAGCCCGCCCTGCTGGATGCCGCCCTGTCGCAGTTCGTGGACCTTCGCGAGGTGCCGGGGCTGAAGAAGAAGCCGTCGACAAGCGAGTTCCTCGACTGGCTCAAGCTGATCCTGGCCGAGGATCTGGCCCCCGAGGATCTGAAGCGCGATCCCGCCACGATGCTGCCGCGCCTGCACGGCGCGCTGCTGAAGAACGAACAGGACGTGGCGCTGTTCGAAAAACTGGCCTTCATGGCGCGGCGGCAGGCACGCTGACGTTGGACGGCCGGCGGGCCACAGCTAAGGTGGCCGTGACATCAGGGGAGGATGACATGACCCAGGACCACGGCTTCGACACGCTGGCGATCCATGCCGGCGCCGCGGCCGATCCCGCCACCGGCGCGCGGCAGGTGCCGATCTATCAGACGACGGCATATGCCTTTCGCGACGCCGAACACGCCGCGCGGCTTTTCAACCTGCAAGAGGTCGGCTTCATTTATTCGCGGCTGACGAACCCGACGGTTGCGGCGCTGCAGTCCCGCATCGCCGCGCTGGAAGGTGGCGCCGGGGCGGTCTGCTGTTCGTCCGGGCATGCCGCGCAGATCATGGCGCTGTTTTCGCTGATGGAACCGGGGCGCAACATCGTGGCCTCGACCCGGCTCTATGGCGGGACCATCACGCAGTTCAGCCACACGATCCGCCGCTTTGGGTGGAGCGCGCGGTTCGTCGATATCGACGACGCTGATGCGCTGCGGGCAGCCATCGACGGCGACACGCGCGCGATCTTCTGCGAATCGATTGGCAACCCGGGCGGCCATGTGACCGATATCTCTGCCGTGGCCGCCGTCGCGGACGCGGCGGGCATTCCGCTGATCGTAGATAACACGCTGGCCACCCCTTACCTCTGCCGCCCCATCGAGATGGGGGCCACGCTGGTCGTGCACAGCCTGACAAAATACATGACGGGCAACGGGACAGTGACCGGCGGCGTGGTCGTGGACAGCGGCCGCTTCGACTGGTCGGCCAGCGACAAGTTCCCCAGCCTGTCCGCCCCAGAACCCGCCTATCACGGGCTGAAGTTCCACGAGACCTTCGGCGCCCTCGCCTTCACCTTCCACGGCATCGCCATCGGGCTGCGCGACCTGGGGATGACGATGAACCCGCAGGGGGCGCATTACACGCTGATGGGCATCGAGACCCTGGCCCTGCGGATGGAGCGTCACGTCGCCAACGCCCAGATGGTTGCGGAATGGCTGCAGGCCGATCCGCGCGTCGATGGGGTGACCTATGCCGGGCTAAAGACCTCGCCCTCGAACGCGACGGCGCAGCGATGCTATCCCAAGGGGGCGGGGGCGCTCTTCACCTTCGCGATCAAGGGCGGTTATGCCGCGGCGGTCAAGCTGGTCGACGCGCTGCAGCTGTTCAGCCATGTTGCAAACCTGGGCGACGCGCGGTCGCTGGTGATCCATTCCGCCTCGACCACCCACCGCCAGCTGACCGAGGATCAGCAGCGCGCAGCCGGCGCCGGTCCCGAGGTCGTGCGCCTTTCAATCGGCATCGAGGATCCTGACGACCTGATCGCCGACCTCGACCAGGCATTGGCCAAGGCGACCGCCTGAGGCGTGCTGACCGGGGAAGCCCCCGGCCAGGCCGATCAGTTCGCTGGCGCGTCCGGCAGCGGCTTTTCGATGCCGGGAACAATCGGCTCGTCAGGGGCCGGGGCACCGTCGCCCGGCATCGGCGGGACCACCTCGGCGGCGTCATCGTCCCGAGCAGGACGATCCCCATCGCGGCCCGGCCCGTGATGATCATCAGCGGGACCGTGCCCTGCCTTGCCGCGCCCGCCCTTGCCGTGGCCGTGCGGCTTGCCGCCGTGCATCGGTGCGCAGGCGGCATCGCCGGTCAGGCCGTATTCGATCTCGACCTGTGACGACATCTCGACCTGGCCGGGCTGCACGGGCACCGATTCCGCCATCGTGGCGTCCATGCGCATCATCGGGCGCGGGCCGCCGCCGACCGTCGGGAGGTCGCGCAACGCAATGATCGGGCCCAGGGTCACGCCGGCCGCCTCGGCCAACACCTCGGCCTTGCGCCGCGCATCCGCGACCGCGTCCTGCCGCGCCTGGTCCAGCGCCTCGGCCCCCTCCTCGCGGCTGAAGGTGATGCCGTTGATCTCGTTTGCGCCGGCCGCGACAATGGCATCCAGAACCTCGCCCGTGCGCGCCAGGTCGGTCACGCGCACGCTGACAATGTTGCTGGCCTGATAGCCACTCACCTCCGGGGCCTGGTTCTCAGGGTAGTTCATCAGTGGGTTCAGGGTCAGCCCCGAGGTCTGGATCTGCGCCTCGTCGATGCCGGCGCCGCGCAACGCCTCGATCACGGCCGTCTGCTGTTCGGAATTGAGGCGCATCGCCTCGGCTGCGCTGTCGGCCTGCGTGGTGACGCCCAGCTGCACCGTCGCCATGTCGGGCGCGACGCGGGACTGGCCCTGGCCGCTGACCGTCAGTCGGGACGGTCCGGCCATTCCGCAGGATTGGGCAGCCGCCGCAACCGGCGCAGCGGCAAATGCGGCGACGGCTCCGGCAAGGGCCGCGCGGCGGACACGGGCGGTGGTGAAGATCGGTCGCATCAAGGATCCTTTCTGATTGCGCAATCGCTGCTGGATTGATGCCCCGCCGGCCGCGGCCTGCCTAGCCCCGGCCGTGGCGATTCCGATCACAGATGTGGCAGTTCTTCTTTCAACGATCCACAATTTGAGGTAGAGAACGATTGAGGACAACGACATCGCGCGCAACGACCGCACGGTGCAGATCGAGCAACGAAAACATATGAATCAGCACGCCGCGCCCCCCGAATTCGCCATGAGCTTCACGCAAGAGGCCGTGCAGCTTGAATACCGGGACGGCCCGGGTTGGCATGTGCTTGGACAGGCGCCCTTTTCCGGGCGCGACATCGCGGGGGCGCTGCATGCGCTGCGCCGCCAGTCCGGTACCGAGGTGAAAGAGCCTGACACCATCCTGGTGATTCCGGACGACCAGATCCTCTACACCGTGCTCACCGTGCCCTTCGGGTCGGACACGGCCGCGACAATCGCCAGGGCGCTCGAGTCCTCGACCCCCTACGGGGCCGACGATCTGGCCTTCGACTGGTGTCCCGCGGCCAATGGCGACATCGAGACGCTGCGCGTCGCCGCGGTCGCGCGCCGGACGCTGGAGGAGGCCGAGGAATTCGCACGCGCACAGGGGTTTCACCCGTCTGGCTTCACGGCCCGGCCCGGTGACGACCGCTTCGACGGCCAGCCCGACTTCGGGCCGTCCCGGCTGGCGCGGGACCAGTATGGCCGCCGCCCCTTCACCACGCCCGAACTGACGCAGGCGCGCGTCACCGCACCGCAGATCGAGGTCGAGCAGGCCCCGCAACCCGCCGCGCCGATGCCTGTCGTCGTGTCGCGGATCATCCCCCATGTCGTTGTGGAGGAACCTCGCCTGCGGACCGCGGATGAGGCGGCGGTCGGCTCGGCGGTGATCCGCCACGGCCAGCCACTTATGGCCCGGCGTCTGCCGCCGAGGGCCGAGGCGGTCCACAAGCGAGCCGCAGCTGCGCGGGCTGAGCGCGATCAGGCCGCGCCGGCCGAAGGCACGGCGCGACGCAGCCTGACAGCCCGGCTGCGCGGCCTGGATCCGGCGCGGCTGCCCGTGATGGTCGCGGCGCTGGCCCTGGTGCTGGTCGCCGCCTTGATCTTCTTCGGCCGCCCGACCCCTGAACCGGTCGCCATGTCGGAACCCAGCCCGACCAAACAGGTCGCCCCTCCCCCGGTTGCGGAACGGAAGGCCGCAACTCAAGTGCCTGCGGATGATGACGCCCTCAGCCGCGCCATGGCCGAGGCCATCAGCGCGCCCATGGAATCCGCTTCAACGCCTGCAGCGGAGCCGACAGCCGTGGACCCCGCGCCCTCTGCCCAAGCAGCCGAGGCCGTGCTGGCCGATGCCGCCCCCGCACCATTCGAAAGTGCCGCAGAGGTTACCGCATCAGCGGAAGATGCCGAGGCTTTGGAGGCATTGACCCCGCCAGAGACGGCAGTTGCCGCACGTGGCAGCGCCTCTGCCGCGCCAGCAACTGAAACGGCAGAGGCCGAGACACCTGCGGCCACGGTCGCAACGGCACCCCCTGCCGCCGCACCCGAACCTGCGGCGCCTGATACGGGAACCGAAGCGACTTCTGCCGCGTCGGCCGGGCTGGCTGCATCTGAACCGCGTTTGGCCGAAGACACGCCGGCTGCAGCAGCGACCGGCCCCTCTGCCGAAGGCGCTCAGACCTCCGCCAGTATGGTGCCAGCGTCGCGCCTTTCGACTTCTCAGCGTCCTCCGCGCACGACGCCGGCATCCGCCAGCGCCCCTGCGGCGCCCGACAGCCGGCCCCAGGTCCCTGCGAACCCGTCGCCTTACGATGCAAGTACCCCGGCGCAACCTGCGCCCCTGTCGGGTCTGCGCCCGCCGCCGCGACCGGCAGTCCCTGCCGCGCCTACCCCTGCACCGGCTGCTTCTCCGGCCGCCTCCGCTCCGGCCGCCGCTCCAGCGCAGGCGCCCTTGGCGGTACGTCCCCCCAGCCCAAGCCCGCGCTTGTCTACGCCGGCAGAAGTGCAGCCCGTGCCGCCAGCGGGCACCGATTCCGCCCGGCCGCCGTCGAAGCCCGCCGACCTCTCGCAGCTTGAGGAAGGCAGCGCGCCCGAGGAGGACGCCCCCCGCCAGCTGACCGCCTCCGAAAAGGCGCTGATCCGCCAGCAGCTGCGCGATCTTCGGACTGCGCAGGCAGGGGCCGCGCCGCTGTCACGCGAGGAGAGTGGCCTGGTCTTCCGGCTGGCGGATGCGCGGCCGACGCGCAAGCCGATCTCGCTGCGCGAGACGTCGCAGCGGGCCGTCGAAGCGGCTGTCTCTGACGCCACGTCATCGCCCCGGCCTGCGTCCCGCGCCAGCACCGCGGGCGTGGTCCCTGCCCCCCAGGCTTCGTCCGGCATCGGCAGCTCTGATCGTCCGCGCAGCAAGCCCGGAGGCGCCCGTGGCACATCCGCCGATGCGGTCGAGGCGGCGATCGCCTCGGCCATCGAACAAAGCCCGCCCTCGCCCGGCGCCGTCGCCCTGACGGCCCTGACCTCGTCGGCGCTTCCGCCGCGCCGCGCGGCGGGTGCGGCAGTCAACACCATGGTCGCAGCGGCGGCACCCGTCGCGGCCGCAGCACCGTCGTCGGCCGACCTTCGTGCCGCCGCGGAAGCCCAGGCCGCCGAGGCGGCACGTGCCGAGCAGCTGCGCCAGGATGCCGAACTCCAGGCACAGGCGGAAGCGCGCGCCCGAACACAGGCCGCCGCCGATGCCCGGGCCGAGGCCCAGGCCCGCGCCGCCGCAGAAGCCCGCGCGCGCGCCCAGGCCGAGGCCGAGGCCCGCGCCGCCGCCGCCCGCAACCAGAGCTATCGCCCCCCAGAAGTCGATAACGAACCCGATGTCGTCGCCGCCGTTCCGCAGAACGCAGTCGGAAACGCCGCCGCCAGTGCGACCGTCAAGGACGGCATCCAGCTGAAAAGCACGCAGATCATCGGCACCATCGGCGCCGGCCAAGCCAGCCGCGCGCTGGTGCGCTTGTCGAATGGCCGGGTGGTGACGCTGCGGCTTGGCGACCGCATCAACGGCGGGACAATCACCGGCATCGGCGACAGCCGCATCACCTATCGCAAGGGAAACCAAGCCCACGCTCTGGGCGTCCTGAACGGGCAGTGACGGCCTAGTCCAGGCGCGTGATGGCGAAGCCCTCCTGCTGCAGCAGAGACAGGACGCCGTTCTCGCCCGGCAGGTGAAGCGCTCCGAACGCGGCGACGATGCCGCGGTCCTCGGCGGATGCATCAACGGCGCCGTCCAGAAGCGGCGCAATCCAGGATTCGTTGCGATCGTCCATCAGCCGCGACTGCGCGAGGTTCAATTGCCGGTCCACCTCGTCCCGCGACAGGCCGGAATTGGCATAGGCGTCGAAGCGCCCGAATTCCCAGATCTTCCAGACGTCGCCCGCGAAATACGCGTCGGTCAACGTGACGGCGTAGTCGTCCGCATAGGCCGCCGCGGGCAGCGAAGCACGGATCATGTCCAGCTCCTCCTGCGGCGTCAGGTCGGCAAAGAGGCTGAAGACCGTGTCCCACGGCTCGAGCGCCCGAACCGGCACCTGCGCCTCTTGTGCGACCTCGACCAGGCGCTGGTCCAGACCGCCTGCGTCGCCGCCCTGCTCGGCCATCGCCCGCACCATGCAAGGAGAGATGCCCAGCATCATCGCCACGTACCAGGGCCGCATCCGCGCGGTAATGACCGCCGGCGTGCCGCGATCGGCCATCGCCTCTGACAGCGCCTGCCACTCAGCGGCAGACAGACGTTCTGGCAAGGTCGCACCGGTCTGGCTGACCATCAGCGAAGGGTCCTTAGCCAGCGCCTGCGACAGGCGGGCTTCCTCCTCGGGTCCCGCCTCGACGAAAAGTGAATCCGCCTCGGCGATGATGGGGCGCAGGCGGTCGATCATCGGCCGGTGGCGCGGATCATCGAAGTGATAGGTGCCGACCAAGGTGATCAACTGGTCGTCGCGTCGCGCCTCGAACAGCAGGCCGTTGCGAAACGGCACACCAGCCAGCGCGTCCTTGATGGCCCGCAGGCGGTCGGATGGCATCTGGTCGAACAGATTTCGCCCCTCGCAAGAGGCACCCGATGCCCCCTGCCCCAAGACCAGGACGAAGGCGGCGGCGATGACGGCAAGCTGAGGTTTTGGCAAGGGTTTCCTCCTGTCGGGTCAAGTTTCAAGCTGCCACTTTCTGCGCCTCAAGGCCACCCGTCGCACAACAAGACCCGTTGACAGGCCCGCGAGCTTCGCCTAGATCACCACCATTGGCACTCGCAGCCGGTGAGTGCCAACAGAGCAACACTGCAACCTGAAACATCGGAGTGTTCGAAATGGCATTCAAACCGCTGCATGACCGCGTGCTGGTCCGCCGCGTCCAGGGCGAGGAAAAGACCAAGGGCGGTCTGATCATCCCCGACAACGCCAAGGAAAAGCCCGCCGAGGGCGAGATCATCTCGGTCGGCGATGGCGCGCGCAAGGACTCGGGCGAACTGATCGCACCGTCGGTCAAGGCTGGCGACCGCGTCCTGTTCGGCAAGTGGTCGGGCACCGAGGTCACGGTCGACGGCGAAGAGCTGCTGATCATGAAGGAAAGCGACATCCTGGGCATCATCAGCTGATCCCGGACAGACGCATCCTTCAACGATAAATTCAGGAGAATCAAATGGCATCGAAAGAAGTCAAGTTCAGCACCGACGCCCGCGACCGGATGCTGAAAGGCGTGAACGTCCTGGCCGACGCGGTCAAGGTGACGCTCGGCCCGAAAGGCCGCAACGTCGTGATCGACAAGTCCTTCGGCGCGCCGCGCATCACCAAGGACGGCGTCTCGGTCGCCAAGGAAATCGAACTGTCCGACAAGTTCGAGAACATGGGCGCCCAGATGGTCCGCGAAGTCGCTTCGCGCACCAATGACGAGGCCGGTGACGGTACCACCACCGCGACGGTCCTGGCGCAAGCCATCGTCAAGGAAGGCATGAAGGCGGTCGCCGCCGGCATGAACCCGATGGATCTGAAGCGCGGCATCGACCTGGCGACTTCGAAGGTCGTCGAGGCCATCAAGGCTGCCGCCCGCCCGGTGAACGACAGCGACGAAGTCGCCCAGGTCGGCACCATCTCGGCCAACGGCGAAGCCAACATCGGCCGCTTCATCGCCGACGCAATGCAGAAGGTCGGCAACGAGGGTGTCATCACCGTCGAAGAAAACAAGGGGATGGAGACCGAGGTCGAAGTCGTCGAAGGCATGCAGTTCGACCGCGGCTATCTGTCGCCCTATTTCGTGACCAACCCCGACAAGATGGTTGCGGAAATGGAAGACGCCTACATCCTGCTGCACGAAAAGAAGCTCTCGTCGCTGCAGCCGATGGTTCCGCTGCTGGAAGCTGTCATCCAGTCGGGCAAGCCGCTGGTCATCGTGGCTGAAGACGTCGAAGGCGAGGCCCTGGCCACGCTGGTCGTCAACAAGCTGCGCGGCGGTCTGAAGATCGCGGCCGTGAAGGCGCCGGGCTTTGGCGATCGCCGCAAGGCGATGCTGCAGGACATCGCGATCCTGACCGGCGGTCAGGTCATCAGCGAAGACCTGGGCATGAAGCTGGAAAACGTCGGCATCGACATGCTGGGCCGCGCCAAGAAGATCACGATCAACAAGGACAACACCACCATCGTCGACGGTGCTGGTGAAAAGGCCGAGATCGAAGCCCGCGTCAGCCAGATCCGTCAGCAGATCGAGGAAACCACCTCGGACTACGACAAGGAGAAGCTGCAGGAGCGTGTTGCCAAGCTGGCCGGCGGTGTCGCCGTGATCCGCGTCGGCGGCATGAGCGAAGTCGAAGTGAAAGAGCGCAAGGACCGCGTCGATGACGCACTGAACGCGACCCGTGCGGCCGTTCAGGAAGGCGTCGTCGTCGGTGGCGGCGTGGCCCTGGTCCAGGGCGGCAAGGCGCTGGAAGGCGTCACGGGGATCAACGGCGACCAGGATGCAGGCATCGCCATCATCCGCCGTGCGCTCGAGGCTCCGATGCGCCAGATCGCTGAAAACGCCGGCGTCGATGGCGCTGTCGTGGCCGGCAAAGTTCGCGAATCGTCGGACAAGGCCTTCGGCTTCAACGCTCAGACCGAGGAATATGGCGACATGTTCAAGTTCGGTGTGATCGACCCCGCGAAGGTCGTCCGCACCGCGCTGGAAGACGCCTCGTCGGTCGCCGGTCTGCTAATCACGACCGAAGCGATGATCGCCGAGAAGCCCGAGCCGAAGGCCGCGGCCGGCGGCGGCATGCCCGACATGGGCGGCATGGGCGGGATGATGTAATCATCCCCCTGCCCCGGGCAGACGAAAGGGCGCTCGACCGAGCGCCCTTTTTTCATGTCGCGACGAGAGGCAGAGGATCAGGACAGGATGCCCTCGACGTTCATCGACTTGCAGAGCGACTGGAACCGCGACTGCGCAACCTCGCCCATCAGCTCGCGGCCCGTCTTCGTCAACCGCAGTTCCAGCGATTTCCCCGGCGTCAGTTGAAGTGTTCCCGCATCGGCCGGATCGTCAATGGCGAACATGGCGCCGAAGCGCATCGCCTTGCCCAGGATCTCGGCGGAAAGGATTTCGGCCTCGTCCAGCAGATCGAACAACGGCGCCATCTGCGACTGCGCGCGGTTGTTCTTGTAGCGGTGAAGCAACGCCAGCCCCAGATAGATGCGCTCGGGGTGACTAAGGGCGGCCATGTTGGCGCGGGTGACGTTGTCGAAGCAGGCCTCGGCCCGGTAATCCGGATGGGCGCGCCAGGCGGTGTCGTGCAGCAGACAGGCGGCGCGCATCAGCCGGTCGCGCTCGGGCGAGATGTCGGGAAACAGCGGCAGCAGGAAGTGATACAGCTTCTTGCCGAAGCCCGGCATGCGCGACATCTGCTTTTCCGTAAATCGCGCCGCCTCGATCAGCGGGTCGCGACGGCGCAGTTCGGCCGACATGTGTTCGTAGAGCAGCCCTTCGCGGATGCCATAGCTGGAGATGAACAACTCTTTTGGCGCAAAGACCTCGACAAGCTGCGACAGGACATGAGAGGCCAAGGGCACCAGCTCGATCCGCGACGAGGATATGCCGACAGTGCCGCGCAGGGTGTTCAGGTCGTGCTTGCCGATCCATGCGATCGTGTCGGCGACCGTCTCGGGTGTCATGCGGTATTCGTGCAGGACCGTCATGGGATAGTTCAGCCGCTCCATGTCCAGCCGGGCGATGGCGCGCCATGATCCGCCGACCAGATAGATCCGCTCGTGATGTGTGCCCATCTCCTCGGCCAGTTGGCCGAGGATGCCCGAGATGTGGTTGCGCAGCTTGTCGGAGTCGATCTGCTGCAGTCGGAAGGGCCCCAGCTGCGACGTCACCCGCCGGCCCACCTTGCCGTCGGCCACCTCGGCCAATTCCATTGAGTTGCCGCCGATGTCGCAGACCAGGCCGCGCGCGTCGGGCCAGCCCAGCAGAACCCCTTGGGCCGACAGCCTCGCCTCTTCCTCGCCGTCGATGACGTGCAGCTTCAGCCCGGTCTCGCGCTCGACCCGGTGTTGGAAGTCAGGGCCGTCCGCAGCCTCTCGAACGGCGGCGGTGGCGACGCAGGTCAGCGGCTCGATGTTCATGCTGCGACCAAGGGCCGCGAAGCGCGCCAGGGCGGAAAAGCCACGCTCGATCCCCTTGGGGTTCAGCTTGCCTGTCCGGGCCATGTCCTGGCCAAGCCCCGCCATGACCTTTTCGTTGTAGAAATATGCGGGCGACCGCGCCGCTCCGTCGAAAACGACAAGCCGGATCGAGTTCGAGCCGACGTCGACGACGCCGACCCGCTTCAGCGCCCTCTTGGGCAGCTTGCGGAACTTGGCGCCGAAAGGCTCGATCATGGTCCCGCTGGTGGTTCGCACACCGTTCATCCTGGCGCCCCTTGTCTCATCGTTTCTCGCAACCCGTCACCGGGCGTGATGCGTCAATCCGAGGAATGGGTCAACGCCGGAACGTCCCGTGCCCCGGCAGTTCCTCGCCCCGACAGAGACGGATTTTCCATGAAGAAACGGTGACAGTTGAACAGGTCGTCCCGCCCCTCCGGCAGGTAACGCACGAAGCGGCCATCCGGCTGCAACAGCCAGCTCTGCGCCTCGTCGGCCATGTTGGCGGCCATGACCTGGCTGACGATCTGCGCCTTGACGGTGTCGTTCACGCATTCGACCAGCGTCTCGACCCGGCGGTTCAGGTTGCGGTCCATCCAGTCTGCCGAGCTGATGAACACCCGCGCCTTGGTCGAGGGCAGGCCCTGGCCGTTGCCGAAGCAGACGATACGCGAATGTTCCAGATAGCGTCCAACGATCGATTTCACCCGAATATTGTCCGACAAGCCCCTGATGCCCGGCCGGATTCCGCAGATCCCCCGGATCACGAGGCTGATCCTGACGCCCGCGGCGCTGGCGGCATAGAGCGCCTCGATGACATCGCGCTCGATCAGCGAGTTCAGCTTAGCCCAGATCGCAGCGGGCTTGCCCTGGCGGGCGAACTCGGCCTCTTGCTGGATCATCTCGATCAGGCGGGTCTTCATGTCGATCGGCGCGATGGCCAGGTTCTCCAACCCGGCGGGCTGAACATAGCCCGACAGATAGTTGAAGACCTTGGTGGCGTCGCGCCCAAGTGCTGCGTCGCAGGTGAACAGCGACATGTCGGTATAGATGCGCGCCGTGATCGGGTGATAGTTCCCCGTCCCGTAGTGGGTATAGGTCACCAGCCGCTCGCCCTCGCGCCGCACGACGGTGCTGATCTTGGCGTGGGTCTTGTAGTTGACGAAGCCATAGACGACATGCGCGCCAGCCCGTTCAAGCCGACGGGACTGGCGGATGTTGGCGGCCTCGTCGAAGCGGGCCTTCAGTTCGACCAGGGCCGTTACCGACTTGCCGGCCTCGGCCGCCTCGCAGAGCGCGTCGACGATGGGACTGTCCCGGCTGGTACGATAGAGCGTCTGCTTGATCGCCAAGACGTCCGGATCACGCGCCGCCTGCGCCAGGAAGCGCACGACCATGTCAAAGGTCTCATAGGGATGGTGCAGCAGCATGTCCTTTTGCCGGATCGCCGCAAACATGTCGCCGTCGTGGTCTTGGACGCGCTCGGGGACGCGCGGCGTGAAGGTTGGCCAGAGAAGTTCGCGCCGGTGATCCAGAACCAGCTCCTTGAGGTCGGCCATGCCCAGAAGACCCTCGACCTCGATGACCTCGTCGGGTCCGACCTCCAGTTCCTCCATGATCAGGCGGCGCAGCCGGTCCGGCGCCCCTGCGGTGATCTTCAGGCGGATGACGCTGCCGCGGCGGCGGCGCTTCAGCGCGGTCTCGAACTCGCGGACCAGATCCTCGGCCTCTTCCTCGACCTCGAGGTCGCTGTCGCGCAGCACGCGAAAGCTGCAGTGGCCGACATCGCGATAGCCCGGAAACAGGCTGGACAGATGCATCAGCAGCAGGTCTTCCAGCTTCAGGAACCGCTCACCTCCGGGCAGCGGCACGAAACGCGGCAGCTGCGCCGGGATCGGCAGCAGCGCCTTCATCTGCCGCCCATCGGTTTCCCGCGCCAGCTCCAGCGCCAGTGAGAAGCCGGTGTTTGGGATGAACGGGAACGGATGCGCCGGATCGATCGCAAGGGGCGACAGGACCGGAAATACCCGGCTTTCGAAGTAGTCGTGCAGGAACTCCTGTTCGGCCCCCGTCAGCCGCTGCCGTGACAGGATGACGATGCCCTCCTGCTCCATCTCGCGGCGCAGTCCGTTCCAAACGCCTTGCTGCGCGCCCATCAGACGGCGCGCGTCGGCGTTGATCAGGGCCAGCTGCTCGGCCGGCGTCAGCCCGTCGTCCGATGGGGTGGTGCTGCCCTCGCGCATCAATTCCCGCAGGCCTGCCACGCGGACCGTATAAAACTCGTCAAGGTTGGTCGCGCTGATCGACACGAAGCGCAGACGCTCCAACAGCGGGACGCGCGGGTTTCGCGCCTCGTCCAGAACGCGCCAGTTGAAGGACAACCAGCTGAGCTCGCGGTTGAAGAAGCGCGCGGCGCCCTCGGGGACGCCGCCGGGCAGATCCTTGGGTCCGGGAAAGGGCGTACGCAGGAAATCAGATCGTGTCATCGGCGTCCGGTGGCAGGCTGGCGTTTGATCATGCCTCGGCGTCGGACAGCTTGTCCAGCAAGTCGGCGGCGATGCGGCGGGTCACGGGGCCCTTCTCGGCCATGGCGGCAACGTCCATCGCGGCGACCAGCCGTCGCGCCAGCCCCAGGTCGCGATCCATGTGCAGCACCAGCCAGTCGATCAGACCGTGCGGCACCGCCAGCTGGCGGTCGGCGAACAGCTTGACGAGGACCGCGGCCAGCAGCGACTCGTCCGGCGGCTCCAGCAGGACCTGAGGCATCGCGTCCATCCGCGACCGCAGGTCGGGCAGCACCAGCCCCCAATCCCGCGGCGGCCGGCGCGCCGTCAGCAGCAGCAGGCATTCGCGCGGCCCGCAGAGGTTCCACAGGTGGAACAACGCCTGTTCGGCCCCGGCGGCGAAGCCCGCGTGGTCGGCATCCTCGACGACGACGGCGCCACCCTCGGCCGCGATCGTATCGGCGGCCTCCGGACGCAAGGCGCTGGCACTGATCCGGCGGGCGCCGTTCTCGGCCGCCCAGAATGCGGCAAGGTGCGTCTTCCCCGACCCCTCGGGGCCGATCAGCAGCATCCGGCCCTGCGGCCAGTCCTGCGGCCGGTCCAGCGCCCGAAGTGCTGCCCGGTTTGCGGGCGCGGGCAGGAAATCGGCGCGTGCGTGGGCCGGCGGCGTCGTCAGGTCCAGCGTCAACTGGCGGGAAAGCGGGAATTGCGTCACGCGACCTCGCTAGTCCCGCTCTCGGCGGTTCAGGTCTTCGCGCATGATGTCGATGTGCTGACGGCTGCGGGCGCGGTCGCTGGCCAACCTCGCGGCACGCAGGCGGTCGGCCACGGTGCCCGCCGGCACCATCTCGACCAAAATGGGCTGCGCAGGCTCGGGTGGTTCAGGCTGCCCGGTATAAAGCGCGCTTTCGCGATACCGTGCCAGCAGGAACCGCGCAAGGACCCCCAGGGCCGCGGCCATCGGCACCGCCATGACCAGGCCCACGAAGCCGAACAAGGCGCCGAAGACCGACAGCGCCAGCAGCAGCCAGACCGGATGCAGGCCGACATGGCCGCCGACGATCTTGGGTTGCAGATAATTGCCTTCGACCACCTGGCCGATGGCGAAGATCACGACGACCGCGCCGATCCAAAGCGGGTCGCCCCAGAAGCTGAACAGCGCGACGCCGATGGCCGTCGCGCCGCCGATCAGCACGCCGACATAGGGAATGAATGACAGCACGGCCGCCATGATGCCGATGAAGAAGCCGAAGGGCAGGCCCACGAACATCAGCGCCAGCGCGTACCAGGTCCCCAGGATCAGGATCACCACGGCCTGACCCCGCACGAAGCCGGCCAAAGCGTCGTCGATCTCGGCCGCGAGGTGCCGGATCACGGACGCATGTTCGCGCGGCAGGTGGCGGTCGATGCTGGCCACCATGTTGTCCCAGTCCAGCAGCAGATAGAACGCCACGACCGGCACGATCACCAGCAGCGCCAGCGTCCCGATGGCGCCACGCACCGACCCCAGCACGGTCGATGCCACGCGGCCCGCCTGCTCTCCGATGGTGGCCTGAAGGTCGGTCAGCGTCTGCTGCAACCCACCGGCATGGGGGATGACGCCCGGAAAGCGCGCGTCGATGAAGACCCGCGCCTGGTCCAGCATCTGGGGCGCGATCTCGATCAGGGCGGAGGCCTGTCGGAACAGGATCGGCACGACCAGAAGGACGATGGCGACGAAAGCCAGCACGACGATGAAGGTGATCAGCACCACTGACATGGTCCGCGACAGGCCCGCCCGTTCCAGCCGGTCGGCGACCGGGTCCAGCAGATAGGCCACGCCTGCGCCGATGATGAAGGGCAGCACCGCCTGGCCCAGCAGCCACAGCGTCAGCAGCAGCACCAATGCGGCGATGCCCCACCACATGACCTGCTTGCGAACGGGGTTGCGCATGGATTTCGACCTCTGCCCTCGGATGGGGGGAATGTGCCGTCACGGGCGGACGGTTGCAAGCGCCATGCTTGGCAAGGCGGGGCCGATCCGGTATCGCTCGGCCGAACCGCTGTGAAGGACCCTGCCCATGCGCCTGTCGCGATATTTCCTGCCCGTGCTGAAGGAAGACCCCAAGGAGGCGCAGATCGTCAGCCACCGGCTGATGCTGCGCGCGGGCATGATCAAGCAGCAGGCGGCGGGCATCTATTCCTGGCTGCCGATGGGCTTCAAGGTCCTGCGCCGGATCGAGCAGATCGTGCACGAAGAACAGCAGCGTGCGGGCCATATCCCCATGCTGATGCCGACCCTGCAGCCGGCGGACCTGTGGCGAGAATCCGGCCGTTACGACGATTATGGCGAGGAGATGCTGCGCATCAAGGACCGCCACAAGCGCGACCTGCTGTATGGTCCCACGAACGAGGAAATGATCACCGACATCTTCCGCAGCCACGTGAATAGCTACAAGGATCTGCCGCTGACGCTGTACCACATCCAGTGGAAGTTCCGCGACGAGATCCGCCCCCGCTTCGGCGTCATGCGCGGGCGCGAGTTCCTGATGAAGGACGGCTATACGTTCGACCTGACCAAGGAAGACGCACTGCACGCCTATAACCGCCACTTGGTCAGCTATCTGCGCAGCTATGAGCGCATGGGCCTTCGGGCGATCCCGATGCGCGCGGATGGCGGGCCCATCGGCGGAGATTATACGCACGAGTTCCTGGTGCTGGCGGAAACCGGCGAATCCGAGGTTTTCTATGACAGCCAGATCACCGACCTGACCTTCGGCGATCGCAAGATCGATTATGACAGCGTGGATGAGTGCCAGGCGGTGCTGGACGAATTCACCAGCCGCTATGCCCGGACCGATGAGACGCATGACCAGGCGATCTTCGACCAGGTGCCCGAGGAGCGCCGCCGCACAGCGCGCGGGATCGAGGTCGGGCAGATCTTCTATTTCGGCACCAAGTATTCCGAGCCGATGGGGGCCACCGTCGTCGGCCCCGACGGGCAGCGCGTGCCGGTCCACATGGGCAGCCACGGCATCGGCGTCAGCCGCCTGCTGGGCGCGATTATCGAGGCGAACCACGACGAGAAGGGCATCATCTGGCCCGAGGGCGTGACGCCATTCCATGTAGGCATCGTGAACCTGAAGCAGGGCGACAATTCGACCGACAGCGCCTGCGAGGCGATCTATGCCGAACTGCAGGCGCGCGGTCTGGACCCGCTTTATGACGACCGCGACGAGCGTGCGGGCGCCAAGTTCGCGTCGATGGACCTGATCGGCCTGCCCTGGCGGATCACCGTCGGCCCGCGCGGCCTGTCGGCCAACAAGGTCGAGTTGACGAACCGCCGCACCGGCGAGAGCGAGGAGCTGTCGCCCAAGGATGCCATCGCGCGCCTGGCCCAGACATATCAGCCCGTGCTGGAAATGGCCGCCCCGGACCGCTGACGGACTGCGGGTGCTGCGGCGTGAATTGCCGCAGCGTCACCTGCGAAATTGACCAAAAAGCATGCTTCCTTGCAGGACAACGCCCCTTTCTTTTTGAAAGGGGCGCTTCTAACCTGCTGGCAGGACAATGTTCCAACTGGGAGACGACCACATGAAAAAACTTCTTCTTGCGACCGCCGCCGGCGCGCTTTTGGCCGGTGCCGCTGGCGCTGAAGAAATCAAGCTGGGCGTATCGCTCGGCTTCACGGGTCCGCTGGAATCGATGGCGCCGGGGATGCAGAGCGGCGCGGAACTGGCGATGAAGGAAGTCAGCGACTCAGGTCTGCTGCTGGACGGATCGACCGTCACCAGCGTCACTGGCGATTCCACTTGCATCGACGCGGCCGCCGCGACCGCCACAGTGGAACGCCTGATCACGGCCGAGAACGTCAAGGGCATCGTCGGCGGCATGTGCTCGGGCGAGACGATCGCCTCGCTGGAAAACGTCGCAAAGCCGAACGGCGTCGTGATGATCTCGCCCTCGGCGACCTCGCCCGCGCTATCGACAATTGAGGATGATGGCCTGTTCTTCCGCACCTCACCGTCGGATGCGCGCCAGGGCGAGGTGATGGCCAACATCATCATGGACCGCGGCATCGACACGGTCGCCGTGACCTATACCAACAACGACTATGGCAAGGGCCTGGCCGACAGCTTCCAAGCCGCGTTCGAGGAAAAAGGCGGCACTGTCACGGTGAACGCCGCGCATGACGACGGCAAGGCCGACTATTCGGCCGAAGTCGCGGCGCTTTCGGCCGCAGGTGGCGACGCGCTGGTCGTGGCGGGCTATGTCGACCAGGGCGGTTCGGGCATCGTCCGCGCAGCGCTCGACACCGGCGCCTTCGACACCTTCGTCTTCCCCGACGGCATGGTCGGGCAGGCGCTCGAGGACAACTTCGGCACCGAGATCGAGGGCAGCTTCGGCCAGAACCCCGCAGCCGAGGGCGAAGGACGCGAGACATATCTGAGCATGGCCGAAGAGGCCGGCTTCGACGGCTCGGGCGCCTTCTCGGCCGAGGCTTATGACGCGGCTGCGCTGATCATGCTGGCGATGGCCAAGGCCGGTTCGTCCGACCCGGCGACCTACAAGGGCAGCATCATGGATGTCGCCAACGAGCCGGGCGAAAAGATCATGCCGGGCGAGTTGGGCAAGGCGCTGGAAATCATCAACGGCGGCGGCGACGTCGACTATGTCGGCGCTACGGCGGTCGAAATGGTGGGCGCGGGCGAATCCGCCGGCGTCTATCGCGAGATCCAGTTCACCGACGGCAAGATCGAGGTCGTCGGGTATCGCTGATCGCTGCGAAACCACCGGGGCCCGGCATCTTGCGATGCCGGGTTTTTACATGAAGACAGCAACTTGCTGCGATAACTTCACCTCGAATGTGAAGACAGGGAAGTAGAAGAATGATCCGGGTCGAAGACCTTCACAGACATTTCGGCGGCTTCCGTGCCGTAGATGGCGCCAGCCTGACGATCGAGACCGGCTCGATCACCGGGCTGATCGGCCCGAACGGCGCCGGGAAATCGACGCTATTCAACGTTATCGCAGGTGTTCTGCCGCCCACGTCGGGCCGCGTATTCATGGATGGCGAGGACATCACCGGCCTGCCGCCGCACACGCTGTTCCACAAGGGCCTGCTGCGGACCTTTCAGCTGGCGCATGAATTCTCCAGCATGACGGTGCGCGAGAACCTGATGATGGTACCCGGCGCGCAAGCCGGAGAGACGATCTGGAAGACCTGGTTCCAGCGCGGCCGCATCGACCGCGAGGAGGCCGAACTGCGCCGCAAGGCCGACGAAGTTCTGGACTTCCTGACCATCCGCCACCTGACCCATGAAAAGGCCGGCAACCTCTCGGGCGGCCAGAAGAAGCTGTTGGAACTGGGCCGCACGATGATGGTCGACGCCAAGATCGTCTTCCTCGACGAGGTGGGCGCTGGCGTGAACCGCACGCTTCTGATGACTATCGCCGACGCGATCATCCGCCTGAACAAGGAACGCGGCTACACCTTTTGCGTGATCGAGCATGACATGGACTTCATCGGCAAGCTTTGCGACCCGGTGATCGTCATGGCCGAGGGCAAGGTCCTGGCCACGGGCAGCGCCCAGGACATCATGCAGAACGAGGCCGTGATCGAGGCCTATCTGGGCACGGGCCTCAAGAACAAGGACATGGTGGGCGCATGAGCGATCAGGATGCAGTCTTCGGCAAGCGCGGCAATCGCGACCGGTCGGTAGTAAACCCGCTGGGGCGTGGCACCGTCGACGGGGAACGCAGGTCCGGACCGACCGGGCCCGGCCGCACAGGCGACCCATTCCTAATCGGCGAGAACATGACCGGCGGCTATGGCAAGGGCGCCGACATCCTGCACGACTGCACCATCGCGGTCGAGGCGGGGCAGATCGCCGTCATCGTCGGCCCGAACGGTGCCGGCAAGTCGACGGCGATGAAGGCCATCTTCGGCATGCTGAACCTGCGCCGGGGCAGCGTGCGACTGAACGGGCAGGACATCACCGCGCTGAACCCGCAGGACCGGGTCAGGGCGGGCATGGGATTTGTCCCGCAGGTCAACAACATCTTCCCGTCCATGACGGTCGAGGAGAACCTAGAGATGGGCGCCTACATCCGGGGCGACGACATCCGCCGCACGATGGAGCAGGTCTATGACCTGTTTCCCGCCGTTGCCGAAAAGCGCCGTCAAGCCGCCGGAGAGCTGTCGGGCGGCCAGCGCCAGCAGGTCGCGGTGGGCCGTGCACTGATGACGCAGCCCAAGGTGCTGATGCTGGACGAACCGACCGCCGGCGTCAGCCCCATCGTCATGGACGAGCTGTTCGACCGCATCATCGCCATCGCACGCGGCGGGCTGCCGGTGCTGATGGTTGAACAGAACGCCCGCCAGGCGATGATGATCGCCGACAAGGCCTATGTGCTGGTGCAGGGGGCAAACGCCCATACCGGCACCGGAAAGGAACTGATGCAGAACGACGAGGTGCGCCGCACCTTCCTGGGGGGCTGAGCCTTGGATATCCTGAACGCCCTCGTGGTCTTTCTGAACTTCGTCTTCATTCCCGCCGCCGCCTATGGTGCGCAGCTGGCGCTCGGCGCGCTTGGCGTGACGCTGATCTATGGCATCCTGCGGTTCTCGAACTTCGCGCATGGCGACACCATGGCCTTCGGCACCGCCATCGTCATCATCCTGACCTGGGGCCTGCAGGCGATCGGCATCAGCGCCGGGCCCCTCCCCACGGCGCTGATCGCCCTGCCCTTCGGGATCGCACTGACCGCGATATTGGTGTTGGGCACCGACCGCGCCGTCTATCGCTTCTATCGCCGGCAGAAAGCCGCGCCGATCATCCTGGTCATGGCCTCGGTCGGCGTGATGTTCGTGATGAACGGTCTGACGCGCCTGCTGATCGGCGTTGACGAATACCGCTTCGACGACGGCGCGCGTTTCATCGTCGATGTCCGGTCGTTCCGAGAGATGACCGGCCTGACAGAAGGCCTGGCGCTGCGATCGACGCAGGCGCTGACGCTGGTCGTGGCGGTCCTGGTGGTGATCGCACTCTTCTGGTTCCTGAACCGGACCAAGTCCGGCAAGGCAATGCGCGCCTATTCCGACAACGAGGATCTTGCCCTGCTGTCGGGCATCGACCCCGAACGCGTTGTCCGGCTAACCTGGATCATCGCCGCGGGACTCGCGACCATCGCAGGCACACTCTATGGTTTGGACAAATCATTCAAGGCGTTCAATTATTTCCAGATCCTGCTGCCGATCTTCGCGGCGGCCATCGTCGGGGGTCTCGGCAACCCCGTCGGTGCCATCGCGGGCGGGTTCCTGGTCGCATTCTCGGAGGTTGCCGTCACCTACCCCTGGGTCAAGGTGGTCGGCTATGTCGCCCCCTGGTACGAACCCGGCGGCTTGATGCAGCTGCTGGGGACGGAATATAAATTCGCGGTCAGCTTCGTGATCCTGATCGTGGTCCTGCTGTTCAGGCCGACGGGCCTGTTCCGCGGCAAGTCGGTGTAAGGGGACAAGATCATGGCAACTAACCGTCAAGCTACGACCTCGTACAGCCGCTGGCGCGCCCTCATCCTGTTCGCGGTTCTGGCGATCCTCTTCGTGCTGGAGGGTACCGTGCGGAATGCGATGTTCTCGGGCAGCTGGAACACCTCGCTCGCGATCCTGAACATGGGCCTTCTGTCGGCGATCACCGCGCTTGGGGTGAACATGCAATGGGGCTATGCGGGCCTCTTCAACGTCGGCGTTGTGGGTTTCCTGGCCATGGGTGCGCTGGCGCCGGTGCTGGTATCCCTGCCCCCGGTCGAGGGCGCCTGGTCCGCCGGTGGTACCCGGCTGATGCTGGCGCTGCTGATGGGTCTGGGCACGCTGGCTTTGGCCAAGCTGGCCTGGTCACGCAGCCGCAGCGGCATTGTCACGGCCATCGTCCTGATTGCGGGGTTCGTCGCCTATCGTTGGCTCTTCGACCCTGCCGTCACCGCGATCGAGGCGAACAACCCCGCCCGCCACGGCAATATCGGCGGCCTTGGCCTGCCGGTGCTGCTATCATGGGTCGTGGGCGGTGTCTTTGCGGCCATCGCGGCCTGGGGCATCGGCAAGGTGGCCCTGGGGCTACGCTCGGACTATCTGGCCATTGCGACGCTTGGGATTGGCGAGATTATTGTGGCGGTTCTCAAGAACGAGGACTGGCTGGCCCGCGGCGTCAAGAACATCACCTCGATCCCCCGCCCCGTCGCGGCTGAGATTGACCTGCAGAACAACCCTGACTTCGTCAGCTTTGCCGCAGGCTGGGGGTTCGATGCGGCCGAGGCGTCAGGCATCTGGGTCAAGCTCAGCTACATGTCGTTGTTCCTGGTGGTGCTGCTGGTCCTGATCCTGCTGGCGGAGCTGGCGCTGAACTCGCCCTGGGGTCGGATGATGCGCGCGATCCGCGACAATGAGACCGCGGCAGAGGCCATGGGCAAGGACGTCACGCGGCGTCACCTGCAGGTCTTCATCCTGGGCTCGGCGGTCATCGGCATTGCCGGGGCGATGATGGTGACGCTGGACGGGCTTCTGGCGCCGACCAGCTACAACCCGCTGCGCTATACGTTCCTGATCTGGGTCATGGTGATCGTCGGCGGGTCCGGCAACAACTGGGGCGCGGTTCTGGGCGCTGTCACGATCTGGTTTCTGTGGATCAAGGCCGAGGTCTGGGGCCCGGCGCTGATCGCGTTGCTGACCGGCCCGATGGCCGCCGGCCCGGTCAAGGCGCATCTTTTGGACAGCGCGCCGCACATGCGCTTCATCGCCATGGGCCTGGTGCTGCTGCTGGTCCTGCGCTTCGCGCCACGGGGCCTGCTGCCCGAGAAATAGGCGCCCATCCGGCGTCGGTGCGGGGCCTTTCGGCCCCGCGCTTTATTGCAAGACACCCGGGCAGTCGTTGCCCATCACGGTGCTCAGCCACAGTCGACCATCCGGCCCGCGCGCAACACCGCTTCCGACCTCATAGCTCAGCTGACCCAGAAGCTGCTCGCGCTGCGGACCGGGGATCAGCCAGCTGGCAACGGCCCCGTCGGGCGTCGTGCCGACATTGACCAGTTGCACGACACCGCAGGTCGGGTAGCCCACCGCACGGGCGCGGTCGACGACGTTCGATCCGTTCGACCCCGCCACGTCGGCCTGCTGCATCATCGCCATGTCGCAGGCATGCGACAGCGCGATTGTGTTCAGATCCTCACTGATCTCCAGCGCGGGCTTTGCCTCGGCCAGGCGGGCGCCGTTCACCAACTGGTTCAGGCGCGCGCCGGCTTCCGGGACGCCGCTGCACATGGCCGCCAGCCCATCCTCGGGGATGGGGGCGGTGGGTTCGGGAATTTGCGGCTGGCAGGCCGCGATCACCAGGGAGGATCCCAGGACCAGCAACGGACGAAACATCGCACATACCTCACGCTTGGAATTTATTCCCAACGTCAGTGCGTTCCGAGGGTTCCGCAACAGCCTCTTGCATGGTTCCCGAACGGCGCTTAAAGCGCATCCATGACCCAGCACCAGCGCCTTCTGATCATCGACTTTGGCAGCCAGGTGACGCAGCTGATCGCGCGTCGCCTGCGTGAACTGAACGTCTATTGCGAAATCCACCCGTTCAACGCGGTGACCGACGACATCCTGCGCCACATGGCGCCGCAAGCGGTCATCCTGTCGGGCAGCCCTGCCAGCGTGACCGAAGAGGCCAGCCCCCGCGCCCCGCAGGCGGTGTTCGAGCTGGGCGTGCCGGTCTTCGGCATCTGCTATGGTCAGCAGGTCATGATGGAGCAGCTGGGCGGTCGTGTCGAATCCGGTCATCACGCCGAATACGGCCGTGCCTTCATCGCGCCGGCGCCGGGCCACAAGCAGGACGGCATATTCGCCGGACTATTCGCCAGCGGCCGTGAAGAGGTATGGATGAGCCACGGCGACCGCGTCACCACGCTGGCGCCGGGCTTCGAGGTGATCGGCACCTCGCCCAACGCGCCGATAGCGATGATCGCCGATGAGACGCGGCATTTCTATGGCGTGCAGTTCCACCCCGAGGTGCATCATACGCCGAACGGCCGGACGATGCTGGAAAACTTCGTCCGGCTGGCGGGCTTCACCGGCGACTGGACGATGGCCTCCTACAAGGACGAGGCGATCCGCAAGATCCGCGAACAGGTCGGCGACCGTAAGGTCATCTGCGGGCTGTCCGGCGGCGTCGACAGCAGCGTGGCGGCGGTGCTGATCCACGAGGCGATCGGTGACCAGCTGACCTGCGTCTTCGTCGACCACGGCCTTCTGCGGCTGAACGAGGCCGAGGAGGTCGTGAAGATGTTTCGCGACAACTACAACATCCCGCTGATCCACGCCGATGAGGCCGACCTGTTCCTAGGTTCGCTGGAAGGCGTCAGCGACCCCGAGGTCAAGCGCAAGATCATCGGGCGGCTGTTCATCGACGTGTTCCAGAAATACGCGGGCCAGATCGACGGTGCCGAGTTCCTCGCGCAGGGCACGCTCTATCCCGACGTGATCGAAAGCGTCAGCTTCGCCGGCGGCCCCTCGGTCACGATCAAGAGCCACCACAACGTCGGCGGCCTGCCCGAAAAGATGGGCCTGAAGCTGGTGGAACCGCTGCGCGAGCTGTTCAAGGACGAGGTGCGCGAACTCGGCCGCGAGCTGGGACTGCCGGAAAGCTTCATCGGCCGCCACCCCTTCCCCGGCCCCGGCCTGGCCATCCGCTGCCCCGGAGAGATCACCCGCGAGAAGCTGGAGATCCTGCGCAAGGCGGATGCCGTCTTCATCGACCAGATCCGCAAGCATGGCCTTTACGACGACATCTGGCAGGCCTTCGTCGCGATCCTGCCGGTGCGCACGGTGGGCGTGATGGGCGACGGCCGCACCTATGATTTTGCCTGCGCCCTGCGCGCCGTCACCAGCGTGGACGGCATGACGGCGGATTACTATCCCTTTACTCACGAGTTCCTGGGCGAAACCGCGACGCGCATCATCAACGAGGTCAAGGGCATCAACCGCTGCACATATGACATCACCTCGAAGCCGCCGGGCACGATCGAATGGGAATGACGCGGCGCCCTGCCGCATGACGATCGGGAACGCGCGGGGCAGCCTGCGCGTCCTTTCGTTTTACCGGGGGGCGTCATGCGGCTGATCCTTGTGCTGGGCGACCAGCTGACCCACGACCTGTCGGCGCTGCGGCTGGCTGAGCCAAGTGACGTGGTGGTCATGGCCGAGGTCATGGCCGAAGCCAGCTATGTCCGGCACCATCCCAAGAAGATCGCCTTCATTTTCGCAGCCATGCGCAAGTTCGCGGCTGAACTGCGCGAGGGCGGCCGGACCGTTGCCTATACCCGGCTCGACGATCCCGACAACAGCCAGTCGATTCCAAGCGAGTTGCTGCGCCGAGCAGCGGAGTATGGCGCAGACGACATCATCGCGACCGAGCCCGGCGAATGGCGCCTGATCCAGGCGCTTGGCGACATGCCGGTGCCGGTCAGGCAGCTTCCCGACGACCGCTTCTTCGCCAGTCACGCCGAATTCGCAGACTGGGCCAGAGGCCGCAAGGACCTGCGGATGGAGTGGTTCTATCGTGAGATGCGCCGCAAGACGGGCCTTCTGATGAAGGACGGCCAGCCCGAAGGGGGCAAGTGGAACTTCGACCAAGACAACAGAAAGCCCGCCGCGCCGGATCTGCTGCGGGAAGGTCCATTGGCCTTCGCGCCCGATGAAGTGACCGCCGAGGTTCTGGGTCTTGTCGAAGCCCGCTTTCCGGAAAACTTCGGCCGGCTGCGCCCGTTCGACTATGCCACCGATCGCCGGGACGCGCTGAAGGCGCTGGACCATTTCATCATCCATTCGCTGGACGAATTCGGCCCTTATCAGGACGCGATGCTGTCGGACGATCCGCATCTGCACCACTCGGTCCTGTCGGCCTATATCAATGCTGGGCTTCTGTCGGCGGCCGAGGTCTGCCAGGCCGCCGCCGACGCCTATGACGCCGGACGAGTGCGCCTGAATTCGGCCGAGGGGTTCATCCGGCAGATCCTGGGCTGGCGCGAATACATGCGCGGGATCTATTTCCTCGAAGGGCCTGACTATACCCGCCGCAACGCGCTTGGGCATGACCGCGATCTGCCGCCTCTCTACTGGGGGGCGCCGACTCGGATGAACTGCCTGTCCCATGCAGTCGCCCAGACCCGCGACCTGGCACACGCGCATCACATTCAGCGGCTGATGGTGACCGGGAACTTCGCCCTTCTGGCAGGCTGCGACCCGCACCAGGTCCACGAATGGTATCTGGAGGTCTATATCGACGCCTATGAATGGGTCGAGGCGCCCAATGTCATCGGCATGAGCCAGTTCGCCGACGGCGGCGTGGTCGGCAGCAAGCCCTATGTCAGTTCCGGCAACTACATCAACAAGATGTCCGACTACTGCCGGGGCTGCGCCTACAAGGTCCGCGACAAGACGGGTCCGGATGCGTGCCCTTTCAACCTGCTCTACTGGCATTTCCTCGACCGCCACCGTGACCGGTTCGCGGGCAATCCCCGCATCGGCCGCATCTATTCGTCCTGGGACCGGATGGATGCCGACAAGCGGGCCACTGTCCTGTCGGACGCCGACGCGTTCCTTGCTCGCATGGATGCCGGGGAAGAGGTCTGAGGCCGCTTGACCCGGCCGCCCCGTCCGCCGATGCTGCGCCGACGACGCACCGGGGAACCCGACATGAGCAGCTGCGCCTGCGGCCATCACCACCACACCACGACTGACACCTCGGGCGAGACCGTCCTGCTGGAGACGCCGCTGTTCGGCCTGCACGGCCGGCTGACGTGCCGCGACATGGCGCAGATGATGACCACGTTGGACCTGCTGCCGGACCACGCCGCCCTCAGCCGGGCCGAGCCAGGCTGCCTGCGCTTTGACATCACGCAGTCCGAAGATCCGATGATCTGGGACTTGGAGGAGCTCTTCAGCGACAGGAGGGCCTTTGAAGCGCATCAGGGCAGGACGCGGGCCAGCCCCTGGGGCGAACGCAGCGGCGACCTGAAGCGGGACTTTCATGACCACGCCATCCAGCCGCGCATCCGGCCCCAGGTGCCTGCAGACAGCGAAGCAATCGACCGGTTGCTGGCCCACACCTTCGACGGTCCAGCCGAAGCGCGGCTGGTCCGCGACCTGCGCGCCGATGGCGACCTGGCATACTCGGTGGTGGCGCATGCGCAGGGCACGATCATCGGGTATGCCGCCTTGTCGCCCCTGGTGGCCGACTGTCCTGCCTTCGCCCTGGCACCGGTCGCGGTCCACCCCGCCGTCCAGGGGCGCGGCCTTGGCCGCGCGCTGGTCGCCGCCGCGCTTCGGGCAGCCGGCGACCACGCGGTCGTCGTGCTGGGCGATCCGCGTTTTTAGTCCCGCCTGAACACCTCTATCAGGCGGCGGATGGGAGGTGCTGACGGGGATTTCCTCGCGGGATGACGGCGCACCAGGTAAAGCAGCAAACACAAAAAGGCTCTGAGATGGGCAAGGA
>NZ_JAOTBE010000038.1 GCF_026162645.1 Paracoccus rhizosphaerae
TCCCCGCCTTCGGTGAAGCGGTATCTACGGATAACGAACCGGACCCGCAATAGGAAAAATGACAGGAACCACAAGAAAACGAACAACCTGCTGATTATCCTGGGATAATCAGAGACAGCCTGCGGCCTCGCGCCGCCCCGCCAGCGGCCCGCACCCCATTCTGCACGGAATCACGACGCCCGCATGACAGAACAACCGTCACCCCCTACTTCCCCCGCCCCACCGACGCGCCTGCCCCAAACCCGCCACACATGCCCGCCCGTGACGCAGAAACAAAAAAGAGCGCGGCAAATGCCGCGCCCCCAAAAGAACATGCTCGCAAAATTCAGCGCTTCGAGAACTGGAAGCTCCGACGCGCCTTCGCCTTGCCGTACTTCTTGCGCTCGACCACGCGGCTGTCGCGGGTCAGGAAGCCGGCCGCCTTCAGCGCGGCGCGCAGGCCGGGCTCGTGCAACTGCAGCGCTTGGCTGATGCCGTGCTTGACGGCGCCCGCCTGTCCCGACAGGCCGCCGCCCTTGACGGTGGCCTGGACGTCGTACTGGCCGGTCACGCCGGCAACCTCGAACGGCTGGCGCAGGATCATCTGCAGAACGGGGCGCGCAAAATAGGCGTCGATGTCCTTGCCGTTCACCGTGACCTTGCCCGAGCCAGGCTTGACCCAGACGCGGGCGACCGCGTCCTTGCGCTTGCCGGTGGCATAGCTGCGGCCCAGGTCGTCACGCTGCGGCTGGCGGTTTACGGCGGCTTCGACGGCAGCGGCGGGGGTGCCCGACACGGCCGACTTCAGGTCGTCCAGAGATTTGATGTCTTCGGCCATGATCATGCGCTCCGGGTGTTTTTGACGTTCAGGACCTTGACATCCAGAACTTCGGGCTGCTGCGCCTCGTGCGGGTGCTCGGCCCCGGCATAGACGCGCAGATGGGTCATCTGCTGCTTGCCCAGCTTGTTACGGCTGATCATGCGCTCGACGGCCTTCATGACGACGCGCTCTGGATGCGCGCCTTCCAGGATCTGGCGCGCAGTCCGGTGCTTGATGCCGCCCGGATGGCCGGTGTGCCAGTAGTATTTCTTGTCATTGCGCTTGTTGCCCGTCATCTGCACCTTGTCGGCGTTGATGATGATCACGTTGTCGCCCATGTCCATGTGCGGCGTGAACGTCGGCTTGTGCTTGCCGCGCAGGCGGTTGGCGACGATCGTGGCGAGGCGGCCCAGAACGACGCCCTCGGCGTCGATCAGGATCCACTTCTTCTCGATCTCCGCCGGTTTCGCGGTATAGGTTTTCATCTGTCGTCCCTTCAGGGTCGTGTGCATTCGAGATGGGCGTATATCCCGGATCATGCAAGCCAGGTCAAGCGCGCAGGCGCCGGATTTATCGTATCTTAACAGCTACTTGTAACTTAGGTATCAAAATACCTTAAAACAACCGGCCGGCTTTCGGTCATTTTGGCGGAATCGAGTACGTCATCGAGCAGCGCGCCACCGGCTCAGCGAGACCCTCCGAGAAGATCAACGCCTCCGCCACGGCTAAGCTGCGCCCCAGCTTCAGAAGCGTGCATCGCGCCAGCAGATCCGTGCCGGCCGCGGGCTTTCTCATGAAGTCGATCGAGGCATTGGTCGTCACCGCCAGCGCCACCGGCCCGATGCGCGACAGGATCGCGCAATAGACCGCCACGTCTGCAAGCGCGAAGATCGAGGGGCCGCTGACCGTGCCGCCCGGTCGCAGATGTTCCCCGGCGACGATCAGGCGCGCCGTCAGGACATCGCCTTCGAGAGCCTCGACGCGGAAACTGCCGGCGATCTGCGGAAACTCTCCTGCCAGGAACCTGTTCAACGCATTGGCGTCCATCGCGACTGTCATGCTGCCCCCTCGCTGCTTGGTGCCGAAACTCATGGGAAATCGCGCAAGATGCAAGATCGACAACCAGATCTGACGCCCGGTTGTGTCGCGCTACCGGCGCAAGCAGAGAAGCCCACTTCGACCGTTCGGTCGAACTGCATCAGGAACTTCACCCATGTTGGACGTCGTGCCGTCTGGCCGAAAAGGCCTTCTCGATCGTCCCCAGCGCCATTGATCAGTTTGGCGACATCAGACCTCGTCCTGCCGCACTGCCAGCTCCCACCCCGGGATCCGTCCCGTGGGACGCCCCGTCGGCGAACCGCCCAGAGGTTCAAGCGCAAACTCGTAGAATTGCCGGTCCGCTGACGCCGGCAACCTCGGCGGGTCAAGCTCCGTCTCTCGCGGTCTGGGCAGCAGCCCTAGCGAAACTAGCCCGAGGGAAACGTCCAGACCTGCGTCTACCGATTCCGCGGCACATCGACGCCGGCCACGAACCTGATCCGCACATCCGCCGCGCCGAAGTTCTCCACGACCGCCCTTGGGCGGCCGCCTCGTCAGGAAGGGTGAAGCCGCCGACATAGGCCAGCAGGATCGCGCGCCGGGTGGCAGGCTCCAACCCTGTGAGGCAATCCTTCAGCGCCACGCGGTCGCCCAAAGCGTACAGCCCGGCACCGGCGGCCTCCACGCGGGCATCCTGCATCGCCGTCAACGCCTCAGACGGAAGGCCTTCGAGCCGGCGGCCGTCGCGCAGGAAATTCAGGCAACGGTTGTGCAGGATCGCGAAGATCCAGCCGCGGGCCGAGCCGTCGCCGGCGCGGAACTGATGCGCCTGGCGCTAGATCTGGACCATGCTCTCCTGCACGGCCTCCTCGGCCAGATCGCGAGGGTGCAGTATCCGCTGCGCCACGCCCAGCAAGCGCCCGCCTTCCGCTTCAAGAGATGGACGATGCAACGCCCGCCTTCGACATCCAGACGACCAAGGACGGCACGAACACCGCGTGGCTGGTGGCCGGAGGGACGATCTACACTGTCGATCTTGAAACCGGCACGGCCACCCAGGTCGGGATTCTGGAGGGCGCCGACGGTGACCTGATCGACGTCACCGTGATGCCGGCGATGTAACCCCCAGGCCCGGCCGGCGGTACGCCCGGCCAGGCTTTCGCTGCCCCGCCTTCAGGTCAGCGGTGGTGCAGCGCGTCGTCCTCCAGATGTCGGCGCAGGATCTCGACGTTGCGCAGGTTGGCTTTGAAGCCCACGTCGAAGATGGTCCCCAGCAGGGGAATGCTGCCGAACAAAGTGTCCAGCGCGACGTTGACGCCTTGTTTGGCAAGCTTGCGCTTGGGCAGCCCCATCCGGCGGCTCTCCAGCAGGATCCACGCGGCGGGCAGCGCGGCGGCCGCGTCGCCCAAGACCGGAACCAGGCCCGCGATCGAGTCATAGCCGATGCGGATGCCGGTGCCCGGGATGCGGAACACGGAATCGAGCTGTTTCGACAGCCGGTCAAGCCGGTCGAAACGTTCCTTGTGCGGGTGCGTCATCATCCTTCGGAAATTCGCAAGCCGCGCCAAGGGTTCCGCCTCGCCCCCGGCAGGAGCCGTCAGTCGGCGTTCAGGAACGCGCCGACCTCCAGCAGGATCATCTCGTTGTCATCGGCGCGCCCTTGCTGTCGACCGACCGAGAAGGGAAAGTTGTTGTCGTTGGCGACGACGATGTGGTTCTGGTCGACGCGATCGACATTCTCGATCGTCACGAAGGGAAAGCTGAACACGCCGTCGATCGTCCCGCGGGGGGCGACGCCCTCGGGGTCGCGGATGTTCATCAGGTCGATGTAAGCGATCTTTTCCAGAACACCGTTTTCATCCGTGCGCTCCAGATCGACCAGGTAGATGCGCTTGAACGCGGCGGGGGTTTCCGCCCAGCCCTCGCGCGGGTCGCCCTCGCCGTTGTCGCGTTCGATGATCAGGCCGCGCGTGCCGTCGACAAGGTTGAAGTCGCCGATGGCGTGGCCTGCCGCCTCGAGCGGATAGTACCGCACTCGGTCGCCCCATTCGCCGGTCTCGGTCGAAACTTCCATCAGGCGCAAGACCGGGACGCCGTTCACCGTTTCTTGCGTGCCCGTCGCGGCATCCCAGACCGGTTTTTCCAGCAGCGGATAGAGGGTCTTCTGATCCTCGGACAGGGCCATCCCCTCATAGCCGCCCGATCGGAAGGTGATGACCTCGGGGGCAGGCGACGCGCCAGGATCGGCCGCTGCGACGAAGGCGTTGTCGGGCGATCGCATCAAGGTGCCTCCGGGTTCAGTGGCCAGCACCTGCAGCACCTTGCCGTCGGCGTCGACCTGCAGCAGCCAGGGGCCAAACTCGTCACCGATCCAATAGGTGTCGCTGACCGGCTGGATCGATTCGACGTCGAAGTCGGCGCCAGTCAGGAAGCGGCCCTGCGATGCCTCGTTCATGATCGGGAACGGCACCTTCTGGTCGGGATCGGACAGACGCACCGTCCGCTCGATGGCGATACGGCCGCTGTCCCAGTCGGGCCGGACGATGTTGAACATCAGGATCACGTCGGACGAATTTGCCTTGGACCCGAAGCCGTTGTCCGTCAGCACCAGGAACCGCCCCTCGCCCAGGGACCGGATGCCCGAGAACCCCTGCAGCGGCTGCCCTGGGAAGGGCAGCGCCTGACCGTTGTCCTGGACATTGGCATAAAGGTCCGTGACGCGCCCTTCGGGGCCGGTGAAGCGGCCCGAGACGTTGAAATGCGCCGGGGCACCCTCTGGCGCGGGCACGAAACTTGCCGCGGGCAGTTCGGCATGCGCGGTCAGCGTGGCATCGAATGCCTGTTGCGCGACGCTGGTCGTCGCCGACAGAGACAGCAGCGCGGCTGAGAGAAAGGTGGTCTTCATCTGGTGTCCTCGTGATCGGCAGGCCGAGGGCGGTCGGCCCTGCCTGCCGCGCCGGTGTCCTTGCGTTGCAAGACATGGCGGTGACACTTCACTGAAGCTTCCGTGACGCAGGCGCGCGTCGAGAACGATCCCGCGCATCGGCGGGATCGGTCGTCTGCGGGTCAGGCGTAAAGCGCGACCCGGTTCTTCAGATGGCGCTCGGCCAGCTTGCGCCCGGCCGATCCGTTCAGGAAGACACGCGCCGGCGCGGGGCGCGTCGCGGGCCCGTCCACGTCCAGCTGCGGCAGGATCTCGAAGATCTCGGCCAGGGCGGCGGGGGGAAGCGACTTCCTCGCCTGCGGCCCGACGTAGAGCGATTCGGTCGCCGCGCCCTCGGCAAAGACCACTTGGTGACGATCAAAGAGCATGTGGAAGTACTCCACGCTTGTCAGGTCGTCGGCGACGTCGATGCCGTCCAGCAGGGTCAGGTGCTTGGCCGCGACAAGCGCCTGCTCGGCACCCGCAACCCTTCTGACGATCCGCGAACTGACCACCATCCGGTGCTGCGGAGAGACGACCAGCTCACGTGCCGGAACCCCGGCCCCCAGTGCGTTCGCCGCGATCCGGATCGGCCGCAGGTTCGGCCGGGCCGCCAGTTCGTCAGCCTCGATCCGACGAGAGCCGACCCAGGCCAGCGGCTGCAGACCGTGGTCGGCGGTCATCACCAGGTCACCCTCGCGCAGGGCCTCGACCGGGCGTGGGCCTTCGGCCGTCTCGATCAGCGTGCCGGCCGCGAAGCAGTTGACCCCGGTCGACAGCCCGTCCAGCGCATCTCCGGCCACGGTCGCGCCGCCGTTCAAGATGCGCAGCCCGCCAGCCTGCGACAGCACGCCAGATGCCTGTTGGGCCTTCAGCCATGCCAGGGGGGTGTTGTACTGCTGCGTCGGGTTCGCCGCATTCCAGGCCGTCAACGTGGTCGCGTTGTAGAACGATGTCAGATCGATGAAGTCGTTCTGCGTGCTGTCCGCGTTGCCCGACGTGAAGTCTGTGATCGTATCGGCGCCTTCGGCCACAAAGATGTCGCGACCACTGCCGCCGGTCATCGTATCGGCACCCGCGCCCCCGGCCAGCGTGTCGTTGCCCGCGCCGCCGTTCAAGACGTCGTTGCCGCCGCCGCCGTTCAGGACGTCGTCGCCGTCGCCCGCGTTGATCGTCTCGGCGCCTTGGCCGCCAGTGATCGTGTCGTTGCCGCCGCCGGTGTTGAACGTCGCGGTGCCGATGTTGGCCCTTGCGTCGATCGTGTCCGCCCCGCTCCCAGTGGTGACGATCTCGATCTGGCTGAAGGCTGCGGTGTTGCCGCCGCTGGTGATCGAGCCGCCTTCGTTGGCATAGGTCACCGTGGCGGGCGCGGTCAGGCCGCTCGCGTCGATCGTATCGACGTCTAGGCCGGTCTCGCCGCCGATGATCGTATCGGACCCGAAGCTGCCGCTCAGCGCGAAGCGGTCGCTGCCTTCGCCGCCATCCATCATGTCGTTGCCGAGACCGCCGTCCAGCGTGTCGTTGCCGGAACCGCCGATCAAACTGTCGCTTCCGTCGCCACCCAACAACCGGTCATCGCCTGCCCCGCCGTTCAGCGTGTCGTTGCCGACGCCGCCATCCAGAAGATCATCTCCGGCCAGCGCGGCGGTCGCCGGCGGCACGCCGATGGTGGCATCGGTCGCCAAGTCGCGCAGCGGTGCCGTCAGCCCCGGCCCGCCGATGCTGGCATTGAGGACGTTCGCACCTTGGTTTTCCCAATACCGAACCTCGATCGAATAGGTGCCCTGCGGAAGCTGGATCGTCGCCTCTCGCTGCGTCGCGCCTTGATGGAAGTCGTTGTTCAGGTAATCCAGGGTGCCGCCGTTTGCGGCCGTGTTGTTGAACCTGACGATGTTCCCGACGGCATCGCGGATGATGATGCGAGAGCCGTCGTCGGAACTGGTGGCAAACCGATAGGTCCCTCCGGCCGAAATGTTCAGCGTCGAGCGATAGACGATGCCGAAGTCATTGGGATCGGCCAAATTGAGCAAGCCGCCGGCCAGCGTCCCGACGTTGAAGTCGTTGACATAGCCGCGATCCAGAAGCTGGCTGCCGGTCGAGGTGTTGTCGATATCCGATGCCTGATTGCCGGTCGAGCCGAAGTCCCGGCTGTAGACCGCATAGGCCCACTGCCCCGCCAGCGGCTGATCACCGTGAAGGGTGTCGTTTCCACCACCGCCCAGGATGGTATCGTTGCCCCCGCCCCCGCTGAGCGTGTCGGCGCTGGTGGTTCCATTGATTGTCTGCGCCCTGTCCGAGGCGGGTGTCGTGCTTGAGTTGACCGCCATGACGACGCACTCCGATGAGATTTAATAAAATCAGTTAGATGTCGCGCGGGCATATCTTGGCCCGCGGCTAATGCAACTGCAGCGTGAGCGGTCGTATTGAAGATTCTGCACCTGCGATATTTATGTCGCGCGCCACAAATTTGCAGGCAGCACGGGAACCAAATCGATCCGGCCTGCAGGGCGGTTAAGACCTTGCCTACGCTGCAAAATGAAGTTTCCGGCGGCGGCGAATGCGCCCGGACATACCCGGCTGCTGTGCCGGCTCACATTGGTGATGTGTGCGACGACTTCGGGTCAGTTCTTCGCAGCAAGCGCCTGCACAAGCCGGACGAAATGCTCACCCCTCTTTTCGAAGTTCGGATACTGATCGAAGCTGGCCGCCGCAGGAGCCAGCAGGACAGTGTCGCCCGGCACCGCCTCGGCATGGGCACGCGCGACGGCATCTTCCATGGTCTCAGAAATCTCGTGCGGAGTCTGCCCGATCTCTAGGGCGAAGTCGCGGGCCGAATGGCCGATCAGATAGGCCTTCGATACCTGTCCCAGATACGGCGCAAGCGCCGCGATT
Organism: Paracoccus rhizosphaerae; assembly: GCF_026162645.1. Classification (GTDB taxonomy): domain Bacteria; phylum Pseudomonadota; class Alphaproteobacteria; order Rhodobacterales; family Rhodobacteraceae; genus Paracoccus; species Paracoccus rhizosphaerae. Next base: position 7,653 of record NZ_JAOTBE010000038.1, read on the forward strand.
CCGCCGTCTTTGCCCAGACCGCCAGCGATCCAGCGGATACGGTCGAACGCCTGCAGCGCCTTGGCCGCGGCATCCACGTTCGTTGCCTTCGAGTCATTGACATAGCGCACCCCGCCGATTTCGGCGACGGTCTGGCTGCGATGCGGCAGACCCGCGAAGCTGTGGAACGCCCCCTCGATCTGGCGTGGCGCCAGGCCCACGGCCCGGCAGGCGGCATAAGCGGCGCAGGCGTTCTGGTGGTTGTGCGCCCCGGGCAGGCCGCGCATCCCGCGCAGGTCGATCGAGGCGGCCTGCCGGCCCTTGCGATATTCTGACAGAAAGCCCTTGCGGGCGAAGACCGACCAGGCCGCGCGATCCAGCTTCTGCCCGGCCGAGATGCGGATCACCCGATCATCCGTCGGGCCCATCGACATTTGGCCCGCCAAGAATAGTCCCTCAGCCTCATCGATACCGATCACGGCTCGGTCAGGGCCTCCTTCCGCGAACAGCCGGCGCTTGGCCGCAAAGTAGCCGCCATGACCGGCGTGCCGGTCCAGATGGTCCGAAGACAGGTTGGTGAAGACGGCCACATCGGGCGTCAGCGCCCGTGCCAGGTCGGTCTGATAGCTTGAAAGCTCCAGCACTACGACCTCTCCGTCAATGGCGGGGTCCAGCGACAGCACGCCGGTGCCGATGTTTCCGCCCATCTGCGTCGGGCGGTTACATTCCGCCAGTACGTGGTGGATCAACGCCGTGGTGGTGGACTTGCCGTTCGATCCCGTAACCGCAATGACCCGCGGGGGACGGTCGAAGCCCTGCCAATCCTCGGTCGCGTAGCTGCGGAAGAAAAGCCCGATGTCGTTGTCGACCGGGATACCCAGCTCATAGGCCTTGGCGATCACCGGGTGCGGGCGCGGATAAAGATGCGGGATCCCGGGGCTGACCACCAGCAGGCTGACGCCCTGCCAGGCCGCGTCGCGGGTCAAGTCGAGGATGTGCAGCCCGTCGGCCTCGGCCGCCTCGCGCGTGTCGACTCCGTCATCCCAGGCCACGACGCGCGCCCCGCCGGCGGCGAGTGCCGCCGCCGTGGCCTTGCCGGACCGGCCAAGGCCCAGCACCGCGACGGTTTGATCTTCGACGCCCTGGACAGGGATCATGCGAGGCTCCTGTAGTCGTCGGCCGGGGGCTGTCTGCCCCCGGACCCCCGAGGATATTTGGCGACCAAAGCAGGCGCTAGCGCAGTTTCAAGGTCGCGAGGCCGATCAGGGCCAGGATCAGCGCGATGATCCAGAACCGGATCACGATCTGCGCCTCGCCCCAGCCCTTCTTTTCAAAGTGATGGTGAATCGGCGCCATCAGGAAGACGCGCTTGCCGGTCCGCTTGAAGTAGAGGACCTGGATGATGACGCTGAGCGCCTCGACCACGAAAAGGCCGCCGACGATGGCCAGCACGATCTCGTGCTTGGTCACCACGGCGATGGCGCCGAGCGCGCCGCCGAGGGCAAGGCTGCCCGTGTCGCCCATGAAGACGGCGGCGGGCGGGGCGTTGTACCAAAGGAAACCCAACCCTCCGCCGATCAGGGCGGCGACGAAGATCAGGATCTCTCCGCTGCCGGGGACGTGGTGCACGCCCAGGTATTCGGTGAAGTCGACGCGCCCGACGGTGTAGGAAATGACGCCGAGCGTGCCGGCCGCGATCATCACCGGCATGATCGCCAGCCCGTCCAGCCCGTCGGTCAGGTTGACCGCATTCGCGGCGCCGACGATGACGATCATCGCGAAGGGAACGAAGAGGAAGCCCAAATTGATCAGCGCGTCCTTGAACACCGGCAGCGCCAGTTGGTTCGTCAGGTTGGCCGGATGCAGCAGCGAGGCCGCGAATCCAGCCAGCGCCGCGATCAGCAGGCCCAGCAGCATCCGCGTGCGCGAGCTGACGCCCTTGGTGTTCTGCTTCGACACCTTGGCGTAATCGTCGGCAAAGCCGATGGCCGCGAAGGCGGCCGTCACCAGCAGCACGATCCAGACATAGCCGTTGTCAAGCCGCGCCCAGAGCAACGTCGAGAACATCAGCGCCGACAGGATCAGCAGGCCGCCCATCGTGGGCGTTCCCGCCTTGGCCAGGTGGGTCTGCGGGCCGTCGTCGCGGATGGGCTGGCCCTTCTTCTGCACCCGGCGCAGATAGTTGATCAGCGGCCAGCCGAAGATGAAGCCGAAGAACAGCGCCGTGAAGAAGGCGGCCCCTGCCCGGAAGGTGATATAGCGGAAGAGGTTGAAGAAATCCCCGCCCTCGGACAGGTTGCTGAGCCAATAGAGCATGGCGTTATCCTTTTTCTTGGGCGGCCCGGGCGCGCAGCGCCTGCACCACCATGGAAATCCGCGAGGATTTCGATCCTTTCACAAGCACCACGTCGCCCGGCGCGACAAGCTCGTTCACCCGCGACGCCAGATCCGCCGCGCTTTCAGTCCAGACCCCGCGACGCGAGGCCGGCAGCGCATCATAAAGATGCTTCATCCGCGGTCCGGCGGCGTGGACCAGGTCCACCCTGGCCATCGCCGGATCGTCGGCGAGGGCCCTGTGCATCGCAAATTCCTCGGAGCCCAGCTCCAGCATGTCGCCCAGGATGGCGACGTAACGCGCTCCCTTCAGCCCCACCAGAGTTTCCAGCCCCGCCGCCAGCGAGGTCGGGTTGGCGTTGTAGGCGTCGTCAATCAGGCGGATCCCGGCCACATCCTCAACCGCGCCGCGGCCTGCGGGGGGCTGCCAGTTCGCCAAGGCCGCCGCCGCCGCCGGCAGGTCCGCCCCGGCCGCCGACAGCGCGGCAAGAACGCCCACCGCGTTCATGGCGAAGTGCCGCCCGGTGGTGGTCAGAGTAAAATCGACCGTATCGCCGGTGATCCGCGCGCGGCAGGCCAGCGTGCCTTCGGTCAGCTGCGTGCGTAGCGGACGCGCCATGCCGTGTTCGCCGAACCCCACCACGACCGCACCCGCGCGGTCGGCGCAGTCGCGCAGGATCTGCGTCACGGACAGATCCTCCGGGATGATGGCATGTCCGACAGGCTGGAGCCCCTCAAAGATCGCGCCCTTCTCGTGGGCAATCCCCCCGAGCGCGCCGAACGCCTCGAGATGCGCGGCGGCGACGGTGGTGATCATCGCCACATGCGGGCGGGCCATGCGCGACAGGGGGGCAATTTCTCCCGGATGGTTCATGCCGATCTCGATGATGGCGAAGTCAGTGTCGGCGGGCATCCGCGCCAGGGTCAGCGGCACGCCCCAGTGGTTGTTGTAGCTGGCCTCCGCCGCGTGAATGTTGCCCTGCCCGGTCAGCGCCACCCGCGCCATGTCCTTGGTCGAGGTCTTGCCGACCGACCCGGTGATCGCGATCACGCGCGCCTGTGTCCTGGCGCGACCGGCGCGGCCCAGATCCTCCAGCGCGCGCAGCACGTCGGGCACGACCAGCAGCGGTGCATCGGGCGTCAGCCCCTCCGGAATGCGGCTGACAAGCGCGGCCGAGGCACCTTTGTACAGCGCCTGCGCGACGAAGTCATGGCCGTCACGCGCGGCGGCCAGCGCCACGAACAGGTCGCCCGGCTGGATGGTGCGGGTGTCAATCGACACGCCCGTGGCCTGCCAATCGCGCTGCGCCCGGCCGCCCGTGGCGGCGGCGGCCTCTGCCGATGTCCAGAGCGTCATATCCGGCCATCCAGTGCCGCCACCGCGACCGAGGCCTGTTCGGCATCGTCGAAGGGATAGACGTCGTGGCCAACGATCTGGCCGGTCTCGTGCCCCTTGCCGCAGATCAGCAGGGCGTCGCCCGGCTGCAGCGCGTCGACGCCGCGCAGGATCGCCTCGGCCCGGTCGGGAACCTCGGTCGCCTCGGGGCCGGCGCCCTCCATGACGGCGGCGCGGATCAGTACCGGATCTTCGGTCCGGGGGTTGTCGTCGGTCACAATGACCACGTCGGCATGTTCGCGCGCGGCCTGACCCATCAGCGGGCGCTTGCCTCGGTCGCGGTCGCCGCCCGCACCGATGATGCAGATGATCCGGCCCATGACGTGCGGGCGCAGCGATTGCAGCGCCGCGATGACCGCGCCTGGCTTGTGGGCGTAGTCGACGAAGACCGCTGCGCCGTTCTCACGCTGCGCGGCCAGCTGCATCCGGCCACGCACGGTGGTCAGGCCCGGCAGGACGCGCAGAATGTCGTCGGCCGTATCGCCCGCCGCCAAGCACAGGCCCATCGCCGCCAGCACGTTTTCAGCCTGGAAGCCGCCGATCAGCGGCAGCCGCACCATGTGGGCCTGCCCCATCAGCGAAAACCGCAGGTCCTGCCCCGTCGCGTCGTACCGCTGGCCCAGGATGCGCAGCATCGCTGCGCCATCGCTGCCCACCGTCGTCAGCGCCAGCCCGCGATCCTTGGCGATGTCGGCCATCTGCCGGCCGCGCTGGCCGTCGATGTTGATGACCGCCGCCGCCCCATCCTCGAGCACGCGGTTGAACAGCAGCGCCTTGGCTGCGAAGTATTCGTCGAAGCCCGCGTGGTAATCCAGATGGTCCTGGCTGAAGTTGGTGAAGGCCCCCGCCTCGATCCGCACGCCGTCCAGGCGGCGCTGGTCGAGACCGTGGCTCGACGCCTCAATTGCTGCATGGGTGACACCCGCCGCCACCGCGTCGGCCAGGACCGAATGCAGCGTCAGCGGATCGGGCGTTGTGTGGGCCAGCTTGGCGTGGTGGTCGCCCTCGACCCCCATCGTGCCCAGGCTGATCGCCTTGTGTCCAAGCGCCTGCCAGATCTGGCGAGTGAACGTGGCCACGCTGGTCTTGCCGCTGGTGCCGGTGACGGCCACGACATGGTCTGGCTGATCGCGAAACCAGAGCGCGGCAGCACCGGCCAAGGCCGCGCGCGGATCCTCGGCCACGACAAGCGCGCCGTCCCAACCCGCCAGCTCGGCGGCAGCGATTTCGGCGCCCTGGCGATCGGTCAGGATGGCCGCGGCCTGCATGCGCAGCGCATACTGGATAAATTCGCCACCGTGGACCGCCGAACCGGGCAGCGCCGCGAACAGGTGACCCAGCTTGACGGTCCGGCTGTCGATGGACAGCCCGGTGATCGTGGGGTCGCGCCCGTCCCGCGCCCGCAGCCCCAGCTGCGACAGCCTCACATCGTCCTTGGTCACAGTCCCACCCGTCATTGATTTGCGACGAGCTTTATCTCAGGCGCTTCGCCGGGTTCAACACGCGGCTCGAACCGCGCGGCGATTGTCGGCAGGATTTCGTCGGTCGCAGGTTCCAGCCCCAGCAGCGGCGCGACGCGGCGGATCAATTCGGCCGCGACGGGCACGGCCGTATATCCGGCGGTGCGGCTCTCGCCGGCCGCGGTTTCGACCGAGGGTTCGTCCAGCGCGACGATCAGGACGTATTTCGGGTCGCTGGCCGGGAAGACCGAGGCGAAGGTCGCGATGACCTTGTTCTTGTAGTATCCCCCAGACGCGCGCGGCTTGTCGGCCGTGCCGGTCTTGCCCGCGACCTCATAGCCCTCGACGTTGGCCTGGCGCGCGGTGCCGCGGGTCACCACCTGGCGCAGCATGTCCACGGCCATGGCGGCGGCGCGGGGCGACAGAACCTGCTCGCCCTCGGGGCGCTGGCGGCCGTGGACCAATGTCGGCGTGACGCGCTTGCCGCCGTTCGCGATCGTCGCATAGGCGGCTGCCAGATGCAGCGGGCTGGCCGCCAGACCGTGGCCGAAGCTGACCGTGGCCGAGGTCACGGCAGGCCAGCGCGGGGGGACCAGCGGCTGGCCGGTCGCGCCCTCGACCATCTCGATCGGGGTCGGGACGAACAGGCCCAGCTTCTCGAGGAACTCTTTCTGCCGGTCGACACCGATCATCTGCGCGATCCGCACCGTGCCCACGTTAGAGGATTTCACGATGACGTCGGTCGCGCTTAGCTCGTTACCATAATGGTGGAAGTCGTTGATCAGGAAACGGCCGATCCGCATCGGCGCCTTGGCGTTGATGCCGCTCGAGGGGTTGATCAGCCCCAGATCCAGCGCCTGAGCGACCGGGAAGATCTTGAAGGTCGATCCCAGCTCGTACTGGCCTTGGACGGCGCGGTTGAACAGCGGGCTGTCCGAGGGTTCGCCGGTCAGCAGGGGGCGGGGACGGTCGTTCGGGTCGAAATCGGGCAGGCTGGCCATCGCCAGGATCTCGCCACTGGCGACCTCCATCAGGATGCCGGTCGCGCCCTTCGCATTCATGACGTTCATGCCGGATGCCAGCACGTCCTCAATCGCCTGCTGCAGCGTCAGGTCGACCGACAGCGACAGGGGCGCACCCTCGTTTGCAGGATCGCGCAGCCAGGCGTCGAAGGCCTTCTCGACCCCCGCCACCCCGATCACCTCGGCGCTGCTGACGCCTTCGTTGCCGAAGCCCGATCCGCCCAGAATGTGGCTGGCGATGTCGCCGTTGGGATAGATCCGCATCTCGCGCGGGCCAAACAGCAGGCCGGGCTCGCCCAGGTCATGGACAGCCTGCATCTGCTCGGGGCTGATCTTGCGCTTGATCCACATGAACTTGCGGTTGCCGGTGAAGTCGCGCGTCAGCCGCTCGACGTCCAGGTCCGGGAAGATCCGCGCCAATCCTTGGGCCGCGCCCACCGGGTCGATCATCTGGTGCGGGTGGGCATAGACGGAATGGGTCAGCAGGTTCGTCGCCAGCACCCGGCCGCGACGGTCGGTGATGTCGGCCCGCTGCGACATGATCTGCGCCGACAGGACCTGGGTGCGCGGCTCGGCAGGTTCGCCAGAGGCCAGCGCGCCCATGCGAACGCCGACGGTGCCGAAGGCCAGGACGAAGCAGCAGGCCATGAGGATCAGCCGTCCCTCGGCCCGGCGGCGGGCGCGGTCCTGGATCTCTTCGTGGCGACGGCGGCGGTTCTCGGCCTCGATGTCGTCGGGATTCTCGCCTCGTTCGCGGGCACGAAGAATGCGGGCCAGGGGGCGCAGGGGGGTGCGGATCATGGCTGGGACTCCGTGTTGTCAGGCGTGGTTGAGGGATCGAGCGGGGGTTCGGGTTCAGGCGGCTTTGGATAGTCCACCTGATCGAGGTCGTTAAACTGGTCCGGCGCCACCGGCACCAGCTGCAGCTGGTCGAAGTTCAGGTCGACCAACTGGCGCAGCCGTTCGGGGCGGTTGAGATAGGCCCATTCGGCGCGTAGGACGCCCAGTTCCTCTCGCAGGTCGGCGATCTCGCGCCGGACCTGCGCCATCTGACCGATGGCCGCTTGGGTGGCATAGTTTTCGCGATAGGCCCAGAAGGCCAGCCCCATGACCACAAGAACGCAGGCCAGATAGGTCAGCGACCGCATCAGCTCCCCCCCCCTTGCCGGAAGGTCGGGCATGGCCAGCGATCTTGCATCGACCTCGCCCGCGGGTGCATCCGTCCGCACGGCCACGCGCAGCAGCGCCGAGCGGGCGCGGGGGTTTTCCTCCAGCTCCTCGGGGTCGGGACCGATGGCGCGGCGGAAGGGCTGGCGGAAGGCCGGCTCAACGGCCTGCTGGACCGGGGCATAGCGGTTGCCGCCGCCTCCCGCGTCCGACCGGGCCTGCATGAAGCGCTTGACGATCCGGTCCTCGAGCGAGTGGAAGCTGACGACCGCCAGCTGGCCGCCGGGCCTCAGGGCCCGTTCTGCGGCCGACAGACCGGCGACAAGCTGGCCGAACTCGTCATTGACCCAGATGCGGATGGCCTGGAAGCTTCGGGTCGCCGGGTGGCTCTGCCCCGGCTTGGGACGCGGAAGGCAGCCTGCCACGATATCGGCCAGCTGGGCCGTGCGGGACAGCGGTCGGGCAGCCACGATGGCCCTGGCGATCCGGCGCGAGGCGCGTTCCTCGCCGTAATGATAGAGCACGTTCGCGATGGTGCCCTCGTCAGCGGTATTCAGCAGGTCGGCGGCCGCCGGGATGTCGCCGCCCATCCGCATGTCCAGGGGACCGTCGCGCAGGAAGGAGAAGCCGCGTTCGGCCTGGTCCAGCTGCATCGAGCTGACACCGAGGTCCAGGACGACCCCGTCCACCGCCTGACCGGCCAGCCGGTCCAGGTCCGAGAAGGTGCCCTCGACCAGTTGCAGCCGGTCGCCATAGTCACCGCGCCAGCCCTCGGCCATGCCGAAGACGGAAGGATCGCGATCGATGCCGATGACCTTCTCCGCCCCGGCTTGCAAGAGGCCACGGGCATAGCCGCCAGCCCCAAAGGTGCCGTCGACCCAGGTGCCGCCGACCGGGGCCACTGCGCGCAGAAGCGGTCGAAGAAGAACGGGGACGTGCGGACCCGACATCGCCTAGCCCTCGTCCGTCTGCTGCAGGAAGACCCGCGGATCGAACTCGGGGCCATAGCCCGAGGCGAAATCCTCAAGCGCCTGGACGTCCTTCGGACGCGAATCCGGGTGATAGACCTGCACATAGTCGCCGCGCGATTCAAAGATCGTCTCGGTCCCGTCCGCCAGGTTCAGCTTGTCGCGCAGCTTCGCAGGCAGGACCAGGCGGCCTTCGCGGTCGATCTCCAGCTCGACCGACTGGCCGTTCATCAGAAGCTCCAGCCAGCGGCGCTGCTGGCTGCCGCGCGGAAGCCTGTCGATCTGCTCGTCGATCTGCTCGACCGCGTCGACGCTGTAGAGTTCAAGCCAGTTCCACCAGTCGGGACCATAGACGGCGACGATCTGGGTGCGGCCCGTGTTGGAGCCCGTGAAGGACGGATCGCCGGCATCGAAAACGCGCCGCAGGCGGGCCGGGATCGACATGCGTCCCTTGCCATCGACCTTGACGGTTTCGGTGCCTCTGAACTTCCGCGCCACCTTGCGCCCGCCCTCACTGTCCTGCTCTTTCGACCAGCCGAAAGAGAAAGGGCGGATCGGGCCGCTGCCACTGCCCGATCCGCCGCCCTCGTTCCCGATTACCCGGGCCCCTTTGCGGGGTTGGTTGCCGACCCTGACACGCGCCACCTGGGGGAGGTGCTGCTCGCGCATGCGGGTCGGCTATGTTGGAAAACGGATGCCTGTATGAAGTCTGCTTCGCCTTCTTGGGGTCTTGTCGCCCCGTTTCACTGCCCGTTTTCGTGAATTGGTTTTGACATGGGAATTCACGGGAAGCAACGGTCTTCTTCGCCGCCTTGACCCGTGAAAATCTGCCCACGAACGCAGATTTTGGTTGCGAATCGCAAAACAGAGCTTTGCAACCACCAATTGTGGTGCCGTTGCCATTATGACACACCACATTTAGAACCGTCTGTTTCCCAGCAAAATCAAGGCCACTGCGGCACGTTCACCACACATCCTGCCGATGCAAGGAGCAAGCGCAGCGGCTTCCACAGGAAATACGGAAGATGCTCACGAACACTCACGAAATCGAGAGCGCTCGCGCGACTGTGTTCCGTCTTTTCCCAGATGTCCCTGAAATTCCCGCGCTGAGGGGCGGATCAGGCAATGCCGCCCCGGATCAGCCTGTCTGCCAGCTGCCCATAGGCCTCGGCGACGGCTCCATCCCCCAATGCGGCCGGCTGGCCCGAATCGCCGGCTAGACGCACCTCGAGCTGCAGCGGCAGCGCCCCCAGGAAGGGCAGGCCCAAGGCCTCGGCCTCGGACGCGACGCCGCCGTGGCCGAACAGATGCGCCTCGTGGCCGCAATTGGGGCAGACATAGGTGGACATGTTCTCGACAAGGCCCAGGACAGGTGTCTTCAGCTTGTTGAACATGTCGATGGCGCGCCGCGCATCCAGCAGCGCGACGTCCTGCGGCGTCGACACGATGATCGCGCCGGTGACGGGGGCCTTCTGGCAGAGGCTCAGCTGCACGTCGCCGGTCCCTGGCGGCAGGTCGATCAGCAGCACGTCCAGTTCGCCCCAGTTCACCTGCTGCAACAGCTGCTGCAGTGCGCCCATCAGCATCGGACCGCGCCAGACCAGCGCCTCGCCCTCCTTCAGCATCAGGCCGATCGACATGACCGTGACGCCATGCGCGTGCATCGGCTCGATCCGCTGACCGTCCGGGCTGGCCGGCCGGCCCGAGACGCCCATCATGCGCGGCTGCGACGGCCCATAGATATCGGCATCCAGCAGCCCCACCCTGCGCCCCGCCCGCGCCAGTGCCACCGCCAGGTTCGACGTCACCGTCGACTTGCCGACGCCGCCCTTGCCCGATCCAATGGCGACGATGCTGCGCACGCCTGGGATCGCCTGCGGTCCTGCCTGCGGCTTGGGGTGCCCGCCGACCTTCAGCGAGGGCGCCGCCCCAGACACCGCCTTGGGCGGCTCGGGCCGTGCGGGCGCTGTCATCACGATCTGAACCTTGGCAACGCCCGGCAGCCGTTCGATCCGCGCCCGCGCCTCTGCCTCGACAGGCTGCATCGCGCGACCGGTGGCGGCATTCTCCACCTCGATGACGAATCGCACCGTATCGCCGTCCACGACAAGGGCGCGAACCAAGTCGGTTCCGCCCAGGGTCCCGCCCTGCGGCAGGGCAATGTCAGAGATTGCCGTAAGGATCGTTTCGCGGGTGACGGGCATGTGAGCGACCTCTGTCTTGTGTGGCTGGCACCATGCCGCATAGATGCGCGGGCCTCAACACCCCTGCGACATTCGGGTCCACGCAGACATAAGCACCTGCAGACACGCGTTTTTCTGCAGCCGCAGCGTGAACGCTAACAGTTGTAGCGTGTCAATTTTGTGTCGAAGTTTCAGCGCTCAAGCTGACGAAAGGTCAGTGTTACCCATGCATTTGCTGCATGGCAGCATTACGAAACCGTCCGTTGTGCATCCGCGGCGTTAGGGCCATCTTGGGTTCAACGAAGCGCCGGGCCAATCCGGGAACGGCGAAGACGAGACGAAAGGATAGAACGATGGCTGTTATCGCCCAAGCACAGAACGCCGCCGCCGAATCCGGCCTGCGTGGCCGCCTGCTGAATGCGATCCACCGCGTTCAGGACAACCGCGCCCGCCGGGCGGTCTATCGCCAGACCGTGCGGGAACTGAACGCCCTGACCACCCGCGACCTGGACGACCTGGGCATCAACCGCACGATGATCACCCGGCTGGCCCACGAGGCTGCCTGGGGTTCGGCGAAGTAAGCATTCTTATTCCCGGCCCTCTCCTCCTCCCTGGGCTTGGGAACGGCGACATCCTCCCCTCCTCCTCCCTGGAGGATGTCGCCCAAAGATACGCCGGAACCCCCTCCTCCTCCCTGGGTTTCGTGCGGACCGCGGCGGCTCCGATCCTCCTCCCAAGGGGCCGCCGCACGTAACATAGCCGCCTCATCTGCGGCACTCGAATGCGCCGGACCCCCTCCTCCTCCCTCCCGGGTCCGCGCAAGCGGTGAAAGCCCTCCTCCTCCCTGGCTGACACCGCGCCCCATACGCGGCCCCTCCTCCTCCCTGGGTCAGCGTTCAGCGGCGGCCCCTTCCTCCTCCCTGGGGTCGCCGCATCACATAGCCGCCCTGTTCGCGGCACACAGATGCGCCGGGTCCCCTCCTCCTCCCTCCCGGATCTGGCGTATGCGGTTCTGGCCCTCCTCCTCCCTGGCCGGCACCGCACCCCAAACGCGGCCCCTCCTCCTCCCTGGGCCAGCGTTCAGCGGCGGCACCCCCTCCTCCTCCCTGGGTGCCGCCGCGTTTCTTTTGACCCTCCGGAACCCGATCGCGCCCGATGCATTCCCTTGCGACCACCGCATCAGGGGACGCAGCATGTTTCGCAAGGGCACCAAGGTCGAATGGAACTGGTCGGGCAGCACGGCGACCGGCAAGATCACCGAGATCTTCACCGACGACGTCGAACGCACGATCAAGGGCAGCAAGATCAAGCGCAAGGCCAGCAAGGACGAACCTGCCTACATGATCGAGCAGGAGGACGGCGACCGCGTCCTGAAGAGCAAGTCCGAGCTGAAGCGCGCCGATTGACCGCTTTCGCAGCCCGCCCGAGCGCGCTAAGGCACTCCGATGCTCAGCTATCAACATGCGTATCACGCAGGAAACCTTGCCGACCTGCACAAGCACGCGCTTCTGGCCTCGGCGCTCGATTACCTGACCCGCAAGGACAAGCCGCTTTCGTATGTCGAGACGCATGCGGGCCGCGGCCTTTATGACCTGCGTAGCGACCAGGCCCGCAAGACCGGCGAGGCCGCGACCGGTTTCACGCGCGCCGAGGCCGAAGGCTGGCTGCCCCGCAACCATCCGCTTCTGCAGGCGGTGGCGAAGGTCCGCGCCACGCACGGGCCGCAGACCTATCCCGGCTCTCCGCTGATCGCAGCGCAGTTCCTGCGCTTCGAGGATCGCGCCCATCTGGCCGAGTTGCACCCCGCCGAATACGAGGCGCTACGGCAAGTCGCAGGTCTTGCCACGCTGCACGCACGCGACGGCTTTCAGGTCGCGCAGGCGGTCTGCCCGCCGACGCCACGCCGGGGGATGCTGCTGATCGACCCCAGCTTCGAGGTAAAGGACGACTACGTGGCGATCCCGCGGCAGATCGCATCGATCGCACGCAAGTGGAACGTCGGCGTCATCGCGCTGTGGTATCCGATCCTGACCGATCACCGCCACATGGCCATGACCGCGGCCTTGGCCATGCAGTTCCCGAACGCCTTGCTGTCCGAGGTGCGCTTTCCGCCGGCACGGCCGGGGCATTCGATGGTCGGATCGGGAATGTGGGTGCTGAACCCGCCCTGGGGTCTGGCAGACGAGGCAGCGCGGATCGAGGCGATCTTCCGCGCCCGCGCCTGAGGGGGATTCCCCGTCCCGGCGGGCTGTGGCATGATCCGCGCCACAACAAGGAATCCCCGATGCCACAACGCCTGTCGATCGGCGCCACCGTCTTTCTGGTCCTGACCGCCGCCTTGGGCCTCTATTTTGCCTACGCCGCCGTTCAGGGTCCGTCCGGCATCCTGCGCCGCATCCAGATCGAGGCCGAGACGGTCGAGCTGCGCGTGGCCCGCGATGCGCTGCGCGACGATGTGGCCCGCATGCAGAACCTGACGCACCGCCTGTCGGACGAATATCTGGATCTGGACCTGCTGGACGAGCGCGCCAGAGAGGTCTTGGGCGTCGTCCGCGCCGACGAGGTCATCCTGAAATAGGAGGCTTCCGGCGGCATTGCACGGCTGACGGTGATGCGCTACGGATTAGTTTAACGCTGAACTATCCCGACCACCCTGCCAGGAGGACATGCCGCATGGCCAGGAAACCCAGTTCGCAGCCAGAAGTCCCCTCGAACGTCTCGAAGGACGAACTGCTGCAATACTACCGCGACATGCTGCTGATCCGGCGATTCGAGGAAAAGGCCGGCCAGCTTTACGGCATGGGCCTGATCGGCGGGTTCTGCCACCTCTACATCGGCCAGGAAGCCGTCGTCGTCGGCCTGGAAGCCTGCGCCAAGGAAGGCGACAAGCGCATCACCAGCTATCGCGACCACGGCCACATGCTGGCCTGCGGCATGGAGGCGCGCGGCGTCATGGCCGAGCTGACCGGCCGCGAGGGCGGCTATTCCCGCGGCAAGGGCGGCAGCATGCACATGTTCAGCCGCGAAAAGCACTTTTACGGCGGTCACGGCATCGTCGCGGCGCAGGTGCCGCTTGGCGCGGGGCTTGCCTTCGCCGACAAGTACCTGGGCAACGACAACGTCACCTTCACCTATTTCGGCGACGGCGCGGCCAACCAGGGTCAGGTTTATGAGACCTACAACATGGCGGAACTCTGGGACCTGCCGGTCGTCTTCGTGATCGAGAACAACCAGTACGCCATGGGCACCAGCGTCAAGCGTTCCACCAAATCAACGACCTTCTTCGGACGCGGCGAGGCCTTCGGAATCCCGGGCGAACAGGTCGACGGCATGGACGTCCTGGCCGTTAAGGCCGCCGGCGAGAAGGCGGTCGCGCACTGCCGCGCGGGCAAGGGTCCCTATATCCTGGAAGTCATGACCTATCGCTATCGCGGGCACTCGATGTCGGACCCGGCCAAGTACCGCACCCGCGAGGAGGTGCAGAAGATGCGCGACGAGCGCGACCCGATCGAGAACATCCGCGATCTGCTGCTGACCGGCAAGCACGCCTCCGAAGACGAGCTGAAGTCGATCGACAAGGAGATCAAGGAGGTCGTGAACGACTCGGCCGAGTTCGCCAAGGAGAGCCCCGAGCCGGCGCTGGATCAGCTCTGGACCGACATCTACGCCGAAGAGCTGCCGCAGGGCAGCGCCGAAGAGAACGCCTGAGGGGGTGACGTAACATGGCAACCGAAATCCTGATGCCCGCCCTGTCCCCCACGATGGAGGAAGGCACCCTGGCCAAGTGGCTCAAGAAAGAGGGCGACGAGGTCAAGTCCGGCGATATCATCGCCGAGATCGAAACCGACAAGGCCACGATGGAGTTCGAGGCCGTCGACGAGGGGATCATGGGCAAGATCCTGGTTGCCGAGGGCACCCAGGGCGTCGCCGTGAACACCCCCATCGCCGTGCTGGTCGAGGAAGGCGAGAGCGCCGACGACATCGAGACGCCGAAGGCCGAGGCCCCCGCCAAGCCCGAACCCGAGAAGGCCGACAGCCAGCCCGGCAAGTCCGCCGTCGAGGAGGTCAGGACGCCCGAGCCCGACCGCAGCCCCGACTGGCCCGAGGGCACGGCCATGAAGACCATGACCGTGCGCGAAGCATTGCGCGAAGCCATGGCCGAGGAGATGGAGCGCGACGAGACCGTGTTCCTGATGGGTGAAGAGGTCGGCGAATACCAGGGCGCCTACAAGATCAGCCAGGGCCTTCTGGACACATTCGGCCCGCGCCGCGTGGTGGACACGCCCATCAGCGAAATGGGCTTTGCCGGCATCGGCACCGGCGCCGCGCTGGCCGGCCTGCGCCCGATCGTCGAGTTCATGACCTTCAACTTCGCCATGCAGGGTATCGACCACATCATCAACTCGGCCGCCAAGACGCTCTACATGTCCGGGGGCCAGATGGGTTGCCCCATCGTCTTCCGTGGCCCGAACGGCGCAGCGGCCCGCGTGGGCGCGCAGCACAGCCAGGACTATGCGGCATGGTATTCGTCCATTCCCGGCCTCAAGGTCGTGATGCCCTATACAGCCGCCGACGCGAAGGGGCTGCTGAAGCAGGCCATCCGTGACCCGAACCCGGTGATCTTCCTGGAGAACGAGATCCTCTATGGCCGCAGCTTCGAGGTCCCGGACCTCGAGGATTTCACCATTCCCTTCGGCAAGGCGCGGATCGCCCGGTCGGGCGGCGACGTGACCATCGTCAGCTTCGGCATTGGCATGGCCCATGCGCTGGAAGCAGCCGACAAGCTGGCCGGCGAAGGCATCGAAGCCGAGGTGATCGACCTGCGCACCCTGCGTCCGCTGGACTATGACAGCATCATCACCTCGGTGAAGAAGACCAACCGGCTGGTCACGGTCGAGGAAGGCTTCCCGGTCGGCGCGATCGGCAACCACATCTCGGCCTATGTGATGGAGAACGCGTTCGACTGGCTGGACGCCCCGGTGATCAACTGCACCGGCAAGGACGTTCCCATGCCCTATGCCGCGAACCTGGAAAAGCTTGCCCTCATCACGGCAGACGAGATCGTCGAAGCCGTGAAAAAAGTCACCTACAAGTAACGGAGCTGCGCGATGCCCACGGAAATCCTGATGCCCGCGCTGTCGCCCACCATGGAGGAGGGCACGCTGGCCAAGTGGCTGGTCAAAGAGGGTGACGAGGTCAAATCCGGCGACGTGATCGCCGAGATCGAGACCGACAAGGCCACGATGGAATTCGAGGCCGTCGACGAAGGCAAGATCGGCAAGATCCTGGTTACCGAAGGCAGTGCGGGGGTGAAGGTCAACACCCCCATCGCCGTCCTGCTGGAGGACGGCGAGACCGCCGACGATATCGGCAGCGCTTCGGCGGCGAAACCGGCCGATGCGGCGCCCGCCACGACCAAGGCCGACCCGGAGCCGGCCGAAAAGGGCTATGGCGGACCGATCGGCGCCCCCGTCGCCGGCGAAGGCAAGACTGATGCCAGGCCCGCGTCCGGCAGCGGCGACCGGGTCTTCGCCTCGCCCCTGGCGCGGCGGATCGCGGCTGACAAGGGCCTCGATCTGTCGGCCATCAAGGGCAGCGGCCCGCGCGGCCGGATCGTCAAGGCCGATGTCGAGAACGCCAAGCCCGACGCGGCGCCAAAGGCCGCGGACCAGGCCCCGCTGGCCGAGCCCGTCGCCGCCAAGGAGCCCGCGGCCGCGCAAGCGCCCAAGGGCCTGTCCACCGATGCCGTGAAGAAGATGTTTGCCGACCGCGAGACCGAGGAGGTGCAGCTGGACGGCATGCGCCGCACCATCGCAGCGCGTCTTGGCGAGGCCAAACAGACCATCCCGCATTTCTACCTGCGCCGCTCGGCCAAGCTGGACGAGCTGATGAAGTTCCGCGCCACGCTGAACAAGCAGCTTGAGGGTCGGGGCGTCAAGCTGTCGGTCAACGACTTCGTCATCAAGGCCTGCGCCCTGGCGCTGCAGCAGGTGCCCGACGCAAACGCCGTCTGGGCCGGCGACCGGATCTTGAAGCTGAAGCCGTCGGACGTCGCGGTGGCGGTCGCGGTCGAGGGCGGGCTCTTCACGCCTGTCCTGCGGGATGCGGAAAGCAAGACCCTTTCGGCCCTGTCAGCGCAGATGAAGGATCTGGCCGGACGTGCCAAGTCGAAGAAGCTGGCCCCGCACGAATACCAGGGCGGCAGCTTCGCGATCAGCAACCTGGGCATGTTCGGGATCGAGAACTTCGACGCTGTCATCAACCCGCCGCATGGCGCGATCCTTGCCGTAGGCGCCGGCATTCAGACCCCTGTGGTCGAGGACGGGCAGGTCGTCATCCGCAACGTGATGTCGATGACGCTGTCGGTCGATCACCGTGTGATCGACGGGGCGCTTGGTGCGCAACTGCTGCAGGCCATCGTCGAGCATCTGGAAAACCCGATGGGCATGCTGGCCTGATAAGAGCTGAAAAAACTGGGGCGGCGGAACCGGCCGGTTCCGCCGCCCCTGTCATGTCCGGACAAGCGATGTCAGGCCACGGCCTTTTCGATCGCCGCCACGAAGTCGTCCAGGTCATCCGGGTTACGGCTGGTGATGATGCCGCGATCCTCGACCACGGCCTCGTCCACCACCTCGGCGCCGGCGTTCCGGATATCGCTGCGGATCGAGGTGAAGCTGGTCATCTTGCGACCGCTGGCCAGGCCGGCCTCGACCAGCAGCCAAGGGGCGTGGCAGATCGCGGCGATCGGCTTGCCGGCATCGGCGAAGCCCTTGATCAGCGCCACGGCCTTGTCGTCCACGCGAAGGTTGTCGGGGTTGATGACCCCGCCCGGCAGCACCAGCGCGTCGAACCCGTCCGGCGACTGGTCGGCGATCGACAAATCCGCCTCGACCGTCTTGCCCCAATGGTCCTTGTCCCAGGCCTTGATCGACCCCGCCTTGGGCGCAGCGATGTGGACATCGTGGCCCGAAGCCTTCAGTTTCTCCAGCGGCGTGAACAGTTCCGACTGCTCGAAGCCGTCGCTTGCCATGATCAGGATCTTGGCCATCTTGGTCTCCTTTCGCATTGCGATCGTGTGCCAATGCGGAGGGCTGCGATGCGGTTCCTGTCAGAACGAGACCGTGACCCCCGGCAGGTTCAGCTCTGCGACCAGGTCGCGCAGTTCCTGCCGGGCGGCGATGTGCGACATGCTCATGGCCTCGGTGCCGACATCCTTCAGGTCCAGCAGCGTCAGGCCGCGCGGGAACAGCTCCCTGAAGATGACGCGTTCGGAAAAGCCAGGGGCGACGCGAAAGCCGATGCGCCTGGACAGGCTGGCCAGCGCGCCGCCCACCTTGCGCTTGTTGTGCATCTGCTGCGTGCCAAGCCGGTTACGCAGCACCAGCCAATCGATTGCCCCGGCCCCCGCCTGCGCCCGCATCTGCCGCGCGCTCCAGACCATCTCGGCATAGATCGAGGGGCCCAGCACATCGCCATCGGGCGACAGGCGGGCCAGCAGGTCGAAATCGACGAAGCTGTCGTTCAGCGGCGTGATCAGCGTGTCGGCCAGCGTATGGGCCATCTGGCTCAGCAGGGTATGGGACCCCGGGCAGTCCAGAAGGATGAAGTCACATTGCGGTTCAAGCTGCTGCAGCGCCGGGGTCAGCGGGTCGGGCCCCTCGCCCAGCCGGGCGATGACCGGCATCGGCAGGTCGACCCCGGACCGGTCGCAGAAGGCGCCACGGTTTTCGAGGTAGCGGCCGAAGCTGCGCTGCCGCACGTCAAGATCCAGCCCGCCGACCCTGTGCCCCATCCGGGCCAGCGCGGTCGCGACATGCATCGTGGTGGTCGACTTGCCCGAGCCGCCCTTCTCGTTCCCGACGACGATGATATGCGCCACGCCTCGCCCCCAGTCCTGCCCCTGCCGCGAAACCTAGCGACCGCGTTCTGCAAAGGAAACCTGCGCCAGGAAAATGGCGCGGGCTGTGTCGAGACCATCACGCCGGTCAATTGGGCGGGGACTGCCGGCCGATCAGGCGCCCGTCGATCATCGCCAGACCCAGGCCGATGACGCCCATGCCCAGGATCTGCGTCGGACCCAAGCTCTCGTCCAGGAACAGCCAGCCGAGCAGGATCGCCGACACCGGCACGAGGAACGTCACCAGCGAGATGTTCGTCGCCCCGGCCCGCGCCAGGACCCTGAAGAACAGCACATAGGCAAGGCCGGTGCAGACCACGCCCAGGACGGCCAGCGCTGCCCATGCATGGGCCGGCGCGCCGGGCGGCGGCCCCGCCGTCAGCATTGCCAGCGGCAGCAGCACGATGCTCGAGCCGCTGACCATCCCCGCCGCCGTCACAAGCGGGTCGATGCCCTTGGCGCGGAACCTGCGCCCATAGGCGGCCGCGCAGGCATAACTGAAGGCTGCCCCCAGCATCGCCAGCTGCGGCAGGATACCATGCCCCTGACCTGCCAGTTCGTCGACGCCGATCATCACGACCACGCCGCCCAAGCCAAGACCCACGCCCGCCAGCCGCGTCGGACCGGCGCGTTCGTCAGCCAGCGCCAGCGACGACACCAGCACGGTAAAGAGCGGCGTGGTTGCGTTCAGGATCGACGCCAACCCTGACGGAATCGAGGTCTGTGCCCAGACGATCAGGCCGAAGGGGATGGCGTTGTTGACCACGCCCATCACCAGGAACGCGCCCCAGAGGCCGGCGTCGCGGGGCACCCCGCGCCCGGTGATGCGGACGATGGTCCAAAGCACCAGCGCCGCGATCGACACGCGCAGCGCCACGATCCACAGCACCGGCAGGTGGTCGACCATCAGCGCGATCAGGAAGAACGACCCGCCCCAGATCAGCGACAGCAGCAGAAGAAGCGTCCAGTCACCGGCGCTCATCCGCGTGCTGATCGAGGGCGACAGCGCGCTCATCGGCCCAGCATCAGGAAGTCGTCGTTGGGCCGGATGTCGCCGGCGTTCACCAGCCGGTTCGACATGGCGAAGAAGGCGGCGATGGCGCCGATGTCCCAGACCTCGTCCGGCGTGAAGCCCGCCTGCGCAAGGGCTGAATGGTCGTCCTCGACGATGTCCTGCGCGGCCAAAGCGACCCTCTCGGCATAGGCCAGCATCGCCCGCTGGCGGTCGGTCAGGTCGGCCTTGCGCCAGTTGACTGCCACCTGGTCCGCAATCAGCGGGTTCTTGGCGCGGATGCGCAGGATCGCACCGTGTGCCACGACGCAGTACTGGCAACGGTTCAGCCCGCTGGTCGCCACGACGATCAGTTCACGCTCGGCCTTCGTCAGACCCTCGTCCTTATCCATCAGCGCGTCGTGATAGGCGAAGAAGGCGCGGAATTCGGCCGGGCGGTGGGCCAGCGCCAGGAAGATGTTCGGGACGAAGCCCGACTTCTCGCCGACGGCGACGATGGCGTCGCGGATGTCGACGGGCAGATCGTCCAGTTCGGGTACGGGAAAGCGGCTGATGGCGTGGGTCATGGTATCTCCTCCGGCGCGCAGCCTGCCCGGCGAGGCGTGGCCATGCAAGTGGCGTCAGCCCGCCTCGCGCAGCGCCGCCAGCGCCGCCTGGACCTTGGGCGTGCGG
The DNA here is from genome assembly GCF_026162645.1 of Paracoccus rhizosphaerae. GTDB lineage: Bacteria > Pseudomonadota > Alphaproteobacteria > Rhodobacterales > Rhodobacteraceae > Paracoccus > Paracoccus rhizosphaerae. The sequence goes on from NZ_JAOTBE010000038.1 coordinate 27,743, forward strand.
TGCAGGTCCACGTGCGTAACCAGCCACAGCTGCGATTCCCACTCGGGCAGCGCCAGCGCCGGGACCAGCCCCTCGGCCCGGCCGGCGGACAGCGGCCCAACCGCCAGCCCCGCGCGGATCGCCGCTTCGCGCGCGCTCTCGTCGCTTGCGATCAGCAGGACGTTCTCGGGCGAGATACGGTCGTGCAGCCAGCGCATGTAGGGCGCGCGCTGCGCCTCGACCCCCGGCAGCGCAAAGACATGCCGCCGGGGGTCATCCACCTCTCCGTGCCGCGCCAGGTATTCGGGGGCCGCGTAGAGCACCGCCCCCATCCGCCCCATCTCTCGGACGACATAGTCAGGCTCGGTCGGCCGTGCGCCGCCGCGGATGGCCAGATGCGCCTCTCCGGTGTCCAGGCGGAACAGGCGCACGTCAGTGGCATAGGTCAGGCGCAGGTCGGGATGACGCGCCATCAGCGCCACCAGACGCGGCATCACCAGGTCGGTCAGCTCGGGCAGCGCCGTCACCACGAGGTCGCCCTCGACCCGGTCGCCGGCACCGGCGATCTGCGCGGCCATCTGCGCGAAGCGTTCGTCCGCGGCGGCGGCCGTGGCCAGAAGCGTACGCCCCGCCTCGGTCAGGGCATAGCCGCGCGGGTGGCGCTGGAACAGCCGTGCACGCAGGGCGGCCTCCAGCGCGTCGATGCGGCGGATGACGGTGGCGTGGTGCACGCCCAGGGCCGATGCCGCGCCGCTGACCGTGCCCGTCCGCGCCACGGCCAGGGCCACGCGGATATCGTCCCAGCTTTCGATCTGCATGTGCGCCCCTGCACAGATGATGCGCGGTTATCACCATTCCGTTCGCGCTTTCATAGCCCTAAATCCAGTCCTGAAACAGACATTCGACGACGGAGACCGCCATGAACATCCTGCACCTCGACAGCGCCATCACCTCGGACGCCTCGGTATCGCGCAAGCTGACCGCCGACATCGTCGCGCGCCTGACCGCCGCCGATCCCGCCGCCAGCGTGACCTATCGCGACCTGAACGAAGGTGTGCCGGCCATCGACACGACCTGGTTCCGCGCCGTCCGCGTCGGCACCGACAATCCCACCCCCGAGGAGGAGGCCCGCGTCGAGACGTCGGACAGGCTGCTGGCAGAGGTTCAGGACGCCGACACCCTAGTGATCGGCCTGCCGGTCTACAACTTCTCGATTCCGGCCCAGCTGAAGAACTGGCTGGACCAGATTGCCCGTGCCGGCGTCAGCTTCCGCTACACCGCCGAAGGCCCCGAGGGGCTGCTGAAGGACAAGCGCGCCTTTGTCGCCTATACCGCCGCCGGCACGCCGATCGGATCTGACCTTGACCACGCCTCGGGCTATCTGCGCCACATGCTGGGATTCATGGGCATCACCGACGTGACCTTCGTGCCCGCCGACGGGCTGGCCATGGATCGCGCCGCCGGAATGGCCCGCGCCCAGGCCGCGCTGGAACAGATCGCCGCCTGATCCTGCCTGTGACGGCTCCCGAGGTTGACTCGGGGGCCGTTGTTGCGTAGATCGGCCCCAACTTCCGGAAGCATCGTCTTCCGGTCCCTGCCCTGCGCGGGGATCGCCCCCCGTCAGCGCGTTGCGCCCACGGGGGCAAAACCGTTTTGGACCTTAAGGAGGCCCGGCCATGTTCGAGAACCTATCCGACCGTTTGGGCGGCGTCTTCGACCGGCTGACCAAGCAGGGCGCCCTGACCGAGGACGATGTCACCGCCGCCATGCGCGAGGTGCGGGTCGCTCTGCTGGAGGCCGACGTCTCGCTTCCCGTGGCGCGCAGCTTCGTCAAGGCAGTCACCGCCAAGGCCACCGGCGCCGCCGTCACCAAATCGGTCAGCCCCGGCCAGCAGGTCGTCAAGATCGTCCATGACGAGCTGATCCGCGTCCTGCAGGGCGACGACGCCCCCGAAGCGCTGCGCATCGACAACCCGCCCGCGCCGATCCTGATGGTCGGCCTGCAGGGCTCGGGCAAGACGACCACTACTGCGAAACTCGCCCTGCGCCTCAAGGACCGAGAGAAGAAGCGCGTCCTGATGGCGTCGCTGGACACCAACCGCCCTGCGGCTATGGAGCAGTTGGCGATCCTTGGCCAGCAGATCGGCGTCGACACCCTGCCCATCGTGCCGGGCCAGACCGCGCCCCAGATCGCGCAGCGCGCCAAGACGCAGGCGTCGCTTGGCGGCTATGACGTCGTGCTGCTGGACACCGCCGGCCGCCTCCACATCGACCAGACCCTGATGTCCGAGGTCCAGCAGGTCCGCGACATCGCCCAACCGCGAGAGACGATCCTGGTCGTCGATGGCCTGACCGGCCAGGACGCCGTCAACGTCGCGACCGAATTCGACGGCAAGGTCGGCATCTCTGGCGTGGTCCTGACCCGGATGGACGGCGACGGCCGCGGCGGCGCCGCCCTGTCGATGCGTCAGATCACCGGCAAGCCGATCCGCTTCGTCGGCCTTGGCGAAAAGATGGACGCGCTCGAGGCCTTCGACGCCCAACGCGTCGCGGGTCGCATCCTTGGCATGGGCGACATTGTCGCGCTGGTGGAAAAGGCCCAGCAGGTGCTGGAGGTCGAACAGGCCGAGCGCATGATGAAGCGCTTCCAGAAGGGCCTGTTCAACATGAACGACCTCAAGGGCCAGCTTGAACAGATGCAGAAGATGGGCGGCATGCAGTCGGTGATGGGCATGATGCCCGGCATGTCCAAGATGGCAAAGCAGGCCGAGGCCGCAGGCTATGACGACAAGGTCATCCGCCATCAGATCGCGTTGATCAACTCGATGACCAAGAAGGAACGGGCCAATCCCGACCTTCTGCAGGCCAGCCGCAAGAAGCGCATCGCGGCCGGCGCGGGCATGGAGGTCGCCGACCTGAACAAGCTTCTGAAGATGCAGAAGCAGATGGCCGACACCATGAAGAAGCTGGGCAAGATGGGCAAGGGCGGCATGATGAAGCAGGCCATGCGCGCCATGACCGGCAAGGGCGGCGGGTTGCCCGACATGGACAACCTCGACCCCGCCAAGATGGCCGAGGCGCAGAAGCTGCTGCAGGATCCGAAAGGCCTCGGCGGACAGCTGGGCCGTGCGGGTCTGCCCGGTGGCTTGGGCGGGCTCTTCGGCAAGAAATGAACCTCATGCTGCCCCATACCTGCTTTGGTCCCCAAATATCCCGCGGGGGTCCGGGGGCGCGAAGCCCCCGGCGCCTGCCATCCTGCGCGGGTGCCGCATGATCGCTCTCTCCCCCACACCGGTCCTTTCGACCGACCGCCTGACGCTGCGCGCGCCCCAGGGCAGCGACTGGCCGCATTGGCGCAGCTTCCACCATTCCGACCGCGCGCGGTTCATCGGCGGCGGCCCGGACCGGCAGCCCGGCGACAGCTGGCGTGCCTTCGGCCACATCATCGGCCACTGGGCGATGCGGGGCTTTGGTATGTTCGTCTTTACCTTCAAGGGCGACGACACGCCGCTCGGCCTGACCGGGCCGTGGTTCCCCGACGGCTGGCCGGAACGCGAACTGGGTTGGACCGTCTGGTCCGAGGCCGCCGAAGGCCGCGGCCTGGTGTCCGAGGCTGCCCGCGCCGCCCGCCGCCACGCCTTCGGGACACTCGGCTGGGATACGGCAGTCAGCTATATCGACCCGGACAATGCCCGTTCGATCACGCTGGCCGAACGGCTTGGCGCCACGCTGGATCGGTCGGCCCGGCAGCCGGCGTGGGACAAGCCCTGCCTCGTCTATCGCCACCCTTCGGAGGACGCATGACCGACGCCGCCACCCGCGCCGCCGCCCTCCTCAGGGACCATCGCGCCAGCATCGACCGCCTGGACGCGATCCTGGTCTACACGCTGGCCGAAAGGTTCAAGCACACGCAATCTGTCGGCCGTCTCAAGGCCGACCACGACCTTCCTCCGTCCGATCCGGCCCGTGAAGCCACCCAGATCGAGCGGCTGGAACGCCTCGCGCGCGAGGCCGATCTCGACCCGGAATTCGCGCGCAAATTTCTGAATTTCGTGATCGCTGAAGTGATCCGGCATCACGAACAATACCAGTCCTGAGGGGCCATCGCCCCCGACCGCCATTTCAAAGGAGAAGACCCCAATGGCCATGAAGATCCGCCTCGCCCGTGGTGGCAGCAAGAAGCGCCCGCACTACGCCATCGTCGCGTCCGATTCGCGCATGCCGCGCGACGGCCGCTTCATCGAGAAGCTGGGCACCTACAACCCGCTGCTGGCCAAGGACAGCGAAGACCGCGTGAAGATGGACCTTGATCGCGTTCAGTACTGGCTGGGCCAAGGCGCGCAGCCGACCGACCGCATCGCCCGCTTCCTGGAAGCCGCCGGCGTCAAGGACAAGGCCGAGCGCGCCAACATGAAGAAGGCCGAGCCGGGCAAGAAAGCCAAGGCCCGCGCTGAAGAGCGCGCCAAGAAGGCCGCCGCCCCGGCCGACGCCGAGTAACCGGATTTGCCGGCCCGCGCGTGCGATCAGTCCTGCGCGCGGGCAAGCGTCTATCAGCGGCGGCGCTTCTGGTCCTCGTGGTGCTTCTTGTGAAGACATGCAACGGGACCCATCATCCTATCGACGTCTGTCTCGACAGCTCGACGCTGATTTACGACTCCGACAATCCCATCTGCCAGGAGGCCTCTCATGACTGACCGCATCTGCGTCGGCGCCATTGCCGGGGCCTTCGGCGTCCACGGAGAGGTGCGGCTGAAGAGTTTCTGCGCCGAACCCACGGACATCGCGAATTACGCCCCCCTATCATCCGAGGATGGCAGCCGCACATTCGCAGTCACCCTCACCCGCCCCGTCACGGGCGGCCTGGGGGCGCGCCTGAAGGGCGTTGCCACGCGAGAGGATGCCGAAGCGCTGAAAGGCGTGACGCTCTGGGCGCCGCGCAGCGCCCTGCCCTCGCTTCCCGACGACGAATTCTATCACGCCGACCTGATCGGCCTGCAGGTGGTCGACACCGGCGGCGCACCCCTGGGTCGCGTGCGCGCGATCTTCGACCACGGGGCGGGCGACATCCTCGAGGTCGTGGGCGGCCAGCAGGTCGTGATGCTGCCCTTCACGCGCGCCGTGGTGCCGACGGTCGATCTGGCCGCCGGCCGAATCGTCGCCGATCCGCCCGGCAGCGACGAATGACCGACACCCCGAAATCCCACGGCCGCCTGGCGATCCGCCCCAGCCTGAAGCCGCGCGAGCTGATGGCCGAGCCTCAGGTGCATGGCGCCTGGACGGCACGGATCGTCACGCTGTTCCCCGAGGCCTTTCCGGGCATCCTCGGCCTGTCGCTGATCGGCAAGGCTCTGGCGCAGGGGTTGTGGAACCTGCAGACAATCCCGCTACGCGACCACGGCGTCGGCCGTCACCGCAACGTGGACGACACCCCCGCGGGTGGCGGGGCCGGGATGGTGATCCGCGCCGACGTCATGGACGCCGCCCTCCGCGAGGCCGGGCCGGGACTGCCCGTCATCTACATGTCGCCGCGCGGCAAGCCCCTGACCCAGGCCCGTGCCCGCGCGCTGGCGCAGGGGCCGGGCGTCACCCTGATCTGCGGCCGGTTCGAGGGCATCGACCAGCGCGTCTTGGACGCCCATGACGTCGAGGAGATCAGCATCGGCGATTACGTCCTGACCGGAGGAGAGATCGCCGCTCAGGTCTTGATCGACGCAACGGTCCGGCTTATACCGCGCGTGCTGGGGAATCAGGATTCTCTGGCCGAGGAATCCTTTTCCATCGGCAACAGGGGCCTTCTGGAAGCCCCCCAGTTCACGAAGCCCGCCCAATGGGACGGCCGCGAGATCCCACAGGTACTTCTGTCCGGTAATCACGCGGCCATATCTGCTTGGCGGGCCAGTGAGGCCGAAAGGCTGACCAAGGAACGCCGCCCCGATCTGTGGCGGGCACATGCGGAAACGCAGGTGGACCCGGCAAAGGACCGACAGCGCTCGGGCGCATCAGACCAATCGCGGAACCACCGCGAGCAGAGATAGGAACCACAGCGATGAACCTGATCGCAGAACTCGAAGCCGAGCAGATCGCCGAGCTCGGCAAGACCATCCCCGACTTCAAGGCCGGCGACACCATCCGCGTCGGCTACAAGGTGACCGAAGGCACCCGGACCCGCGTGCAGGCCTATGAAGGCGTCTGCATCTCGCGCAAGGGCGGCAGCGGCATCGCGGCCAGCTTCACGGTCCGCAAGATCAGCTTTGGCGAAGGCGTGGAACGCGTGTTCCCGCTCTATTCGACCAACATCGACTCGATCGAGGTCGTGCGTCGCGGCAAGGTCCGCCGCGCCAAGCTGTACTACCTGCGCGACCGCCGCGGCAAGTCGGCCCGCATCGCCGAGAAGACCAACTACCGTCCGCTGTCGGACGCGAAAGCCTGAGCAGAGGTCACGCCATGAAAAAAGAGATTCATCCCGACTACCACATGATCGAGGTCAAGATGACCGACGGGACGACCTATCAGACGCGGTCGACCTGGGGCAAGGACGGCGACAGCATGTCGCTGGACATCGATCCGACCTCGCACCCTGCTTGGACCGGCGGTTCGTCGCGCCTGATGGATGCCGGCGGTCGCGTGTCGAAGTTCAAGTCGAAATACGCCGGCCTGGGCTTCTGATCCCGAACCGACATAGGTTGCGAACGCCGCCCCTTCCGGGCGGCGTTTTTCATTTTGGGCGGTGTCGTCTCAGCCACGGCCTGAAGCAACACCGACCGGCACCATCAGACTTTTGCCACGCAACATCGCCGCAACGGCAGCCCTGCGCAGCTATACCGATCTGATGATAAGTTCACGATGACTTCCCTTTGGTGGCAGCTCGCCAAGAGACATGCCGGGCAATGATCTGCGCATGTCAATGGCGGCGCGAAAGTCGGCCATGAAGCGGCGTGAAGCCAGGCTGGGTGGCGGTGTCCGGCACCGTGGCGCGTCGGCCCCTATGGGCCAGATCGGCAAGATCTGAATTCAAGTTTGTTGTTGCCGTTCTCGGGCCGTGCTGTTGGCGAGGCGATAGCTCTCGCCATTCATTTCGAGGATGCTGACGTGATTGGTCAGCCTGTCTGACGTTGTCCCCTGCGCCTAATCCAGCTTGAGATAGGCTCTGGCCCAACTGGTCGGACCAGAGATGAAGCGCAGCAGGTTCACTGAAGATTAGGGTCAGGATTCATAACCAATAGATGACGACAGCTGCGAGGGCGATCGCGGATAGGAAGACCTTTGGGCATCGGTCGTAGCGGGTCGCCACGCGCCTCCAGTCTTTAAGCCTGCCGAA
>NZ_JAOTBE010000039.1 GCF_026162645.1 Paracoccus rhizosphaerae
GTCTTTGCCGGTCCATATTCCTTCGGTGCGTCGCACCACCGCAAGCCGTTGCGATTGATGAAGATAATGCCGCTGAGGACCCGCAGATCATCGACGCGCGGACGGCCATGGCTCTTGGGGAAGAAAGGGCGAAGGCGCACCATCTGTACCTCGGTCAGCCAAAACAGATTGCTCATCAATCAGGTCTCCTTACGAGCCCTGAGTCACGCAAAGGAAGTGAAATCAATGGGTCTGGAGCCTAGAGGCGGGCACTTCGCAAAGTCAGTCTTGGGCCCCTGTTGGATCAGCATGGGACCAAGTGGAAACCTTCACGGGGCGGCATTGCCAGAGGTGAGGTGCTTGTGAGGGTCCATTTCCCGCGCGATACCGCTGGCCCCGCTATCCGTTCCCCGAGATGATCACGGCTGAAATCCGGTCAGACGCACATAAGGGTTGGCGACCTGTCGAAGTTGCGTGCCGGGCGGGCTATGTCGAACTCTATGTGGGCAACCTCTACCAGCCGACGCACGCGGCGTGCCCCTTTGGCAGACTGCAAGAAGCCCCTTAAGCGAATAGCTTACAGGCCCGGCAGACTAATACGTGTGGCGCAAGACCTGCTGTGTCTGGGCGATTTACACGTATGACAAAACGGATGAACCCGGGGAATTTGAAGTCAGCTTTTCGGGCGGCTATGCAGTCTCAGTCTTGCCCGATCCCTTAGGAGACAACCTGTCCCAACTGCCGATCTGCGGGACTCCATCATCATCTGGCGCAATCCCTGGATGGCGGGCGGTTCCATTCCCGAGTTGACCGCGACCATGAACAAGATCGGGCGGATGGCATGGGTCTGTTGCAGCGGTACACTGGCCGCATTCCATCATGCACAGAATCCGGGTCGATCTTTCTTGGCTTAAAACCAATCATCTGAATGGCGAGTCATGCAGGCAACGGTTCCGTTCGATGAAAACGCTCTACACAACCTCTACACGGGTTCTGATCCAGCTCAGAATATCTTGTAATTTAATGAAATCATGGTACCGCCTCCCCGGCTCGAACGGGGGACCTCTAGATCCACAATCTAGCGCTCTAACCAACTGAGCTAAGGCGGCACAGAGCGGTTCTTTAGACCTGGTGCGCGGCCGTTGCAAGCCCCGCTTGCCGCGAAAATGCACCCGCGTTACAGAAAGTTCTGACGCGAAAGGAAAGTCTCATGGGCATCAACAGCGAAAGCGACATCTCGGCCAATCTGCAGATCGGACCGACCGACCAGGGGATGGTCCGCATCTATGTGCAGGGCGACGGTATCGACCTGCCGATGGACTTCGACCCCGAGGAGGCCGCCGAAATCGCCGAGGAGTTGATGGCCGCGGCCGAGGCGGCGCGCGGGATGGCCCAGGGCGGCAAGCCTAAAAAGCCCCGGCGCTGATCCCATCGGGGTCACATAGCCCCTGCAGGCGCAGCGCGGCGGCACGGGCGAAGTCGCGCTGCACCTTCGCGCGACGCGCGCCCGCCAGCCGCGTCTCGGGGCCAATGCGGACCAGCTCGGCCCCGAAGGCGTCGGCCTGGATCAAGCCCGTATCCTCGGGCAGTAGATCGACCGGAAAGTCGGCATCGACCGCCCAGAAGTAGCGATCGCACCAGTCAAGATAGCCCTGCCATTTGCGATCGGCGCGGAAGTCAGCGCGCCCGCTCTTGCATTCGACGATCCAAAGTTCGCCCTTGGGGCCAAGGCTGATCAGGTCGACGCGCAGCCCGCGGGCGGGCACGAACTCGGTCAGGACGGCGTGATCCAGGCTGCGCAGAAGCCGGCCGCAGCCACGCGCAAGACGCTGGCCGGGCATCGGCGGCAGGACATCGGTCTGGTGCAACATCGGCCCACGATAGAACACAGCAGGAACAACCGCAAGCCGCCTTGCCGCTGTCCGAGGCCGCGTATAGCGTCCCGCGACATCATCAATGGAGTTTCAGATGAGCGACATCAAACGCATCGGCACCGGCCCCCGCATGAGCCAGGCGGTCATCGCCAACGGCTTCGTCTTCCTGGCGGGCCAGGTCGGCGAACCGGGGACGCCGGTGGCCGACCAGACACGCGCGGTGCTGGCGCAGATCGACGATCTGCTGGCGCAGGCTGGCACCGACAAGACGCGCATCGTGTCGGCCCAGGTCTGGATGGCCGACATGGCCGATTTCGCCGAGATGAACGCCGTCTGGGACGCCTGGGTGCCGCAGGGCCAGACCCCGGCGCGCGCCACGGGCGAATCCGCGCTGGCGACCCCCGACTACAAGGTCGAGATCATCGTGACTGCGGTTCTCTGATCGCCGACAGGACCGAGCGCGCCGCGCGCAGGCCCGGCGCCTCACCCCCCTTGCCCAGGCGCTGCATCGTCAGGTCCATCGCCTCCATCTGCGCCCGGCGCGCCACGGCATTCTCAAGGACCTCCTGCAGACCCTCTGCCAGCGGTCCCGGCTGGCAGTTGCGGCCCAGATATTCGGGCACGGCGCGGGTCTCGCTGACCAGGTTGACCAGCGTGACCGTATCCGTGCGCAGGAGCCAGCCGATCACCATGCGGCTGAGTGGGGCCATGTCATAGCCGATGACCATGGGAACGCGGTTGGCCGCGAGGTCCAGACTGACCGTTCCGGACGCCGCCAGCGCCAGATCGGCGGCGGAAAAGGCGGCGCGCTTGGCTTCGGCATCCTCAATCACGATCGGCGCGGAGGGCCAGCGGCGCGTCATGTCGCGGACCATGGCGGCGACGCCGGGGACGGTCGGCAGGACGACCCGGATCTCGGGGACGCGGTCGCGCAGCCGCATCAATGCCTCGTCGAAACGCGGGGCCAGGCGCGACACCTCGGACCGCCGCGACCCCGGCAGGCACAGGACGACGGGCGCATCCGCGGCGATGCCGTGGCTGTCGCGGAAGGCTGCGGCCTTCTCGGGTCCGGCAATCTTGGCCGTGGCGACTGGGTGACCCACGAAGTCGCAGGTCATTCCGGCGGCCCGCATCAGCGGCGGCTCGAATGGCAAAATCGCCAGGACGTGGTCGATCACCTGGGCCATCTTCGCAGCGCGTCCGGGGCGCCATGCCCAGACCGAGGGCGCGACATAGTGGATCGTGCGCAGATCAGGCCGTCGCGCCCGGACAAGCCGCGCCACCCGCAGGCAGAAGTCGGGGCTATCGATACCGATCAGCGCGTCGGGTTCGGCTGCGATGACGGCCTCTGCAGTCTCTGCGATGCGGCGCTTGAGGTGGCGGTACTTCGGCAGCACCTCCCAGATGCCCATCAGGCTGAGCTCGTCCATGGGAAACAGGCTTTGCAGCCCCAGGTCCTGCATGGCGGGTCCGCCGATGCCGGTGATGTGGGCCTCCGGGTCAAGCTGCTGCAGACCCGACATCAGGGACGCGCCCAGAAGGTCGCCCGACGCCTCTCCTGCGATCAAGAAATAGCGCATACCGCAGTGCCTCTCGCCAATGACCCAAGGGCTAGCCCCGACAGGACACGAAGGCGAGTCATTTTCGGCCGCGCCTTCAGGCCAGCCCCCCGGCTGCCCAGAGGAACAGCCCAGCTGCCTCGGCCCTCCGCACCATTTCAGCCTGTTCCAGCAGAATGACGCCGCCAGCAGCCCAAGCGATCCCCGCCAGTCCGGCGGCAGCGGCCTGATCGACGCTGTCAGGCCCCAGGACGGGCAGATCGACGCGCCGATCCTGGCCGGGCTTCGGCGCCTTGAAGAAGACGCCCTTGGCTCCGTTCGGATTCGGTCGCAGGCCAGAATGACGCGCGGCGAAGTCCAACATGGCCTCCGTTCCCGGCAGCGTCTCCAGTGCCAGGCACAGCCCCTGCGCCACCACCACGCCCTGCCCAAGGTCCAGCGCGCCTGTCTGCGCCAAGATCGCGGCAGCCTTGGCCGCGTCGCGCTTGTCGGCATCGGTCGGCGCGCCGCAGACCACTCCTTCACCGGGGATCAGAGATGCAGCGACTTCCTCGACAGGACAGACTGTTACACCGCTTTCCTCGAAGACGTCGAGGACCGTCCTCAGTGCTGCGTCGTCGCCCGACTGCATCGCCATCAGGATCCGGGGCACCAGCTGCGCCGTTCGCGGATCGAATGCCTCAGGGTCGAGACGCGGCCTGCGGATTGCCCCCGCGAAGACGACGCGGTCGATGCCCTGGTCGTGCAGTTCGTCCAAGAAGGGGACCAGACGCTCCAGCCGGAAAGGGGTCGCGGCCAGGCCCTCGGGTTCGAAGCCGTCCAGCGCGAAGACGGCCGGGTCCTGCAGCTGCGCCGCGATGGCGGGGGCAAGCCGACCTTGGCCGGCGATGATCGCGATACGGCTCATGCGTCGTCAGATGTCCTTTGGGGCGAGAAAGCTGCGGTCTGACGGGCCAAGGATGAAGTCCAGCACGTCACGCTCCATTCCCGATACCTCTGCCTCGGAACGGTGCCGGGCGGCGTCGCGGAACGATCCGCGCCCAAGATCCGCCAGAAGATCGCGGAGCGCGGCGATGTCGCCGCGGCTGGCGCCGCGGCGCCGCAGGCCCACCAGGTTCAGCCCGTCCAGATGCCCGCGAGGTCCTTGCACAAGGCCATAGGGGATCACATCGGCCGTCACCATGGTGACAGCGCCGATCATCGCGCCCCGCCCAATGCGCACCCACTGATGAACACCCGACAGGCCGCCGACGATCACGTCGTCCTCCAGCACGCAGTGGCCGGCGACGGCCACGCTGTTGGCAAGGATCACGCGGTCGCCGATCCGGCAGTCGTGACCGACATGGGAGTTGGCCATGAACAGCCCATCGTTTCCGACCTGCGTCACCCCGCCACCGCCGGCCGTGCCGGGGTTCATGGTGACGTATTCGCGGATGCGGTTGCGAGCGCCGATTTCCAGGCGGACGTCCTCGCCCTTGAACTTCAGGTCCTGCGGCACCTCTCCGATCGAGGCGAAGGGGAAGATCACCGTCCCCTCGCCGATCGTGGTGTCGCCGCTGATCACGACATGCGACTTCAGCACCACCCCGTCGGCCAGACGGACGCGGGGTCCGACGACGCTGAACGGCCCGATCTCGACACCGGCGCCGATCTCGGCACCGGTCTCGATCACGGCCGAGGGGTGGATGCGGGTTTCAGCCATCCTTGCGGGCCATCATCGCCGTATATTCGGCCGAGGCGCAAAGCTGGCCGTCGACCATGGCCTTGCCTTCGAACTTCCAGATCTTGCCGCCGCCGCGGATGGCGCGGCAGTGCAGTTCCAGCACGTCGCCCGGCACGACCATGCGGCGGAACTTGCAGTTATCGATGCCCATGAAATAGGTCAGCATCTCCTCGTCCACGACGTTCATGCTGATGCCCACCACGACGGCGGCGGTCTGGGCCATCGCCTCGATGATGGTGACGCCGGGCATGACCGGCTGGTTCGGGAAATGGCCCTGGAAATGCGGCTCGTTCGATGTGACGTTCTTGATCCCGACGGCGCTTTCGAACGGCACGATGTCGCGCACCTTGTCGATGAACAGGAAGGGATAGCGGTGGGGAATGATCCGCTTGATCAGCGACAGGTCGGCCTCGGTATAGGGGGCGGGGTTGCGCGTCTCGTCAGCCATGTGCGTTCCTTGGGCGATTTGACTTCGGGTTACCAACGGGGGCGCGGGTTGGCAAGCACGCTCAGGCGCGTCCCCGCCGGCCCTCGGCCAGCCAGCCGGTCAGGATCAGCCCCGATATCAGCACCAGCCACGCCCATCCGGGCAGCAGCGGGCGCCGCTCCAGTCCGGTGACGGTGGCGGCATCTCGGGGGGTGATGCCGATCCAGTTGCCGCCAATGCCCGATCCGCTGGTGGCGCGGCCCGCGCGGACCTGGCGCAGGTCCGGCACGCCCTCGGACAGGTGCTGGACCGATCCCTCGCTCGCCTTGACCAGCGGCGCCAGCAGCGGCGCGTCAGCCACCGTCTCCTCGAATTCGCGGGGGGCCGAGGGGCCAAGCGCCAGGACCCGCCGCAGATCGCCGTCCTGCAGGCGATAGAGCCCCGGCTCGGGCGCGGTCCATTCGGCGGTGAAGCGCCCCGGCCCTTCCTCGGTCAGCGGGACCTGAACCTCGCTGCCGTCGGGCTGCGTCACCACCAGCGGGCCGGCGTTTTCCGCCATGGTGCGACGGGTGAACCGCACCGTCAGGCCGTCGCTGATATCGGCCAGCAGCGCCTCCTCCTCCAGCTCGGGTTCCTTCATCGACCAATGCGCGATCCGGCGCAGAAGCTCCAGCTGCGGGCCGCCGCCCTCGAAGCCGCGCCCCCACAGCCACACCTGGTCCGAGGTCAAGAGCGCGACGCGCCCCTTGCCCACCCGGTCCAGGATCAGAAGCGGGCTGTCGTCCGCGCCTGTCATGGCGACCTGCGCACCGGGATCGGGCGTCACCTCGGCCATGCGCAGCCAGCGGCCCCAATCGGGATCCTCGCCCGCGCCGGGCAGGCCGGCGGTCACGGGATGTCGCTGCCCGTCCTCGGTCAGGCGGGGCAGATAAGGCTCTTCGATCACACGGCCGGTGGGGCGTGCGGGCAGGATCCGACCCAGGGGCGACAGGTTCAGGCTCTCGACCGAGGCCATCTCGGGGCCCGCCGACACCAGGATTGCGCCCCCCTCTTGAACATAGCGGGCGATGTTCGCGTAGTAGTCGGGCGGCAGGATGCCCCGGACGCGATAGCGGTCGAAGATGATCAGGTCGAAGTCGTCAATCCGGTCCAGGAACAGCTCCTGCGTCGGAAACGCGATCAGCGACAGTTCAGACACGGGCACCCCGTCGAACTTGTCGGGCGGGCGCAGAATGGTGAAATGGATCAGATCGACCGCCGCGTCAGATTTCAGAAGATTGCGCCAGGTGCGTTCGCCGGCATGGGGCTCGCCTGATACCAGCAGCACGCGCAGGCGGTCGCGGACGCCGTTGATGCTGATCGCGGCCGAGTTGTTGCGCTCGGTCAGCTCACCGGGTTCGGCGTCCACAAAGATCTGCACGACGTTCTGTCCGGCATGGGACGGCACCACGGGCAGGGTCAGGCTGGTGTTCATCGGCACGGCAAAGCTCTGCGCGTCCTCACCGTCCAGCGACAGGCGCAGGTTGACGCTGCCGGTGCGGCTGGCCTCGGGAACGTCGCCCTGATCCTCGACCCGAAGGCGGATCGTCACCTCCTGGTCGATTAGGCCGAAGGCGGGCGCTTCCTCGATGACCAAGCGGCGGTCCCAGTCCTGCGGCTGGCCGGTCAGCAGGACGTGCAGCGGCGCGGGCAGTTGGGTGGGCAGCATCGCAGGGTCGTGCAGCCGGCCGTCCGTGACCGCGATGACGCCTGCCAGCCGCGCGTCGGGTTCGGCGGCGGTGGCACGCGTTAGCGCGGTCGCCAGCAGCGTGCCATCCGCGTCGTCGCCAACCGTCAGGCGGCGCACCTCGGTCCCCGGCAGCGCCGAGAGCTGCGCCGACAGATCCTCTACCGCCTGATCGACCTGCGCCGACCGCCCCGGCAGCCTCTGGCTGGAGGAGCGGTCGTCCAGCAGGATCACGATATCGCTCAGCCCCGCGCGGGTGCCCAGCTCCAGCGCGGGACCCGCCAGTGCCAGGGCGGCGGCAAGTCCAGCCAGGCCGCGCCACGCCCAGCCCCGCAGGCCGCGCCAGAGCGCGAAGCCAGCCACAAGCGCCGCCAGAGCCGCCAGCGCGGCGATGGCCCACCACGGCAGGGCGGGGTCGAAACGCAGTTGCGTCAGCGCGGTCATGGGGCCAGGACCTCCTCGATCCGCAAGCGGTCCAAGAGTGCCGGCACATGCACCTGGTCGGATTTGTAGTTGCCGGTCAGCACATACATGATGAGGTTGATGCCGAACCGATAGGCCATCTCGCGCTGCTGCTCACCCTCCCATCCGCTGCCGATCGGGAAGACGGGATAGCCGTTGTCATCGACAGCCCAGGCCTCGGCCCAGCTGTTGCCGCCGATGACCACGGGGCTGACACCGTCGTTCAGCTGCCGGAACGGCGCGCCGGTCGAGGTTTCGGCGGCCAGTGGCGGCGCCTCCAGCCAGACAGGGTTTCCTTGCCAGCGCCCCGGAAAGTCGGACAGAAGGTAGAAGGTGCGCGTCAGCACGTGATCCTCGGGCACCGGCGCCAATGGCGGGATGTCCAGCGGCGCGGCCAGCCGGCGCAGCGCGCCCGACATGTCGGGGCCGCCCACCCCCGTCACGTCACCGTCGCGCGTGTCGAACAGGATCATGCCGCCCGACCGCAGGAAGTCGTTCAGACGCAGATAGGCCTGCGGACCCGGCGCGGGCTGGCTTTCGGTGACTGGCCAATAGAGGAAGGTCAGCAGCGACAGGTCGTCCTCGTCCAGGTCGATGCCGATGGGGCGGCCCGGCTCGACCGAGGTGCGCTGCCGCAGGGCCTGCGACAGGCCCCAAAGCCCCTGCTCGGACGCCTCGTCCACGCGGCTGTCGCCGGTGATGACATAGGCCAGCGCAACCTCATCTGCGGCGCGGGCCAGGTCGGCGTCGATGTCCTGCGCCTGGACGCGCGGCGCCGGCAGGACCGCCAGCAGCAGGATCACCGCTGCCGTACCGATCCGCCGGCCACCGCGCGCCAGCATCGACGAACCCAGTGCGTCCAGCGCCAGAAGCAGCGCAGCCAGTGCCAGCAGAAGGCCCTTCAGGTCGCGGCCGGGTGCTGTGCGCACATCCTCGACCGTGGCGCCGGGCCAGTCGGCCAGGCTGAACGGCCCGCCAGCGTTCAGCGCCTGCCGGCGTTCGCCGGCGACGTAGATGCCCGCCGGGCGCCCAGGGCCGGGACCCTGCGCCATCTCCTCGGCCGCGACGGGCATCAGGTCGGTTGGATCCGCGGCGTGGCCGGAACCATCAAGCACCGTCTGCGGCGTCCAGAACGGCTGCTCGCGATCCTCGGCGGCTTCCTCGGCGGGCGACAGGCGCGCGGTGGCGACCAGACGCTCCATCATCTGGACGAAGAGGCCGGACAGCGGCAGGTTCGACCATTCGGCATTCGCGGTGACATGAACCAGGACCACCTGTCCCTGACCCATCCGATCGCGCGTGATCAGCGGCGTTCCGTCCGACAGCGCGGCGATCGTCCGTTCGGACAGCTGCGGCGAGGGTTGCGCCATCAGCTGCGCCCTGACCGTCACCTCGTCCGGCGGGGTCAGCCCGGCGAAGGGGCCGTCGGTGGCGAAAGGCGCCAGCCCGCGCGGATCCCCCCAGCTGAGCGCACCACCGATGTCGCGGCCACCCTGCCGGGGCGCGACGGGCAGCAGCGGCTCTTCCATCAGGCGGTCGAAGGCCGCCATGCGCGGACCGGCGAAGCGGATCAGCAAGCCGCCCTGCTGGACCCACTCCGCCAGTTCGGCATTTTCGGCCAGCTGCACCTGGTCGGCCAGCACGATTACGTCCGGCGCCGCGTCCAGCACGTCGCCGAGGGCGCCCTCGACCAGATCGGTCGTGGGGGCCAGCGCCTGCCGCAGGTAATGGGTCTGCGCCAGAAGGCGCTGACCCTCGGCCTGATCGGCGGGATCGCCCACAAGCCCCACCTTGCGCCGGCGCACCCGGTCGTCGGCCAGGACGACGGCGCCCGCATGCCTCTCTCCCCGGATCTGGAAGCGGGCAATGCGGTTGCGCAGTTCCGGCGGCAGGTCGATGGCGACGGGGCGGACTGTCAGGCCGTCTTGGCTGATGGGATCGCCGGGCGTCAGAGTGGCCAGCGCGCGCTCGACCCCCTGCGGGTCCGGGCCGATCGCCTCGACCTGCAACGCGGCATCGTCGGTAGCGTGCAGGGTCAGTGAGGGCGTCTCATCTTCGGCCAGGCTGAGGGTGCGCAGCGGGCGGGCGGGCGGCACCACCGTCACAGGCCCTCGGTCGGACAGCGCCTGCAGCCACGCGGCGCGGTTCGCGTAATCGGTGCCGTCCGCCAGCCACAGCGTCGAGAGCTGGCCCTCGGGCGGCGCCGCCAGCGCCGCCTGCGGGTCGTTCGGCAGCGCGCTGCCCCAGGCCGCCGGCTGCGCCCCGCGCAGCCCGGCCCTCAAGCTGTCGGCCGGTTGGAAGGTCAGCACCGCGTCCGACTGCCCATTGGCCAGCAGAAGGGCGGCCGGTCGTCCATCCGCCGCAGCCTCGACTAGCGCGCGGTCGGCGCGGGCCTGCCGCGCCGACCAATCGGGCGCGGCGGCGTAACCCGCATCCATCACAACCAGCAGCGGGCCATCGGCAGGGACCTGCACCACCGGCTTCCAGATCGGCCCTGCGAATGCCAGGATCAGGGCAGCGATGGCCGCAAGGCGCAGCAACAGCAGCCACCAGGGGGTCCGTCGCGCCACCGGGCTGCGATCGACAAGCCCCGCCAGCAGCGCGACACCCGGAAAGACGATCCGCTTCGGGGCGGGCGGCATCGCGCGCAGGATCACCCACAGGACCGGCAGCGCGACCAGCGCGCCCAGCACCCAGGGAGATGCGAAGCCGAGAGGTCCCAGAAGCAGCATCAGCGCGCCCCCTGCCCCAACGCCTGCCACAGCCAGCCAAGCACCTCGGACGCCGGCGCGTTGGTCACGTGCCCGCCGAACTGCCATCCCGCCTGCCGGGCCTGTGCCGACAGCCAGTCGCGGCGGTCAGCCAACCGCTGCAGATAGGCGTTGCGCAGGCCCTCGGCATCGCGGCTGTCATGGCGCGGCCCTCCGCCGGGGGCGCGGAACTCGACCGCGCCGGCGTAAGGGAACGTGGCCTCGTCAGGGTCGAGGATCTGCAGCAGAACGCCCATGCTGCCCAGCCCCGCGGCGCGGGCCAGCAAGGTCTGCACCCAGGCAGGATCCGACAGGAAATCCGAGATCACGACGACCCGCATCTGGGGACGAAGCGCCGCGGCAGGGTCGGTGTCGTCAGCGCGCGTGACCAGCCCCTCGGCCAGCCGTTCGGCCTGGAGGCGCCCGGCACGCGGCGGCTGCCCCAGCAGGGCAACCTTCTCTCCTCCGCGCAGCATCAGCATGCCGAGGGCCAGCGCCAGCAGCCGGCCACGCTCGGCCTTCGTCGGGCGGTCTGGCCCGCCGGTGAAGTCCATGCCGGCGTCGCGCGACAGCCAGATGCCGGCGGCCTGTGCAGTCTGCGCCTCTCGGTCGCGAACGAACTGCACGTCAGAACGCGCCGAGCGGCGCCAGTCGATGCTGCGGGCCGTGTCACCCTCGGACGCAGGGCGGTATTGCCAGAAATCTTCACCCGGCCCGGCGCGACGCAGACCGTGGGCGCCAGGCGCGACCATCGAGGCCAGCCGCTCGGCCGACAGGATCAGGCCCGGCAGATGTCCCGAGGCGGCCTCGGCCCGCGCCCGCAGATCGACGGGAGAGAGGCTCATGCCGCGCGGCGGCCCGCCGCCCTGTCGTCCAGCAGACGAGCGATGACGCCGTCCACCGATTCACCGCGCGCACGGGCGGCGAAGGACAGGGCCATGCGGTGACGCAGGACGGGCGGCGCCATGGCGGTGACGTCGTCGAGCGTCGGCGCAAAGCGGCCGTTCAGGACAGCCCGCGCCCGCGTCACCAGCATCAGCGCCTGCGCGGCACGCGGCCCCGGTCCCCAGACCAGCGCGTCGGTCACGAACTGCGGGGCCTCGGGCGCTCCGGGGCGGGCGGCGCGGACCAGATCAAGGATGGCCTCGACCACGGATTCGCCCACTGGCATCCGTCGGATCAGGCGCTGCGCGGCGATCACGTCCTCGGGCGCGAAGGCGGCATGGGGGACGCCTTCCTCAAGGCCCGTCGTCGCCAGCAGGATCTGGCGTTCGGTGTCGCGGTCCGGGTAATCCACGTCGATCTGCAGCAGGAAACGGTCCAGCTGCGCCTCGGGCAGCGGATAGGTGCCCTCCTGCTCGATCGGGTTCTGGGTCGCCAAGACATGGAACGGCCGGCCAAGCGGGCGGTGCTGACCGCTGATCGTGACCTCGCGTTCCTGCATGGCCTGCAGCAGCGCGGACTGGGTGCGCGGGCTGGCGCGGTTGATCTCGTCCGCCATCAGAAGCTGGGTGAAGACCGGCCCCTCGATGAAGCGGAAGGCGCGGGTTCCGTCCGGCAGGGCGTCCAGCACCTCGGACCCCAGGATGTCGGCGGGCATCAGGTCGGGCGTGAACTGGATGCGCCGGCTGCCAAGGCCCAGGACCGTTGACAGCGTGTCGACCAGCATGGTCTTGCCCAGCCCCGGCTGGCCGACCAGCAGCGCGTGGCCGCCCGCCAGGATCGCCGCCAGCACCTGTTCGACCACGTCATGCTGGCCCACAAAACGCCGCTCGGTGCTTTCGCGCGCCGCAGCGAGACGTTCGGCCAAGACCTCGATCTCTTGCACCAGAATTTCGTCCGCCGTCATGACAATGCCCTTCCGCTGCTTTATGCGGAGCATAGGCAACCGGCACGAAGGCGACCAGATCGAATGGCGGAAAACAGTGACAATAGCGTGAGCGCCGAGGGACTGGCCGAAGCGGCCAGCAAGGCGGGCAAAGGCGGCCTGCCGCCCGTGCACCTGTGGAACCCGGCCTATTGCGGAGAAATGGATCTTGAGATCCGCGCCGACGGGACCTGGATCCACGAAGGAAGCCCCATCGGACGCCCCGCAATGGTGCGCCTGTTCTCGACCATCCTCAAGCGCGAGGATGACCGCTTCTTCCTGGTCACCCCGGTCGAGAAGGTCGGTATCCGGGTCGAGGATGCCCCCTTCCTGGCCGTCGATGCCGACATCGCGCAAGGCAGCGTCACCTTCACCACGAATGTGGGTGATACGGTCACTGCCGGACCGGACCACCCGATCGTCGTGCGGGGCGACGCGGAGGTGCCGCGGCCCTATGTCCATGTCCGCGCGGGGCTCGAGGCCCTGATCGACCGCAAGACCTTCTATCGGCTGGCCGCCGCAGCCGAGCCTGGGCCCGACGGCCGCACCGGCATCCGGTCTGGCGACCGGTTCTTTGCGCTGGAACCCTGATGCCAAGGTTCGCCGCGAACCTGACGATGCTCTTCACGGAGCTTCCGATGCTCGAGCGATTCGCGGCGGCCGCCGAAGCCGGCTTCCAGGGTGCCGAGATCCTGTTTCCCTATGACATTGCCGCGCACGACCTCTATCGCGCCGCCCTGTCCGCCGGGCTAGAGATCGTCCTGATCAACGCGCCGCCGCCGAATTGGGCGGGCGGACCGCGGGGGTTCGCGGCCGTCCCGGGGCTTGGGGACCGCTTCCGCCGGGACTTCGAACGCAGCCTGCGCGTCGCCCAAGCCCTGCGCGCGCGCCACATCCACGTGATGGCAGGGCGCGCCGAGGGTCCGGCCGCGCTGGAAACCTATGTCGCCAACCTGGCCTGGGCCTGCGAACGCGCGCCCCATGCCAGCATGACCATCGAGCCGCTGAACCCCGGCGACGTCCCGGGCTATTTCCTGCAGGATCACGATCTTGCCGTCGAGGTGATCCGGCGCGTCGGCGCCCCCAACCTGGGGCTTCAGCTGGACACCTATCACGCGCAGGCGATCACGGGGGACATGCTGGCATGCTGGCGGAAGGTCGCGCCGCTGGTGCGGCATGTGCAGGTCGGCGGACATCCGGGCCGGCACGAGCCGGACAGCGGCACCCAGGACCACCGCACGTTCTTCCGCGACCTGGACGCCAGCGGCTATTCCGGCTGGGTCGCGGCAGAATATGCGCCCTCTCGCCAGACGCAGCGCGGCCTTGGCTGGATGCAGGATACGATGGCCGCATCGACCCCCCGGTGAATAATGCGCCGGCCGGCTGAACCGATCGGCATTGCCTCAGTGGCAGCTTTTCCTGACGGCATCTGGAACCGGCTTCGCCCTGCTGTTGTTTGAATGATGACATGCCAAGGCGGTAACGCTTTGCAGGCATCGGAACACAAAGGGGAATATCATGAACTCGATCATCTACATCGTCGGCCTGGTCGTCGTCGTCCTGTTCATCCTGTCCTTCCTCGGCCTTCGCTGAGGCCGGACCGCAGGCGGAATGGCGGGCGACGTGACTACGGGTTCGCGGTCCAGCCATCCACGGCAACAGACGTCCGGCAAGACCGGCGGCTGATCCTGATGCAATACGGGCGAGGGCCGGCGGGCACTTGCCCGTTTTTCCTTTGGGCGCCAAGCCGCCGCCATGCTGCGTCCCCATCCGCGGTCGAACTTTGAAACTGGGCCCTGCGATGCGGCGGGGCCTCTCACTTTGCGGGTGGCAATCATGCCCCATATCCGCTAGGGCAGCCGCGAACCTGAAAGAAGGCCGCCATGGATATCCGCAACATCGCCATCATCGCCCACGTCGACCACGGCAAGACCACCCTGGTCGACCAGCTGCTGCGTCAGTCGGGGGCCTTCCGCGAAAACCAGGCTGTCGCGGAACGCGCGATGGACAGCAACGACATCGAACGCGAACGCGGCATCACCATCCTGGCCAAGGCCACCTCGGTCGAGTGGAAGGGCACGCGGATCAACATCGTCGACACGCCCGGCCACGCAGATTTCGGCGGAGAGGTCGAGCGTATCCTGTCGATGGTCGACGGCGTCTGCCTGCTAGTCGATGCCGCCGAAGGCCCGATGCCGCAGACGAAGTTCGTGACGTCGAAGGCGCTGGCGCTTGGTCTGCGCCCGATCGTGGTGCTGAACAAGGTCGACAAGCCCGCCGCCGAGCCGGACGATGTTCTGAATGACGTGTTCGACCTGTTCGCCAACCTCGGCGCCAGCGACGAGCAGCTGGACTTCCCGCATGTCTACGCCTCGGGCATCGGCGGTTGGGCCGACGCGACGCTGGATGGCGAGCGCAAGGACATGTCGGCGCTGTTCGACCTGATCCTGAAGCATGTGCAGCCTCCCAAGCAGATCGCTCGCGCGGCCGAGCCGTTTCAGATGCTGGCCACCACGCTCGGCGCCGACCCCTTCCTCGGCCGCCTGCTGACCGGCCGGGTCGAGGCCGGCACCGCCAAGGCCGGCGACACGCTCAAGGCCCTGTCGCGAGACGGCGAGAGGCTTGAGCAGTTCCGCATCAGCAAGATCCTTGCCTTCCGCGGCCTGACGCAGACCCCGATCGACGTGGCCGAGGCCGGCGACATCGTCACCCTCGCCGGCATGTCGAAAGCCACCGTGGCCGACACGCTCTGCGCGATGGAGGTTGACGCCGCCCTGCCCTCGCAGCCGATCGACCCGCCGACCATCAGCGTCACCTTCGGCATCAACGACAGCCCTCTGGCCGGTCAGGATGGCAAGAAGGTCCAGTCCCGCGTCATCCGCGAGCGTCTGATGCGCGAGGCCGAGGTCAACGTCGCAATCAAGGTCGAGGACACGCCGGGCGGCGAGGCCTTCGTTGTCTCGGGCCGGGGCGAATTGCAGATGGGCGTCCTGATCGAGAACATGCGCCGCGAGGGCTTCGAGCTGTCGATCTCGCGCCCACGCGTCATCTTCAGCGAGGAAGATGGCCAGCGCATGGAGCCGATCGAAGAGGTCATCATCGACGTCGACGATGAATACACTGGCGTGGTGATCGAAAAGCTGACCGGTGAGCGCAAGGGCGACCTGGTCGACATGCGCCCCGCTGGTGTCGGCAAGACCCGCATCATTGCGCATGTCCCCGCCCGCGGCCTGATCGGCTATCAGGGCGAGTTCATGACCGACACGCGCGGTAACGGCGTTCTGAACCGCATCTTCCACGGCTGGGCCCCCTACAAGGGCGCAATCCAGGGCCGTCGCCAAGGCGTGCTGATCAGCATGGAGAACGGCGTCTCGGTTGCCTATGCACTTTGGAACCTGGAAGAGCGCGGCAAGATGTTCATCGGCGCGCAGGAACAGCTTTATACCGGCATGATCATCGGCGAACACAGCCGCGACAACGATCTGGAAGTGAACCCGCTGAAGGGCAAGAAGCTGACCAACGTCCGCGCCTCGGGCACGGACGAGGCGGTGCGCCTGACGCCCCCGGTCCGCATGTCGCTGGAAGAGGCCATTGCCTATATCAATGATGACGAGCTGGTCGAGGTGACGCCCAAGAACATCCGCCTGCGCAAGCGTTTCCTGGACCCGCACGAGCGCAAGCGCCAGGCCCGCGCCGAGGGCTGATGCCTGCAACTCATGCAGACGGAACGTCGCGGTCAGCAGGCCGCGGCGTTTTTTCATGCGCGGCGACAATAGAGGCACGCGACGACACAAACTCGTGCTAAAGTTGACCGACGATTCCGTGATGATTTCAAACCGGCCTTGTGCCAGCGTCGGCCTTTCTGGACTAAACCATTGTTTCCGCGTAGTTTCTAGTCTTCCATCATTGCGTCGCAAGGGATGATGTGATGCCCTCCAGCCGAGCCAGCAGAACAGTGCGCGCGCTGCACGAACGCGCCATTGATATGACAATCGTCCTGATCGAGCGGCAGCAGACCCATAATCTGCGCCTCGAGGATGTGGCCGATGCACTGGGCGAGCCTGTCGAGAAGCTGACACGGCTGTTTACCGACGAAGACGCGCTGCTGGCCGCTGTCGTCGAGCATGCGCTGATCATCCTGATTGACAACTGCACCCGTGTTGTCGTGCGCGTGGATCCCAACGATCCTGTCGGACAGTTCTGCGCCCTCGGCGACGCCTATCTGGACTGGGCCGACGCGCATCAGGCGCAGTTTCGGATGGTATCGGACCACCGGATGACCGGGATGCTGGCCAGGCCAGAACTGCGCCGCTATGTCGACTCGATCACGGAACTGATGACCCGGATGCTCATCCGAGCGCAGAAAGGCGGGCAGCTGCACCACAAGGAGGACATTCCACTGATGGTCCTGTCGGCCCGCAGCTTCGCCTATGGGCTGGCGCGGATGATCGTCGACGGGCGGATGGCCGAATGGGCACCAGAGGCGCCGCCACTGCATACCGCCAAGCGCCTGGCCCATGATTTCGTGCTGCGCATGGCCCGCAGCAGCCAGCCGTCGCGGCCAGGGACGTGACCGATTAGCCCCTTTCGGACAGCAAGGCCTTGCGCTATCCCGGATGCAACCTGGAATGACAAGAGAGCAGCCGTGACCGATTTCATCATCAAGGACATCGCGCTGGCCGATTACGGTCGCAAGGAACTGGACATCGCTGAAACTGAGATGCCCGGCCTGATGGCGCTGCGGGCCGAATACGGGGACAGCCAGCCGCTGAAAGGCGCGCGCATTGCCGGCAGCCTGCACATGACCGTCCAGACTGCCGTCCTGATCGAGACGCTGACCGCGCTTGGCGCGGACGTCCGGTGGGCGTCGTGCAACATCTATTCCACGCAGGACCACGCGGCCGCGGCCATTGCGGCGTCGGGCGTGCCAGTCTTCGCCATCAAGGGCGAGACGCTGCCGGAATACTGGGCCTATACCGACCGGATCTTCCAGTTCGCGGATGGGACCGCGAACATGATCCTGGACGATGGCGGCGACGCGACGCTGTACATCCTGCTGGGCGCACGGGTCGAGGCGGGCGAGACCGACCTGATCGCCGTACCCCAGTCCGAGGAGGAAGAGGCGCTGTTTGCCCAGATCCGCAAGCGCATCTCTGAGACGCCGGGCTGGTTCGCCCGCCAGCGCGACGCGATCCAGGGCGTGTCCGAGGAAACGACGACCGGCGTGCATCGTCTTTACGACCTGCACAAGAAGGGCCTGCTGCCCTTCCCCGCGATCAACGTGAACGACAGCGTCACCAAATCGAAGTTCGACAACAAGTACGGCTGCAAGGAGTCGCTGGTCGACGGCATCCGCCGCGCCACCGACGTGATGATGGCCGGCAAGGTCGCCGTGGTCTGCGGCTATGGCGACGTAGGCAAGGGCTCGGCCGCCAGCCTTCAGGGCGCCGGGGCGCGTGTCAAGGTGACAGAGGTCGATCCGATCTGCGCGCTGCAGGCCGCGATGGACGGGTTCGAGGTTGTCACGCTGGAAGACGTGGCCGCCAGCGCCGACATCTTCATCACCACAACCGGCAATCGCGACGTGATCCGGCTGGAGCACATGCGCGAGATGAAGGACATGGCCATCGTCGGCAACATCGGTCATTTCGACAACGAGATCCAGGTCGCCGCGCTGCGCAACCACAAGTGGACGAACGTCAAGGACCAGGTGGACATGATCGAGATGCCCTCGGGCAACCGCATCATCCTGCTGAGCCAAGGCCGCCTGCTGAACCTGGGCAACGCGACAGGACATCCGTCCTTCGTGATGTCGGCCAGCTTCACCAACCAGGTGCTGGCGCAGATCGAGCTGTTCACCAAGGGCGACGAATACCAGCCGGGCGTCTATATCCTGCCCAAGGCCTTGGATGAAAAAGTGGCCCGCCTGCACCTGGAGAAGGTCGGGGCGAAGCTCTCGACCCTGTCGCAGGAACAGGCCGCCTATATCGGCGTCACGCCCGACGGCCCCTTCAAATCCGATCATTACCGGTACTGATCCATGACCGAATATTCGCTTTTTACATCGGAATCCGTGTCGGAGGGGCACCCCGACAAGATCGCCGACCAGATTTCGGATGCCATCCTGGACGCCATTCTGGCCGAGGATGCCCGTGCCCGCGTCGCCTGCGAAACCATGGTGAAGACCGGGGTCGCCATCATCTCGGGCGAGATCACGACCAGCGCCTGGGTGGATCTGGAATCCATCGTCCGCGGGGTCATCAACGATATCGGCTATACGTCGTCTGATGTCGGCTTCGACGGCGCGACCTGTTCGGTGATCAACATCATCGGCAAGCAGTCGCCCGAGATCAATCAAGGGGTTGACCGCGAAAACCTCGAAGAACAGGGGGCTGGCGATCAGGGGCTGATGTTCGGCTATGCCTCGGACGAAACCGACGTCCTGATGCCCGCGCCGATCACCTATGCCCACCGCCTGGTCGAACGCCAGTCCAAGGTCCGCCGTGACGGCACGCTGTCATGGCTGCGCCCCGACGCAAAGTCACAGGTCACGCTGCGCTATGGCGCCGACGGCCGACCCGCGGGGATTGACGCGGTGGTGCTGTCCACGCAGCACAACCCCGAGATCGCGCTGGCCGACCTGCGCGAGGCCGTGATCGAGGAGATCATCAAGCCGGTCCTGCCGTCGCAGTGGCTGTCGGAACAGACGAAGTTCTTCATCAACCCGACCGGCAAGTTCGTCATCGGCGGTCCCGTTGGCGACTGTGGCCTGACGGGCCGGAAGATCATCGTCGACAGCTATGGCGGCATGGCACGGCACGGTGGCGGCGCATTCTCGGGCAAGGACCCGTCCAAGGTGGACCGTTCGGCCGCCTATGCCGGTCGGTGGGTTGCCAAGAACATCGTTGCGGCCGGACTGGCCAAACGCTGCGAGATCCAGGTCAGCTATGCCATCGGCGTGGCCGAGCCAACCTCGATCAGCCTCAACTGCTTCGGAACCGAAACGGTCGCGATCGAAAAGATCGTGGCTGCCGTGAGAGAGGTTTTCGACCTGCGCCCCTTCGCGATCATTCGGGAACTGGACCTGCTGCACCCGATCTATCGCCCGACCGCCAGCTATGGCCATTTCGGGCGGGATCCGCATGCGCTGAACGGCGCGACCGCCTTCAGCTGGGAGGCGACAGACAAGGCCGAGGATCTGAAGGCCGCGCTGACCTGATACGACAAGGGCCGCCACAGGCGGCCCTTTTGCGGTCGGCCTCAGCGGACGGTCGTGTCACCGCCATAGAGCTTGCGCGCCCGTTCCTCGAAGGCGCGGACGATGCGGGACATCGCCTCGTGGAAGACGACGCCAATCAGGCGCTGCAGAATGGCGTTCTTGAATTCGAAGTCCACGAAGAAGTCGACGTGGCAGCCGCCCTCTGGTCGGTCCTGGAACGTCCAGCCGCTGCGCATGTACTTGAACGGCCCGTCCAGGTATTCGGTGTCGATCTTCAGCCGACCCTCCTCATCCTCGGGCCAGAGGACGACGCGGCTGCCAAAACGCTCGCGGAAGACCTTGAAGCTGATCACCAGGTCGGCGGCGATCTCCTCGGCGCCATCGGGGCGGGTCTCTTGCGTCCGGATGCGGGCCGCGCTGTTCCAGGGCAGAAACTGCGGATAGCTTTCGATGTCGGCAACAAGGTCGTACATCTGGCGGGCAGAATAGGGAAGGTCGCGGCTGTCCTGGTGGTGGGGCACGTGGAGCTCTTGTATTTCGTCGCGGCGTCTGTTTCGATTCGGTCAGGACTTAGCAGGCAAGGCACACGATGAACAACATGATCTGGCTTTTGCGCGCCGCGAAATGGGCGCATCGGCCTCCAAGCGCAAAGATGGTCAAGCTGGTCCTTGCCATCGTCGCGGCGGGGTTTGCGCTGCTGGCGCTGGAAAAGCTGGGCCTCTGGCCGGAATGGGCCATGCAGGACCAGCGACCGCCCAGGCTGCCGCGCTAGTCCTTGCGGACGGCGACCGCGCGCTGACGGGGTGCGCCAAGCTGCAGCGTGATGCCGAAGGCCGTCATCAGGCCCGCAAATGTAAGGAACGTCGCCATCTTGTCCTCCTGTGTCCTGCACCGGACCTAATCACAGATTGCCCGCGCCGAACGTGTCACATTGTCTCAGTTCGCCGGAGTTGAACCCCCGCATCAACCAGGTCTGGCGTTGCGCCGCGGACCCGTGGGTGAAGCTGTCCGGCATCGGCGTCTGCCCCGCATTGGCCTGAATAACGTCATCGCCCACCGCCTCTGCCGCGCGCATCGCCTCTTCCATGTCACCAACGTCCAGTGTGCCGAAACGTTCCTGCGCCTGCCGCGCCCAGATGCCTGCATAACAGTCGGCCTGTAATTCTGTCGCGACCGACAGGCTGTTGGCATCGACCTCTGACAGGCGGGCGCGCTGCTGGTTCACCTCGCCCAGGGTGCCCAGCAGGTTCTGGACATGGTGGCCGACCTCATGCGCGACGACATAGGCAGCGGCAAAATCACCGCCCGCGTTCATGCGCGCGGCCATCATGTCGAAGAAGTCGGTGTCCAGATAGACGCGCTGATCGCCCGGACAATAGAACGGCCCCATGGCCGCGGACGCCCCGCCGCAGGCCGACTGCACCGCCCCCCGGAAGAGGACCAGCGTCGGGTCCTGATAGTCCATGCCCGCCTGATCGCGCAGGACCGAACGCCAGACCTCTTCGGTGTCAGCCAGCACGACAGAGACGAACTGCCCCCATTCCTCGTCCCGCTGCGACAGCTCGACATCGTTCTGCGGCTGATCCAGCGCCTGCACGACCGGTGTGACGTCGATTCCGAAGAAGTATCCGACCGCCAGGACGACCAGCGTCCCCGCGATGCCGATGCCCCCTGCCCGGCCCATGCCGCGACGATCCTCGATGTTGCGGCTGCCCCGCCGTCCACGCCACTGCATTGCCGTCCCCTTGGTTGACCTTGCCCTGCCGGCGGGCGTCACATGGTCCGTCGGCACATCCACCATCACAGCACCGAGATTCGGGCGCAAGATGCTTGACGCCGCCGCGCCCGCCGGGGATGCACATCGGTAAAAGAGCGCCGAGGGGACAGCATGCTGAGACGGCTTTACGATTGGACGATGGGGCTGGCGGCACACCGCCATGCCCGCGCGTCCCTGTTCACGATCAGCTTCATCGAAAGCTCGGTCTTTCCGATCCCGCCGGATGTGCTGATGATCCCGATGGTGCTGGCGCAGCGCGCAAAGGCCTGGATCATCGCGGCCGTCGCCACACTGGGGTCGGTGCTGGGCGCGCTTCTGGGCTATTGGATCGGGGCCGTGCTGATGGACACGGTCGGACAGTGGATCCTGACCGTCTATGGCAAAGAGGCCGCCTACGACCAGCTGGCCGCACGTTTCGCCGAATACGGGGGCTGGGCGGTGCTGTTCGCCGCGCTGACGCCGTTTCCGTTCAAGGTCATCACGATCTTCTCGGGTGCGGTCGGGCTGTCGCTGCCGCTGTTCATCGCGACCTCGATCCTGGGGCGCGCGGGCCGGTTCTTCGTAGTGGCGGGCCTTCTGTGGAAGTTCGGCCCGCCGATCCGCGACTTCATCGAACGACGGCTGGGGTTGGTCTTCACAATCTTCATGGCCTGCCTGATCGGCGGCTTTGCCGCGCTGAGGTTCATGTGACAAGCAAAGAGTTGACATATTTGGCGGGCGGCGGTTCCGCCTTCCTTCTGATCGCGGCCTTGGGGTTCCAGGCCGCGGGCTATGCCCCGTGCGAGCTGTGCATCCTGCAGCGTTGGCCGCATGTCGCGGCCGTTGCGGTGGCGCTGCTGGTCTGGCTGACCGGGCGAGTTCGCGTGCTTGCGGTCCTGGGCCTTGTCGCCGCGGGGGCCGCGACAGGCCTGGCGATCTATCACACCGGGGTCGAGCTGGCCTGGTGGCCCGGTCCCTCGCACTGTTCGGGCGGTGTCGGGGATCTGGCCGGCCTTTCCACGCAGGACCTGATGACGCGCCTGCAAGCCGCGCCGGTCGTCCGCTGCGACGAGGTCGCCTGGAGCTTCCTGGGCCTGTCGATGGCGGCCTGGAACGCCGTCTTCTCGGCCGGTCTGACCGTCATCTGGGCAACAGCGGCGGCGCGGGGTCGCGAACAGGCTTGACCCCAGCGTTTCAGCCCCTGGAGCATGGGTGCAGATTGCCCCCTCGGCAAGTGTCGGTTATACCGGGCTGCAACAAGATGTTGAGGAATACCCGTGGCTGACACCCCAGAAGACGACCTGCCCGAAACCCCCGAAAACGGCGAGGATGGCGGTGCGGGGGCACGCGTAGTGATGCACCATGACGGCCCCCTGATCGACATCAGCACCGAGATGCGGACGTCCTATCTGGACTATGCGATGTCGGTGATCGTCAGCCGCGCGATCCCCGATCTGCGCGACGGCCTGAAGCCGGTGCACCGCCGCATCCTCTATGCGATGAACGAGACCGGGAACACCGCCGACAAGCCCTATCGCAAGTCCGCCCGCCCCGTCGGCGACGTCATGGGGAAATATCACCCGCATGGCGATGCCGCCATCTATGACGCGCTGGTCCGCATGGCGCAGGACTTTTCGATGTCGCTGCCGCTGCTGGACGGCCAAGGCAACTTCGGCAGCATGGACGGCGATCCGGCCGCAGCGATGCGCTATACCGAAGTGCGCATGGACAAGCCCGCGAACTTCCTGCTGATGGACATCGACAAGGAAACGGTCGATTTTCAGGACAACTACGACGGCAAGGACCGTGAACCGACCGTTCTTCCTGCCCGCTTCCCGAACATGCTGGTCAACGGCGCGGGCGGCATCGCGGTCGGCATGGCCACCAACATCCCGCCCCACAACCTGGGCGAGGTGGTCGACGCCACGCTGGAGCTGATCGCGAACCCCGACCTGCCGACCGAGCGCCTGCTGGAGATCATTCCCGGCCCCGACTTCCCGACGGGCGCGATGATCCTTGGCCGGTCGGGTGCGCGGAAGGCCTATCTGGAGGGGCGCGGCAGCGTCCTTGTCCGGGCCAAGACCCATATCGAGGAGCCGAGGAAGGACCGCTTCGCCATTGTCGTGGACGAGATCCCCTATCAGGTGAACAAGTCCACCCTGATCGAACGGATCGCCGAGCTGGCCAAGGAAAAGAAGGTCGAGGGCATCGCCACCGTCCAGGACGAATCCGACCGCCACGGCGTCCGCGTCGTGGTCGAGCTGAAGCGCGACGCAACGCCCGACGTGGTCCTGAACCAGCTGTTCCGGTTCACCCAGCTGCAAACGACCTTCGGCTGCAACATGCTGGCGCTGAACGGCGGCAAACCCGAGCAACTGGCACTGCGCGACTTCCTGACCTACTTCATCAGCTTCCGCGAAGAGGTCGTCGCCCGCCGCACCGCCTATGAACTGCGCAGGGCGCGGGAACGCAGCCACGTCCTCTGCGGCTTGGCCGTCGCTGTCAGCAACGTGGACGAGGTCGTGGCGACGATCCGCGCATCGGCCGATGCGGCGGAGGCGCGCGAGCGGCTGATGGAACGGCGCTGGCCCGCCCATGACATCGTCGAATACCTGCGGCTGATCGACGATCCGCTGCACCCGGTGAACGAAGATGGAACCTATAACCTGTCCGAAACCCAGGCCCGCGCCATCCTGGACCTGCGCCTGCAGCGCCTCACCCAGATTGGCGTCAAGGAGGTTACGGACGAGCTGCAGTCCCTGGCCGAGGCGATCCGCGAGTACCTGGCGATCCTGGCGTCGCGCGAACGGATCATGGGCATCATCTCGGACGAGCTGCGCGAGGTGAAGGACCTGTTCGCCGTCCCACGCCGGACCGAGATCGCCGAATGGTCCGGCGACATGATGGACGAGGACCTGATCGAGCGCGAGGATATGGTCGTCACCATCACCTCTGGCGGCTATATCAAGCGCACGGCGCTGGCCGAGTTCCGCGCGCAACGGCGCGGCGGCAAGGGCCTGTCCAGCATGGCAACAAAGGAGGACGACGTCGTAACGACCCTGTTCGTGGCAAACACCCATACCGAGCTTCTGTTCTTCACCACCGACGGCATGGTCTACCGGATGAAGACGTGGCGGCTGCCGCTGGCGGGGCGCACCTCTCGAGGCAAGGCTATGGTCAATATCCTGCCCATCGGTCCCGGCGTCAGCATCGCCGCGCTGCTGCCGATGGATGCGCCGGAATCCGAATGGGACCGCTATCACGTGGTGTTCGCCACCGATCAGGGCGACGTGCGCCGCAACGCGCTGTCGGATTTCACCAACATCATGCGCAACGGCAAGATCGCCATGAAGCTGCCCGACGGGGTCAGCCTGATCGGCGTTCGCCTGGCGACGGATGAGGATGACATCATGCTGGTCACCGCCGGTGGCCGCGCGATCCGCTTCCGGGCGACAGACCTGCGCGTCTTCCAAAGCCGCAGTTCGACCGGGGTTCGCGGCATCAGGCTTGGCGGCGATGATCGCGTCGTCAGCATGTCCGTCATCCGCCACTTCGAGGCCGAGCCGTCCGAGCGCGCGGCCTATCTGAAGATGCGCCGGGCGATCGCCGGGGCGCTGGACGACGGCGCCGAGGCCGACGAGGACGAGGATGCCGCGCCCGAGGGCAGCATTACCCAGGAACGCTATGCGCAGATGTCCGCGGCCGAGGATCTGATCCTGACCATCACCAGCCGCGGGGCGGGCAAGATCAGCTCCAGCCATGACTATCCGGTGCGGGGGCGTGGCGGACAGGGCGTCATGGCGATGGACCGCGCCATGCGCGGCGGCCCGCTGGTGGCCAGTTTCCCGGTCGACGGTGACGACCAGATCATGCTGGCGACATCGACGGGTCAGTCGATCCGCGTGCCGGTGGACGGGATCAGCTTCAGGTCCCGCAGCGCGGGTGGCGTCAGGGTCTTCAATACCGCCGCCGCCGAGGTCGTGGTCTCGGTGGCCCGCGTCGCTGAACAGGGCGTCGCCGACGCATTGCCCGACGAGGATCAGGACTAGGATCATCCGCCCCGGCCCCGACATTCGGGACCGGGGTTTTCTTTATCGCGAGGACAGGCGTGGAGCATTCGAACGAAACCGTGCTGAGAGAGCGGCTTCAGACCGGCTTTCTGGGGCTCATCGCCTTCTCGCTGCTGCTGTTCATGCTGGTCCAGGCGCGATTCATCCTGATCTCGCTGGCGATTGCGATCATCCTGTTCTCGCTGACGTCGGACGCCATCCATGCCATTTCGACCCGGCTGAAGGTCGCGAAGTGGCTGGCGACGACGCTGGCGTTGATCGGCATTGCGCTGGGGCTTCTGTGGATTTCAACGACGATCCTGGCGCAGGTCAACGAGATCGTCTTCCTGGCGATCACCTATGCCGAACAGGCGCAGGCCGCCCTGCCCGCCCTGACCGAGCGCCTTGGCCCCGAGGCGCAAGAGCGGATCATCACCGCGCTGAGCAACTTCAACATCACCGGCTGGATCAGATCACTGGCGAGCCAGGCCTCCGGGATCCTGTCGGGCAGCGTCCTAGTGATCCTGTTCGTGGGCTTCATGTTCGCCGAGCAGGTCTGGTTCCCGATCAAGATCGAGCGGCTGGCCGAGGATCGCGAAAAGGCGCTGCAGATCCGGCGGATCATCGCGTCGATCATGCACCGGGTGAACCGCTATCTGGTGGTGAAGACCGGCGTCAGCGCGGTCACCGCCGGCATCGTCTGGCTGATCTTCCGCACCATGGGGCTGGAGCTGGCGACGGCCGTGGCCATCCTGACGTTCATCCTGAACTTCATCCCGTCGGTCGGGTCAATCGTGGCGACGGTCATCGCGGCGATCCTGGCCTTCGTGCTGACCGGCGACACCACGCCGACGATGATCGTCGCCTTCCTCTGCACTGCCACGCAATTCGTGATCGGCAACGTGCTTGACCCAATGCTGCTGGGCCAGACGCTGCGGCTGTCCAGCTTCGGGATCATCCTGTCGCTGGCCTTCTGGGGTGCGGTCTGGGGGGTGCCCGGCATGTTCCTGGCCGTGCCCATCATGGTCGCGCTGATGATCATCTGCGCGCACATCCCGTGGCTGAGGGCCGTGGCGGTGATGCTTTCGCGCGAGGGCTTGCCAGATGACGGCAGCGGCGATGCCGACGAGGATCGCCTGGTGGCGTAACCTCGCTGCCCTGGGTGGGTCAGGGGCGCGAACGCCCCCGACTGCGGTCAGCGCGCATCGCCGCCATCGTCGGGAAGGCCGTGGGCCGCGTCAGCGTCCCCGCGGACCAGCGCCGGGTCGGGGCGGCTCGGCCCGCCGCTTGGCAGTTCCCGCGCTTTTTCTGGTGCCGCAGTACCCGTCAGCGTTTCAGGGTTGCGCAGCCAGATGTCGCGTTGCGCGAAGGGGATCTCGATGCCCTCATCCTCAAACCTGCGGACGATTTCGTGCAAAAGGTCCGAGGTGACGCCAAGTCCGGTCCCAACATCGCCAAGGATTGCCCTAATCTCGAAGTCGAGCGAGTCGGCACCCAGTCCGCGGAACAAGATCGCCGGTTCCGGGTCGATGGAAACAAGCGGGTGATCCTCGGCAATTTCGCGCAGGATACGTTCGACCTTGCGGGTGTCGGTGCCGTAGGCGACGCCTACGGGAATGATGATCCGGCCAACCTTGTTGTGGCGCGTCCAGTTCGTCACAGGCTGACTGATGAAGTCGCTGTTCGGGACGATCACCTCGGTCTTGTCGAAGGTCTCGACCATGGTCGCACGGACCGAGATCTTCTTGACGATTCCCTGCTGGCCGCCGGCGCTGACCCAGTCACCGACACTGACCGGCCGCTCGATCAGCAGGATGATGCCGCTGACGAAGTTCGAGACGATGTTCTGCAGGCCGAAGCCGATGCCGACCGACAGCGCACCGGCGACGATCGCGAAGGCCGACAGGTCGATCCCGGCCGAGGTAATCGCAAGGATCGCGGCCAGGACGATACCCACATAGCCCAGGCCCGAGATGACGGCGTTCTGGCCGCCGGCGTCCAGCCTGGTCTTGGGCAGGATCGAATTGCGAAACGCCCCCTGCACGCCGCGGGTCACGAGATAGCCGATGGCGAAGATGACCAGGAAGGTCAGGATCGCACCGGGCGACAGCGTCACGCCGCCCAGGCTGATGCCGTTGCGGAACGCCACCCAGTACTCGGCCAGCGCCTCGGGCGTTGCGCCCCAGATCATCAGGAACAGCGGCACCGACAGCAGGACCAACGCAAAGCCGCTGAGCAGCGGGGCAAGCCCGTCCCGTGCCCCTTCGGCCCCGCGATAGAACATGTCGAAGACGTCTGCGACGAAGTCCTGCAGCAGGATCAGCAGGCCGATCAGCGCCAGCGACAAGATCCAAGGCCAGATCAGCAGGTTTCCCAGGTTGACGTAGCCGACCGCCATGGCCAGCACGGCCAGCGGCCCGACGATCCGCGTCAGGACGCCCGCCCAAGACGCGATGTAATCGCGATAGTGCTGATCCTGCGCCGCCGAGTTGCGCGTCAGGCGACGAAGCACGTTGCCAAGGCGCACCATCGCCATCGCGGCCAGGACCGCCATGATCAGGTGCCAGACGCCGGCGGCACCCTCGCTGAATTCGACGGGAACGCGCCCCACCTGCGCCTCGCCCCGCTCGTAGAGGCCGGAAAGCGGCAGGACCGCACGCGACAGGATGTAATGCACCGCCATCAGCAGCGCCAGCGTGTTGACCATCCGACCAGCGGACACGCGGGCGGCCTCGGTCATCTGCAGCGAGGTATAAGCGATGGCCTGCCGCGGAAACAGCGCACGCGCCATCCAGATCCCGCCGAACAGGATCACCGCCGCGCCCGGAAGCGCGTTCAGAATCGGCGTCGTCCACGGCCCCGGAAGGCCGGTCGCCTTGATGGCGCTGATGGCCAGGTAGACCCCGATCATCGGGATCACGATCTGTCCGAGCGAAACGACAAAGGCCAGGACCGCGCGCGAATGGCGAGATGCCCTGACCGACAGCCTTGACGGGAGGCTGCCGATCCAGGACCGACCCAATGTCAGGATCAGTAACGCCCCGGCCAGATAGAGAAGCACGACCGGCAGACGGGGCCGCAGGTCAGCCCAGGTCTCGGGCGTGGCATTGGCGCCGGACACCTCTGACACGATGCCATCCAGCAGCGTCAGGCCGTCGCCCACCGCGCCCCGCAAGCTGGCCGGCAAGAGCGGCGACGGCGACACCTTCATCAGTTCAAGTGCCTGACGCCTGCGGATGATCTCGTCGATCTGCGCGATGATCGAACTGGCGCGGCTTTCCGCCTCGACGGCGGCAAGACGCGGGGCCTGGGCCGTCGACAGCTGCTGGTTCAGCTCGGCGCGCCGGGCGGCCACATCGGGGTCCTCGGTCTCTCCCTCTGCAGGAACCGGGCCGAGCGACTCGATCTGGTTGCGCAGCGTCGTGATCCGGTCGGCATTGACGGACTGCCCCTCCTCCAGCTGGCCGCGCCACTCGACGATGCGTTCCCGCGCGGCGGACAGCTCTTCGTTCGTGGCCTGGGGGTTCGAGGCCAGCTCCTCGGTATCCTCGGCAACCTGTTCCCAGGCATCATAATTCAGCGGCGTGGCCTGCTGGGCCAGCGACGGCCCGGCAGTCATCATCAGCAGCGCCACGAGGATCGTGGCCAGAAGGTGTCGCATAGGTTCTTTCAGCCTTGGAAGACTTCGGGAAGTTCCGGCGCGGGGCGCGTCAGCCATTCGGGGACAGGCAAGCCCTTGGCGCGCAGGAAGTCGGGGTTGAACAGCTTGGTCTGATAGCGATTTCCGTAATCGCAAAGGATCGTCACGATCGTATGGCCCGGCCCCATCTCTCGCGCCATGCGGATGGCACCGGCCACGTTGATGCCGGACGAGCCGCCAAGGCACAGCCCTTCGTGCTTGAGAAGGTCAAAGACGATCGGCAGGGCTTCCTCGTCCGATATGCGCCAGCTAAAATCTGGAGTGAAACCTTCAAGGTTTGCGGTAATGCGGCCCTGGCCGATTCCTTCGGTAATCGAGCTGCCGGGGCTGTCGAACTCACCGGTGGTATAAAAGGAATGCAAGGCGGCGCCTTCGGGATCGGCAAGGCCGATCTTGACGCCCTTGGGCTGCAGGACATCGGCCACGCCGGCCAGGGTCCCGCCTGACCCGACCGCGCAGATGAACCCGTCGACCTTGCCACTGGTCTGTTCCCAGATCTCGGGGCCGGTCGTTTCTACATGTGCCATCCGGTTCGCGGTGTTGTCGAACTGGTTGGCCCAGATCGCGCCCTGCGGTTCGGTCTTGGCCAGCGCCTCGGCCAGGCGACCGGAATAGCGGACATAGTTGTTGGGGTTCTTGTAGGGCGCCGCCGGAACCTCGACCAGGGTGGCGCCGGCCAGCCGCAGCATGTCCTTCTTTTCCTGGCTTTGCGTCTCAGGGATGACGATGACAGACTTGAAGCCCATCGAGGCGCCGACAAGGGCAAGGCCGATACCGGTGTTGCCGGCCGTGCCCTCGACGATGGTGCCGCCGGGCCGCAACGCGCCTCGCGCCACCGCATCCTTGATGATATAGAGCGCCGCACGGTCCTTGACGGACTGCCCGGGGTTCATGAATTCGGCCTTGCCGAGGATTTCGCAGCCGGTGTCATCGCTCGCACGGTTGAGCCGGATCAGCGGCGTGTTGCCGATCGCATCGGCCAGATCAGAACAGATTCGCATTGCGAGCGACCTTCTTTTCCCATGGGGGTTCAACGTCCCGGATACCTACACGTCCCACCGGCAGGGGGGCAACCCCGGCACCGAACGGCATCAGCCCCCCGCCAGTTCCGCCTTCAGCCGGTCGGCCTGCGCGTCCAGCCACAGAGACAGCAGGACCAAGGGGCCGTTGGTGATCTGCCCGTCGCGGACCATGTCCGACAGCTGCCTGCGCGGCATCAGGTGGCCGCGGATATCCTCGGCCTCGCTCTCGGCGCCGTGGACGCCCGCGCTGCCGTCCGGCAGGTCGGCGATCCCGACGTAGTGATAGATGAACTCGCAGACTGCGCCGGGGCTGGGATAGACGCTGGCGGCGGGAAACATGCGACCGACGTCCAGGGCGGCCTCCTCACGTGCCTCGCGCCGCAGCGCATCCTCGACCGCCTCGCCGGCGTCGACGCGGCCGGCCACTGGCTCCAGCAGCCAAGGCTGCGGATCGCCTCGGACGGCGGGGGCAAAGCGGAACTGGTCGACCAGCAGGACGCGGTCGCGCTGCGGGTCCCAAGGCAGCAGGACCGCCGCGTCGCCCATCAGGAAGGCTTCGCGGGTCACGGGGTCGCTGTGACCACCCTCGTGCAGCGCGTGGCTGAGCCGGTGCTCCTCGACGGCGAAATAGCCCGAGAAGCGGGTGCGTCTTTCGACCACCCTGACGGCATCGGCATCGGGCGGTGGCACCACGCCCTTGCCGGAAGGTTCCATCCGCGCCGCGCGCAGCCGGCTGGAGGCCCAGATCCCGATCATCGGCAGGCGCCAGGCCAGATGATCGACGCTCAGCTCCGCCGGAGCCTGGACGATCTGTCGCGCAATCTCAGCCGCAAGGTCCTGTTTCGCCGGGTCCTGGCGCCATTTCGCCCCTTCGGCAGGGCCTATGCCGGCGATCCCAAGGATGTGGTGGCTATCAAATTCATAAACCTGCAGGCCCATGACCGCAGCATATCGCCGCAGGGCATCATTCGGTACCACGGCCACGCCGGGCGTCGTCCCGGCTGCCGGCGTCAGCACCGGCCAGTGGTTGCGGTCGATTCCGCCGCCGACGCCGGCCAGTGACGCATTAAGCGTCATCGCCGTCCCCTCAAGACACAGCGCGTCCAGGACGGCCCGTGCCGCCAACGGCCCGGTCAGGACAATCATAGCTCTCGCCCCTGCATGCGCAGGGCCGCTGCCAGGCCAAGGTCAAACGACGTCTGCCGCAGCACTCGGTCAAAAGCATCGAACAGCACCTGCGCCACCACCTTCCCCTCGCGGGAGGACGCATAAGCGACATACGCCTCCATCTCGTCGTCGCGCAGGGACGAATAGGACAGCAGCAGATAGGCGCGCAGCCAGTCGGTCGCCTCGGCCTCAATCTGGTCGCGCTGAGCCCAGGTCTCGGCCAGCAGCTGGCTGTCCGATAGCGGCATGTCGAAGCCGCCGCCCTGCTCGTATCCGCGGGAAAATGCCAGCGACGCATTCAGCGCCCCGGCAACGTTCGGCGCCACAAGATCCGCCTCGTCGATCAACCTCAGGATCTGCTGAGCCCGCCGGTCCCCGCGGCCGAGCGCGCGGGCAAAGCCGTCCCTCGCCTGCGTCTCGACCTCGCCGTCCAGCATCGCCCGCCGTGCCGCAAGCTCAAGCCGCAGCAACCGCCGCCCCAGATGGCCCTCGTGAAAGGCCAGCCCTGCGCGCAAGGCAGAGGGATCTGCCGCCGCCGCTGAACGCGCCATGCTCTGCCGGAACAGCGCCTCCAGTCGCTCTGTGTCATGGACGAGGGCGACGGTGGACGGCCAGGACCTGCCGCCACCCGCGACCAGCCCCTGCGCCTCCATGTCGACCGCTTCGGCGACAGCCTCGTCGCGCAGGATCGGCATGACCGCCGCCATGTCGAGCGCCTTCCAGACCCTGTCTGCCACGCTCTCGGTTTCGGCTTGCGCGGTTTCGAACCGCTCTGGCCATGCGGGCTGCTCTGCCACGAAATGCAACGACACTGCACCGATCAGCGCGACGATCCCCAGCATGCCGAACTCTCCACAACAAAAATTTCGCACTCGGCATTTTTTGGGCAAATTCCCCTTGCGCTTCAACCCTGCTCAATCTAATTCCGCCCCACCACACCAGAAAGCGCGGAGAGGTGCCGGAGTGGTCGAACGGGGCGGTCTCGAAAACCGTTGAGCCTGCAAGGGTTCCGTGGGTTCGAATCCCACCCTCTCCGCCAATAACTAATTGATATCGTTGTATTTTTCGCTTTGGCGCCTGGATGCCCCCGCTCCTTCGGCCAAGGACAAAGTCGGCATACTATGCCGGGTTTTGTGCCACCGAGTGCGCCGACTATGCCGTCCCGGCGCAGATTTTTGCCCGGCAGGCAGACAATCAACCGGCCCCGAACGACAAAGACCCGCCGTTTCGGGCGGGGCTCTTGTAGTCGCGGGCAAGTGTGAGTCAGAGACCAACATTACCGTCGGCGTTGGCGACCTCCTGCTGTTCCTGCGAGAGGTAGCGGAAGTAGTATCGCTCGGTCGTCTTTACGGAGCCATGCCCGATGTAGCGTTGCACCCGATAAACCGACCACCCCTCCTTCAACCGTTCGATCGCGAACTTGTGCCGTAGGTCATGCATCCGGGCACCGAAGTCGACTTCCTGCGCATAATCCCAGAAGATGTTGGCGGCAGCCCGGTAGTAGCCGTCCTCGGTCTTGTTCCAGAAGACAAAGGGAGACCTGTTCGAGCGCGGGATCTGTAAAAGGATGTCGATGGCCTGCTGACGCAGGGTGATCGTGCGAACTTTTCCGCCCTTCGTATTCAGCAAGGTGAGCGTCACATTCCCCTCGACGGGCCGATCCATGCCGGACAGGTCGCTCCACTTGATCATGGCCATCTCTGTGATCCGCCCGCCTGTTTCTTCCAGAAAGCTCGGGAAGAATGTCAGCGTCCCCGGCGCGCGTTCCGACAGCCTTGCAATGGCCTCCTGGGTGGGAAGAACGATCTGAGGCAATCTCTCACGCATGCCCTGCTTCTCGAAGAGCTGAACCGGGTTCACCT
This sequence comes from Paracoccus rhizosphaerae, assembly GCF_026162645.1. Lineage (GTDB taxonomy): Bacteria > Pseudomonadota > Alphaproteobacteria > Rhodobacterales > Rhodobacteraceae > Paracoccus > Paracoccus rhizosphaerae. The sequence continues at coordinate 33,143 of NZ_JAOTBE010000039.1, forward strand.
CGATCCACTTCTTGTTCTTGATGTAAGCCATCAGATGAGTGAACGCCGTCAGATCGCGATTGATGGTCGCCACGGAAACACCGGCATCTTTGCGTAACGCGACGAACTCTGTGACCTCCGCCAGACCGATTTCCCAAGCTCCCACCAATTGTATATCTTCGCCCCGCTCCTCGAAAATCTCCATGAGTGTTACGCCGATCTGGCGCAGGCTGGTCTGATAGCGGGTGCGCGTCCTATCGGACCATCCATGATCCTCATCGGGTTGGTCGAGACTCTCATAGAAAACTGTGAAGCCCGCATGGAAGAGCCAGTCGGTCTCGCCACGCTCGGCCTTCCCTCTCAGGTCTTTGATGCGCTCTCGCGCCTTCTTTTCCGCGACCCGCTTAGAAGTTGTTCGAAGCGACTCCCGATACTCTTTTCTGTCGATGGTGACGCGGAGGTAATAGCTTTTGCTGTTGCTGGGGGTGTAGACATGGCTTGCCATTTGTTTCCCTTTTTGAGCCAGAGGGCGAGGAGGTCTTGATCAAAGGTCCAGACACCTCCGAGCTTCTCGGCGCCGGGTATCCTTCCTTTGGACGCGTGGTCGGTGACGGTCCTCGGTTTCAGATCTGAGAGTTTGGCGACAACGTTGACCCGCACCTTGGGCTTGAAGTCGGACAAGGCGGGTATCGCATGTTGGAATGCGTGAGGTGATGCGTGAGTCATTGTCTGCCGTTGTGCTGGAGCCGCCGGGAGGTCAGGCGGCCGTTTCTTGTCGCCACCATGTTGATGACAAGCAGAAGACTGGGTTCGACTGTGTTCGCCGAGTCGCGAGGAGCGGCCGGAGTCGACGATTTTTTTCGCTTGGCAGCTGCATCTGACTGACCATAAACGATAAATTTTTTGCCTTTAGGGGCGACTACACTGTCAAGGGCGTGCCGATGGAGCAGCAGTCGGAGCGGTGCCGGCACGCCTGCCCTGCGGTGATCCGGCCGCGGGCGCGGGTCTCGCGACCCTCAAGTGAGTGGCGCCCGGACCGGGCGCCGTCTCTTTTCAGCCATCGGTCAGGGCCGGTGTTTCTCGGATCGCACGGGCAGCCGAGAGTGTTGCCAGGATCATTTCGGCAAGCAGTGCCAGCTCAGCCGCGACCTCAGCGAGTTGTTGAGACTCAGGCTCGCGGTAGACGGCATCGTAGCCACCGCGCACGTGATTGTCGTCGCCTTGCCAGTAGATGTGTGTCCCGGCCTCGACCAGCCGGACGAGAATATAAGTGAATGTCTCGAGATCGCGCAAGACGTCCTCTCCAAGAAAATCTCCTCGCTCGATGCGCCGGGCGATGCTGCTTGCGAAGGTTCTTTTTGCCGGCGGCAGGAGCGGGATGACGATGTCGTGCAGCTCGTCCGCGGCGATGTGCGCTTGCATGATCGCCAAGGCTGCCAGCCGTGTGACCGCCTCAGGGGTTACTTCTGCCCCTTCGATGAGTTCGGGCAGGCGGGGCATCGAGCGCGCTCTGGCCCTCATGCTGCGGCCCTCCGCGTGAGGCTCGCGCCGCGGTCAGCTTCCGCCTCTCGGCAGGCGTCGAGCAGGCTGCTGAGCTGGTCCGCCAGCAGACAGATCTCCTCGACGCAGGCATTCGCTGGATCGATCGATGCGAACAGTTCGGCTTCGAGGCGCGACGGATCGTGGACATGCTCGAGCATGAGCAGGTCGAGAAGCTGGTCGAACGCCCGCATCGTGCGACGTGACGTTGCCCCCAACTTTTATCCAGCGTGAGCGAGACTCCGGGTTTGGTTTTTGCCTGTTTGGGCGGGTTGGGCAACGGGGGCTGGCGCGGAGCTTTGTGGGTTGCGCAGCGTCAGGC
>NZ_JAOTBE010000003.1 GCF_026162645.1 Paracoccus rhizosphaerae
AGTCCGCATCGCCATCCTCAACCGCTTCACCGCACTCGGCATTCCCGTCACGCAGCCCGTCGGCTGACTTCAGACGGGAAAGGGGAAATCTGATCTTCAAACGCTTCATGCAACAGCGCCCGTTCCCCGCAGTTCTCCAGCCGCTATTGATGTCAGCTTTGTACCGACATCAGAGCTCCGTTACGTATAGCTCGAAGGTCGGCTCAGGGCCGAACTTTTCAGATGATGCTAGAGATTGCTCGCTGCCGCGCCGACCGGCCCTTTCCTGCAAAGCCGCGATGAGCTCTACTCGATCTGCTTTCGTATTCGGGAGCCTCTGATGGCTTCTTCCCATCTCCCTGGCTCGCGGATTGACGCGGGGACGATAGTAGATCGTTGTCTCAGGCAATTACTGTAGTGCGGGGTACCGCCTGTAACGCTTCCAAACCACGTCAGCCTTGCTGCCGCAAAGGAAGAATTGTGGCCACTTGAGGAAGACTTCAGTGGCAATCGACAAACGGGAAAACTGGTCGGAGCGAGAGGATTCGAACCTCCGACCCCCTGCTCCCGAAGCAGGTGCGCTACCAGGCTGCGCTACGCTCCGACCGTGGAGGGGCAGTTAACGCGGTGCCGGCGCGAATGCAAGACCCGTCAACGGCGCAGGGGCCAAAATCTTTGCAGAACCGTTGATTTGGGGGTGGTGACAACCTCGGCGCGCAGGCGGGCGGTGGTGGCGGGGCGGTTGACGGAAACGCCCCTTCCCTCGCGCCAGACGATGTAGATGCCAGATCCAATGATGATCGCCACGCCGACCAGCGTGGCGGGATGGATCGCTTCGTCAAAGAGCAGCCAGCCATAGGCGGTGGCCCACAGGATCTGCGAATACTGCATGGGGGCCACGATGGCGGCCTCGCCGGCCCGATAGGCCATGATGACCAGAAAGCTGCCGATCAGCCCCAGCGCGGCGATAATCCCCGCCATGGCCAGATGCGGCAGCGCCATTGGCTGATATCCCAGCGACAGCGCCGCGCCTGCCGCGAAGAAGTTGCCCAGCATCGGCCACATCATCAGGACCAGCGGACGCTCGGTCCTGCCGAGGCGGCGGATGATGACGGCGCCCATCGCGCTGGCCGTCGCACCCGCCAAGGCCGCAGCATGGCCCAGCTGCAGGTCCTGCGCACCCGGCCGCAGCACGATCAGTACGCCCGAAAGGCCGACCACGACCGCGGCCCAGCGGTGCAGGCCTACCCGCTCGCCCAACAGGGGGATCGACAGGATGGTGATCAGCAGGGGCGTCGTAAACAGGATCGCGTAGACCTGGGTCAGCGGCAGGGTGGAAAAAGCAAAGAATGCCCCCATTCCGGCCACGACCGCGCAGCCGGTCCGCAGGACGACCCAGCCCATGCTGTTGGGCCGCAGCGATCCGGGCTGGGGATCGCGCATCAAAACCATCGACACCAGCGGGAACGACAGAAGCGACGCGAAGAACAGGATCTGCAGCGGCGGATAGACCCCACCCAGCGTCTTGATCACCACGTCATGCGTCGCATAGAGGCCCATCGCTGCCAACTGCAGCAGGGCCCCCTTGACGTTTCCCGTCAGCGCCAATCAGCTCTCCAATGCGGCGATGATCCGGTCGCCCATCTGCGAGGTGCTGACGGGGGTGCCGCCTTCTGGCCCCATCAGGTCGGCGGTGCGGACGCCGTCGGCCAGAACCTTCTCGACCGCGCGCTCCAGCGTCTCGGCGGCCTCACCCTCGTTGAAGCTGTAGCGCAGGGCCATCGCGAAGCTGAGAATGCAGGCGATGGGGTTTGCCTTGCCCTGCCCCGCGATGTCCGGCGCCGATCCGTGCACCGGCTCATACAGCGCCTTGGGCCGCCCGTTCGTCATCGGCGCGCCCAGCGATGCCGACGGCAGCATGCCCAGCGACCCCGTCAGCATCGCGGCAGCGTCCGAAAGGATGTCACCGAAAAGGTTGTCAGTGACGATCACGTCGAACTGGCGCGGCGCGCGGACCAACTGCATGGCGCCGTTGTCGGCATACATGTGCGACAGCTCGACGTCGGGGTATTCGTTGTCGTGGACCCACTGCACCTCCTCGCGCCAGAGGATGCCGGATTCCATGACGTTGGCCTTCTCCATCGAGCAGACCTTGTTGCCGCGCTTGCGCGCCAGTTCGAAGGCCGACCGGGCAACGCGGCGAATCTCTCCGCTGGTATAGCGCTGCGTGTTGATGCCGACGCGGCCGCCCTCGTTGTCGGGGTTGTTGTCGTCGGAATGGATGCCGCGCGGTTCGCCGAAATAGACGCCGCTGGTCAGTTCACGTACGATCAGGATGTCCAGCCCCGCCACGACCTCTCGTTTCAGGCTGCTGAAATCGGCCAGTGCGTCGAAGCACTGTGCAGGGCGCAGGTTTGCGAACAGGTCCATCTCCTTGCGCAGGCGCAGAAGGCCGCGCTCGGGTTTGACGCTGAAATCAAGAACGTCGTATTTCGGTCCACCGACCGCCCCCAGCAGCACCGCGTCCACGGCCTGGGCGCGGGCCATCGTCTCATCCGTCAGGGGTGTGCCGTGGGCGTCATAGGACGCCCCGCCGACGAGGCCATGGGCGACGTCGAAGGACATGCCGCGGTTGGCCTGGAACCAGTCGATGACCTTGACCACCTCGGCCATGACCTCGGGGCCGATCCCGTCGCCGGGCAGGATGAGAAGCGAATAAGCGTCGGACATGTACTCTCCTATGGCGCGGCGACGATCGGCTCCGGGTTAGACCGCACCTGCCACAGGGTCAAGCTTGGCGCCCTTTCCACCTGCAGACCAGCGTGCGCGGAATGGCACAGCTTGCAGCTGCATTGCACTTGCCGCAGCTTGACGGCGGGGAACGGAGGATCACATGCCACGTCTGTCGGCGGGACTGCTCAGCCTTGTGCTGGGCTACATGCTCAGTCAGTTCTATCGGGCGTTTCTGGCGGTGCTGTCGCCCGTGCTGCAGGAGCAGCTGGGGGCGACGCCCGGCGACCTGGCGCTGTCGTCGGGGCTGTGGTTCATCGCCTTCGCGGTCATGCAGCTGCCGGTGGGCGCGGCGCTGGACCGCCACGGGCCGCGCCTGACGGTGGCCTGCCTGCTGGCCTTGGGCGGCGGTGGCGGGGCGGCAACCTTCGCCCTGGCGACCGCGCCGTGGCACCTGCACCTGGCGATGACGCTTCTGGGCATCGGCTGTTCGCCGGCGCTGATGGGGCCCTATTACATCTTCGCGCGCGAATACCCCCCGGCAGCCTTCGGCACGCTGGCAGGGATGCTGGTGGGTTTCGGATCGCTCGGCAATATCCTGGGCGCGGCGCCGCTGGTGGGTACGATCGACGCGCTTGGCTGGCGCATGACGCTGTGGGCGCTGGCCGGGGTGACGCTGCTTGTGGCGGGCGCGGTCCTGGCATGGGTGCGCGATCCGGCGCGGCTGGGGCAGGACCATCCCGCAGGCTCGGTCGGGCAGATCCTGCGGCTGCGGGCGCTGTGGTTCATCCTGCCGCTGTTCGCGGTCAGCTACGCCGTCTCGGCCGCGATCCGCGGCCTCTGGGCCGCGCCGTGGCTGGCCGAGGTGCATGGCGCCGACACCCACCAGATCGGCCGCGTGACGCTGGCCATGGGGCTTGCGATGGTCGCGGGCAGCTTTGCCGTGGGCCCGGCGGCGCGGATGATCGGCAGCGTCAGGCGCGCCGTGCTGGTCTTCACCCTGATGATGATCGCTGTGATGTCGCTGTTGTGGCTGCGGCCCGCGCAGGGGATGGGAACGGCCACGGTCCTGCTGATGGTGCTGGGGTTCTTCGGAGCCAGCTATCCGCTGGTCATTGCGCACGGGCGGTCGTTCCTGCCGCCGCACCTCGTGGGCCGGGGGGTCACCTTCCTCAACATGTTCTCGATCGGCGGGGTCGGCGTGATGCAGTTCGCCTCTCGCCCGGTCTATCGCGCTGCCGAGGGTGCCTACCCTCCGGCGCAGGCCTTCGCTATGCTGTGGCTGTTCTTCCTGGTCCCGCTGGCGATCGGGTTCCTGCTGTATTTCCTGACGCCCGAGGCGGAGCATGACTGACACACCGCTGGTGGTGGCCCCCAACCTGAAACGGCGCCTGTCGGGCGTCACCGCAACGGTGGTGCGGCTGATCCCGGTGCAGGCGCGGATGATCGACATCGCCGCCACCGGCCCCGGCCTGCCGCCCGAGGTGCCGCACATCCCGCTGCGGCGCGCGGCCACACTGCCCCGCGACCGATGGCGCGTCTGGCACGCGCGTCGCAACACGGAGATGGCGCTTGGCCTGATCCTGCGCCGGGTGCTGCGTCGTCGTTACCGGCTGCTGTTCACCTCGGCCGCACAGCGCAGGCACACCGGCTTCACCCGCTGGCTGATCCGCCAGCAGGACGCGCTGGTCGCCACCTCGCCCCAGGCCGCCAGCTATCTGGAGCGTCCGGCGACCGTCATCCTGCACGGCGTCGATACCGACGTCTTCCGCCCCGCCCCCGACCGTGCAGCGCTGCGCCGCGATCTGGGGCTGGACCCCGATGCCGTTCTGATCGGCTGCTTCGGCCGGGTGCGCGCGCAGAAGGGCGTCGATCTGCTGGTCAACGCCGGCCTTGCCCTGCTGCGCGACCGCCCGCGCGTCCAGATCATCTTCACCGGCCGCATCACGGCCGACAATCGCGCCTTCGCCGACGACCTGCAGGCACGCATCCGCGCCGCCGGGCTGTCGGACCGCATCCGTTTCCTGGGCGAATTGCCCTGGGATCAGGTCGTGCGCCATTACCAGGCGCTGGACCTGTTCGCCGCCCCCGCCCGTTGGGAGGGGTTCGGCCTGACCCCCCTCGAAGCGATGGCCTGCGGCGTCCCCACCGTCGCCGCCCGCGTGGGCGCCTATGAGACCCTGATCCGCGACGGCGACACCGGCAGCCTGGTCCCCCGCGACGATGCGCCCGCCCTGACCGCCGCGCTGGCACGCTGGCTGGACGACGACGCGGCCCGCCGGGCGGCGGGACAGGCCGCCCGCGCCCATGTCGCCCAGAACCACGCCATCGAGGGCGAGGCCCGCGCCCTGGTCCGGGTTTATCGCGGCCTGCTGAGGCAGCCATGATCCCGCCGCGCCTGGCCTTCACCGCCGCGCGATTGACCCGGGACGAGGCGCGGCTCGCCGCCCTGTCGGTGCCGCAGGATGATCTGCTGGCCGATCTGCGGGACCGGCAGGTGGCGCTGGTCGGCAACGCCCGCGCGCTGGCGCAGGGCCAAGATGGCGCGCGCATCGACGCCGCTGACTTGGTGATCCGCATCAACCGCGCGCCCACCCCCGACCCCGTCAGCCACGGCAGCCGCACCGACTGGCTGGCGCTGGCGACGCGCCTTCCTGACGCCGACCGGGCGCGGCTGTCGCCCGACCGCATCCTGTGGATGTCGCCCAAGCGCAAGCGCCTGGACTGGCGGACCGCCAGCAGCCCCGGATTCTACCTGCACCCGCTGGCGGATTACCACGCGCTGAGGGACCGGCTGGCCGCACCGCCCACCACGGGGGCGATGATGATCGACCTGCTGCTGCGGTCGCCGCTGTCAGGACTGACGCTTTACGGCTTCGATTTCTTCGCCAGCCTGTCGCTGTCGGGCCGGCGCGGGGCCGCCGACGTGCCGCATGATTTTGCCGCCGAATCCGCCTGGGTCCAGGACCTGCTGCGCCGCGATCCGCGGCTGGTGCTGGTCCCGCCGGGGGCAAGACCCTTCCAATGACGCCACGTTTGCGGTAAACGCCCCGGACCGCAGAAAAAGGAGTTCCCCCGCGATGGGTTACAAAGTCGTCGTCGCCGGCGCCACTGGCAATGTGGGCCGCGAAATGCTGAACATCCTCGATGAACGCCAGTTCCCGATCGACGAGATCGCGGTGCTCGCCTCGCGCCGCTCGCAGGGGACCGAGGTCAGCTTCGGCGACAAGACCCTCAAGATCAGGGACATCGAACAGTTCGACTGGACCGGCTGGGACATGGCACTGTTCGCCATCGGGTCCGACGCGACCAAGATCCACGCGCCCAAGGCGGCGGCCGCTGGCTGCGTCGTGATCGACAACAGCTCGCTCTATCGCTACGACCCGCAGATCCCGCTGATCGTCCCCGAGGTGAACCCCGAGGCGATCCACGACTACAAGAACAAGAACATCATCGCGAACCCGAACTGCTCGACCGCGCAGATGGTCGTGGCGCTGAAACCGCTGCACGACCGTGCGCGCATCAAGCGCGTCGTGGTCAGCACCTATCAGTCGGTCAGCGGCGCCGGCAAGGAAGGCATGGACGAGCTGTGGGACCAGACCAAGGGCATGTATGTGCCGGGTCAGGAAAAGGAACCCAACAAGTTCCAGAAGCAGATCGCCTTCAACGTCATTCCCCAGATCGACGTCTTCATGGAAGACGGCTCGACCAAGGAGGAATGGAAGATGGTGGCCGAGACGAAGAAGATCGTCGACCCCTCGATCAAGGTCACCGCGACCTGCGTGCGCGTCCCTGTCTTCGTCGGCCATTCCGAGGCGATCAACATCGAGTTCGAGGATTTCCTGGACGAGGACGAGGCCCGCGACATCCTGCGCGAGGCCCCCGGCATCATGGTCGTCGACAAGCGCGAACCCGGCGGCTACACCACGCCCGTCGAATGCGTGGGCGACTTCGCGACCTTCATCAGCCGCATCCGCCAGGATTCGACCATCGAGAACGGCCTGAACCTGTGGTGCGTCAGCGACAACCTGCGCAAGGGCGCGGCGCTGAATGCGGTCCAGATTGCCGAGCTGCTGGGCAACAAGGTCCTGAAGAAGGGCTGATCATTGTTCGACTGGATCACCGGTCTTCTTCAGGGCGGCGGGGCTTGGGCCATCGCCGCCCTGATGCTGTTGGAAAACGTGTTCCCGCCCATCCCGTCGGAACTGATCATGCCGCTGGCAGGCTTCAACGCCGCGCAGGGCGGCACGCCGCTGTGGCTTGCTGTTCTGGCCGGAGGCGCGGGATCGACGGCCGGTGCATGGCTCTGGTATGCGTTGGGACGCGCCTACGGGGCGCAGCGGCTGCACCAGCTGGTCGCCCGCCGCGGACGTTGGCTGACCATGACTCCGTCCGAACTGACGCGCGCGCAGGGTTGGTTTGCCCGCCACGGTGGGGCGGCGGTGTTCTTCGGGCGGTTCCTGCCGACGATCCGCACCCTGATCTCGGTCCCGGCGGGACTGGCGCGGATGCCCATGGCGCGGTTCCTGGTCTATACTGCGGCAGGCAGCTTCATCTGGTCGGGCGGCCTGGCGCTGGCAGGGTGGCTGCTGCAGGCGCGGTATCACGACGTCAGCGACTGGCTGAACCCGGCCTCGACCGCCGTCGTCGTGGCGATCGTGGCCGTCTATCTGTGGCGCGTGATCCGCTGGCGGCCCGAAGCCTGATCAGATCTGCGTCCAGGACGCGCCGTCGTCCTCGGCCTGCAGCAGCGTGCCTTCGCTGATGTCGTGCAGCAGCCCGTGCAGCGACAGCTCTCCCCTCTCGACGGCGGCCTGCACGAAGGGGAAGGTCATCAGGTTGCGGATCGAAACCAGCACCGCCTCGCGCTCCAGCGCACTGACCTGCTGTTCGGAGGGCAGATCCTTCACCCGGTCGTAGCCCGGCCGCAGGATGTCCATCCAGCGCCCGACGAAGCTGGTCGTCTCCTCCAGTTCGGGTGCCGCGCCCGAGCACATGGCATGGCAACCGGCGACGCCGCCGCAGCGGGTGTGGCCCACCACGATCAGATGCGCCACCTTCAGCGCCGTCACCGCATATTCGACCGCAGCCGAGGTGCCGTGCTGCTGCCCGTCCGGCGCATAGGGCGGCACCAGGTTCGCGATGTTGCGATGGATGAAGAACTCGCCCGAATCGGCGCCGAAGATCCCGGTGACATGCACCCGGCTGTCGCAGCACGAGATGACCATCGCCCGGGGGCGCTGACCCTCGTTGGCCAGGCGGCGGTACCAGGCGGCGTTCTCGTTATAGGACGTGGCCCGCCAGCCTTGATAGCGCTTGATCAGGTATTGCGGCAAAGGGGACAGGTCTGACATCTGGAACCTCGCTTTCGTTTACGCCTGATAGGCCGAGTTTGAAACGAATTCGAGCCTTTTCGCTTTGCGCGATCAAGGCTTTCTTCATGGCTTCATCCGATGGTCGGCCGGTGCGGCGACAGGACCATACGGAGGTGCGGATGGCACAGATATCAGCTTTGGCCGTGCCCGAGGCGGTGCGCGTCGACAGCCGCCGGGTGGCAGAGATCATCGCCGAGTTGGGCGAGACCGCGGCGCAGCATGTCGTGGGCCTGGCGCTGGAACAACTGGCCGCGGCTCTGACGGCGGTCGATGCGGCCTTGCAGGCGGGCGATCTGGCGCAGGCGGTGGCGGATGCGGAACGGATCTCTCGGCTGGCATGGCAGATCGGGCTGCTGTCTCTGGCCGGCGTCGCCATGGACCTGGGCAGCACCGCCGAACGGGGCGACCAGGCCGCGATGTCTGCTATCCGTGCGCGACTGATGCGGGTCGGCAACCGCTCCCTGACCGCCATCTGGGACCGCACCGCCCTGGCCTGACCGACCGGGGTTGCAGGGCGCCGCACAGGCTGTAGGCTGGCGCCGATCTGCCAAGGACCCGCCATGACACCAGAATTCGCCCCCGCCTCCCACGCCGCCCTGCCGCTCTGGCTGGTGTGGTCCGGTGACGACATTCCCGCTCAGGCGGGCACTTGGCCCGAGGCCAGCGGCTTTGCGGCCAAGGCGGGCCAGATCTGCCTGCTGCCCGATGCGCATGGCGGTCTGGCCGGTGCGATCATGGGCCTGGGCGACTGCAGCCAGGCGTCGCGCGACCGTTTTCACCTGGCCCGGGCCCATGCGCTGCCCAAAGGCGACTGGCGGCTTGCCGCCCTGCCCGGGGGGCTCGATCCCGACCAACTGGCGCTTGGCTGGCTGCTGGGCCAGTACCGGTTCACCCGCTACAAGGGCAGCCCGTCGCAGGGGCCGCGCCTAGTCTGCCCCGACGGCGTCGATGCCGACCGGCTGGTGGCCATCGCCGCGGCCGAATTCCTCACCCGCGACCTGATCAACACCCCGGCCAGTGACTTAGGGCCGGACAAGCTCGAATCCGCCGCCCGCGCGCTGGCCGACGACATTGGTGCGCGGGTTGAGGTGATCTGCGGCACGGCGCTGCTGGAGCAGAACTTCCCCATGATCCACGTGGTCGGCCGCGCCGCCACCGCAGAGCCGCGGCTGATCGACATCCGCCTGGGCGAGGATGGTCCGATGCTGACCATCGTCGGCAAGGGCGTATGCTTCGACACCGGCGGGCTGAACCTGAAACCTGGCACGTCGATGGGGCTGATGAAGAAGGACATGGGCGGTGCCGCGACGGCGCTCGGCCTTCTGAAGATGCTGGCGGGAACCGGAGCCGCCGATGGCCTGCGCCTGCGGGTCCTGATCCCCGCCGTCGAAAACAGCGTCGCCGGGAACGCCTTCCGCCCCGGCGACGTGCTGACCAGCCGCAACGGGCTGTCGGTCGAGGTCAACAACACCGACGCCGAAGGGCGGCTGGTGCTGGCCGATGCCCTGACCTACGCGGCCGAGGAAAACCCTGACCTGATGATATCCTTGGCGACGCTGACGGGGGCGGCGCGGGTGGCGCTTGGCCCCGATGTGCCGCCCTTCTACTGCGACGACGACAGGACGGCCACGGCGCTGCAGCAGGCCGGGGCGCAGGTGGGCGACCCAATCTGGCGAATGCCCTTCTGGGACCCGTACGAGCCGATGATCGAACCCGCCATTGCCGATCTGGACAACGCGCCCTCGGGTGGCATGGCGGGGTCGATCACCGCCGCCCTGTTCCTGCGCCGCTTCGCCGAAGGCGCCGGGCAGTATGCGCATTTCGACATCTACGGCTGGCAACCCGCCGCCGCGCCCGGACGGCCCAAGGGCGGCGTCGGCCAGGGCGCCCGCGCCATCCTGGCCGCGCTGCCGCAGATCCTGGGGTGATCATGGACCGCCGCCTGACACCCGCCACCGACCGCGTCGCGCTGGGGAGCCTGCGCGGCACCCTGGACCGTCCGACCTATGTTCCCGGCCAACCCGCCCGCCTGGCCGTGCCACTGGCCGACCTGCTGAACGGCCCCAGGGGCCGCCGCGACCGGCAAGTGAACTTCGGCGCCGACCTGACCGTGATCGAGCGTCGGGGCGACATGGCCTTCGTGCAGGCCGCGCTTGACGGCTATTGCGGCTGGCTGCCGGTCGCCGCGCTGTCGTTCGACCTGGCCGCCGTCACGCACCGGGTGACGGCCCCGGCGACTCATGTCTATCCGGCCGCCGACATGAAGCGCCCCGAGATCATGTCCCTCTCCATCGGCGCCCGGCTGTCGGTCACCGGCCTCGCCGAAGGCTTCGCGACCCTCGCCACCGGCGGCTTCGTTCCTGCGCAGCATGTGGGCGACGGCCCCGCGGCCGATCCCGCCGCCGTCGCCGAAAGCCTCATCGGCACGCCTTACCTATGGGGCGGCAACAGCCGCGCGGGCATCGACTGCTCGGGTCTGGTGCAGGCGGCACTGAATGCCTGCGACATTGCCTGCCCCGGCGATAGCGACCTGCAGCGCAAAGCCTTTCCCGAAGTGCAGACGCTTCGGCGCGGTGACCTGCTGTTCTGGCCGGGTCATGTCGCCATGGCGCTGTCCGACGACCTGATGATCCACGCCACCGCCTGGACCATGTCGGTCACGCGAGAGCCGATCGCAGATGCCGTCGCCCGCATCGACGCCGCAGGCGACGGACCCTTCCTGGGCATCCGCCGCCCGATCGGCGTTACCTAGAGGTTGAACACCCGCTCGGGCTGGACCATGCCGCCCTGATAGCGCCCGATGCAGACGGGTCCCGTGGCGTCGGACACCCAGACCAGTTCGCCCCATTCGGCGCCGGTGGTCACTTCGCCCGGATTGCCGTTGCGGATACGGGTCGCGCCTTCCGGCGTCGCGCGCAACATCGGCAGGTCTGCCAGGCCGGTCTCCAGCGGCAGGACCTGAGTGTCCAGCCACTCCCGCGCCTCGCGGTCGACACGGTCGAAGGCGACGCCGTTCTCGGCCTCGAACGGTCCCGACCAGGTGCGCCGCAGATGCGCCACGTGGCCCAGGCAGCCCAGCTTGCGCCCCAAGTCGCGGGCGATGGACCGAACATAGCCGCCCTTGCCGCAGACCATCTCCAGCCGTGCGCTGTCCTGACCGGCGTTCAGCAGAACCAGGCTTTCCACCCAAAGGGGCCGGGCCGCCAGCTCCATCTCGACGCCTTCGCGCGCCAGGTCATAGGCCCGCTCACCCTCGACCTTGACGGCCGAGAAGGCGGGCGGCACCTGCATGATATCGCCGGTGAAATTGGCCAGCGCCGCCTCGACCTCGGCGGCGGTCGGGCGGGCATCGGACTGTCGCACGACTTGGCCCGAGGCATCGTCGGTGGTCGTCTCGGCGCCCCAGTTCACTGTGAAGTCATAGCACTTCAGCGCATCCGTCACGATGGGGACGGTCTTTGTCGCCTCGCCCAGGGCCACGGCCAGAACGCCGGTCGCATCGGGGTCCAGCGTGCCCGCATGACCAGCCTTCTTGGCGTCCAGCGCCCACCGGACCTTGGCCACCACCGCGGTCGAATTGACCCCGGCCGGCTTGTCCACGATCAGCCAGCCGCTGATGTCCCGGCCCTTCTTGCGCGCCATGCGTCCCTCCTGCGAAACAGGCGCCGGGGCATAGCGCCGGCGCCTTGCGGGGTCAACCGGCCTCGCCCACCAGCCCGATGATCGGCCCCAGGCTGCGGCCGAAATCGGCCCGGTTCACTCCCGGCGCATAGAGCCGAGAAATCGAGCCGTCGAAGTAAAGCGCGTCCCTGACGCCCAGCCCATCACGGAACAGCCGACCAAATTCATGAAACGTCACCGGCCGGTCCGAGATGGCAAACCATGCCGTCTGCCCGTCCGGCGACACCCCGACGCCGTTGCGGATATAGCGGCTGTCGCTGTCAGGCAGGAAGCGCGGGTGCAGTTCGCCGTCGATGACCAGCATCGGGCCGGACTGCGTGGCCAGCCGGCAATCCGGACGACCCTCGGCAAAGCCGAGCGTCTCGATTACCTGGAACGGAACTTCGCCGCCGGTGCAGAAGACACCGTTCGGCAGCATCCCGAAGTTGTCATTACTGCCCCCGGTGACGATGGGCGACAGTTCCTGCCCGTCGACGACCAGCAGGCCCACGGGGCGGTAATCGGGGTGGAACATTCCGGCGTTCATGGCGAATGCCAGCGCCTCACCATCCGCCAGCGTCCGGCGAACATTGCTGAAATTGCGCAGTGGCGCGCCGTCGGCCCCATCCTGCCAAAGGCGCAGCGCGGGTTCCTGCGCGGCGGGCACCTCGCAGAGGACATAGCCTTGGCCGTCATGGCTCATCCGCTCGCAGGTCGCCGCGCCGGCGGGAAGCGCCAGAGAGACCAGCGCGCCCACAGCCACGGCCAACCGCGACAGATCAAAGCTCATCGTCGTCCTCGTCAGCGGCCTCGACGTCGCGGCGCACGCGTTCGTCGGCGAACAGCCGGCGGGTATCGTCTAGGCGGTCGAAGGTTTCGTCCAGCTGGAACTTGAGCGCGGGGGCGTATTTCAGCGTCATCCCCTTGGTGACCAGGTGCCGCAGCTCGGGCGCATTGCGGCGCAGGGCGGCCAGCGCCTCGTCGGCGTTCTGGCCGAACAGCGGCAGCACATAGGCGGTCGCCACCTTGAGGTCGGACGCCATGACGACCTCTCCCACGGTAATGGAATGCCGGTTCAGGTCCGGGTCGTGCACGTCCCCGCGCGCAAGCACGTCGGACAGGGTGCGGCGGATCAGTTCGCCCACCCGCAGCTGACGCTGCGACGGACCTCTGCCTTGGGAATTTCGGTTCTGTGCCATGATCCCCGATGTAGGGGGTCGCGGGCGACGCCGCAACGGGATATGACGCGGGCAAACCCAGCGGAGGCGCCAGATGAGCGATTTGCAGAACACCGATCAGCCGCAGCGTCCGGGCGTGGTCGTCACCGGCGCCTCGGGGCGGATGGGGCAGATGCTGATCCGGCTGATCCTGGACAGCCCGGACCTGCGGCTGGTGGGCGCGCTGGAACGCGCGGGCCACGACTGGATCGGCCGGGACATCGGCACCGCGATGGGCGGCGCCCCGGCAGGTGTGGCGGTCAGCGACGACGCGGTGACGGCCATCGCCCAGGCGCAGGCGGTGATCGACTTCACCGCCCCTGCAGCGACCGTGGCCTTCGCCGAACTGACCGCGCAGGCCCGCGCCGTCCACGTCATCGGCACCACCGGGTTCGAGGCGGAACATCTGGCCGCGCTGAAAGCGGCTGCGCGCCATGCGCCGATCATCCGGGCGGGCAATATGTCGCTTGGGGTGAACCTTCTGGTCGGCCTGACCCGCAAGGTCGCCGCCGCGCTTGGCACGGACTGGGACATCGAGGTGGTGGAAAGCCATCACCGCCACAAGGTCGATGCGCCGTCCGGCACCGCGTTGATGCTGGGCGAGGCCGCGGCCAGCGGCCGTGGCGCCAAGCTGGCGGATCTGCGCACGCCCGCCCGCGAAGGCATCACCGGCGCGCGTGAACCCGGCAGCATCGGCTTTGCTGCCATCCGCGGCGGAGACGTGGTGGGCGAACACGACGTCATCTTCGCGACCGAGGGCGAACGCATCGTCCTGCGCCACCTGGCGACCGATCGCGCGATCTTTGCCCGCGGCGCGATCCGCGCCGCGATCTGGGGACAGGACAAGGGGCCGGGCGAATACGACATGCACGACGTGTTGGCCCTTTAGTCCGCCCGCGGCCGGACCCGTCAAGGCTGGATCGAGCAGCAGCCGGAGAGCAGCCGCGGTTCCCCACCGCCCAACACCAGCAGCGCCTGCAGACCGTACAACCGGTCCGACATCCCGTCAGAGCAGACCTGCGGCATCGCCGTCAGCGTCATGTCGCCCGCGACGACCGCACGGGTCGGATCGCGGAAGATGCCGGTCGACAGGGTCTTGGCGTCATGGACCGCATCGGCCTCTTCGGGCCTCGACAGCGCGGCCTTGCCCTGATCGACGGATAGGCTCCAGAACGGTTCAGTCCCGAAGCAACGGAAGGACGATGGCAGCGCTCCGTCCTCCCACACGTCGGTGCGATAGTTAAGGTAGCGCGACGATACCCAGCCGGACTGTTCGGCGGTGTTGACGCGCGCCCAGCCGCGGCGCTCCTCGACCACCTCGATACGGGTCGCGTCGGGGGCCAGCGTGCCGATGATCGGGGCGTCGGCCGACGGTTCGGTGCGGATGTTCAGCACGTCGTCGGCGGCGACGCCGGCCACGTCGAACAGCGTGGGCAGGATGTATTCCTGTGTGGCGGCGGCCGGTCCGGCCAGGGCAAGGGTAAGGGCGACAGCAATGCGCAGCATGGAATCCTCGTTGGTTGTGGTCATCCTAATGCGCCGCCGGGCGATCCGCATGCAACGGTTTCGCGACCTGTTCCCCCCGGCGCGCCAAGCCGCTAGAACACCGCCATGAGCACACGCGTGATCGCCGACGAAGCCCTGACCGCCGCCTTGGCGCGGATGCTGGCCGCCGACCTTTCGCCGGGCCGGACAGTGCTGCTGGACGGGCCGGTCGGGGCAGGCAAGACCCATTTCGCCCGCGCCTTCATCCGCGCCCGCCAAGGCGATCTGGCCGAGGACGTGCCCAGCCCGACCTTCACCCTGGTGCAGACCTATGACGACCCGATGGGAACCGAGATCTGGCACGCCGACCTCTATCGGCTGACCGACCCGTCGGAACTGTCCGAGCTGGGTCTTGACGACGCCATGGCGGACGCCATCTGCCTGATCGAATGGCCCGACCGGCTGGCGGCCCTGCCGCCGGGCGTGCTGACCGTGGCGCTCAGCCCCCTGCCGGACCCCGACCTGCGCCAAGTCGTCCTGGACTTTCCGGGTGCGCCGCGGCTGGCGCAGCGCGCCGCTTTCGTCGCCACCGCCGGTTGGGCCGGGGCGCGGGTGACGCAGCTGGCGGGCGATGCCTCGGCCAGACGCTATTTCCGGCTGGAGCGTGACGGTGAAACCGCCGTCCTGATGGACGATCCGGGCGACAGCATGGGCGCGTTCCTGGCCATGACCCGCTGGCTGACCGACCGCGGCTTCGGCGCCCCCGCCGTCCTGGCCGAGGATGCCGGCCAGGGCCTTGCGCTGGTCCAGGACCTGGGCCGCGACCTGCTGGCCTCGGTGCTGCGGGACGACCCGGCGCTGGCGCCCACAGCCTATGACCGGATCGTGGACCTGCTGGCGGACCTGCACCGCCACCCGGTGCCCGGCTTCATCCCGGCACTGGACGGACCGGCGCTGGCCGAGCAGGTCGGCCTCTTCGCGCTCTATCCCCAGGCCTTGGGGATCGAGGCGCCCCGGATCGGCCCCATCGTCGCGCGGCTTCATGCGGAATGGGCCGCCGACCTGCCGCCCGTGACCGCGCTGCGCGATTTCCATGCCGAGAACCTGATCTGGCGCGGCCCGGCGCCGCTTGGCCTGATCGACTATCAGGACGCGGTGACGGCACATCCGGCCTATGACCTCGTCTCGGCGCTGCAGGACGCCCGGCGGGACGTGGGCCCGGCGATCGAGGAACAGGCGATCGGGCGATACCTGTCGATCACCGGCCTCGATCCGGACCGGTTCCGCGCCGCCTATGCGCTGCTGGGGGCGCAGCGGAACCTGCGCATCATGGGCATCTTCACGCGCCTGGCCCTGCGGGACCGAAAACCCCGCTATCTGGACCTGATGCCGCGGGTCTGGGGCCATGTGCAGGCCGACCTGGCCCATCCCGCGCTGGCCCCCCTGGTTCACGCGCTGCGCGACGTTCCCGCCCCCGACGACCACATCCGCGAAAGGATCCGTGCCGCATGCCGCCCCTGATGATTTTCGCCGCGGGGCTTGGCACCCGGATGCGTCCGCTGACGAACGACCGCCCGAAGCCCCTCATCAAGGTCGCGGGCCGCACACTGCTGGATCGCGCCCTAAATCTGGGCCGGACCGCCGGGGCCGCCCCCATCGTGGTCAACACCCACTACCTGGGCGCCCAGGTCGAGCGGCACCTGGACGGGCAGGACGTCGCCATCAGCCGAGAGGCGGGCCAGATCCTCGATACCGGCGGCGGGCTGCGTCGGGCGCTGCCCCTGCTGGGGGACGGGCCGGTCATGACGCTGAACCCTGACGTTGTCTGGACGGGGCCGAACGTGCTGGCCCGGCTTGCCGCGGCCTGGGACGACCAGATGGACGCCCTTCTGGCGGTGGTCCCGCTGGAACGGGCAACGGCCCGCCAGGGTGCCGGCGATCTCAGCCTGGACGGTGATGGCCGGCTGACCCGCCGAGGCGATTTCGTCTACGCCGGCGCGCAGATCATTCGCCCGGACCGGCTGGCCGAGATCCCCGAGGACGTGTTTTCGCTGAACCGCCTTTGGGACCTGCTGATCGAGGAGGGGCGCGCCTTCGGCATGGTCCATGACGGCGGATGGTGCGACGTCGGCTATCCGGACGCCATCCCCCTGGCCGAGGCGCTGCTGGGTGGCTGAGATGCGCGGCCTTTATGCCCTGCCACCCGGCGTGGATTTCGCGGCCTGTTTCGTGCACGGCCTGCTGGAGCGGATGAAGGACCAGCCGCCCGAGGCGCTGGCCCGCGTGACGGTGCTGGTCAACGCAGCATCCACGCGCGGTGCACTGTTCAAGGCATTCGACAAGGCCGGTCCGCTTCTGCTGCCGCAGATCAGATCGATCACCGGCGTCGATCCGGGACCGCTGGTCATGCCTGATCCGCCAGAGGCGCCCTTGGCGCGGCGGCTGCAGCTGGCCCGTCTGATCGCGCAGATGCTGCAGCTGCGGCCGGATCTGGCGGCGGGACATTCGATCCCGGTGCTGGCGCAGTCGCTGTCGCAGCTGATGGTCGAGATGCAGACCGAGGGCCGGGACCTCGCCGCGCTCGAGGGGATCGACACGGGCGACCATGCGCGCCATTGGCAGAATGCGCTGGCCTTCCTGAAGATTGCGGCCGATTTTCATCTGGCGGACTCCTCTCAAGACCGCGCCGCCCGCCAGCGCGCCGCGGCCGAACTGGCCATGCGCGACTGGCCGCAGGGGATCGACCTGCCGCAGGGGCCGGTGATCGTTGCGGGTTCGACCGGGTCGCACGGCGCAACGCGGCTTTACATGGAGGCGGTGGCGGCGCTGCCGAACGGGGCCGTGGTGCTGCCCGGCTTCGACTTCGACCAGCCGCAAGAGGTGTGGGACCGGCTGGACGAAGCCGCGGACGACCATCCACAGGCGCGCTTCGCGCCGCTGATCCGCAAGGCGGGATACCCGCAGCGCTGGACCGACGCGCGTCCGGCCTCAGAGGATCGCAACCGGCTGGTGTCGCTGGCCCTGCGCCCTGCCCCCGTCACCGACCAGTGGATCGCCGAGGGGCCGGCGCTGCCAGACCTGATCGCGCCCACCGACGGGCTGACCCTGATCGAGGCCGACCAGCCGGGGCAAGAGGCCGAGACCATCGCGCTGATCATGCGCGACGCCGCCGAGAAGGGCGAGCTGATCACCCTGATCGCCGCCGACAGCGGCCTGATCCGGCGCGTCACCGCCGCACTGGACCGCTGGCACATCCGCCCCGACGACAGCTCGGGCCAGCCCCTGCCCCTGACCGCGTCGGGCCTGTTCCTGCGCCAGGTCGCCGCCCTCTTTGGCGAGGCGCTGACCATCGACCGGCTGATCATCCTCCTCAAGCATCCGATGACGGCCACGGGGTCCGAGGCGATCGGCCGCAACGACATTCTTCGCCAGACCCGCGAACTGGAACTGAAGCTGCGCAACCAAGGCCCGGCCTTTCCGGATGCCGAGACGCTGGCGGACTGGGCCACGAAGGGCGACGCCACGCGCAAGATCTGGGCAAACTGGCTCTGCGACATGCTCAGGCGCATCACGCCACTGGCACAGGACCGCGCCCCGCGCCCCCTGGCCGACCGCCTGGCCGACCTGTTCGCCCTGGCCGAGGCGCTGGCCGCCGGTCCCGACGGCGATGTGGCGCGATCACAGCTTTGGCAGGGAAAATCAGGCCAGATGTCATGCGCCATTCTGGATCATCTGGCCGAGCATGCCCATCTGGGCCCCGACATCGGGCCGAATGACTTCTGCGCGCTGCTGATCACCGAACTTCAGGCCAAGGCCGTGCGCGAGGATGTGACCGGCCATCAGTGCCTGCGCATCCGCGGCCCGCGCGAGGCGCGACTTTACGGCCACGGCCACGTGATCCTGTCGGGGCTGAACGAAGGCGGCTGGCCGCAGGCGCTGTCGCCTGACCCGTGGCTGTCGCGGCAGATGCGGCTGGCGGCGGGGCTGCCGGTCCCTGAACGCCAGATCGGGCTGGCGGCGCACGACTTCCAGCAAGGCATCGCCGCCGGGCGGGTGATCCTGACGCGCGCCAGGCGCGACGCCGAGGCCGAGACGATCCCGTCCCGCTGGCTGAACAGGCTGATGAACCTGATGGGCGGGTTGCCCGACCGGAACGGCCCGCAGGCGCTGGCTGCGATGCGGGCGCGGGGCAACGACTGGCTGGCCTTGGCCGAGGCCGTGGCGCGTCCGCCCGCGCAGACGGCCCCGGCGCGCAGGCCGTCCCCCGTCCCGCCGGCCCCGGCCTTCGACGAACTGCCGGTGACCGACGTCTCGCTGCTGATCCGCGACCCCTATGCCGTCTATGCCAAGCGGGTGCTGAAGCTGCGGTCCCTTCCCAGCCTGCGACCGCAGCCCGATGCCGCGCTGCGCGGCCAGACCCTGCACGCCATCGTCGAGGCGCTGCTGAAATCGCGCCCCGCCCCCGACACGCCGCCAGAGGTACTGCGCACGACCTTCCTGTCGCTGACGGCGCAGGTGCTGCAGGCCGAAGTGGCTTGGCCCGCCGCCCGCGCCTTCTGGCAGGCCCGGATCGAGGGCATCGCCGACCGCATCGTGGCCGACGAACTGGCCCGCCTGGCAGAGGGCAGCCCGATGGTGATCGAGAACCGGGGGCGGGTGTCCGTCACGGGCCTAAACGTCACCCTGACCGCCAAGCCCGACCGGATCGACCTGCTGCATGACGGGCGCGTGGTCGTCTATGACTACAAGTCCGGCACCCCGCCGACCGACGCGCAGATCCGGCATTTTGACAAGCAGCTGATGCTGGAGGCGGCGATGGCCCGGCGCGGCGGCTTCGACGCGCTTGGTCCCGTGGACATCGCGGCGATCCGCTATATCCAGTTGGGCGGAGAGGGCGCGACCCACCAGCGCGCCCATGACGAGGCGGTCGAAGGCCAGACCTGGGACGGCTTCGTGGCGCTGATGGAGGCCTATCTGCGGGGCGGGGCGGGCTTCACCTCGATGCGTGCGCCGGAGCGGACATCCTATTCGGGCGACTACGATCACCTGGCGCGCTATGGAGAATGGTCGCTGACCGATGCCGCCAGTCCGGAAAAGGTGGGCGATCATGGATGAGGCGACGCTGAACCAGATCGCGGCGGCCGACCCGCGGCGGTCCACCTGGCTGACCGCCAATGCGGGGTCGGGCAAGACGCGGGTGCTGACCGACAGGGTGGCGCGGCTGCTGCTGGCCGGCACGCCGCCCGAACGCATCCTGTGCCTGACCTATACGAAGGCCGCCGCGACCGAGATGCAGAACCGCCTGCTCAAGCGCCTGGGTCAGTGGGCGATGCTGCCGGAACCGCAGCTGCGCGCCGAGCTGGCCGAGTTGGGCGAGGACGGAGAGCCCGACCTGCCCCAGGCCCGGCGCCTGTTCGCCCGCGCCATCGAGACGCCCGGCGGGCTGAAGGTGCAGACGATCCACAGCTTCTGCGCGGCGCTTCTGCGGCGCTTTCCGCTGGAGGCCGGCGTGCCGATGGGCTTTGCCGAGCTGGACGACCGCAGCGCCAAGGCGATGCGGGCCGAGATCCTCGAGGACATGGCCGCCGAGGGCCATCCCGCCATCCGCGACCTGACGCGCCTGCATTCCGGCGACAACATCGACAGCTTCCTTGCCAGCCTGTCCGAGGCCGACTTCGCCGCCGAACCAGACCCCGCGGCCATCTGGGCGGCGCTTGACCTGCCCCCCGGCCTGACCGCCGACAGCCTTCTGGCGCAGGTCTTCCTGGGGTCCGAGGGCGATCTGGTCGACGCGCTTCTGCCCCTGCTGCGGGCCGGCAAGTCCACCGACGCCAAGCTGGCCGACCAGCTGGCCCGCTGCCGGATGCGCGACCCCGGCATGGGCGAGCTGTGGACGCTCTGCGGCTGCCTGCTCTATGGGGCCAAGGCGGCGCAACCCTTCGGCGCCAAGATCGGCAAGATCCCCACGAAGGATCTGGCCGGCGGCCCCTGCGCGCCCTTCATGGACGACCTCAACGCGCTGATGGAGCGGGTGGAGCTGGCCCGCCCGCAGGCGCTGGCCCTTGCGGCGGCGGAAAAGACGCTGGCGCTGCACCGCTTCGGCCATGCCTTCACCACGCGGATGGCGCGGGAAAAGGCCGCGCATGGCTGGCTGGACTTCGACGACCTGATCCGCCGCACCGCGCAGCTGCTCGAGGAATCCAGCATGGCGCAATGGGTGCTGTGGCGGCTGGACGGAGGCATCGACCACATTCTGGTCGACGAGGCGCAGGACACCAGCCCGGAACAATGGCGCGTCATCCGCCGCCTGACCGGCGAATTCACCAGCGGCGCGGGCGCACATGACCGGCCCCGCACGTTGTTCGTGGTGGGCGACCCCAAGCAGTCGATCTATTCCTTCCAGGGCGCCGACATCGCCGTCTTCGAGGAGATGCGCGATCGCTTCGACCAGGATTTCCAGGCGGTGCAGCAGCCGATGCAGCGGCGCGGGCTGGCGCACAGCTTCCGGTCCTCGCCCGCGATCCTGCAGCTGGTCGATGCGGTCTTCCAGGACCGGGCGGCCGAAGGCCTAGGCGACCCGCCGCGCCACGTGGCTTTCCGCCATGCCCTGCCCGGCCGCGTCGACATCTGGCCGACCTTGCCAGAACCCGACGCGCCCGAGCGTCCGGACTGGACGCAGCCGGTCGATGCGCCGGCTGAAAACGACGCGCGCACCGAACTGGCCCGCGCCGTCGCCCGACAGATCGACGCCATGCTGGGCACGCCGATCATGGACGCGCGCACCGGCCAGACGCGACCCATTGGGCCGGGCGACATCCAGATCCTGGTCCAGCGGCGCAGCGACCTGTTCGACGCACTGATCGGAGAACTGAAGTCGGCGGGCCTGCCCGTGGCCGGCGCCGATCGGCTGAAGCTGGCCGCCGAACTGGCGGTGCGCGACATCACCGCGACGCTGGCGGTCCTGTCGACCCCCGAGGATGACCTGTGCCTGGCCGCCGCACTGCGTTCGCCGCTGTTCGGCCTGGCCGAGGATGACCTCTATCGCCTGGCGGCAGGGCGCAGGCGGGGCGAATACCTTTGGGCGCGGCTGCGCCAGTCGCACCATCGCCGTACCTGGGATGTTCTGGACGATCTGGCCGACCACGCCGATTTCGTTCGGCCCTATGATCTGATCGCGCGGTTGCTGACCCGCCACGGCGGGCGTGCCGCCCTGCTGGCCCGGCTTGGTCCCGAGGCCGAGGACGGCATCGACGAACTGCTGTCGCAGGCGTTGGCCTATGAACAGGTCGAGACACCGTCGCTGACAGGTTTCCTGGTCTGGCTGCAGGGCGATGACGTTCAGGTCAAGCGGCAGCTGCCCGGCGGGTCGGGCGGGCTGATCCGGGTGATGACCGTGCACGGGTCCAAGGGTCTGGAAAGCCCCGTGGTGATCCTGCCCGAGACGCAGAAGCGCCGCCCGGCGAGCGGCCAGCGGCAGGTGCGGCTGGACGGCATGCCCGCCTGGCGCGGCGCGGCGGCAGAGCGCTGCGATGCGGTCGCCCTGGCCGTCGCCGACTGGGACCGCCGGCAAGAGGAGGAACGCCGCCGCCTGCTCTATGTGGCGATGACGCGGGCGGAAAGCTGGCTGATCGTCGCCTCGGCCGGCGATACCGGAGAGGCGCTGGACAGCTGGCACGGGATGATCGCCGACGGTACGGGGCGGACGGACCTCGTGCGCCACGACCTGCCGCTGCAGGAACTGTCGCCGGCATTGGGGACCGGCCTGCGCCTGTCCTTCGGCGACTGGCCGAAGGCGGCAGTGTCCGAACCGGCGCCGGCCGCCCCCCTGCGCCAGCCGCCGGACTGGGCGCTGCGCCTGCCGCCCCCTGCGCCCGACTATCTGACGCCGATCACGGCGACGGGGCTGGGCGGGGCGAAGGTGCTTCCCTCGGCCAGCGAGGGCGACCGCGAGGCCGCCATGCTGCGCGGCACCCGCCTGCACCTGCTGCTGGAACATCTGCCCGTTTATTCGCCCGGCGACTGGCCGTCCGTCGGTCGCGCCCTTCTGGCCGGGGCCGAGGGCGGCCTGCCTGACGGCCCGGAGCTGGCCGAGCTGCTGGAGGAGGCCCGCCAGATCCTGACCGCGCCCGCCCTGGCTGATGTCCTGCAGCCGCCCGAGGGCGCGCAGGTCCTGTCCGAAGTCGCGCTGACCGCGCCCCTGCCCGGCCTGGGGACCCTCAACGGGGTGATCGACCGCCTGATCGTCACCGCGGCGGCGGTAACGGCGGTGGACTACAAGACCAACACCGACGTGCCGCCATCGCCCGAGGACGTGCCCTTGGGCATCCTGCGCCAGATGGCCGCCTATCGCGCGGCCTTGCGGGCCATCTGGCCCGGCCGGGACGTGCGAGTGTCGGTGCTGTGGACCGCCAGCCGCAGCGTGATGCCGCTGCCAGACCCGCTGCTGGACCGGACCATGGCGGCGCTTCTGCCGGGGGCCGCGCCCCTTGACCATGCGCCTGCGGGTCCATAGCTGTAACCTCACCCCGTTGCCGGTCCCGCCGGCCCATCATCGAAGGAGCCCCGCATGGCCACCGTGCATGTGAACGACGCCGATTTCGACGCCGAAGTGCGTCAGTCCGCCACCCCCGTGATCGTCGATTTCTGGGCCGAATGGTGCGGACCCTGCAAGCAGATCGGCCCCGCGCTGGAAGAGCTGTCGGACGAATATGCCGGCAAGCTGAAGATCGTGAAGGTGAACGTCGACGAGAACCCCGAACAGGCGGCGGCGCTTGGCGTCCGGGGCATTCCCGCGCTCTTCATGTTCAAGGGCGGAGAGGTCGTGTCGAACCGCATGGGCGCCGCCCCCAAGGCCGCCTTGAAAAGCTGGATTGACGAATCCGTCTGATCGCCTGACAGATCGACAGGGCGGCGGTCTTACACGGGCCAGCCGCCCTTTCTCATGGCCGCCAGCAGGCGGTCGTCGGCGTCCGGCGCCATCATGTCCAGGCTGGTGCGGCGCAGGAACCAGTCGAGGAACTGTTCGACCGGCGGGGCATGGTCCGGCGCGCGGTCCAGGGCCGCCTCGGCGCCCAGGTCGGCTGCGTTCAGCGCGACGTGGTGATAATCGCTCTGCCCGAAGAGCACGACCGGCTTTCCAAGGATCAGGCCGTCGAAGCCGACCGCGCTGTTCTGGGTGACGACGAAGGCGCAGTCGCGCAGCCGCGCCATCGTGTCGCCACCGATGGTCAGGTTCGGATGCGCGCGGGCCAAGGCCTCCAGCGCTGCCCGGTCTTCGGCATCATAGGTCTCTTTCGGATGCAGCGTGACGATACAGGGACGCCCGGTGCGCGCGGCGGCCGCGACCATCGCGACAGGACTGGCGCTCTGGAAACTGCGCTGGCGGCGGATATGGCCCTGCAGCGGGATCAGGACGTGATCGCCCCGGACGGGCTGGACCCCCGGCAGAACCCGTGTCCGCAACCGTTCGGCAAAGCGCCGCGCGGCCCCGACCTCGATCCGTTCGGGTTCGAAGGCGGTCAGCGCGATGGGCCATCGCCAGCGTTCGGCCACGGATTCCAGGCGCCAATAGGGATAGTGATAGGCCAGCCGGAAGGTCAGCGCCCGGTCATGCGTGGGACGTTCCATGTTGAAGAGCGCATAGCCAGGCCGCGTCGGGGCCTTTGCCCGGGCACCCTGGCCCGAGGGATGGACCTCGACCCGCCAGTCGCGGCTTTCCAGCAGGTGGCGAAGGCGGTTCAGAAAACCCAGCCTGCCAGCCCATGCGGTCTGCAGGATCGGCGGGTGAAGATAGACGCTCAGCAGCGGATCGGCGCTCATCCACGGGACGCTAGGGCGCCGCGGCGGGCTTTTCAACGGGTTGCACAGCGGTGAAGGCGCCCATATCTGCTGGCGGAACGAAGAAAGACGGAGCCTTTCATGGCAGAGGACAAATTTCCCGGCTGGCACGGCACGACCATCCTGGCGGTTCGTCGCGGCGGCAAGATCGTCGTCGCGGGCGACGGCCAGGTCAGCGTCGGGCAGACCGTGATGAAGGGAACGGCGCGCAAGGTGCGTCGCCTGTCGCCGGGGGGGCGCGACGTCGTCGTGGGCTTTGCCGGATCGACCGCCGACGCTTTCACCCTGCTGGAGCGGCTGGAGAAGAAGCTCGAGGCCGCGCCGGGCCAGTTGCAGCGCGCCTGCGTCGATCTGGCCAAGGACTGGCGCACCGACAAGTATCTGCGCAACCTGGAGGCCATGCTGATCGTCACCGACGGCACCGACCTGCTGGTGGTGACCGGGGCGGGCGACGTTCTGGAGCCCGAACATGACGTGGCCGCCATTGGATCAGGCGGCAACTTCGCGCTCGCAGCGGCGCGGGGCCTGCTGGAAAGCGACCTGGACGCCGAGGCGATCGCCCGCAAGGCGATGGCGATCGCGGCGGATATCTGTGTCTATACCAACGGCCGCCTGACCGTCGAGGCCATCGGCTGAGCTGCCCCATATCCGTCCAAGACAATGGGGGCGGCCGCCGCCCCGACCGGAGAGAACCATGAGTGATCTGACCCCCCGCGAGATCGTGTCCGAACTGGACCGCTTCATCATCGGGCAAAGCGGTGCCAAGCGTGCGGTGGCCGTTGCCCTGCGCAACCGTTGGCGCCGCAAGCAACTGGGCGATGACCTGCGCGACGAGGTCTATCCCAAGAACATCCTGATGATCGGCCCGACCGGCGTCGGCAAGACCGAGATCAGCCGCCGGCTGGCAAAGTTGGCGAATGCACCCTTCATCAAGGTCGAGGCCACCAAGTTCACCGAAGTCGGCTATGTCGGTCGCGACGTGGAACAGATCATCCGCGACCTGACGGATGCGGCCATGACCGACACCCGAGAGCGGATGCGCGAAGAGGTAAAGGCCCGCGCCCACAAGGCGGCCGAGGAACGGGTGATTGAGGCCCTGGCGGGCAAGGATGCCCGCGACGGCACCCGCCAAATGTTCCGCGACAAGCTGAAGCGTGGAGAGTTGGACGACACGGTGATCGAGCTTGAGGTCCAGGACAATTCGAACCCGCTCGGCGGGATCGAGATGCCGGGCCAGCCGGGGCAGCAGTTGGGCGGGATGATGGACCTGTCGGGGCTGATGAAGGCCTTCGGCGGTCGGCGCGTGCGCCGCAAGGTGACTGTCGCCGAAAGCTATGATCTGCTGATCAGCGAAGAGGCAGACAAGCTTCTGGACGACGAGACGATCAAGGCGGCCGCGCTGGAATCGGTGCAGGAGAACGGCATCGTCTTCATCGACGAGATTGACAAGGTCTGCGCCCGCACCGATGCGCGGGGCGGCGACGTCAGCCGCGAGGGCGTGCAGCGCGACCTGCTGCCGCTGATCGAGGGCACGACCGTCAGCACCAAGTATGGCGCTGTGCGAACCGATCATATCCTGTTCATCGCCTCGGGCGCGTTCCATGTGGCTAAGCCATCTGACCTTCTGCCCGAACTTCAGGGCCGACTGCCGATCCGGGTCGAGCTGCGTGCGCTGAGCGAGGAGGACTTCGTCCGCATCCTGACCGAGACGGACAATGCCCTGACGCGGCAATACACCGCCCTGATGGCGACCGAGGGCGTCGAGGTCGAGTTCACCGACGACGGCATCCGGGCGCTGGCGCGCATCGCGGCCGAGGTGAACGCCTCGGTCGAGAACATCGGCGCCCGGCGGCTCTATACCGTGATCGAGCGGGTCTTTGAAGAGCTCTCCTTCACCGCCCCCGACCGCAGCGGCGACAGGGTCGGCGTCGATGCGGCCTTCGTCGAGACGCACCTGGGCGATCTGGCGCGGTCGACCGACCTGTCGCGCTACGTGCTCTGACGGAACCGGCGTCCGAGCAAGCGTGTTCGGTCGCTGGAAACCTGCAGGGGGCGCGACATGCGGTGGCTTTTCAGCATCATCGTTTTTGCACTGGATGTCTGGGCGATCGCCTCGATCATCAACACCGACGCTTCGAACAAGAGCAAGATCCTGTGGATCCTGCTGATCGTGATCCTGCCCATCCTGGGGCTGATCATCTGGTATTTCGCCGGGCCGAAGGCGAACTATCGGCGCTAGGCCGGGCGGCGCAGATAGACGTAGTAGGCACCCTCGCCTCCGTGGCGGAAATGGGCGGCGCCGACCTGCTGCACGACGGCCGACAGCGGCGGGCTGTGCAGCCAGTGCGGCACCTGGTGACGCAAGGCCCCCGGACGTGTCGGCAGAGGTCCATGATCGCCCCGTCCCTTGCCGGTGATCACCAGGACAAGGCGCAGCCCGTTGCTGTGGCATGACAGGATGAACTGCATCAGTCGCGGCTGAGCGGCGGCCAACGTCATGCCGTGCAGGTCCAGACGCGCCTCGGGCCGAAGCTTTCCTTGGGTCATCTTCCGATGCGTGCGTGCATCCATCCGCAGGTCGGCGGCGGCAAGACGCTCGGCCGGCGTCTGTGGCTGGGGCAGACGTGCCGCGGGGACTGCTGCGGTCTGTCCGACCCTGAAGCGCGGCAGGGCAGGCGCGGGGACCGCGGGAACGACCGGCGCAGTCGACGCCAAAGGGGACGACTGCGGATGATCGGCCGGGATCCTTGGGTTCAGCGGCTTGGCGGTCCGGGCGACGCGGGCCCACAGGTCCGCGTCCTCGGGTGACAGGCCCTTGCGCCGGCGCATCAGCCGGTCGCGACAAGCTGCCAGTTCGGGTCGTCCTGACCCATGGTTCGGGCGAAGGTCCAGAGGTCCTTCTGCTTGCGCGGCGTCTTCGGATCACCCTCGACCACATCGCCCTCGGCGTTGCGGGTGGCGGCGATCAGTTCTCCCACGAAGCGGACCGAGATTTCGGCGACGCCGGTCGAGGAATCGAATTCCGCCGACGCCAGCGCCGTGTCGCGGGTGCCCAGATACTGCGCCTCGACCGTCTGCCCTTGGGCCGTGCGCTGATCGATCACCGACTGGAAGGCCTCGGCCACCGGGTCCGAGAGAAAGGGGCGCACTTCGGACAGGTCGCCGCGTTCGAAGGCCATCAGGATCATCTCATAGGCCTGGCGCGCGCCGCCGAGGAAGTCGTTGACACCGAAGGACCTG
Source organism: Paracoccus rhizosphaerae (assembly GCF_026162645.1). Lineage (GTDB taxonomy): Bacteria > Pseudomonadota > Alphaproteobacteria > Rhodobacterales > Rhodobacteraceae > Paracoccus > Paracoccus rhizosphaerae. The sequence goes on from NZ_JAOTBE010000003.1 coordinate 27,524, forward strand.
TCCTGACGCTTCATCGCCGCCAGCGCCTTCGCGGTGGGCGAGCCTGCCTCGGCATGGTCCAGGACGTCGTGGTCGACCTCTTCGGCGCTGCCCTCGATCACCTCGAAGCGGGCCGGCTGCCGCGCGGGCTGATCGACCTGGGGCGGCTCGAAGCCGTCGCGCGTGCCCAGCACGTTCCTCAGCCTGAGGATCAGGAAGATCGCGATCCCGGCAAGGACAAGAAGCTGGAGTAGCGGGTTGGACATTCGGGCAACCTCTGGGGCAAAAAGGGGTCGTTGGTATCGGGTGGTCAAACCATTATGTAGGGAGTGGTCAGGCGCAAGTCCAGTTTCCGCGCCTGCAGGAAGGGGAAAACGCATGCGGCTGTTGGTCTTGTTTCTGGCGGTGCCGATCATCGAGATCGCTCTGTTCATCCAGGTCGGCGGACTGATCGGTCTGTGGCCGACATTGGCGATCGTGGTGCTGACCGCCATCGCGGGTTCGGCGCTGATGCGCAGCCAGGGCGCCCATGCCTGGGCCGAGGTTCAGCGCAGCTTCAGCGAGATGCGCGATCCAACACGGCCCCTGGCCCATGGGGTGATGATCCTGGTGGCGGGCATGCTTCTGCTGACGCCGGGGTTCTTCACCGACACCGTCGGCCTTCTGCTGCTGATCCCGGGCGTGCGCGACGCGGTGATGCGGCAGGTGGCGCGGCATGTCACAGTGACCCGCGTGGGTACGTCGATGGGGCGCGACGCTCACCGTCCCCCCTACGGCGACGGCGTCATCGACGGCGACTTCATCGTGACCGAAGACGAACGCCCGGCCCGCCCGCCGGTCGACCTGCCGCCGGACCTCGATGACGAGGATCCGCGCCGCCCCGGCCGCGGATCGGGCTGGACCCGGCATTGAGGGCTTGGGGCGGGCCTGCTAGACATCGGCCAAGTCCGTAAAACAGCAAGGTAGGAACATGGCCGAAGAAAACACCCAGAACGGCAGCACGCAGCAGCCCCAGCCCGCCGCGCAGCCGCGCATGCAGATCCTGGCGCAGTTCATCCGCGACCTGTCGTTCGAAAACGCCGTGGCCCAGAAAGGCGCCCCGCACGGCGAGGTCCAGCCGGAAATCACCGTGCAGGTCAGCCTGGACGCCCGCAAGCGCGGCAGCGAAACCCAGTACGAGGTCATCACCAAGTACCGTGTCACCTCGACCAACAAGACCGAGGGCAGCACGCTGTTTCTGGCCGAGCTGGATTATGGCGGGGTCTTCCAGATCGAGGGCGTGCCGCAGGACCAGCTGCACCCGTTCCTGATGATCGAATGCCCGCGCATGCTGTTCCCGTTCGTGCGTCGCATCATCTCGGACCTGACGCGGGACGGCGGCTTCCCGGCGTTCAACATGGACCCGGTCGATTTCGTGGCGCTCTATCGTCAGGAACTGGCGCGCCGGGCGCAGGCGGCGCAGACCGCCCCGGCAGACCAGAAACTGTCTTAAGGCACGATGACCTCGCGACGTCCCCGGGCCTGGCAGCGGATGCTGTCGGGCCGCCGGCTGGACCTTCTGGACCCCACGCCGCTGGACATCGAGATCAGCGACATCGCCCACGGCCTGGCTTTCGTCGCGCGCTGGAATGGCCAGACGCGCGGCGACTGGCCCTATTCCGTCGCCGAACATTCACTGCTGGTCGAGGACATCCTGACACGCCTGAACCCCGGCATCGCGCCGCAGTGGCGGCTGGCGGCCCTTCTGCACGATGCGCCAGAATACGTGATCGGCGACATGATCTCACCGGTGAAGGCCGCGCTTGGGCAGGAATACGGGGCGATGGATGACCGCCTCAGCTCGGCCATCCACCGCCGCTTCGGGTTGCCTGTAGTCCTACCGCTGGCGATCAAGCGCAAGATCAAGGCAGCGGATCGCGTGTCGGCGCGCCTCGAGGCGATCACCATCGCGGGCTTCGACATGGCCGAGGCGTTTCGGCTGTTCCCTGTGCCGGACGCGCATCTGCTGCCCGACCTGTCCATCGACCTGCGGCCGCCGGCCGAGGTCCGCAAACGCTATCTGCAGCGTTTCGACCTGCTGACGGACCTGATCGACATGTCGGAATCGTAGGCGTAAGGAAAAGGGCGCCACTGGGCGCCCCCTCCTCGATCAGATCGCGAGATCTTCCAGCTGCTTACCGGACTGCAGGCTGTCCTTGACCCATTTCGGCTGCCGGCCGCGTCCGGTCCAGGTCATCGTGGGATCGTTGGGATTGACGTATTTCGGCGCAATGGTTCCTCCGCGACGGGTCTTTACTCCGGTCAATTCCGCCAAATTGAACCCATGTTCGCGCGCCGCTTCCTCGATGGCATTCATCGCTTCGCGCCGCTTTCGATCCTCATAGGAATTGATCGCACGATCGAGGCGCGTCCGCAGGTCCCGCAATTCCTTCAGCGACATCTTGTCGAAATCGATATCCATGTTTCTCCGGCTTCCATCTCAATTGGATTAATAGCACTACAAATAGATAAACCGGTCATCTTTACAATAAGTTTCTTATTTGGGACCGCGCTTAGCCAATATACGCTGAAGCGTTCGGCGGTGCATATGAAGCCGCCGCGCGGTTTCGCTGACATTTCGGTCACATTGCTCGTAAACGCGCTGAATATGTTCCCAGCGAACCCGATCCGCGGACATCGGATTTTCCGGCGGCGGCGGCAGCGCCTCTCCGCTGGAAAGCAGGGCTGAGGTGACGTCGTTCGCATCCGCAGGCTTGGCCAGATAATCCGTCGCGCCCATTTTCACGGCGGCCACAGCCGTGGCAATTGCGCCATAGCCGGTCAGCACGATGATCCGCGCATCCTCGCGCTTGTCGCGAAGCGCCTCGACCACGTCCAGACCGTTGCCATCCTCAAGCCGCAGGTCGACGACAGCATAGGCCGGCGCCCGCTTTTCGATCAGCCGCATGGCCCCTGCGACGGTCTGCGACGTCTCGGTCCTGAAACCGCGCTTTTCCATGGCACGGGCCAGGCGGGTCAGGAAAATCTCGTCGTCGTCGACCAGCAGCAGCGAAGGGTCCGGACCGATCTGCGCAACCATATCGTCCATATTCAGCGCCTCTTGGTTTGTTCCAGATATATGGTGCCGGATCGGCGGATTTGCATCCCGTGCGACATCATGCCTTAGGTGGCATCGAGAAAACACCCGACACTGTCGGCCATATCCCCGGGCAGCGCATCGCGGGGAAAATAATCGACGGTGTGGCCGCCAGGCATCACCAGATAAGTATTGGTCATATGGTCGACGAGGTAATATTCCTGATCGTCCTCGTCATTTGCTTTATAGTAATTCCGCCAGCCCTGATTGACCGCGGCAATTTCCTGCTCGCTTCCGGTCAGGCCGATCATGTCGTCGGAAAACATGTCGGTGTAATCCGCCAGGACTTCGGGCGTATCGCGGCGAGGATCGACGGTCACGAACACCGTCTGCAGCGTCTCGCCACGGTCTTCCATGATCGCGGCCACCTCGGCGTTCCGCGCGCTGTCCAGCGGGCAGACGTCGGGACAGAAGGTATAGCCGAAGTAAAGCAGCGTCGGCTGGTTGAAGACTTCGGCCGAGGTGACACGCTGGCCGTCGTCGCGTGTCAGCGTGAATTCGGTCCCAAAGCTGTCCATCCCGCCAGCGACCGCGCTGCCGGTGCATTGGGCATAGGGGTCGCCCGCACGCTGCTGGGTCAGGAAGAGGGCACCGCCCGCCAGGACGCCGACGGCGGCCGCCGTTCCGATCAGCAGGATTTTCCGGTCCGCCATCAGGGGCCTCCTTCGCGTGTCAAATGCCCGCATTGATCGCCCATCGGCCGGCAGGTATCAAGTCACCCGATGTCGCAGCGAGGGCTCCTGATGACCGACGCGCCCGAGGCGGAAGACGACCGCCTGTCGACGCAGATCGACACCCCCAAGGCCGAACCGATCCGGATGCGCACGCTGGTGCATCTGCGCTGGTTCGCCATCGGCGGGCAGATGGCTGCCGTCATCGTCGCCTGGAGCATGGGCATCGGCTTTCTCAAGACGCCGGTCCTGCTGCTGATCGCGGCCTCGATCACCATGAACCTGTGGCTGTTCCTGCGCCCGCCCAAGCGGACTTCGCCCGGCCGTGCGGTGCTGCAGCTGGGCTTCGACCTGGTCCAGATCTCGACCCTGATGGCGCTGACCGGCGGCATGGCAAACCCCTTCGCGCTGCTGGTGTTGGCGCCGGTGACCATCGCCGCGGCATCGCTGAACGCGCGGCAGGTACTGGCCCTGGGCATGGCGACGGTGGCGCTGATCACGCTGGCGGCGACCTTGGGGCTGCCGCTGCGCGAACCCGATGGCGACCTTCTGCGGATGGAGCCGATCCTGGCCCTGGGTCACTGGGTCGCCCTGGTGATCGGCGTGGTGTTTTTCGCGGGATATGCGCACCGGGTGACGGCCGAGCTGTCGGACACCTCGAACGCGCTCTTTGCGACGCAGATGGCGCTGTCGCGCGAACAGCGGCTGCAGCACCTGGGCGGCGTCGTGGCCGCTGCCGCGCACGAAATGGGCACTCCGCTTGCGACGATCAAGCTGATCGCCGGAGAGCTGGCGGACGAGCTGAAGGACGATCCAGAGCTGCATGCCGACGCCATCGCCCTGCGCGACTCGGCAGATCGCTGCGCGGCGATCCTGCGCAGCATGGGTCGGGCGGGGAAGCATGACCTGCACATGCGGGCTGCCCCGCTGCGGGCCGTGCTGGAGGACGCCGCCAGCCCCCATGCCGACCGTGGCCCCCTGGTCGAGATCCATGCCGAGGGACCGGTCGTCCGCCGCGACCCCGCGATCATCCACGGCCTGCGCAACCTGATCCAGAACGCCGTCGACTTCGCCGAAAGCCGCGTGGTGATCGAGACGCAGGAGACACCGGGTTTACTGGTGGTGACCGTGCGCGACGACGGGCCGGGCTATCCGCCGCAGCTTCTGTCGCGGATCGGCGATCCGTACCTGTCGCGCCGCGCAGACGCACAGCGCGGCAGCTATGAAGGCATGGGCCTTGGCCTCTTCATCGCCAAGACGCTGCTCGAACGCTCGGGAGCGCGCCTCAGCTTCGCCAATGGCGGGCCGGGCGCCGTCGTGTCGGTGCGCTGGCCTATCGACCGCATCCGCGCCAGGGACCGGGTGGCGTTGACGCATAATCCCTCGATCGAAACCTGAGGGCCTTAACCGACTGTTAATCACGCCGCGATTATGGTCACGTCGACGTGAAAACGGCGCTGGCGGTGGATATGAATGGTTTGGCTTTGGTAGCGGTGGCGATCTTCAGCGGCACCGCCTCGGTTCTTCTGGCGATCGTGATGATCCGCATCTGGGACCGCAGAAACGGCATGGGAATCGGCATCCGATCCGCGCTTGCAGTCGAAGGACAGGTTCAGCCGATGGTGTTCCTGTTCCGCGGCAACATGCTGGTCGATGCGACGCCGCCGGCGCGCGCCCTGCTGGACCGAATTGGGGCACCTGACGACGATTGGTTGCGTCTCATGCGCTGGATCGGGCCGCACTTTCCCGAGGCGGCCGACCGGCTGGCCGACCTGAGCCGGCAGGGCCGGATCGAGATGCTGGGCCAGCAGGGGCACGGCCAGGCCACGCTGCGCCTGACCGTCGAGGATCTGGGCGGCGGCCTCTGGCGCCTGACGCTGACCGATCCGGGGGCCGAACATGCCGGCATTGTGGTCGATTCGCTCTCGCTTCAGGCGATGGAGGAAGAGCTGCACCTGCTGCGTGGGGCATTGGACCAGACGCCGATGCTGGTGTGGCGCCTGGATGCCGAAGACCGTGTGACCTGGGCCAATGCCGCCTATCTGCGCCGTGCGGAGTCGCGCGGCGACGGGGCGCTTGGCTGGCCGCTGCCGCGGCTTCTGGATACGCCGAAGCAGGTGCCGGGCAGTTCGACCCGCCGCTCGGCGCTGGAGGATCACGGCGTGGTGTCATGGTTCGACTGCCATACCCACAGGACGGGCGATCAGGTGATGATGTTCGCCCTGCCCGCCGACGCGGCGGTACGTGCGGAACGCAGCCTGCGCGAATTCGTGCAGACGCTGACCAAGACCTTCGCCGACCTGCCGATCGGGCTTGCGATCTTCGACCAGAAGCGGAACCTGCAGCTCTTCAACCCTGCGCTCATCGACCTGACCGGGCTGCCGACCGGCTTCCTGACGGCGCGGCCGACGCTGTTCGACTTCCTCGACCAGCTTCGCGAATTGCGCATGGTGCCCGAGCCCAAAGATTACCGCAGTTGGCGCCAGCATATGGCGAACCTGGAAAGCGCCGCCGCGACCGGCCACCATGTCGAGACATGGTCCCTGCCCGGCGGCCAGACTTATCGCGTCACCGGCCGCCCGCATCCCGACGGCGCCGTCGCGTTCCTGTTCGAGAACATCACCTCCGAAATTTCTCTGACCCGCAAGTTCCGCGCCGACCTGATGCTGGGGGCGCATGTCCTCGACGGGCTGGACGACGCTCTGGCCGTCTTTGCGCCGACAGGACAGCTGGTCCTATGCAACCAAGCCTATCGCGGGCTGTGGGGCGCGCCGCCCGCCGATCTGTCGGCCGCGATCCGCACGTGGGAGGACGCAACCCGGACCGGTCCCGGATTCGCCGCCCTGCGAGAGGCGCTGACCTTGGCCGAGCCGCCCAAGACCGGCGGCGCCATGGCCGGACCCGAGGGGCAGCTTCTTGGCTGGACGGTCACGAACCTTTCGGGGGGGCGACGGATGCTCCGCTTTCGTCCCTCTGCCGCGCAGCCGCTGACATCCAGCCACGCCATAGGCGCCGACATGCTTCCCCGCCCCCTGCCGAATGCCATCGGCGCCGACTAATCCGCTCTAATAGTCTCGCTCGAAGAAGACGCCGACCGAGCTTTCTCCGTCGCTTCCGACCGACCCGCGCGCGCGCAGCGAATCAGTGATGTCGAGGTTCAGGTTGATCGTCGAGGTCCCGCTCTCTCCGACCGAGACGTCGGTATACAGGTTCTCGGACAGATAGCGTCCGGCCCGCAGTTCAATGTTGCCGTCGTCGTCGGTCGTCAGGTCCAGGTCGTCCAGCCCCGCGCTTTCGCGCAGGTTGCCGATGATCCCGTCGCCCCCGCGCCCGGCCAGAACGGCGATCGCGTTGGCCAGCTGCGCCGCCTGAAGCGGGCTGATGCTGCCCAGCCCGCGGCCGAACAGCAGCTGCGACAGCACCTCCTCCTGCGGCAGGTCGGGCGAGGACTCGAAGGTGATCTCGGGATCGCGGATCTCGCCGTCGATGATGATGCGAGTGGTGATGCCGTCGCGCTCGGTTTCGGCGACCAGGCGGATGACGGGCACCAGGCTGCCCTGCAATTCGACCAGGCCCTCGGTCAGGTCGAAGCGGTTGCCCAGCAGATCGACCCGCCCCCGGATCAGTTCCAAGTTGCCGATCGGAACGATATTGCGCGGGGTGCCGGTGATCCGGAAGCTGCCGCCCAGTTCGGCATCGACGCCGCGACCGCGGATGAAGACCTGGTTCGGCGCGTTGATCGTCAGATCCAGTCGCGGGGGGTTGGCAGGCGGCGTGGCGGGCGGACCCGCCAGGCCAGCGGCGTCGGCCGCTTGGCTGGGATAACCCTCGAGGCCGGCGCGGGCCCGGGTGGCACGGACCGGCGGCCGCTGCCCGCCGACATGGGTGATGTCGGGAATGGCCCGCGCGCCGCCCAGCCCGGTCGAGGGGATGCGGAACTCGGTCTCGCCCAAGGTGATCTCGCCCGAGATCAGCTGCCCGGTGGCGGCCGATCCCTGGATGTTCACGTCTCCGCTGAGCCGCGTCTCGTAGAGGTTCGGGTCACGCAGAACGACATCGTTCAAGTCGACCGCGATATCGACTGCCCCTGTCGCCGGGTTCACCGGGCCCGACAGCGACAGGCTGCCGCCCGCGGCAACATTGGCCGCCCCGTCGATCTGGATGCCACCGCCCTGGAAGCCGGCCGTCACGTCGATATCCTCAAGCCGCAGGCCCAGGCCGGGATCGGCCAGCTGGCCGTCCGTCAGGCGCACCTGCCCCGACAGCGCCTGCAGCGACGGCGCACCCTGCAGCTGCAGGTCGATCCGCACCGGTCCCGACACGCTGCGGGTCCGCAGGGTGCTGTTGGCCAGCGCCGCGTCCGCACTGCCGGTGATAGACAGATCCGCGGTCGATCCGTCGCGCGCCGCCGTGCCAGTCACCTGGATCTGCGTGTCGCCGGGCGCTGTCGCGTCAAGATCGACGGCGAAGCTGTCGCCCTGTTCACGGATCGTGCCCGTCACCGTGGCAGGGCCCGGCAATTGCGGCACCAGAAGCCCAAGGTCCTGCAAGCGCGCATCCAGATTGATCCCGCCCGAGGGCGAACCATCCGCCGTCACCTGCAGCTGCGGATTGTCGACGTCCAGGTTCTGGATCGAGATTCCGTCCGGCCCCAGGCTGGCCGCCAGATCGAAGCTCGTCTGCCCGCGCAGGATCGGATCCACGCGCGGCTGCCCGATGGACAGGCCGCTGGCGGTGCCGCTGGCCTCGATCAGGCGCGTATCGCCCTCGGCCACCAGACGCGCTTCGGCCTCGACCGCACCGCCGATGCCGTTGCCAAGGAACCGCAGGTCATCCGCGTCCAGCTGGACAGTCACGTCCGTCGCCTCGGCACCGACCTGGCCAGTGGCGCTGGCCGATAGGCGCGGGTTCTCGATGACGGCGGTGTCGATCACGAAGACGCCGTCGGTTTCGACGCCGGTGATCGCGAAGCGTGTTTCGCCGGCCAGGGCGCCGTCCACCTGCGCCTGCCCGAGAGACAGGTCCTGCGCAGTGCCCGTCACCTCCAGCCGGCGGGCGCCTTCGCCAGTTTCCTGAAAGCTCCCCTCGGCCTGCAGACTACCCTGCCAACCAGGACCGAAGGGCGCCAGTGAATTGACGTCGACCACGCCAGAGATGTCGGTCACGCCTTCGCCATAGACCCCCTCGACCGTGGCGCTCAGCTGGTCGTTCACAAGCCGGCCCTCGCTGATCGTGATCACGCCATCACGCTCGGACGCGCGCAGGGCCAGCTGCGTCGTGCCGGTCAGCGCGTCGTCGGTGCCAGATCCGAAAGACAGGTTCTGCCCCTGCCCCGTCAGTTCAATCAGCCTTGCGCCGTCCTCTTCGGACAGCTCGGCACGGGCCTCCAGGCTGCCGGACCATTCGGGCCGGATCGCCGACAGCTCGGCGATCTGGAAACTGGCGACCGCGTCCAACGCGCCTTGGGCAAAGCTGCCCTCGGCCTCGGCGCTCAGCTGCGGGTTTGACAGCTGGAAGGTCTCCAGCTGATAGCCCGCCTCGGTCTCGGCCGCGATGGCGGTCAGCGTGGTCGTGCCGTCCAGGGCATTGTCCAGCGCCTCAATGCCCAGGCTCAGATCCCCGGCCTCTCCCGAGATGGTCAGGCGGCGCTGCCCCTGCGCGCCCGACAGGACGGCCTCGGCCTGCAGCGAACCGGCATAGGCGGGATCGACCTCGGACAGCGCCGGCATCGAGATCTGCGCCGTCAGGTTGCTGGACAGGCTGCTGATCAGGCCTTCTGCCTGCGCCGTCAGCTGGTTCGCGTCGATGCTGAGGTTCTCGATCTCCAGCCCGGTTTCGTCTCGCCGGGCCTGCAACTCGATGGTGGACCTGCCGCCCAGCAGCCCGTCCAGTTGCGGCTGGTCGACCGAGATGTCGGTGCCGATCACCGTGGCGTCGATGTCGAAGCCATCGTTCAAGAGCGTGTAATATCCCTGCACGGAAGCATTGGCCGCCCCGGCCAGCGGGCGCCCGGCCAGTCCTGACAGGCGGGACAGATCGCTGTAGCGGGCGTCAGTATCCAGCGACAGCGTGATGCCGCTGGACAGGCCCGACACCAGGAAGTTGCCGGTCAGCCCGTAATCGGCACCGTCGATGGTCAGGTCGGTGATGTCGACGGCGTTGCCGGGGGTGAAGTTGAACTGGGCCTCGCCCTTGATCTGCTGGCCGATGGCCTGGGCCAGATCGGGGTTGTCGAAGGCCAGCTCGCGGGCCGCGAAGCCAAGGCCTCCAGTCACTTCGGACAGCGCCCCATCGTTCAGGACGACCTCGCCGGACCCGTTCAGGTCCAGCGCGCCGAGGGCCACGTTGTCCAGCACCAGTTCGCCCACGCGCCCGTCCAAGGTCCAGCCCTGCCCCTCGGCCGCGTCGTATTCCAGCGTCAGGCGGCCCGATTCCACGGTCGCGCCATCGGCGAACGGCAGGGGAACCGGGACCTGCGCCGCTTCGGCGTCGCGGCCCAGGGTCACCAGCAACTCGGCGCTCTGCGGGGCCGACTGGTCATTCGTCGCCAGCGACCCAGAGATCCGCAGCGCCTGGGTCCGGATGTCCAGTTCGGGAATCTCCAGCCGCCCGGTCTCGGCGCGCCAGCCTTCGGCCAGCAGCTGCGTCTCTTGACCGAAGAAGGCGCGGTCGTCAGGCGGCAGCAGCGTGGCGATATCGCCGCCTAGCTGGAACCGGAAGGCCGTGCCGGGGGTGCCGTCGGGGCCGGTTTCGCTGTTGGCGCTGACCTGGCCGATGATGCGCGGCTGGCCGTCGGTGGCCAGGCGGATGTCGGCGGTGAAGTCGCTCAGTTCGCCCTCGCCGCTGATCTGGGCGGTCACGGCGGGCTTGTCATGGATGTTGGCGAGGTTGACCAGAAGCCCGTCCTCGGCCTCGTCCAGCGCCAGGTTCAGGCGCAGGACGCCGGTCTCGTTCGAATAGCCCGCGTCCAGCACGAATTGGCCTCGCGGCCCGTCCAGTCGGTCGATGGTCAGCTGCGCCGTACCCTCGCCACCTTCTAGGCTGAGGCTGCCGTTCACGCTCAGCGCGGCCTCGACGCCGATCACCGGCTCGCCCAGCTCGACGCGCTCGGCCCTGATCTGCTCGATGTCGATCGAGACCGGCAGTTCGGGCAGCGCAAAGACCGGAGCTTCGGCCTGGACGGCGCTTTCCTCGCCCTGCGGCAGGCGGGGCAGCAGGATCTCCTCGGCGGACAGTTCAGCGATCTCGATCCGGCGGCGCAGCAGGGCCGAGCGGTTCCACTGGATCGCCCCGTTGCGCAGGGTCAGCCAGACGCCCTCATCGTCAGCGATGCGGATCTCGTCGAAGGTCGCCCGCGACGACAGCGCCCCTTGGAAGCCGTCGATCGTGACCTGACGACCGGCGCCGGACAGGTTGTCTTCCAGAAGCCCCGTCAGGAAGCCGCGATCCTCGTCGGTCTGATCGGCGTCCTGCGCCAGCGCGGCCAGCGGGAACAGCAGGGCCAGAAGGATGATCCATATCGTGCGCATCAGAATGCCTGTCCCAGTCCAAGATAGAGCTGAACGCCGCTGCCGGTCTCGCCGGCGACGGGCGCGGCGACATCGAAGCGCAGTGGTCCGACGGGCGTGTCATAGCGAACCCCGACGCCGGCGCCGGTCTGGTCGCCGCCGTCGCCCTCGAACCCGCTTTCGGTCCACACCCGGCCATAGTCGACGAAGGCGGCCAGCCCGATCCTCTCTCGGACTTGGAAGCGGAATTCGGCTGTGGCGTTGGCGACGCTCATGCCGCCGGTCTTGATCGGGCCGTCGGGCCCGTCGATCACCTCGACGCCGAGCGACTGGTAGGGGTGGCCCCTGACCGATCCGCCGCCGCCCGAGAAGAACAGGTAGTTCCGCGGCGTATCCTCGATGTCGCTGCCGAAGATCGACCCGGCGCGCACCCGCCCGGCCAGGGTGAACCGGTCCTCGGCACCGAAGCTGCGGAAGATCCGCCCCTCGCCCAGGGTCTGGACGCCGGTTCCGGTGTTCTCGAACCCGTAGAAGGGCGTCAGGTCGCCCGACAGATAGAACCCGCGCTTGGCGTTGTTGCGTTCGACCCGGCGGTCCCAGATGGTCTCGATCGGCAGGGCCAGGACCTTGAAGTCCGTCTGCCGTTCGTCGTCGAAGACCCGCGAATACTGGTACTGCATCGAGATGTCTGCCGTCAGCAGCTCGTCCTCTTCGTCGCGGAAGATATGGCTGAAGCCCAGTGCGATGCTGGCTCGGTCCTCGTCGTAGTCTTCCTCGCGCATCCGCGCCGCCTCGGTCTCGATATAACCGGTGGTGTCGGGGGTCAGCGTGGCCGGACGGTCCAGGCGGATCGTGATCTCGTCGTCGCGGTCGCTGGTCTCGGAGCCGATATCCTTGACCTGCCCCTCGATCCGCAGCCGTTCACCGCCGCCCAGCAGGTTGCGGTGCATCCAGTAGGCCGACACCAGGATGCCGTCGGTGTTTGAAAACTCGAAGCCGGCGCCGATGCGGCGAGGCTTCTGTTCGACCACGGTCAGGTCCACGTCCAGCGAATTTCCCGGCCCCAGCGTCTCGGCCTCTTCCAGCGTGATCGCCGAGAAGACGCCGCTGCGGCGCAGGCGCTTGCGCACCGTTTCAAGGTCGTCCGGATCGAAGCGCGTGCCTTCGGGATAGCCGGCGATCTTGCGCAGGCGCCGTTCGGACAGGCGCTGGTTGCCGCTGACGCTGAGCTGGCCGAAAGTCGCCAGCGGGCCGGGGGCCAGGCCGATCTGGCTGTCGACGGTGTTGCTGTCGTGATTGGCGACGATCTGCTGGTCACCGACTTCCGCCTTGGGGTGGCCAAAGTCCCGCCAGCCGGCGACGCCCGCCAGCGCGGCGCGGCGGATGGTGCCGGTTCCCGCAGTCTCTCCGCGATCGTAATCGGTTGGAATGTCGGTGCCCGGCGCCAGGGGCGCGATGGCCGCGCGCGAGAATTCGAAGGCCGGCCCCGGCTCGACGACGATCACCGCCTGCCGGATGACCTCGGGCGCGTCCAGGGGCGCGATCTCGGCCGCCTCGACCCCGTCCAGCAGGATGTGCACGACCGCGTCGTAATACCCGTTGTCATAGAGCAGCCCCAGGATGCGGGCGTAGTCGCCGCGCGCGGCCGCCAGGATGTCCTGGCCGGTGGTCCGATCCTCGTTCAGGGCGCCCGTGATCAACGAGGTCTGCCGGATCTGCCGGGCCAGCCCGTCCTCGTCCCCCGCGACGCGGACGTCCAGGTCGACGGGACCCTCGGCCTCGCTGCCGCCGCCGAAGAGGCCCGAGAAGGGCGAGGACGAGGATTGCGCCAGCGCCGCCCCCGCCACGCCAAGGGTCACGCCCGCCACCATCATCGCCCTGAGATATGCCCGCATCGGTCCTGCCCGTTTTCTTGGTGCTTGGACCGATTGAAACAGGATCACCCCAAGGAATCCAGCGCAACTTGCCGGATGGCACGGACCGCCCGATCACGCTTTCTGCAGGCTGTGCCCCTCAGGTCAACGCGGCCAGACAGCCCTGCAGAGCGGCCATGTCATCGCGGATCAGGAAGACCGGCGTGTTTTCAGGGATGTGGCGCATATGTTCCTGCGCCAGGAAGGCGGGCTGGAAGCGGTCCATCCGGTCGGCGATGCTGCGCCCGACGCTGCCGGCCAGGAACATTCCGTCCAGCGGCATGAAGCGCAGCGCCAGTTCCCGGCAGAGCAGACCGACCAGTTCCGTGAAGAAGTCATAGGTCGCGACGGCATCCGGATCGCCACCCTCGGCCGCGCGGGCCACGTCCTCGCTGCGGATCGGCGCGCTGCGGGTCATCGCGGCATGCAGGCGCGACAACCCGCGCCCGGCGAAGGTCTCCTCGGTCGAGAAGAAGCCTTGCGCGGCATCGGCGCCGACACGGTCGATCAGGCGTGCCATGATGTTGGCGGGCAGGTGGGTGTGCCCCTCCTCGGCCTCGAGCGCGGTGATCGCGCCGCCGGACAGCACGCGTATGGCGCAGACGTTGAAGCCGGTGCCAAGGCCGACCACCAGCGCCTGCCCATTTCGCGCCCGGTGCGCGGGCGCCTGGCGCAGGACGGTGACGCCGTCGGCGGTCAGGGTGGGCGTCGCGTAGCCCAGGGCCGTCAGGTCGTTGATCAGCCGCACCTGGTCGGCATCGGTCAACCTGGCCAGGTTCTGTTCGTCGAAGGACCAGTCGCGGTTGGTCAGCCGCGCCTGCCCACCGCTGACCGGCCCTGCGACCGCGATGCACAGGGCCGAGACACGCGGCTGGTGCTGTTCGGCCATGAACTGCCGCACCACGTCGTCGAAGCTGGCGAAGTCGTCGCCCCTGAACCGCGTGACGGTGGCCGGGTCGATGCTGCCGTTGCCCGCGATCGCCAGCCGGGCGTTCGTGCCGCCCACATCCCCCAGAAGCACCGCCATGCCGTCACCCTCTTCAGTTCAGACGTTCACCATCCTTAGGTGAGAAGTAGGACACTTTCGAGAGGTCGAAGGCCAGCGGAAACGGCGCCCGCGCCCGCACCGCGCTTTCCGCGCGCAGCCGCGCCGTCACCGGCTTGCCGCCCAGATGCGTCACCGCAAAGGTGTCCGCGCCCGCCGGCTCGACGATGTCGATCATCACATCGCCGCCCGCGCCCTGGGCGGTGCCCGGCAGATGCGCGTTGCCGGTGGCCTCGTGGATGTCCTCGGGACGGACGCCCAGGACGATCTCGGCCGGCAGGTCGCGCGACACCGGGTCGGTGATGACCAGGGGCGCGTCACCCGAACGGTCGATCTCGATCCGGGTCTGGCCAGCCTCGGACCGGACGCGGGCGGGGATCAGGTTCATCGCCGGGCTGCCCATGAAATCGGCCACGAACATGTTGGCAGGCCGATTATAAATCTCGGCCGGTGTACCGATCTGCTGGATCACGCCGCCCTTCATGACGACGATGCGGGTCGCCAGGGTCATCGCCTCGATCTGGTCATGGGTGACATAGACGATCGACGCGTTCAGGTCCTGGTGCAGCTTCTTGATCTCGGTCCGCATGGAGACCCGCAGCTTGGCGTCCAGGTTCGACAGCGGTTCGTCGAAAAGAAACAGCTTGGGATCGCGCACCAGCGCCCGGCCCATGGCGACGCGCTGACGCTGGCCGCCCGACAGTTGGCCGGGCTTGCGATTCAGAAGCGGCTCGATCTGCAGCTGGCTGGCGACCTGGGCCAGCTTCTGGTCCTGCGTCGCCTTGTCGACGCCGCGAACCTTCATGCCGAAGGTGATGTTCTTGGCCACCGACATGGTCGGGTAGAGCGCGTAGGACTGGAACACCATGGCGATGTCGCGGTCCTTGGGCGACACGCCCGTGACGTCGCGGCCGGCGATGCGGACGGTGCCGCCGGTGATCGGTTCAAGTCCCGCGATGCAGTTCAGCAGCGTGGACTTGCCGCAGCCCGACGGGCCCACCAGCACCAGAAAGTCGCCCTCCTCGATGCTGATGTTGATGTCGTGCAGGATGTGCGTGTCGCCATAGGCTTTCTGCAGATGGTCGATTTCGAGGATCGGCATGGGCTTATCCCTTGACGCTGCCGGCGGTCAGGCCGCGGATGAAGTATTTGCCGGCGACGACATAGACCAGCAGCGTGGGCAGGGCGGCGATGATCGCCGAGGCCATGTCCACGTTGTAGGCCTTCACGCCGGTGGTGGAGTTGACGATGTTGTTCAGCGCGACGGTTACCGGCTGGCTGCCGGGACCGCTGAACGACACGCCGAACAGAAAGTCGTTCCAGATCTGCGTGAACTGCCAGATGACCGACACGGTGATGATCGGCAGCGACAGCGGCAGGAAGATGGAAAAGAAGATGCGGAAGAAGCCCGCGCCGTCCACCTTGGCCGCCCGCACCAGTTCCTGCGGAATGGTGACATAGTAGTTGCGGAAGAACAGCGTGGTGAAGCCGATGCCATAGATGACATGGACGAAGATCAGTCCCGGAATCGTGCCCGCCAGCCCCATCAGGCCCAGCATCTGCGCCATGGGCAGCAGCACCACCTGGAAGGGGATGAAGCAGCCGAAGAGAATCGCCGCAAAGAACAGGTTCGCGCCGGGAAAGCGCCACTGCGCGAAGACGTAGCCGTTCAGCGCCCCGATCACGGTCGAGATCGCGACCGCCGGCACCGCCATCAGGACGCTGTTCCAGAAGAACGGGCGTAGGCCCTCGCACTGGGTGCCGGCGCAGGCGCTGGACCAGGCCTCGGCCCAGGGGGCGAAGGTGATCTCTCGCGGCAGGGCCAGCAGGCTGCCGGTGCGGATCTCCTCGAGGCTTTTCAGCGATGTCGTCAGCATGACGAACAGCGGCATCAGGTAGAACAGCGCGAAGAGGATCAGGATCGCATAGAGGCCCCAGCGCAGCATCGTGTTGCGACGGCCCTTGGCGACCGAACCGGTCTGCGGCGTGGTCAGCGTGTCGCGCGACAGGCGCTTGGTCAGGACGGTTCTACTGGTCACGGCGCGGCCTCAATTCGCTGTAGAGGTAGGGCACGACGATGGCGAAGATGACCAGCATCATGATCATGGCGCTGGACGCCGCCTGCCCCAGGTCGCCGCGCGAGAACGCCATCGCGTACATGTAGGTCGCGGGCAGGTCGGTGGCATAGCCGGGACCGCCGCCGGTCAGCGCGATCACCAGGTCGAAGGCCTTGATGGCCAGGTGCGCCAGAACGATGAAGGCGGACAAGAAGATCGGCGCCATCGTCGGAATGATGATCGCGGAATAGATGCGGTGCGTGGGGATGCCGTCGACCTGGGCCGCGCGGATGATCTCGGTGTCGACCGAACGCAGGCCGGCCAGGAACAGCGCCATGACAAAGCCCGACGCCTGCCAGACCGCCGCCAGCACGATGGTATAGATCGCCATCTCGGGGCGGATCAACCAGTCGAAGGTGAAGCCTTCGAACCCCCAGCCGCGCACGGCCTCCTGAATGCCAAGCCCCGGGTTCAGGATCCATTTCCAAGCGGTGCCGGTCACGATCAGCGACAGCGCCATGGGATAAAGGTAGATGGTGCGCAGCACGCCCTCGGCCCGGATCTTCTGGTCCAGGAAGATCGCCAGCGCCAGCCCGATCACCATCGAGATCACGATGAACAACCCGCCGAAGATGAACAGGTTGTTCATTGCCACGTCCCAACGCGGCGCGGCAAACAGGCGTTCGTACTGGCCGATGCCGTCCAGCTCGTATCGCGGCATCAGGCGGGATTTCGTGAAGCTGATCCAGGCGGTCCAGGCAATGAAGCCATAGACGAAGACCAGGATCGCCACGCAGGACGGCGCCAAGACCAGCTTGGGCACGTTGCGGTCAAGCCATTCCATGTCGGACAAACCCCCAAAGAAAAACCCCGCGCCCTGGCCTTTCCGACCGGGCGCGGGGCAAGTTACGCCGTCATCACATCGCGTTCGCGACGGCGTCTGCCAGCTGTTGCACGGCGTCCTCGGACGACATGTCGCTGTTGAAATGCGCGGTCACCACGTCGGTGATCGCACCGGCCGGCGCGCCGCGCAGCGCCATGCCATGGGCATAGCTGGGCAGCAGCGAGCCGTCCTCGGACCCCTGCGCCATCGCCTCGGCCGACTGCTTGGCGCAGTCGTCGAAGTCGTCCAGCGCCACGTCGTTGCGTGCGGGGATCGAACCCTTGTTCAGGTTGAAGGTCTTCTGGAATTCAGGCCCCATGATCAGCTTGGCCAGAAGCTGCTGGCCCTGCTGCTTCTCCTCGCCGTCCAGCTCGAAGAAGGCGAAGCTGTCGACGTTATAAAGGAAGCCCTCGCCCGGCGTCGGCGCGCAGACAAAATCGACGCCCGGCTCCTGGCCGGCCGCCAGGAATTCGCCCTTTGCCCAGTCACCCATGATCTGGAAGGCGGCCTCGCCGTTCATGACCATGGCCGTCGCCAGGTTCCAGTCGCGGCCCGAGAAGTTGTCGTCGACATAGCCGCGGATGGTCCGCATCTGGTCAAAGACCTGCTTCATCGTGTCAGAGGTCAGCGCCTCGGGATCCAGGTCGACCAGCGCCTTCTGATAGAATTCCGGCCCGCCCAGGCCCAGGACGACGGTTTCGAAGATCGTCGCGTCCTGCCAGTTCTGGCCGCCATGGGCCAGTGGCGTGACGCCGGCGGCCTGCAGCTTTTCGGCGGCTGCGTTGAATTCTTCCCAGGTGGTCGGCATCTCGATGCCGTGTTCGTCCAGGATCTGCTTGTTGCCCCAGATCCAGTTCACGCGGTGGACGTTCACCGGCGCGGCGCACCACTGGCCTTCGCACTTCATGTGCTCGGCGATGCGGTCGGGCAGGACCTCGGCCCAGTTGTTCTCCTCGGCGACGGTACCGATGTCGGCCAAGCCGGTTTCCTCGTACCATTCCTGGATCGCGGGGCCTTTCAGCTGCACCGCGGTGGGGGCGTTGCCGGCCAGCACGCGGGCGCGCAGCGCGGTCATCGCGGCGTCGCCGCCGCCGCCTGCGACCGGCATGTCGGTCCAGGTGCCGCCTTCGGCCTTAAACTGCTCCTGCAGGACGGCGATCGACTGCGCCTCGCTGCCCGAGGTCCACCAGTGCAGCACTTCGGCAGTGGGTTCGGCCATCACCGGCCCAGCCAGCATCACGGCGGTCGAAGCCGCCAGAACGGATTTCATGTGCATGGATCCTCCCAGATCTTTCCCTTGCGGATTCGATGATCCGCATGTTCCCGGATGATGCCAAAGCCGCTGCCATCTGCGCAACGCAATGCAGCCATGCGGCCGGCAGATTTCGCGACGTCATGTTACAAACTGTTACGCAAGCCCCTGCCCCGATGCTACATCCGCCCGAACGGAGGATGACGATGAGCCTGCACCGACTGCTGCTGGTCGAGGACGACGCCGAGATGGCCGCCATGCTGGCCGCCTATCTGCAGCGGCAGGGCTTTCACGTCACGACCGCCGGCAGCCGTTCCAGCGCGCTGGCGGCGCTGGCGGGCGGGCGCGTGGACCTGATCCTGCTGGACGTGTCCTTGGGCGACGACGACGGCGTGGCGATCTGCGCCGAGATCCGGCAGGCCCAGGACGTGCCGATCATCATGGTCAGCGCGCTGTCGGCCGACCACCAGCGGATGGCGGGATACGAGGTGGGCGCCGACGACTATATCGCCAAGCCGTTCAATCCCGACCTGCTGCTGGCCCGCATCCGGGCGGTCATGCGCCGTGCCGGCCGCGCCCCCAGCCTGACCCATCGCCGCCGGGACGCGGTGCTGCGCTTCGCCGGCTGGACCTATGACGCGCGTCGGGACGAGGTGACGGCGCCGGGGGGCTGGCAGGTGTCGCTGTCCGGCCGCGAAACCGCGCTGCTGCGGGTGTTCCTGGCCAATCCCCTGATCCCCCTGACCCGAGAGGAGATCGCCGCCGCGCTGGACGATGACGAAGCGGCCGAGGGACGCGCCATCGATGTCCTGGTCGGCCGGCTGCGCCACAAGACAGACGCGGGCCTGATCCGCACCGAACGCGGCACCGGCTATGTCCTGGCGGCCGAGGTCATGCGTGACTGACCGCCTGCCCTTGCGGGTCCTGGCCAGCCTGTGGGTCGCGCTGGCGATGGTTGCGGGCGGCATGGCCGTCTGGCTATGGATGGAGAGCGACGCGGCCTGGCGGACGCATCTGGACCGCGCTTATGTCGCGGGACTGGCGCTGCACGACAGCCTGGAAAACGGCAGCGCCCTGCCCGCGGGCCTGTCGATCAGCCAGCTGCGCGACGCGCCAGACCTGCCGCCGGGCTGGCGGCAGACGCTGATCACGCTGACCGGTGGCGGCCGTCCCGACCTGAGCCGTGGCGACCGGCTGTCGCTGCGCATCCAGTCGCCCGATCTTCTCTATCCCGTGGCCGAGGTCCAGAGCTTGGGGGGCGGCAGTCAGGCGGCGGGGCTGGCCTCGGTCACTCGGACCCTGGCGCGGTTCTGCAGCCAGCCGCGCCTGTTCGTCCAGCAGGATGCCGGCCCCTGGATCCGGGTCGACGGCGACGCGGTATGGGGATGCGGCGCAGGCCCCTCGGACCGCCGCCTGCTGGCCGGGGCCGTGGGTGTGGGTGCGCTGGCGCTGCTGCTGGGCTGGGTGGCCGAGGTCTCGTCCGCCTTTGCCGCCTTCGCAGCCGCGCTGCGCGACCACCGGGCGCGGACCGCCACCCTGCCTGTAGGCGGCGTGGACGAGCTGCGCCAGACCGCCGAGGCCGTGAACGCCTATGTCGCGCAGGACCGCGCGGCGCTGGAGAATCGGGCGATGGTGCTGTCGGGCGTCAGCCACGACCTTGGCACCCCCGCGACCCGCCTGCGGCTGCGCAGCGCCCTGATCGAGGACCCTGCCCTGCGCGAGAAGCTGGAGCGCGACATCGACGAGATGACCGCCATGATCGATGGCGTCTTGACCTATACCCGCGCCGAGATCGGGTCCGAGCCGTTCCGGCAGCTGTCCCTGACATCGCTGGCCGAGGCCGTGGTGGCGGATTATCAGGACGTGGGCATGGCCGTGACCCTGCGCCCGGCGCCGGTTCGGACGGCCGGGGCGGGAAACCTGTTCGCCCGTGCCATCACCCGCCCCAAGGTCGAAAGTTCGGCCATCCTGATGCGGGGGCAGCCGACGGCCTTGCGCCGCGCCCTGACCAACCTGATCGACAACGCGCTGAAGTACGGACGCGAAGCGGTGGTAACGGTCGATGGCGATGCCAGCGACGCTCGGATCGCCGTCGAGGATCGCGGGTCGGTCCTGACGCCGCAGGACCTTCAGCGGCTGACCGGCGCCTTCCAGCGGGGCGGCAATATCGGGCTATCGCCGGGGGTCGGACTGGGGCTGGCGATCGTGTCCACCATCGCGGCCCAGCATGGCGGCCGGCTGGAATTCGATCGTGGTCCCGAGGGGCTGGAGGCGCGGCTGATACTCTGCCGGAACTGGGCCTGACACACCGGCAGACATCTCACGCGACGTCAAGGCCCCGTGAGGGCGGCGGAACCTTCCCGGCGAAGACTGCGTTTTTCATGCAACAGAGGACGCCAATCGTCGAAAGGGACTGATCATGACCTGCATCGCCAACCGCATCGCTCGCCTTGCAACGGCCGGCAGCGTCGCGCTGCTGGTCACGGCACCGGTCCATGCCGCGACCCGCCTGCACCAGCCAATCCAGGTCTGGTCTGCCATGCAGGGGGTCGAACCCGCCGTGCTGATGGAGGACATTGCCGACATGCCGTTGTCGGACATGGCGATCGACGATCAGCCCTATTGCGCGGCCGATGCCGAGATCGCGCAGACGCTGGACCATGACTTTGGCGAACGCCGCATCGATAGTGACGGCGACACCGAACTGTGGGGATCCGACCAGCTGGGCACGTGGACCCTGGTCGCGGCACGAGACGAGGCGACCAGCTGCATCATCGCATCGGGCATCGGCTTCGACGGTGGCCGCGAGGCCGAGGTCTATTACCGCACGGCCGGTCTCTAACCGACACGCCGCAGAAAAGCCCGCGTGCGGTCGTCCTGCGCACGGCCGAAGATCTGCGCAGGAGGGCCCTGCTCGACGATGCGGCCACCCTCCATGAAGACGACCCTGTCCGCGATCTCTCGGGCAAACTGCATCTCGTGGGTGACGATCAGCATGGTCTGCCGTCCGTCGGCAATGCGTCGGATCAGGTCCAGCACCTCGCCCACCCATTCGGGGTCAAGCGCGCTGGTCGGTTCGTCGAACAGCATCAGGTCAGCGTCCAGCGCCATGGCCCGCCCAATGCCCACGCGCTGCTGCTGACCGCCCGACATGGCGGCAGGATAGCTGTCGCCCCGATCCCCCAAGCCGATCTGCGCCAGGATGTCGTCGGCACGCGCGCGGGCCTTGTCCTGCGGCCACCCACGAACGGTTGTCAGCCCCTCGATGATGTTTGCGCGAGCGGTCTTGTTGGCAAAGAGGGCGTAGTTCTGGAACACGAAGGCCGTCCGCCGCCGCAGCGCCAGAACCTCGGCGCGGCTGGCGCGGGCGGCATCCACCGAAAGGTCGCCCAACCGGATCACGCCCCTGTCCGGGCGGTCGAGGAAATTCAGGCAGCGCAGCAGCGTCGACTTGCCGGTCCCCGACGGCCCGATGATCGCCACACGCTCGCCGGGTTCGAGGCACAGGTCGATGCCGTCCAGCACCGTGTTGCCGCCGAAGCGCTTGACCAATCCGGTGATCTCGATCTGGCAACTCATCGCGCCACCGCCTTTCCGAGGCTTGTTTCAAGGCGCCGCTGGCCGACCGACAGCACCTCGACGATGATCCAGTAGAAGATTGCGACCACCAGGAACGCCTCAAGATACAGGAAACTGCCGGCGGCTTCCTTCTGCGCGGCGCCCATCATCTCGGTCACGCCCAGGGTGAAGGCCAGCGAGGTGCTTTTGATCATGTCGATGAAATAGTTCATCAGGGTCGGCGCCGCCGTCCGCGCCCCCTGCGGCAGGATGATCCGGCGCAAAAGCTGTCCCTGGGTCATGCCGATGGATTGCGCGGCCTCCCACTGGCTGCGGTCTACGCCCAGGATCGCGCCGCGGATGCTTTCGGCCATATAGGCCGAGAAATGCAGCGTCAGGCCAATGATCGCGGCGGTGACGCCGTTGATGCCCGTCATCGCCGGCACCATCTGCGGCAGGCCGAAGTAGAACAGGAACAGCTGCACCAGCAGCGGCGTCCCGCGGAAGAAGCTGATGAACACCGCCACGACCCGGTCCAGGACCGGCACGCGCAGGACGCGCACGATGGCCAGCATCGACGCCAGCACCAGTGCCGCGATCATGGCCACGATGGCCATGAACAGCGTCAGCGGCACATAGCCGGCAATGACCGGCACCAGGTCCATCATGTAGGCGGTGTCCAGCGGGCGCATCGCTTATTCGGTCGCGTCAGTTGCGGGCTTGGTAACGTCGGCGTTCAGCCACTTTTCGGAAATCTCGGCCAGTGTTCCGTTCTCCTTGAGCGTGGTGATGGCGGCGTCGACGCGGTCGCGCAGCGCGCGGCCCTCCTCGTCGTCGCGGAACGGCAAGGCGTTGCGAATCTCGGAGAACGGCTGTCCGGCCAGGGCCAGCGGCAGCGGGCTTTCCGCGATCACTTGGGCCGAGGATACGCGGTCCATCACGAAGGCATCGACGCGCCCCAGTGCAGTGTCCTGTTCGATGTTGCTTTCATAGGTGCGGATGTCGATCTCGTCGGCATAGGGCAGTTCGCGCAGCAGCTCCTCGAAGTTCGACCCCAGGTTCACGGCGACCGAGCGGCCCTTGAGGCTTTCGGGCCCGGTGATCTCGGCTTCGTTGCCCGCCTTCACCACCACCTGCGCACCGTCATAGACATAGGGCTGGGTGAAGACGAAGGCTTCCTCGCGCTCGGGCGTGATGGTGATCTGGTTGGCGACTGTGTCGATGCGCCCAGATTCCAGTGCGCCGATCAACCCCGAGAACGACATGGTGACGAATTCGATCTCGTCGCCGGTTTCCTCGGCGATGGCGTTTAGGAAGTCCACCTCGAAGCCCTGCAGCTCGTCCGCGCGGGTGAAGGTGAAGGGGAAATAGCCTCCGGACATGCCCACGCGGATGGTCTCGGCGGCGGCGGGCAGGGCGGCGATCAGCGCCAGGGCAGTGGCTGCGGCAAGCTTGCGCATCGAAAATCTCCTTAGGTTCGTGGCCCTTAACTGCGGGCGGTCAGGGCCGTCCGCAAGGCAGGCGCACCGAAAAAGGACAAGCGTGCCGGGCGCCTGCGACGGCGCGGAACATTCCCCGTGGCCGAACGGCGGAGCGCGAACTTCGTTCCGGCGCCACGGGCGGCGGGGCGGGAAAAAGGGCGCCCGGTCCGTTGCGGCCGCACCGGTTCAAGGGTCTGCTGATCACGACTTGTTCCCTTTCCCTTTCGCAGGCACTGTGGCAGGAATCCCACGGAACTCTGGTTTGCGAAAGGTATCCGCCATGTTTCGTCCCCTTGCGACCTCGGGTCTTGCACTGGTTCTGGGTGCCGGACCGATCCTGGCCGAGGTCACTCCGGCCCAGGTCTGGGAAACCTTCCGTCAGAGCTATGAGAACATGGGCTATCAGGTCGAGGTCGGGTCCCAGGATACGGCAGGCAACAACCTGACGCTGTCGGATATCAGGGTGACCAACGACGGAAGCGGCGACGGCCGGTTCCTGTTCGTCGTGCCGCGGCTGGAGATGTCGCAGACCGGCGGCGGCGACGTCCGCTCGGTTGTCGAGGGCCCGATGACGCTCGAAGCGCGCAACACCACGCCAGAGGGCGAGGATGTCGGTTTCACAATGTCTGTCGACCTGCCTGGAAACGAGGTCGTCACCTCGGGCACGCCCAAGGAGATGCGGCACCGCTACAGCATCCCCACCGTGACCATGACCGGGCAGGCGCTGGATGACGTGAATCAGACGCCCGTCACGCTGGCGCTGACGGATGTGCAGGGCACTCAGACCACGGAACGCACCGCTGAGGGCGGTTTCCGCAACGCCCTCGACGCCACCGCCGACAGCCTGCAGGCCGAGATCAATGCCACCGGCCCTTCGCCGGATGCGCCCGACGGGGCGGGGACCGACAGCTTTGCCGCCACGGTTCGCATCGCCGACCTGTCCGTAGCAGGGTCGACCGTTCTTCCGGACGGCGGCGCCGAATTCGGCGACAATCCAGCCGCGGCGCTGCGGGCGGGCTTCGACGCCGACGGCACCATCGGCATGGGCACGCTGAATATCAACTTCCAGTCCAGCGTCACGGCCGAGGATGGCGGCGTCGAGGATGCCGAAGGCAGCATTGCGGCGGAAACTGGCGAGTTGTCGATGGCGATGTCGGACGAGGGCATGTCCTACAGCGGCACCACCACCGGGGTGACCACCCGGATCACCTCGGACGACATGCCGTTCCCGCTGGCCTACGGGGTCGAGCGCAATTCCTTCGGGCTGCAGATCCCGGTCACCGCGTCCGACGAAGAACAACCCTTTGCGCTGTCCTATCTTCTTCAGGGCCTGACGCTGGACGACGCGCTGTGGCAGAGCCTCGACCCGCAGTCGACGCTGCCGCGAGAACCTGCCAACCTGGTCATCGACGTCGAGGGGCAGGCGGTCCTGTCACGCGACCTGCTGGACCCCGAAGCGATGTCCGCACCGGATGCCGCGCCGACGCCGGATGACGGCAGCGCGCAGGATCAGATGCCGTTCCAGCCACGCAGCCTGACGATCAACGACATCTCGCTGGACGCGCTTGGCGCCACCGCCGATCTCAGCGGCAGCCTGACCTTTGGCGACGACCCCAGCAAGCCGGCCGGTTCGATCACCGGGACCTTCTCGGGGATCAACGGGCTTCTGGACAACCTTGTGAAGATGGGCATCGTGCCGCAGGACCAGCTGATGGCGCCGCGGATGATGATCGCGATGTTCGCCCGTCCGGTCGAGGGGAAGCCCGACCAGCTGCAGACCGAGCTGGAGTTCCGCGACGACGGCTCGATCTTCGCCAACGGCCAGCAGGTCAAGTAAAGCGCGCCCAAGGGCTGTCGGCCGGGGCGCCCCTCCTGGCCGTTTCCATGGCGCGTGTCGCCAGCAACCAGAGAACCGCATGACCGACCCTGCCGATCCCGACCGCCTGAAGCACCTCGCCGAAGCTCTTGTCGACGCCGCCCGCCGCGCGGGCGCCGACCAGGCTGATGCGCTGGCCGTGGACGGTCGCTCCGTCGGCATCGATGTCAGGGCAGGCGACCTGGAACAGGCCGAGCGCGCCGAAGGTGTCGAGATCGGCCTGCGCGTGCTGATCGGCGGACGTCAGGCGGCGGTCTCGTCTTCGGATCACGCAGCGGACGCCATTGCGCAGATGGCCGCCCGCGCCGTCGCCATGGCCAAGGAAGCGCCCGTGGACGACAACCTGGGCCTGGCCGATCCGTCGCAGCTGTCGGCCGGCCGCGACGCGCAGGGGCTGGAGATTGCCGAGGACGCGCCCGAGCCTGACCCCGCCCATCTTCAGGACATGGCGCTGCGCGCCGAGGCCGCGGCCCTGTCGGTCGCAGGCATCAGCCAGCTGGAAAGCGCCAATGCCGGCTACAGCCGCCGGCGGATGTGGCTTGCGGCCTCGAACGGGTTCTCGGGGGGATATGCGCGGACCGGGCATTCCATCTCGGCGGTCGCGATCACCGGCGAGGGGCTGAAGATGGAGCGCGATTACGCCGGGGAATCCCGTGTCTTCGCCGCCGACCTACCCACGCCCGAAGAAATCGGCCTGCTGGCTGCCGAACGCACGCTGGCGCGGGCCGGGGCGCGCAAGCCGCCGACCGGGGCGTTCCCGATCCTTTACGATCGACGGGTGTCCGCGTCGCTGATCGGTCACCTGCTGTCAGCGGTGAACGGCAGCGCGGTGGCGCGTGGCGCCAGCTGGCTGCGGCGCGATCTGGGCCAGCAGGTGCTGCCCGTTGGCATGGACCTGGTCGAGGACCCGCTGCGCCCGCGTTTTCCCTCGTCGCGTCCGTTCGATGCCGAAGGGCTGGCCACGCGGCCGCGCAGCATCGTGGCCGCCGGCGTGCTGCAGGGCTGGACGCTGGATCTGGCGACGGCACGCAAGCTGGGGATGGACAGCACCGCTTCGGCCGCCCGTGGGCTGGCCTCGGCACCATCGCCCAGCCACAGCAATATCGTGCTGACACCGGGGCAGGTCAGCCAGCAGGAACTGATCGCGCAGATGGGGCGGGGGCTTGTCGTCACCTCGATGCTGGGGGCGTCGATCAACGGGACGACCGGCGACTATTCGCGCGGTGCTGCTGGCTTCTGGGTCGAGAATGGCGAGATCGTTTTCCCCGTCAATGAATGCACTATCGCCGGCAACCTGCGGGATATGCTTCTGACGCTGATCGCCGCCGATGACGCACTGCCTTGGCGCGCGACCGAGGTGCCCAGCCTGCTGGTCGAAGGCATGACCGTTGCAGGCGCCTGAGGCCGACCTTGACCTGCTGACGGCCGCCGCCACCGAGGCCGGGCAGATCGCCCTGCGCTTCTGGCGCCGCGACCCGGTGGCCTGGGACAAGGGCGGCGGCGCAGGCCCTGTGACCGAGGCCGATCTTGCTGTCAACGACGCCATCCAAGCGCGGCTGACCGCCGCGCGCCCCGGCTATGGCTGGCTGTCCGAGGAAAGCGAGGCTGACCCCGCGCGGCTGGACGCGCGGCGATGCTTCATCATCGATCCGATCGACGGCACCCGTGCCTTCATCGACGGTCAAGACGGCTTTGCTCATTCGCTGGCCGTGGCCGAGGAAGACCGGATCATTGCGGCCGTGGTGCACCTGCCGGTCAGGGGCCTCACCTATACGGCCACCGCTGGCGGAGTGGCGCTTCTGAACGGCCGGCCCATCCGCCCCAGCGATGCGGGCATCGATGGGGCGCGGGTCCTGACTTATCGTGCGGTCGCCGATCCTGCCAACTGGCGCGGCGACATGCCGGGCTTCCGGCGCGAGTTCCGGTCGTCCCTGGCTTGGCGGCTGTGCCTGGCCGCCGCGGGGCAGTTCGACGCGGCGCTGTCGCTGCGAGCCTGCTGGGAGTGGGACATCGCCGCCGGAAGCCTGATCGCCGAGCGCGCCGGGGCCATGGTCAGCGACCGACGCGGCCAGCCGATGCGCTTCAACAGCGTGCGGGCGCAGGTGGACGGGATGATCGCCGCCGGACCGCGCCTGCACGCCCAGATCATGACAGCGCTGGCGTGACCCGTCAGAACAGCGGCGGCAGGTCCAGCGGATCCGCGGACGGCTGCGTGGTGGCGATGGTCGCGCCGGGTCCGGACAGGGTCGCGATCTGCTGCGCCAGCAGCGACAGGGCGCGGCCCGCGGCCTCGGCCGTGGCGGCAGGACCCGAGGAGGTCATCGGCACCTGGATGTCGAAGCTGCGGACGTAATTCGTGCCGCTGCCGGCCAGTCCGTCGTCCGACACGAAATAACGTCCCGACAGCCGATAGATGTTGTCGGCCTGCGACAGGGCGCGTTCCACCCGCACCTCGACCACCTTGGCTGGCGGCTCGGCCAGCGGCCAGGGCTCGCTGATGACCGTCGCGCCCGACACCGCGCTGATGGCGCTGGCCAAGCTGAGCGTGAAGGCGCGCGAGGGGCTGTCCGCCCAGAGGCTTTCCGGGTTGGACCTGACGGCCCCGTCCTCGGTCTGGAAGGCCACCTCCTGATCGGCGGCATATTCCGGCAGCGTCACGTCCCTCAGTTCGGCCGTGCCGAGGCGGTTTGGAACGGTGATCCCCGCCACGGGGGCATCCAGAAGATAGCGGCCCGTGGCCTCGGGATCGGAGCAGCCGGCCAGCAGGCCCGCCCCCAGAAGGGCGAACAGCGGCAGGCGGAAGGGCGCGGGGTGAAGCGTCATGTCTATCGTCCCAAAATGAAGGCGCGGGGGTTGCGCTCGATCAGTCGGGCGACCGAGCCGATGGATTCGGTGGCGCGCCGCAGTTCCCGAAGCGCGCCGAGCAGTTCATTGTTGAAGGGCGAACGGGTGCCATAGCTGGCGAACAGGGACTCGGCGCTGCCGGCGGTGGCCTGCAGCCGCTGGATCAGGTCCGGCAACTGCTGGACCGACTGCGCGATCTGGTCGGCGGCCGTGCTGGCCGATTCCAGCGCGCTGTTCAGGCTGCCCACCGCATTGCCATCGCGCAGGTCGTTGAGAAGGCCGGTCGCGGCCTCGAGCGTGTTCGACAGGTTGCGCGGCAGTTGCTCGGCATCCTCGCTGCCCAGCATGGCGCGCAAGTCGGCCAGGATTCCTTCGGCCTGCAGGCTAATCTCGGCAAAGCCGAATTCCTCGACCGCGGCGGCGGCCGCATCGATCTGGTCGATCACCTCCGGCACGTCGACGGCCGCCGCGCTGATCGCGGTAAAGGCTTCGGACGCCTCGTCTAGAAGGCGGGCGAAGGTTTCGCCGCTGTTGGCCTCGTCCAGTTCCGCCGTGATGCTGCTGATGTCTGACAGCGCCGCGGCGCCTTCCTCGACCGCCTGGCGGAGGGCGCCGGGAATGGCGCGCGTGTCCCGGGAACTGGCCAGCGCCGTGATGCTGTCCAGCGTGTCGCGGGCCGAGTTCAGGACCTCCTCGATAGGGAGGTTGCCGATGCGCTGGACAAGTCCCTGTGCGCTGGCGGTGAAGTCGTCCAGATCGCCCGGGACCGAGGGGATCAGAGGGTTCGGCCCTGTGGCCTCGTCGACGGTGGCCGGTCCGGCCTCGGCGATGTCGACCAGCTCGACGATCAGCGAAGTGCCCAGGAATCCTGCGCTGGCGACGCGGGCGCGCAGGCCCTGCGCAACCTCCTCGCGCAGCAGCGCCAGGGCTTCCTCGGCGGTCGCATCATCGTCAAGACCAAGCCGGCGGGGAGAGATGGCCATCGTCACCAACTGCTGGACGATCGGATTTCCCTCGGCATCCTCGGCCAGGTTCACGGCCAGATCGGTCACCTGCCCCACCCGCAAGCCCTGGAACTGGACGTCGGCGCCCCTTGTCAGCCCCTGCAGGGAATCGTCGATCAGCATGCCGACGCGCAGCCGCTCGGTATCGTCTGTGGCGAACAGCATGGACTGCGCCGCGGCCTCGTCGGCCTGAACCTCGAACACATGGCCGGGCTCGATCGGGCTGCCGCCGCTGACGATGGTGTCGAAGGCAACGCCGCCCTGCAGGACCGACGACAGGGAATTGACGTTGAAGGCGATGCCCTGCGCGCCAAGCGACAACGAGAAGCCTGACGTGTCCCAGAAGACGCTGGCGGTCGTCAGGCGCGCATCATGCGGCGCCTCGACGAAGGCATCGGCCAGAACGCGGTCATCGCCTTCGGCCAGCCGGACGTTTTCCAGCCGCCCCACCTCGACCCCGCGGAAGAGAACCGGCGCCCCTTCCGACAGCCCCTCGGCCGTGTCCATCGACAGGGTCACCCAAGTGCCAGGCTGGTCGCTGCGGACCAGCGGCGGCCGTTCCAGCCCGTCGAAGCGCGATGCCGGTTCGCTGATCTGTGCGTCCCAATAACCCTCGATGAAGGCGCCAGTCAGCACCGTATCAAGACGCGTGACGCCTTGGGCCGACACCTGCGGCCGGACGATCCAGAAGGCGGCATCTTCATCGATGTATTGTGCAACGTCGCTGTCGACGCGGATCGAGACGACGACCTGCGACAGGTCCTCGGTGAACTTCACGCCCTCGACCCCCCCGACGGTGATCTCGCGGAAGCGCAGGGTCGTGTCACCGGGCGTGATGCCCGTCGCGTCGGCAAAGACCACCTCGATCAGGGTGCCGCGGTCGCGGAACGAATTCCACGCGATGCCCAGGGTCACGATCAGCGCAATGATCGGTACGATCCAGATGACGTTGACCCCCGCCTGCGCCGCCCGGGCGGCAGTCTTGCGGACCGGGCTAGCCGGTTTCAGGGGCTGGGGCTTGTCGGTCATCCTGTCGTCGTCCTTGGCCGTCAGAGGTCGTAGGGATCGCTGCGGGTGCGCAAGGGCAGGCCGCGCCAGATCAATCGCGCGTCAAAGCTTTGCGCAGAAAGCATCGTGAACGCAACCGACAGCGCAAACGAAACCGCCGCCGGACCCGGATGGATCGAGGCGACGAAACCCAGTTGCACCAGCGCCGACAGGATGGCCACCACGAAGACGTCGATCATCGACCAGCGCCCGATGAACTCCACCACCTCATAGACCTTCAGCCGCGAATGCGCCTGTTCGGCCGTGGCCGGGCGCCCCGCCACGGTCGCCAGCCAGGCGATCGCCATGAACTTGCCGATCGGCACGATGATCGAGGCGACGAAGACGATCAGCGCGATATCATAGCTGCCGTGGTGCATCAGCTCGACCACGCCGCCCAGGATCGTGGCCTCGGAATTGCCGGCCAGGCCTGCGAAGGTCTGGGTGCGCATCATCGGAAAGACGTTGGCGGGGATATAGGCGATCAGCCCGGCCAGCCACCAGGCCCAAACCGCCTGCAGCCGCCGCCGGTCCGGCGGTCGCAGATGGGCGTTGCAGCGGTGGCAATGGATCTGATCGGCGGGCCAGACCCGACCGCAGCGGTGACAGCCCAGAAGCCCGGCGCGGTGCGCGGTCAGGATGGGGCCGCGGTGCTCGGCCTCGGGCCCGCTCATGCGTCGGCCCCTTCAGGGCGGCTATCGAATTCGGTGCGCTGGCCGGCGTCCTCGATGGCGTCCCAGATCGTCGTCTGGCACATGAAGGCGCGCGAGGCGATGTTGACGAAGATCAGCGCGGCAAAGGCCCAGAAGGCCGGCCCAAGATGCACCGAGGCAAGCCCCGCGACCTTGACCAGCGCGACGGCGGTGCCGATCACGAAGATCTCGGCCATGGACCAGGGGCGCAGAATCTCGGACCAGCGGAAGGCACGGGCGGCGTGGCGATAGGGTTGGCGCCCCTGCGCCAGCGGCACCAGTGTATAGAGCAGCAGGAACGACCGCACGATGGGCAGGCCGATGATCATCGCCAGCACCGCCAGCACCAGCGGCAGCAGGACACCGTCCGCAAAGGCCAGCGCCACGTCAAAGAGTGAGCTGGCATTGCCGAAGCCCATCGCCGAGACCTGCAGGAACGGAAAGAACACCGCCCCCACCAGAAGCACCATCGAGGTAAAGGCCAGCGCGATTAGCTGCGCGAACGCGCCTTCGCGCGGCTTGGCGATGACCGTGCCGCAACGGATGCAGCGCGCCGTTTCGCCGGCTTCCAGGTCTTCCTCGACATGGAGCGCGTCGCAGCGCGGGCAGGCGATCAACCCGCGGCCTGTCGCCAGATCATAGCTGTCTTCATGTGTCATGATCGGAAGATAAACCAGCCTGCGCAAGGCGCAAGCCGCGGTTGAGTCGGTCGTGGAGAATTGACCAGCTAATGCCGCGAACCTGCCCGCGCGGCCGAGGTCAGGACCACTTGGCGGGGGCTGCCGCCGCTGTGCCCGAAGCTGGTTAGCGCCAGCTTGAAATAGAGCGACAGGCGATAAGCGTCGTTTTCGAAGCCGGCGGTGATCTCGCCTTCAAGCTGCATCGAGAAGGCCTCGATCAGCTGGCTTCCCAGCCCCGTCCCCTTCTTGTCCTGTGTGGGCGCGGCTGAGTTCACGATTTCCAGCAGCCCGTGGCCCGGTGTGGGCTGGCTCAGGCTGACACGGACCCAAGGTGCCTCACCCTCGGCCGGGGCCCGGGCGTATTTTATCGCATTGGTGAAGGCCTCGGTCGTGAGCAGCGTCAGCGGAACCGCCTGGTCCGGCAGCATTGTCAGAGGCTGGATGTCGGTTTCGACCCGCAGGTCGCGGCCCGAGACCTGGGTCGCGGTGACAAGCTGGGTCACGATGTCCGTGATCAGCCGGTCGGCCTCGACCGCGTCCAGCTGTTCGGCCTGATAGAGGTTGCGATAGATCGTCGCCAGCGCCGCCACCCGGTCCTGCACCGACCGCAGCACCCGCTTGGCATCGGGATCGTCGATCAACCGGCTTTGCATGTTGATGATCGAGGCGATGAGCTGGAGGTTGTTCTTGACCCGGTGGTGAACCTCTTTCAGCAGAACGGTCTTTTCGGCCACCGCCTGTTCCATCGCCTCTTCGTCGCGGATCAGGATGCGCGCCATGTTGTGAAACGTCTGGCTGACGTCGGCAATCTCGGTCGGCGCATCCTCGAGAACGGGGGGTGCCGTGTCGCGGTTGCCGATGGCAAAGCGGCGCATCTGGCCGCGCAGGACGGTGATGTGGCGCAGCACCAGCCGGAAGACCGCGAAATAGGCGACGGCCAGCGACACGATCCAGAGCGCCACCGGAAGCAGCACAGCCCCGAAGCGCGAGACCTGGAAGACGCCGATGCCAGCGGTCTTCGGGCTCCAGCTGCCAAGGGCGTAGACGAGGCTGGGGACGACGGGGACAACGGTGAAGACGCGCGTCTCTCCGTTGTTTGCGGTGGCGCGAAAGGTCGGTTTGCCATCGTCCAGCAGGCTGATCAACGACCGCCCTTTAGGCAGCAGCGCCTGAAAGTCGCCGCGATCGGTGACGTCGGCGTTCAGCACCTCGCCACGGCTGTTGAAGGTCAGGATGCGGGCGCCATCGGTGCCGAAATCCATGGCGTGGGTCGAGCGCAACAGCTCTTGCGTCAGCGACAGGGCGGTCATCCCGATCAGGTCGCGGTCCCGATAAAGCGGCTGCATCACCACCACCACGGGCTGTCGGCTGACGGGTCCGTAGGACATCGCGGTGACGGCCGTCACCGGCGACTGCAGGAACTGGCGCATCAGGTCGGTATCGGACAGGTCGATCGGCACATCTGCAGAATCGGCCGAGGTGCATTCCACGATCCCGTCCAGTGGAACATAGGCGGCTTGCCGATAGGTCCCACTGCGCTGGACGAAGTTCCGCAGCAGTTGCGAGCAGACCTCTGGCCGGTCCAGGCTTTCCAGCACCGCCGGCCCCAGGGCGTCGGCCGAGCCTAGGGCGCTTTGCAGCAGCGCCCTTTCGCCAGCCGCGGCCGACGCGGTCCGGCCCAGCAGCGCGATCTCGGCGCTCCGCTCGGCCTCTCGGGACAAATGCAGGTTCTGGACGAGTGAGATCAGTCCGATGGGCAGGATCGCGACGGACAGAAGCCCCCCGAGCCGGAACCCGAGGCGCCTTGTGAAGTCCAGCCGGTCGGTGATCCGCCTGAGCATGACGCCCGCCTCAGCGCGAGCTGACGTTGTTCTGCGCCATCACCGCAAGGGTGGCCTGATCGGTCATGTTCAGCTCTTCCCCGTCCTCAAGGTGCAGCAACTCGGCCAACTTGCGCCGCCCGCGATTGGCCCGTGACTTGACGGTGCCGACGGCGACCCCCGTCATGTCGGCGGCTTCTTCGTAGGAAAACCCCGAGGCGCCGACAAGGATCAGGGCTTCGCGCTGTTCGTCGGGCAGCTGTTCGAAGGCGGCGCGGAAGTCGCGCAGCGCCAGCCGGCCGTCATGGTCAGGACGTGCTGCCTGACGGGCCGCATGGATGCCGTCGCTGTCGCTGACCTCTCTCTTGGTCTTGCGGCGCGAGGAATAGAAGGTGTTGCGCAGGATCGTGAACAGCCAGGCGCGCAGGTTCGTGCCGGCCTGAAACTTGTCCATGTTCGTCCAGGCCTTGACGATGGTATCCTGAACCAGGTCGTCGGCCGCGGCGCCTTCTCGGGTCAGGGACAATGCGAAGGCACGCAACGCAGGCAGGTGATCTACCAGCTGGTCGCGAGGATTGGCCGAAGCGGATTGGGGCATATGATCAGGTACCAAGGAAGGAAAGGAGGCCGGGTGCAGCCGGGTTTCGTGTCATTCCTGGTCTTTCAACTTCTTCAGAAGCTCAAGAAACCGGTCGGGGATGTCCACAGTGGCATCTTGCTCATAGACCCTCTTGAGGTTCTCATCGATCTGTTTTTCCACTGCCGCTCTCCGACGGTCATCTTTCTTGGTTGTCATATTGGTGTCAGTCCCGACAATCTTGTGCGCACACCATGCAACCGATAGGCGGTTCAGTTGGTTCCTTGCAATACGCGAATTAGAAGGACTGTGTAATGACTGTTGCCGATCTGGCCCAAAACATCGGGCGCGAGCTTCCGTTCCTGCGTCGCTACGCCCGCGCCCTGACCGGCAGCCAAACCGCGGGTGACAATTATGCGG
The DNA here is from genome assembly GCF_026162645.1 of Paracoccus rhizosphaerae. Lineage (GTDB taxonomy): Bacteria > Pseudomonadota > Alphaproteobacteria > Rhodobacterales > Rhodobacteraceae > Paracoccus > Paracoccus rhizosphaerae. Next base: position 61,967 of record NZ_JAOTBE010000003.1, read on the forward strand.
CGGCGACGCTAGAGGCGATCCTGTCAGACCGCAGTGTCCTGGACGGCGAGGACGACCTGCGCATCGCGCTGTTCAAGACGTTCCACGCGATCTGGCAAAGCTCGGGACAGCCCGTCGAAGAGGCCGAGATGTCGGCCCGCGAACGCCGGGCGCAGGACCACCTGCGCGGCCTGACCCCGAATTCTCGCGAGGCGCTGCTGCTGCGCACCATCGAGGAGCTGCGCACCGACCAGATCGCCCGCGTCATGCAGATCGACACCGCCGAGGCCGAGGAGCTGGTGCAGATCGCCCTGAACGAGATGGGCAACACGCTGCGCGGCAAGGTCATGGTGATCGAGGACGAGATGATCATCGCGATGGACCTGAAGGGCATCGTCCAGGCGATGGGCCACGAGGTGACGGGTGTCGCCCGCACCCATACCGCCGCCATCGAACTGGCCGGCAAGTCGCGGCCGGACCTGATCCTGGCCGATATCCAGCTGGCGGACGGATCGTCGGGCGTCGATGCGGTGAACGAGCTTCTGTCCAGCATGGGAGACATCCCGGTGATCTTCATCACCGCCTTCCCCGAGCGGCTGCTGACCGGCGACCGTCCGGAACCTGCGTTCCTGATCTCGAAGCCCTACAGCGAAGAGCAGGTGCGCTCGGCCGTCAGCCAGGCGATGTTCTTCGCCTCGACCGAGGGGCTGGAGGTCTGATCAGGTCGATTTCTCGGCCAAAAGCTCGTCGAACCCGCGCCGCGCCTCGCGTGCGGCGCGGAGGCGGCGTCGGCGCGCAAGCTCGACATTGATCAGCGCGCCCAGAAGCACCGAGAAGCCTGCCAGATAGAACCACATCAGCAGCGCCACGACCGTCCCGATCGAGCCGTAGATGCGGTTGTAACTGTTGAAGCTGCCCAGATAGGCAGAAAACGCGATCGAGCCTGCTGACCACAGCAGCGCCGCGAACAGCGCCCCCCAGGTGAAGATCGGCGTGCGCGGCGTCTTCACGTTGGGGCCATAGCGGTAGAGGATGCCGATGGTCAGGATGACGAGCAGAAACATCCCGCCCCAGGGCAAGGCCGTCACCAGAAGCGACCGGACGGGCGCCACGACGAAGAAGTTCAGCACCACCGGCACGATGACGATGGTCGCCAGCCCCGCGATCGAGATTCCCACGATCACCAGCGTCAGGACATAGGCCAACAGAAATCCGAAGATCGTGGAATGCGACCTGACGCCATAGGCCGAATTCAGGCCCCGGATCAGCGCATCGACCCCCGCCCGCGCTGCGATCGTGGCGATCAGGAACGAGATGAACGACGTCCAGCCGACCGAGGTCTGGCCATTCTGCGTCAGGGTGGTCACCTGGTCGTCGACGATGCCCGCGGCGCCTTCGGGCATGAACTCGTGCGCGACGTCCAGATAGGTCATCACGACCGCCGGGTCGAACCACAGGCTCCACAGAGCGATGATCGCGGCAAGTCCCGGAAACACGGCGAACATCGCGTAGAAGGCGACGCCTGCGGCGATCAGGGGCATGTGGGTCTTGTCCATCCGGTCAAAGACGGCGCCCCAGAATGCCAGGATCTCGTGAAGCCATTTCGGCATGCCGCCCCGCAATTCGTTTGCAGCAGAATGCGGCCCTCGGCCCCTTGGTGCAAGGCCGGCGTCGAATTCAGCCGTAGCGAGTCCACAGGGCATCATCGCCCAGAGTGGCGACGAAGGCGGTGTGCGCCTCAAGCTCGGTTTCGGTCAGGCGGGGCGGCAGCGGTCGGGCGCGCGGGCTGCGGGGTCGTACCGTGCCACCTGCCGCCCGCACCTCGTCGCCGCCCGCGGGTGCCCCGTCCAAGACCAGGTCTGGCTGACGGCCGCCGATCAGTTCGAGATACACTTCGGCCAGCAGTTCGCTGTCCAGAAGCGCGCCGTGCAGTTCTCGGCCCGAGTTGTCGACGCCGTATCTGCGGCACAACGCGTCCAGCGTTGCCGGTGAGCCCGGGAACTTCTCGCGCGCCAGCATCAGCGTGTCGAGAGCGCGGGAAGCGGGCAGGGTGGGATAGCCAGCGCGGCGAAGCTCGGCGTTCAGGAATTTCATGTCGAAGCTGGCGTTATGGATCACCAGCTTGGCATCGGAACCGATGAAATCGATGAAGCCTGCCGCCACCTCGGCAAAGAGGGGCTTGTCGCGCAGGAAGTCGTCGCCCAGCCCGTGGACGTCGAAAGCCTCTTTCGGCATCGAACGTTCGGGGTTGATATAGACGTGGAACGTGCGCCCCGTCGGCAGGTGGTTCATCAGTTCCAGCGCGCCGATCTCGACGATGCGATCGGCACCCTCGGCGTCGAATCCGGTGGTTTCGGTGTCGAGGACGATCTCACGCATCCGGTATGACCTCACTGATGATCTGGACGACGGCCTGCCGGGCGGCCTCGACGCTGTGGGTCGGGATAACCCAATCGGCGCGGGCTCGTTTTTCCATATCCGGCATCTGCCGTGCAAGGATCAAACGCAGGATGTCGGGGGTCATGCCCGGACGGGCCAGCACCCGCGCCGCCTGAGTTTCGGCATCGGTCGACACCACCGCCACCCCGTCGAGTTCGGGTGCGGCAGCACTTTCGAACAGCAACGGAATGTCCAGAACGACAAGCGGCGCTTCGCGGTGGCTGGACAGGAAAGCCTGCCGATCCTCGGCCACCAGAGGATGGACGATCGCCTCCAGCTGCGCCAGCGCGGCGGGGGCATGGCTGATGACCTGCTTCAACGCGTCGCGGTCAATGGCACCGCCTTGCAAGGCCGCAGGGAAGGCCGCGGCGACTGGCGCCACAGCCGCACCGTCCTTCGCATAAAGGCGATGAACAGCCTCGTCGGCGTCCCAGACGGGATGGCCGAGATCGCGGAACAACTGCGCCGTCGTCGACTTGCCCATGCCGATGCTGCCGGTCAGGCCAAGGCGGAAGGTCATTCCAGCGCGACCCGCCGCGCCTCGTCGTCAACCTCGGGGCGCTGCCCGAACCAGCGCTCGAAGCCGGGGGCTGCCTGGTGCAGCAGCATACCCAAGCCGTCGACGATGTGACAGCCGCGGGCCTGAGCTTCAGCCAAGAAGGGCGTCATCAGCGGCGTGTAGACGAGGTCGGTCACGACTGCGCCTGGCGACAATGCGTCCAAGGGGATGCGCAGAGGCTGCTTCCCCTCCATCCCCAGCGATGTGGCGTTCACGACCGTCGTCGCGCCCTCCAGCATGTTGCCGATCTGCGCCCAGTCATAGACCACCAGCCTTGCGCCAAATTCGGCCTTGATCTGTTCGGCCCGCAGCCGCGTGCGGTTGGTGATCCGCAGCTCGGTAACGCCACTGTCCAAGAGAGATGCGACGACCGCGCGTGCGGCGCCGCCCGCGCCGATCACTGCGGCGGTGGATTTGTCGGGCGACCACTCCGGTGCGTTCTGCCGCAGATTGGCCACGAAGCCATAGCCGTCAGTGTTGTCGGCATGGATCTTTCCGTCCGGGCGGAAGATCAGCGTGTTGGCAGCGCCGATCAGCGCGGCCCGGTCTGTTACCGTGTCGGCTAGGGTCAGAACGGCTTCCTTGTGCGGGATCGTGACGTTGGCCCCGACAAATCCCATGCGTGGCATGACGCGAAGCACCTCGGCCAAGTGTTCGGGCATGACCGGGATCGGGACGTAGTGTCCGCGCAGCCCGTATCGTGCCAGCCAATGCGTATGAAGGCGCGGCGAGCGGCTGTGCGCGATCGGCATGCCGATGACGCCGGCAAGCGGGGCATGGCTGACATGGCTGGCGGGAAGTTCGGTCGTCATCGAGCTTTCTGACTGGCTGCGGTCCGGCTTAGACTAGGTCGCCAGCCGCACGGAAAAAAGATCCATCGACCAGATTGGCTAACGTCTGTGACCGATGCGGCTCAGACCTTCAGCGGCAACATTGTGGACAAGTCGCTGAGGGAATCGGGCCGGCGTCTGGGTGCAACCGCGTCAAGACCCTGTGTAGACTGGATTCAGCCACAGAACAGACAGGGTACACGAGCTACTTGTTCACATCTGGACAGTTTCATATGCCGCCTTCGTGAAGCTGTGGAGAAAACTGGCGCAGGATGATTATCCGCAAAATTATCCCCAGGCGATCTATATGTTAACAAAAGACTTTACAGACCTGGCACAGATTTTCCCCGGCGTTATCCACAAGCGCTGATTCTGCGGAGATTCCGGTGAGCGGAATCCTTGTCCCTCCGTCCACAGGGCCTACTACAACAACATTCCTTTCTTTCTTCTTCTTATTTAAGTGAGCAGGAAACGAGGTTCCCGATGCTCGACTGGCTTCTGCTGATCTATCCCTACGTGAAGGCCTTTCACGTCATGGCGGTAATTTCCTGGATGGCAGGTCTGTTCTATCTGCCGCGACTGTTCGTCTATCATTCCGAGAGACCGGCAGTTTCGGACGAGCCGGCGGGCAGTTTCGTGATCATGGAGGAGAAGCTTCTGCGGCTGATCATGAATCCGGCGATGATTGCGACCTGGATCAGCGGCCTGACTCTTGTCCTAACGCCAGGCATCGTCGACTGGTCGCTGGCATGGCCCTGGGTCAAGGCAGGCGCGGTCATCGCGATGACCTGGTTTCACATGTGGTGCGCCAGGGAACGGCGTCAATTGTCCGGCGGACAGGCCCAAAGTGGGCGGCGCTATCGGATGATGAACGAGGTGCCTACGCTTTTGATGATCGCCGTCGTTTCCGCCGTGATCGTGAAGTTCTGACCGAAAAGATTGACTCGTGGCGGCGCGGGCCTTACATGCCCGGCAACCCCTGCCGTCCGGCTTGGGATTCTCCGAACAGAATTCATCCGCTGCCCGATCTGTCGTGTGGCCGAAAGTATGCGCTGATATGACCGAAGAACGCCTCAACCTGTCCGATCTCAAGGCGAAAAGCCCCGCCGACCTGCTGTCCATGGCGGAAGAGTGGGAAATCGAGAACGCCTCGACCATGCGCAAGGGCGAGATGATGTACTCGATCCTCAAAGAGCATGCCGAAGAGGGTTGGGACATCGGCGGTGAAGGCGTGCTGGAGGTCGTGCAGGACGGCTTCGGCTTCCTGCGCTCAACCGAGGCGAACTATCTGCCCGGCCCGGACGACATCTATGTCAGCCCGGACATGATCCGTCAGCATTCCCTTCGCACGGGTGACACGGTCGAAGGTGTCATTCGCGCACCTGGCGACAATGAGCGTTACTTTGCGCTGACCCGCGTTGAGCGGATCAACTTTGAAAATCCGGAAAAGGCACGTCACAAGGTCGCCTTCGACAACCTTACGCCCCTTTATCCCGACGAGCGCCTGAAGATGGAGATCGAGGATCCAACCATCAAGGATCGCAGCGCGCGGATCATCGACCTGGTGTCGCCGATTGGCAAGGGCCAACGGTCGCTCATCGTCGCGCCGCCGCGGACCGGCAAGACGGTTCTGCTGCAGAACATTGCTCATTCCATCGAGCGCAACCACCCTGAGTGCTACCTAATCGTCCTGCTGATCGACGAACGCCCCGAAGAAGTAACCGACATGCAGCGCAGCGTGCGCGGTGAAGTCGTGTCCTCGACCTTCGACGAACCAGCTAGCCGGCACGTTGCTGTCTCCGAGATGGTCATCGAAAAAGCCAAGAGACTTGTTGAGCACAAGCGAGATGTCGTGATCTTGCTGGATTCAATCACAAGACTTGGTAGGGCGTTCAACACCGTCGTCCCGAGTTCTGGTAAAGTTCTTACCGGTGGTGTCGACGCGAACGCATTGCAGCGGCCGAAGCGCTTTTTTGGTGCAGCCCGGAACATCGAGGAAGGTGGAAGCCTGACCATCATCGCCACTGCGCTGATCGACACTGGGTCACGCATGGACGAGGTTATTTTCGAAGAGTTCAAGGGCACCGGCAACAGCGAGATCGTGCTTGACCGGAAGGTGGCCGACAAGCGGGTCTTCCCGGCAATGGACATCCTCAAGTCCGGTACGCGGAAAGAGGAACTTTTGGTCGACAGCCGCGATCTACAGAAAACCTATCTGCTGCGTCGCATCCTGAATCCGATGGGGACGACGGATGCAGTCGAATTCTTGATCTCGAAGCTAAAGCAGACCAAGACGAACTCTGAATTCTTCGACTCGATGAACGCCTGACGGGGTCTTTATGGAACTGATTTTCGCAGAAGCCACCCCGCCTGGGCGGGGGGGCGTTTCCGTCATTCGTCTTAGCGGCGAGGGCGCCCGTCAAGCCGCAGAAGCGCTTGTTGGAGACCTGCCAATCGCGCGCATGGCCTATACGCGAAACCTCATTGATCAGGGTGACGTCATCGACCAGGTGCTGGCGTTTCGTTTTGATGCCGGCGCCAGCTTCACAGGAGAAGAAGTCGCGGAATTGCATCTTCATGGTGCACCGGTGGTTGTGCGGCGGGTTGAGGCAATCTTACTCCGCTCTGGTGCACGGGTTGCCGAGGCAGGTGAATTTACCAAGCGCGCCTTCTTGAGCGGGCGGATGAATCTTGCAGAGATTGAGGGACTTGGTGATCTTCTTGCTGCAGAAACAGAAAGTCAAAGGCGCCTTGCAATTCGCGCCGCTGGAGGGGAACTGGCGAAGCGGGCTGCACATTGGCGGGCTCTGCTTGTGGAAGCCGGCGCGTTGGTCGAAGTCAGTGTCGACTTCGCTGACGAAGACGTTCCGGATGAAGTGCCTCCCCGGGTCTATGAGATCGTTGCGGAGGTCCAAGAAATGCTGGGCAATGAAATCAGAGGTTTTGCGGCGGCAGAGCAGATCCGTAAAGGGTTCGAAGTTGCGATTGTTGGGCCACCAAATGCCGGTAAGTCTAGCCTTCTCAACCGACTGGCACAGCGGGACGTAGCGATTACATCAGAGCGCGCGGGAACAACAAGAGATATCTTAGAACTGCGGATGGATCTCAGGGGCCTAGCAGTAACTTTTCTTGATACAGCGGGATTGCGCGATTCGGATGATGACGTGGAAAGTATCGGGATTCAGAGAGCACGTAGCCGCGCAGAAGCCGCAGATCTGCGCATTCACCTTTCCGATGACGGGGCTGTAGAGCAGAGCCTCTGGCGGACAGGAGATATTTCGGCACAAGGCAAGTCCGATCTTCATCCGCGGACGGCCGCGCTTGCAATTTCAGCCGTCACCGGCAGTGGCATTGAAGAACTTCTAGATGCGATTCATGGCGAACTTGGTCAGCGTATGGTTGGTGCGGGCATTGTTAGTCACGAGAGGCAGCGGCAGGAACTCAAAGATGCGGTATTTGCACTACAGGATGTGGAGCATGTTCCAGCAGAGATTGTTGCCGAGGCTTTGCGCCGAGCCAATTTTGCTCTCGATAGGTTAATTGGCAAGATCGGCGTCGAAGACTATCTAGACACTATCTTCTCTTCCTTCTGTATCGGTAAGTAGGAATGTTCCACGTGAAACATTACGATATAGCAGTTATCGGCGCGGGTCATGCAGGTCTGGAAGCCGCGACTGCAGCAGCACGCATGGGTGCGTCTGTCGCCCTGCTCACGATGCGTGAAGATGACATCGGCACACTGTCATGCAACCCGGCAATCGGAGGCTTGGGAAAGGGTCACCTGGTTCGGGAGGTCGACGCGCTAGATGGCGTGATGGGGGTTCTAGCCGACTACGCCGGAATCCAATTCAGGATGTTGAACCGGAAAAAAGGCCCTGCCGTTCAGGGGCCGCGTGCGCAAATGGATCGTGCGATCTATCGCGCAGCCGCGCTTAAAACGATCAGAAACTACAAAAACGTTGATTTAATACTCGCTGAAATTACCGGCCTTCTGTTCAATGGAGACAAAATTACAGGTGTCTATGTTGCCGGCGATAACGTAGTACGTTCGTCTACTGTGGTCATCACAACCGGCACCTTCCTGAACGGTCGAATTCATGTCGGGAATGAAAGCCGGCCTGCCGGTCGGTGGGGCAACGACGCTTCATCTGGTCTAGCATCGGATTTGCAGCGTCTTGACCTGCCGATGGGGCGCTTGAAGACCGGAACGCCCCCCCGGCTTGACGGCCGGACAATTGCTTGGGGGAAGTTGGAAGATCAGAAGGGCGACGATGAACCTGTCATGTTTTCGTACTTGAACGATCGGCCAGTCAATGGGCAAATCTGTTGCGGAATTACGGAGACTAATGAAGAAACTCACGAGATCATCCGCCGGAACATCGCTAGATCCGCGATGTATGGAGGCCATATTTCAGGGCGAGGTCCCCGATACTGCCCGTCGATTGAGGACAAAGTGCTGCGTTTCGTGGACAAGTCTTCGCACCAGATATTTTTAGAGCCTGAGGGGTTGCAGGACCACACTGTTTACCCCAATGGCATTTCCACTTCTTTGCCGCTTGATGTCCAAGAAGCATATGTCCGGTCGATACGCGGTCTAGAGCACGCCGCACTCCTTCAGCCGGGCTATGCCGTCGAATACGACTACATCGACCCCACTGCGTTGACGAGGTCGTTGTCTGTAAAGGGATTCAACGGCCTGTATCTCGCTGGCCAGATAAATGGGACCACAGGCTATGAAGAGGCTGCCGCTCAAGGCCTTGTAGCCGGCATAAATGCTGCGCAGATGGCACGAGGAGAAGAGCCGGTGATATTTAGCCGGACTGAGAGCTATATTGGTGTTCTTATTGACGACCTAGTTACCAAGGGAGTCACGGAGCCGTATCGTATGTTCACGTCACGAGCCGAGTTCCGACTGACATTGCGGGCCGACAACGCTGATCAACGGCTGACACCGAAGGGAATGCAAATCGGCGTCGTTTCGCCTGCAAGACAGCGCAGCTTCTTGGCGAGGCAAGACGCCTACGTGTCGGCTCGAGAAGCACTTTCAGTGAAGAGGTTCTCGCCGACCGAACTTCGCCGTGCCGGGGTGGATGTGAGACTCGACGGACAGATGCGGTCTGGTTTCAGCCTGCTAGGGTACCAGAATCTATCTGAAGCTACATTGACAGAAATCCTGCCTGAACTTCAAGAAATTTCACCGGGGACGAGAACTCAGCTCCGAAACGACGCTCTTTATTCGCAGTATGCTGACCGGCAAGAGCGTGATGCAGCTCGTGTAAGGGAGAACGAAGGCCTCTCACTCACTCATGTTAACTATACAACACTCTCCGGTCTCTCGGGAGAGTTGCGAGATAAGCTCAGACTAAAAGCACCCGCAAATCTTGCGGAAGCTGCAGTTATTGAGGGTATGACGCCTGCTGCCTTGAACCTGCTTGTCATCGCTGCTACCGCCCAACGGTCCCGATGAGCAATGTTTCACGTGAAACAGAGGAAAAACTCCAAGAGTTCCTTGCAACTTTATTGAAGTGGAACCCGAGAATTAACCTTGTTGCACCCGATACACTTCAGCAAGCGCGGTTTCGCCACGTCGACGACTGCCTGCAACTTGCAGATTTAGCATCCAAGCCAATGGGCGATTGGGTTGATCTTGGAAGCGGCGGTGGATTTCCTGGCCTGATTGTGGCTATAGCGATGCGGGATGAGCCCGTTAAATTCACCTTGGTTGAGAGCGATACGCGGAAAAGCGCATTTTTACGCACGGTCGCACGGGATTTAGATCTTCCTAATGTCGTGATCAAGGCGGAGCGGGCAGAGAAAATTCCGCCGATGCATGCGTCACAAATTTCTGCACGAGCGCTCGCTCCTCTTGATCGTTTGCTGGCCATGGTGGCGCATCATATCAAGCCGAACGGAACCGCTTGGCTGATGAAAGGGCGCAGATGGCAAGAGGAATGCGAAGCGGCAAGACGTCTTTGGTCGTTTGATGTTGAACCGTTTCAAAGTAAAACCGACCCAGACGCTGCGATTCTGAAGATTACCGGAGTATCGGCCCATGGTTGATCAACAAATCATTGCCATTGCCAACCAGAAGGGCGGAGTGGGTAAGACAACAACTGCCGTCAATCTGGGCGCAGCCCTTGCGGAAGTCGGCATCCCAACAATTTTGGTTGATCTAGACCCACAAGGCAATGCCTCGACCGGACTGGGTATCGAGGCAGACGAACGTCATTTTACTGTCTATGACTTACTAACGGGCGATGTCGATCTTGCGAAGGTGGCTGTTGAAACCGACATCGCCAATCTGAAGTTGGTTCCTTCGACGTCGGACCTTGCCTCTGCGGATGTTCAACTGGCGCAGGTCGTGGACCGGACGCGTCTCTTGGAAAAGCAGTTGAAGGCGGCCCCCGAGGGAACGGTCGTTCTGATCGACTGCCCGCCGGCTTTGGGCCTGCTGACGGTCAATGCCATGGTCGCCGCCACCAGCGTCCTAGTCCCTTTGCAGGCGGAATTTTATGCCTTGGAAGGACTGTCGCAGCTTCTTGCGACGGTCAAGCAGGTCCGGCACGGTGCCAACCCGCGCTTGCGGGTGAACGGGATCTTGCTCACTATGTCTGATTATCGCAATAACCTGTCTCAGCAGGTCGAGGCCGATGCCCGTGAGACATTGGGTGATCTTGTCTATACGACCGTGATTCCCCGAAATGTGCGGGTGTCCGAGGCACCATCGCACGCGCAGCCAGTTCTCGCCTATGATCCACTGTCGAAAGGCAGTATTGCTTACCGAAAGTTTGCGTCCGAATTTGTCGGCCGCTTGAAGCTGGTGTCGGAGAACGCATGATGGCTGAAAACAAGGTGGCGAGGCGGGGGCTGGGGCGGGGGCTGTCAGCCTTGATGGCTGATATGGACATGGGGACGGATTCGCAGGCTGATAAAGCCCGTGATCAGACGATGGTCCCGATCGAACAGATTACTGCCAATCCAGATCAGCCACGGCGCAACTTCGACCCTGAAGCGTTACAGGAACTTGCTGCTTCATTGAAGCAACGCGGCGTTCTTCAACCATTGATTGTCCGGCCTCATCCTTCGGATCAGGGGCTCTATCAGATCGTCGCGGGCGAGCGTCGCTGGCGGGCGGCACAAATGGCGCAACTTCACGAGGTGCCCGTCATCATCAGGCAGATGAGCGACAACGAAGTTCTGGAAGTCGCCATCATCGAGAACATCCAGCGTGCCGATCTCAATGCCATCGAAGAGGCTGCGTCATTCCGGCAACTCATGGATCGCTTCGGGCACACGCAAGAGCGGCTTGCCGAGGCCTTGAACAAGAGCCGCAGCCACATTGCCAACCTGCTCCGTTTGCTGTCGTTGCCCGATCCTGTCCAGGACATGGTCAAAGACGGCAAGCTGACGGCGGGACATGCTCGCGCCTTGATCACGGCGCCCAATGCTGCGCAACTGGCACGGAAGGTCTCGGAGAAGGGACTGTCGGTGCGAGAGACCGAAGAGATGGTCCGCAAGTTGGCCCAGCCGGGTGATGCACAGCCGAAGCGGGCGAACCGCAGTTCTGCCAAGGATGCTGATACACGTGCGCTGGAGGCTGATCTGTCGGCGCATTTGAAGATGGGCGTCCAGATCGACCACCAAGGGACGGGCGGTGGTCAGATGATCATCTCGTATAAGGATCTTGATCAACTGGATCGACTTTGCCAGATGCTAGGCGGACGCGGCTGATACATGATGTGGTAGTCTTTCGTGAGGCTACCACATCAGGTCTATCTTTCGGGTCTGCTGATCAGGAATAGGGCGACAGCGACGCAAATGGCCGCTTGAACGGCGACCACCCAATCCGGCATGCCAAGCCACCATGCAATCATGACGCCACCTGTCATGGCGGAGATGGCCCAGATCTTTGCGATCCGTCCCACGACTCCGCGTTCCTGCCATGCTCGGACGGGGGGACCATAGGTGGGATGATCCAGGATCTGCTGCTGCAACGCCGGGGATGATCTGGCGAATGCCCCTGCAGCCACCAGAAGGAACGGAACCGTCGGAAGGACTGGAACGGGAATCCCGATCATGGCGATGATGGTGAACAGCCACCCCACGATCAGCCAGGCCCTGCGTCTCATGTCAGACCGCCAATTCGCGAAGGATTGCGTTCAACACCGGTCGACCTTCTGCGGTCGCGATGATGCGGCCACCATGACGACGGATCATTCCCATGTCTTCCAGCGACACCAGCTTATCCTCGCTGAGGGCGGTACCGGAGACATGCTCAAACCGGACCGTGTCCAGCCCTTCGCTCAGTCGCATCGCCATCAGCAGGTATTCCGTCGCCTGTTCGTCACGCGGCAGCAACGCCCGAGGCAACTCTCCCGTTCCTGTGGCCTCGACGGCCGTCAGCCACTCTTCCGGGGCTCGATGCGCCTCGGTGGCAAAACGGCCATCGGAAAGGGTCAGGCGGCCATGAGCGCCCGGTCCGACCGCGGCCCAATCGCCTTGCCGCCAATATATGAGATTGTGGCGGCTCTCAGCTCCCGCACGGGCATGGTTCGATATCTCATAGCCCACAAGTCCGGCGGCCTCGCAGATCTCTTGGGTGTCGGCGTACATGTCTGCAGACAGGTCCTCATCGGGCAGGTCGCGCAATTTTCCAGCGGCTGCACGCGCACCGAAGGCGGTCCCGGGCTCGATCGTCAACTGATAGAGCGACAGGTGATCGACGGCCATTGCCAGGGCGTCGCGCAGTTCCGCCCGCCAAGCCGCACGGTCCTGGCCCTGTCGCGCATAGATCAGATCGAAGCTGACTCGTGGAAACGCCTCGCGCGCCACGTCGAAGGCGGCCCGAGCCTCGGCCACGCTGTGCATGCGGCCCAGCTTGCGCAGGTCGTCGTCGTTTAGTGCCTGCACCCCCATCGAAAGTCGGTTCACTCCGGCCTCGGCAAAGCCGCGGAAGCGGCCGCGCTCAACGCTTGTCGGATTGGCTTCGAGCGAGATCTCGATGTCGTTGGCGAAGCCCCAGCCTTGTTGCGCCGCACGAATAACCGCATCGACGGTTTCGGGCAGCATCAGCGATGGTGTCCCGCCGCCGAAGAAGATGCTGCCGAGATGCCTGTCAGGCGTCTCGGCGGCCAGCCGGGCGACCTCGGCCGACAGCGCGGCGGCCCAACGGCGCTGGTCGATCCGATCAGTCACATGGCTGTTGAAGTCGCAATAGGGGCACTTGGCCGCGCAGAACGGCCAGTGGACGTAGAGCCCGAAGCCACCGGCACGCCAGTCGTCGAGCGTATCCGTTGCAAGGGTTGGGGCGCTATGCAAAGACGCCCTCGATCATCGCGGCGACGGCGCGGGCGCGGTGGCTGAGGCTGTTCTTCAACTCGGGCGGCATCTGCCCCAGCGTGACGTCATGACCGTCCGGCTGAAAGATCGGGTCATAGCCATGGCCTTCCTCGCCGCGCGGCGGCCAGACCACCTGGCCGGGCAGGACGCCTTCGAACACCTCGTCGTGCCCGTCGGGCCACATCAGCACCAGCGTGCAGCGGAACTGCGCCGTCCGGGGCATCGGGGCCGAAATGGCCTCAAGCTCACGCCAGGCGCGGGCCATGGCCATCCCGAAGTCTCGGCCGTTCCCCGTCTCGGCCCAGTCAGCGGTATAGACCCCCGGCGCACCGTCCAGCGCGTCGATGCAGATTCCACTGTCGTCGGCCAGCACCGGCAGTCCAGTCGCCTCGGCGGCGGCGCGCGCCTTGATGCGGGCGTTGCCAACAAAGGTGGATTCCGTTTCGGCCGGCTCGACAAGTCCGGCCGCGGCGGCGCCCGTAACCTCGACGTCATAGGGCGCCAGCAGTGCCCGCATCTCGGCCAGCTTGCCGGCGTTATGCGTGGCGACCAGCAGCCGCCGTTCGTCAAAGCGTCTCATGCGACGGCGGCCTTTTGCGCGGCGACAAGATCGGCCATGCCGGCTTCGGCCAGATCCAGCAGCTGGCTCATCTCGTCACGAGAAAACGTCGCGCCCTCGGCCGACATCTGCACCTCGATCAATCGTCCCGCACGGGTCAAGACGAAGTTGCCGTCGGTCCCGGCCTCGCTGTCCTCGGCATAGTCCAGATCCAGCAGCGGCTGCCCGCCGTAGATCCCGCAGCTGACGGCCGCGACATGATCGACGATCGGATCGCTGTTCAGGACGCCCGCCTTCAGCAGCTTGTTCACCGCCAGCCGCAGTGCCACCCAGCCACCGGTGATCGAGGCGCACCGCGTCCCCCCGTCGGCCTGGATCACATCGCAGTCGATGCTGATCTGGCGTTCGCCCAAGGCGCTGCGGTCGATTCCAGCGCGAAGGCTGCGGCCGATCAGGCGCTGGATTTCCTGCGTGCGGCCGGACTGCTTGCCCTGCGCGGCCTCTCGCCGGTTGCGGGTGTTGGTGGCGCGCGGCAGCATCCCGTATTCGGCGGTGACCCAGCCAAGGCCGCTGCCCTTCAGGAACCGCGGCGGATTGTCCTCGATAGTGGCGGTGCACAGGACGTGCGTGTCGCCGCACTTAATCAGGCACGACCCCTCGGCGTGGCGCATCACCCCGGTTTCAATTGAAATCGGGCGCATTTGGCTTAGATTCCGGCCGGAAGGGCGCATGGTTCATCCTTTTCATGAGAGTGCCTGCCCAATACCGCCCGAGGGCACCGTCACGCAACCCCACGAGGCCCATGAGCCAGGAATCGCTGCTGAATGAATTGAACGACCGGTCCCGCGAGGTGTTTCGCCGCGTGGTCGAAGCGTATTTGGACACCGGTGAACCGGTCGGGTCACGGACGCTGACACGTGCGCTTTCGGAAAAAGTCAGCGCCGCCACGATCCGCAACGTGATGCAGGACCTGGAGTTCATGGGGCTTCTGGACAGCCCGCACGTCTCGGCCGGGCGCTTGCCGTCGCAGCTGGGCCTGCGCCTGTTCGTGGACGGCATGATGGAGATCGATGCCGTCAAGCCCGACGACCGCGCCGCCATCGACCAGACCCTCGGCAACGACGATCCAGATACCGGCGTGCTTCTGGATCGGGTCAGCACCGCGCTGTCGTCCATCACCCGAGGTGCGTCGCTGGTGCTGATGCCCAAGCACGAGGCCCCGATTCGCCATATCGAATTCGTCAGCCTGGGGTCTGACCGGGCGCTGGTGGTGCTGGTCTTCGCCGACGGCCATGTCGAGAACCGCATCTTCACCCCGCCGCCGGGACAGACGCCGTCCTCGATGCGAGAGGCCGGGAATTTCCTGAATGCCATGGCCGAGGGCAAGACGCTGGCAGAACTGCGCGGCCACCTGTCCCAGCAGATCAGAACCCGGCGGCAGGAACTGGACATCCTGGCGGCCGAGCTGGTCGAATCGGGCCTCGCGCTTTGGGGCGCCGAGGCAGCCGATCCGCGCCTGATCGTGCGCGGCCGCGCAAACCTGCTGGACAGCGAACTGGCCGACCTGGACCGCATCCGCGTGCTGTTCGACGACCTGGAACGCAAACGCGATATCGTCGAGTTCCTGGAACTTGCCGAAAAAGGCGACGGAGTGCGGATCTTCATCGGCTCGGAGAACAAGCTTTTTTCACTTTCGGGTTCCGCTCTGGTGGTTTCACCCTATATGAATGCCGACCGAAAGATTGTAGGCGCCGTTGGCGTCATCGGGCCGACCCGGCTGAACTATGGCAGGATCGTTCCGATCGTCGATTACACCGCGCAGCTGGTCGGGCGGGTCCTGTCCGGCCGGAAAGGATGAAGTGAGCATGACCGAGCAGAACGAACAGCCGATGGACGAATTTGTCGACGACCCCTTGGCTCAGACCGAAACCGATGACGAGATCGCGCGCCTGACGGCCGAGCGGGACGAGTTGCGCGACAAGTGGATGCGCGCCCTGGCCGATGCCGAGAACGCGCGCAAGCGTGCCGAGAAGGACCGCCGCGACGCCGAGAACTATGGCGGCTCGCGCCTGGCGCGCGATCTGTTGCCGGTGCACGACGCGCTGACGCGGGCACTTGACGCGGCGACCGAGGATCAGCGCGCCGCAGCCTCGGCCCTGATCGAGGGCGTGGAGCTGACCCTGCGGGAGCTGTCGAACGTCTTCACTAAGCATGGCATCGCGATCATCCGCCCCGAGCCGGGCGAGAAGTTCGACCCGACTGTCCACGAAGCGATGTTCGAGGCACCTGTGCCCGGCACGCAGGCGGGCAACATCATCCAGGTCATGGACAACGGCTTCCAGTTGCACGACCGTCTTCTGCGCCCCGCCAAGGTGGGCGTATCGTCCACACCCGCCAACTGACCGGTCCCGGCGGCCCGGGACGTCGCCGGGCTGCTACAACCTTCGGCCGACTTGCCGAATGTTCCCTGCAGCGCGACGTTAGGCCCTGTCCTGTCATGTGGAGGAGGGGGCCATGACCAGCACTGACGGGGTGAGCATTCACCCGGCCGTAGACCACGGTACAAAGCCAGCCAGCCCGGGATTCTCGGGCGGCGTTCTGACCTGCCATTGCGCCAGCGACCCGGTCAAGGTCCGCGTCAGCGCGCAGACCGCACACAACCATGTCTGCGGCTGCACCAAGTGCTGGAAGCCCGAAGGGGCAACGTTCAGCCAGATCGCCGTCGTCTCGCGCGATGCGGTCGAGGTGATCGAGAACGGCGACAAGCTTCAGGTTGTCAATGCCGATGCACCAATCCAGCGCTATGCTTGCCGCGTCTGTGGTGTCCATATGTACGGCCGGATCGAAAACAAGGACCACCCGTTCTACGGCCTCGACTTCGTCCATACCGAACTGTCGCCCGAGGACGGCTGGTCGGCGCCCGAATTTGCCGCCTTCGTCAGTTCGGTCATCGAGACCGGCGTGGATCCATCCCAGATGGACGCTATCAGGGCGCGACTGCGCGAACTGGGGCTGGAGCCTTATGATGCGCTGTCGCCGCCTCTTATGGACGCGATTGCGACCCATGTGGCCAAGCGTTCGGGCGCACTTGCGGCTTGACCTGACCTGCCACGAATTCCAAGAAATGCCAGAGGGCCGCACGTCGGCCCTTTGGTCCTGATCGAGAGCCCACCGAGGCGATAGGAGACAAGAGATGAGAACCCGTGCCGCCGTAGCCCTCGAGGCTGGCAAACCGCTGGAAGTGATGGAGGTCAACCTCGAAGGCCCGAAAGCCGGCGAAGTCATGATCGAGATCAAGGCCACCGGCATCTGCCACACCGACGAGTTCACCCGCTCGGGCGCGGATCCGGAAGGCATCTTCCCGGCGATCCTGGGTCACGAAGGTGCTGGCGTCGTGGTCGAGGTCGGGCCGGGCGTCACCTCGGTCAAGCCGGGCGACCACGTGATCCCGCTCTATACGCCTGAATGCCGCGAATGCGCGTCCTGCCTGTCGGGCAAGACGAACCTCTGCACGCGCATCCGCGCCACGCAGGGCCAGGGCTTGATGCCCGACGGGACCAGCCGTTTCAGCATGCTGGATGGCACGCCGATCTATCACTACATGGGCTGCTCGACCTTCTCGAACTATACCGTGCTGCCCGAGATTGCTGTGGCGAAGGTGCGTGAGGACGCGCCCTTCGACAAGATCTGCTACATCGGCTGCGGCGTCACTACCGGCATCGGCGCGGTGATCAACACCGCCAAGGTGGAAATCGGCGCGAAGGCGGTCGTGTTCGGCCTGGGCGGCATCGGCCTGAACGTGATCCAGGGCCTGCGCCTGGCGGGAGCCGACATGATCATCGGTGTCGACCTGAACAACGACAAGAAGGAAATGGCCGAGCGTTTCGGCATGACCCACTTCGTCAACCCGAAGGAAATCGACGGCTCGATCGTCCAGCACATTGTCGAGATGACCAAGACGCCCTTCGACCAGATCGGTGGCGCCGACTACAGTTTCGATGCGACTGGCAGCACCAAGGTGATGCGCGACGCGCTAGAATGCACCCATCGCGGCTGGGGCCAGTCGGTCATCATCGGCGTCGCGGCCGCCGGTGCCGAAATCAACACCCGGCCGTTCCAGCTGGTTACCGGCCGCGTCTGGAAGGGCACGGCCTTCGGCGGCGCCCGCGGCCGGACCGACGTCCCGAAGATCGTCGACTGGTACATGGAGGGCAAGATCGAGATCGACCCGATGATCACCCACACGATGCCGCTGGACGACATCAACAAGGGCTTCGACCTGATGCACCACGGTGAATCGATCCGCTCGGTCGTCCTTTACTGATCCTTCACGGCTGCTTAGGTAAAAGAACGGCGGGGCCCCGGTCCCGCCGTCGCCATGAGAGAGAACGAAGGAGCAGGCGCATGCGTCACCAGTGGCTGGACGACGACGACGAACCCGAAGAAGAGGACCGCCGCCACAAGGAAGACGGCGGCCTGGGCCTGCCCGAAGGCGACAAGATCGGCAAGCTGTACTTCAAGTCGCGCACGGTGATCGTCGCCGGCGCGATCAATGACAAGCTGGCGCAGCGCACCGTCGCCCACCTGCTGGCCTTGGCCGAAGACAGCGACGCGCCGATCAACATGCTGATCTCGTCGCCCGGCGGGCACGTAGAATCGGGCGACATGATCCACGACGTGGTCAAGTTCATCCGTCCTACGGTGCGCACCATCGGTTCGGGCTGGGTGGCATCGGCCGGTGCGCTGATCTTCGTCGCGGCGAAGAAGGAAAACCGCTACTGCCTGCCCAACACGCGCTTCCTGATCCACCAGCCCTCGGGCGGGATCGGCGGCACGTCGTCCGACATGATGATCCAGGCAGAGCAGGTGCGCCTGATGCGCGACCGTCTGAACCAGATTTTCGCCGACGCCACCGGCCAGAGCGTCGAGCGGATCGAGAAGGACACGCAGCGCGACTTCTGGCTGAATACGCGAGAGGCGCTGGACTATGGCCTGCTGGGCCAGGTCATCCGCAGCGTGGACGACCTGAAATGAGCGGACCTGGCGGGGTGAAGAT
Organism: Paracoccus rhizosphaerae; assembly: GCF_026162645.1. Classification (GTDB taxonomy): domain Bacteria; phylum Pseudomonadota; class Alphaproteobacteria; order Rhodobacterales; family Rhodobacteraceae; genus Paracoccus; species Paracoccus rhizosphaerae. Next base: position 80,728 of record NZ_JAOTBE010000003.1, read on the forward strand.
CCGCCCCGCCACCGCCACCGACCACGATGCCATCTGGGACATCCTGCGCCCCATCTACCGTGCCGGAGAGACCTATTGCATCCCACGCGACATCGACCGGGACGAGGCGTTGGCGGATTGGTTTGCCGCGCCGTTTACGGCCTTCGTGGCCGAGGTCGATGGCCGGATCCTGGGGACCAGCCATGTGGGCGCGAACCGGCCGGCGGGGGGGTTTCATGTCAGCAACGCCTCGTTCGCGACGCATCCCGATGCCAGGGGCAGGGGAATCGCCCGCGCGCTTGGCGAACATGCGAAGGCCTGGGCAAGGTCGCAGGGCTTTCGCGCCATGCAGTTCAACTTCGTCGTCTCGACGAATGAGGATGCCGTCCATTTGTGGCAGAAGCTTGGATTTACCATTGCAGGTCGCCTGCCGGGTGCGTTTGTTCACCCCGGCAAAGGGCCGGTGGATGCGCTGGTCATGTTCCAGAACTTGAAGGGAGAGACGAATGAGCCTTGAAACCCTGTCCGAAACCCGCAGCTTCGGCGGCACCCAGGGCGTCTATCGCCACAAGTCCCAGTCGACTGGTACCGACATGACGTTTGCGGTCTTCCTGCCGGAACTGGCGCAGCATGGCCGCGTGCCGGTGCTGTGGTACCTGTCCGGGCTGACCTGCACGCACGAAAACGCGATGACCAAGGCCGCCGCTCAGCAATGGTGCGACGAGGCCGGCATCGCCATCGTCTTTCCCGACACCTCGCCCCGCGGCGAGGGTGTGGCCAATGACGACGCCTATGACTTGGGGCAGGGTGCCGGCTTTTACGTCAACGCGACCCGGGACCCGTGGAAGCCGCATTTCCAGATGTGGCAGTATGTCGTCCACGAGCTGCCCGAGCTTGTCAGCGACAACTTCGCCATCGACCGCGATGCCATGGGGATCACCGGTCATTCCATGGGTGGTCACGGCGCGCTGACCATTGCGATGACGCATCCTGACCTCTATCGGTCCGTCTCGGCCTTCTCGCCCATCGCGAACCCGACCGAATCCGACTGGGGACGCAAGCAGCTGACGGCCTATCTGGGCGATGACCAAGATGCATGGCGAGCGCACGATTCGACCCTGCTGATGACCGAACGCGGCTATCCCGGCGAGGTTCTGATCGATCAGGGCAGCGCCGACCAGTTCCTCGACCTGCTTAAGCCCGAATCGTTGGCACATGCCATGATGGCCCGGCGCCAGCCCGGCCAGTTCCGAATGCAGCCCGGCTATGACCACAGCTACTTCTTCGTGCAGAGCTTCATGGCGGATCACGTTTTCTGGCATGCGGAACGTCTGGCCTGAAGGGCTTGCCGTAAATTCCCGGTGATCTTGCCGTTTGCCCATAAGACTTTAGGGGCATGCGGCATCAGCCCGAATTGACGTGCGGAGACGCCCGACCAACACTTAGACATGGGTCGCCGCGGGAGGAGGAAACCTGCGGCGCGATATCCAGGGAGCGGAGGAGCATTCGATGAAACATCTCTTGAACAGCGCGGCTGTCGCGCTGCTGCTGACGGTGACGTCGGCACATGCCAATGAGAGCGTCCTGACCGAAACGGCCAAACCCGAACAGTGGGCCATTCAGACCGGCGACTACGCCAACCAGCGCTATTCGGAACTGGACCAGATCAACCGCGACAACGTGGGCGACCTGCGGGTGGCCTGGACATTCTCGACTGGCGTGCTGCGCGGCCACGAAGGCGGACCGCTGGTAATCGGCGACATGATGTATGTCCACACGCCGTTCCCGAACAACATTTTCGCGCTTGACCTGTCCGACAACGGGCGCATCGTGTGGCGCCACACCCCGCAGCAGGACCCCGACGTGATCGCGGTCATGTGCTGTGACACCGTTTATCGCGGCGTGGCCTATGCCGATGGGATGATCCTGACGCACCAGGCAGACACGACGCTGACGGCGCTGGACGCCATGACCGGCGAAGTGAAGTGGTCGGTGAAGACGGGCGATCCGGCCATCGGCGAAACGAACACGGCAACCGTTCTGCCAGTGGGTGACAAGGTCCTGGTCGGCGTGTCGGGTGGCGAATACGGCGTTCGCGGCCGCATGACGGCCTACAATCTTGCCGACGGCACCGAGGTCTGGAAGGCCTATTCGACCGGCCCGGACGAGGAGATGCTGGTCAATCCCGAAACCACGATGCACCTGGGCAAGCCCATCGGCGCGGACAGCTCGCTCAACAGCTGGGAAGGCGACCAGTGGAAAATTGGTGGCGGTTCGACCTGGGGCTGGTATTCCTATGACCCCGAATTGAACCTGGTCTACTATGGCACCGGGAACCCCTCGACCTGGAACCCTTCGCAGCGTCCAGGCGACAACAAGTGGTCGATGACCATCATGGCCCGCGATGCCGACACCGGCGAGGCGAAATGGTTCTACCAGAAGACGCCGCACGACGAATGGGACTATGACGGCGTGAACGAGAACATCCTCGTCGACAAGGAGATCGACGGAGAGATGCGCAAGCTGCTGGTCAACTTCGACCGCAACGGCTTTGCTTATACTCTGGACCGCGAAACCGGCGAACTTCTGGTTGCGGAAAAGTTCGACCCGGCCGTGAACTGGGCAACCGAAGTCGACATGGATCCGGAATCCGAAACCTATGGCCGTCCGCAGGTCGTTGCGGAATATTCGACCGCACAGAACGGCGAAGACACCAACACCACTGGCGTCTGCCCGGCAGCCCTGGGTTCGAAAGACCAGCAGCCGGCATCCTACTCGCCCAAGACCGGCCTGTTCTACGTTCCGACCAACCACGTCTGCATGGACTATGAGCCGTTCCGCGTCGCCTATACCGCGGGCCAGCCCTATGTTGGTGCGACCCTGTCGATGTATCCGGCCCCGGACAGCCACGGCGGCATGGGCAACTTCATCGCCTGGGACGCTGTCAACGGCGAGATCAAGTGGTCCCTGCCCGAGCAGTTCTCGGTCTGGTCGGGCGCCCTGGCCACTGCGGGCGACGTGGTTTTCTACGGTACGCTGGAAGGTTACCTGAAGGCGGTCGATGCAGAAACCGGTGAGGAGCTCTACAGCTTCAAGACGCCCTCGGGCATCATCGGCAACGTCATGACCTACGAACACGACGGCAAGCAGTATATCGGCGTCCTGTCGGGTGTCGGTGGCTGGGCCGGCATCGGTCTGGCGGCCGGTCTGACCAACCCGAACGACGGTCTGGGCGCCGTGGGCGGCTATGCCGCGCTCAGCGACTATACCGAACTGGGTGGCCAGCTGACCGTGTTCGAACTGCCGGGCGATGCCAGCGCATCGGCCACGCCGACCGAAGGCGAGGCGCCCGCGGAAGGCACGACGAACGGCTAATACTTTCGTTCCGCTAGAGCGAAGTTGATCTGTGAAGGGGCCGCCCCAAGGTTAGACTTGGGGCGGTTCTGTCTGAGGAGAGCAGGCAGATGCGAAATGGGAGGATATCCACGATGGAAGCCATCACCGGTCTGACGGCGCTGGTTCTGGGCGCGTCACTGGCCACAATGGCCCTGGCGCAATCCAATGCGACAACCGAGACCCCTCCGGCAGATGCCGGAGCAGGCGCGGCCGCGGCCGTGTCCGGCAGCACCCAGCCCGCCGCCGCCGGCGATGCCGCGATGCCCGAGGAAGAACCCGCGGAACTGGCCGAGGGCGAGACCGTCCTGCCGAACGGCATGGACATCACCCCGGTCGAGATGCTGGACGGGCGCTGGCGCAACGCTGAAGGTATCCCAACCTTTAAGGTTGAGGATGGCGTCGTCGACTTTGCCACCTTCAACGGCTTCCGCCGCTATCATGCCGAATGCCACGTCTGCCACGGACCCGACGGCGAAGGTTCGACTTATGCCCCGGCGTTGAAGGAGTCCGTCCTGCGCATGGACTACTATGACTTCATGGAAACCGTGGCCTCTGGTCGCCAGGGCAGCAACTCGGTGATGCCGGCCTTCGGGACGAACAAGAACGTTTGGTGCTATATCGACGACATCTACGTCTATCTTTTGGCGCATGGCACTGGCGAGATCGGCCGCGGCCGCCCAGCAGAGCGCGCCGACAAGCCCGAAGAATATACGGCGCTGGAAGATTCATGCATGTCCAGTTGATCTGCCTGGCGACCGCGCTGGCCTTGGTGGCGGGGTTCGCCGGACCGGGTGCGTCGCAGGTCGCCGATCTGCGTTCGGCGACAGAATTCCGGGTCTGCGCGGACCCGGCGAACGCGCCGATGTCGTCGCAGGACGGCACCGGCTTCGAAAACCGTTTGGCCGATTATTTCGGCGAACTGCTGGGCCTGCCCGTCACCTACAGCTGGTTTCCGTCGGGGATGGGGTTCATCACCCGCACCCTGCGTGCAGGCACATGCGATGTCGTGATGGGTTATGCCCAAGGCGACGAACTGGTGCAGAACACCAATCATTACTACACCTCGGTCTACGGCATCGTGACGCGGCGCGATGGGCCGCTGGCTTTGGTCGACCATCTGACCGATCCCGCGTTGAAGGACGCAGATATCGGCGTGGTGGCAGGTACGCCTCCGGCGTCGCATCTGGCGCGGGCCGGTCTGGCCAAGAACATGCGCGGCGCCGACCTGTTCGTCGATCGCCGAGTCGAGGATCCGTTGGGCGACATGATCGAGGGCGTCCGCAGCGGCGAACTGGAGGCGGCCGTGCTGTGGGGACCTTTGGTTGGGCCGAGGATCAAGGATGATCCCGACCTGCAGTTCACCCCGCTGCTGAAGGAAGAGGGCGGGCCGAAGCTGTTCTATCGCATCACGATGGGCGTCCGGCTTGAAGAGCAAGAATGGAAGCGCCAGCTGAACAGCCTGATCCGCCGGAACCAGGACGGCATCAACCAGATCCTCCACGAGGCCGGCGTTCCATTGGTGGACGATTACGGCAAGGAGATCTTGCCATGATCCGGGTTCTGGCGCTGTTGCTGGCCATCGCGACACCCGCGATGGCAGATACGGTGCCGGAACCCGGCACGTATCGAGGTGAGCCCTATCGTGCTCCGGTTCCGGCGACGTTGTCTGGGGCCGAGGTGATCGACGCCGATGCGGCCATCGCGCTGCAGCGGCAAGGGCGAGCGGCGTTCATTGACGTGCTGCCACGGACGACCCGCCCCGAAGGTCTGCCGGAGGGGACGATCTGGCACGAAAAGCTGCACCAGACCATTCCGGGTTCGGTCTGGCTGTGGAACACCGGCTATCAGGCCCTGTCCGCCGCCGAGGAGGCGCGGCTGCGGACGGGTCTCGACCGCCTGCGTCAGGATGATCCCGGACGGCCGCTGGTGTTCTTCTGCCGCCCAGACTGCTGGATGAGCTGGAACGCCGCCCGTCGCGCCATCGAATGGGGATATCAGCCGGTGCTGTGGTTTCCCGGCGGCGCCGATGCCTGGGCAGAGGCGGGCGGACCGGCACTGGTTACGGCTGAACCTGTCGACCCGTGAAGCTGCCAAAGGCGCGTGGACCGGACGGCATGTCAATGCTGTCCCTGACGGTCAGGTCGGACGCATCGAGGATGACCAGGCTGTCCGAGTCCCAATTCGCCACGGCGACGCCGCTGCCATCGGGCAGGGCTGCGATGCCTTCGGGATAATCGCCGACCTCGACCTCGGCCACGGCCTGGAGGGTTGCCGGATCGAAGACGGTGACGCTGCTGTCATACTGGTTCGTCACGAAGCCCCGGCCGCCGGCGAAGGCCACGGCATAGGGATGGCTGCCCGTGGAGATGTCTCCAACCAGTTCGCCGGTGCTGGCGTCGATGACCGACACGCTGTCACCCTGCACGTCGGCCGTATATAGCAGGCCGTCATGGAAGGTGATCCCGAACGGATGGGATCCTGCCGTCGGAACTTGATAAAGCCGCCGCCCGTCGTCGGCGTCATAGATGCTGACGGCGTCGTCGTCGCGATCCGCCGTCGCCACAAGCGTGCCGTCGCCACTGACGGCAACGCCTGCGGGCGCGGCCCCGGTCTTGCTTTGCCAAATGGGCTGAAGGTCGGAATCCAGCCGGGTCAGCATGCCGCCGTACCAGTCGGTCACGAAAACCCCGCCGCCCGGCGCGACGGCAAGCCCGAAGGCCCCTTCGCCTAGATCCGCCTGCGCCACGACCGTGGCCTCTTCATCGACCACGTGCAGCCGACCCGTGTCCGCCGCCACGACATAGGCGCGCCGCCCCGCCGGATCATAGGCAACGGGGGCGGGCGCACCTTCGATCCTTGTGCTGGCCACGATCCTGCCCTGTCCGAGGTCGACGACGCTGAGCGCGTCGCCGTGCTGAGATGTCACGAAGGCCAGATCTCCGGCCAGGGCCGGAGATGCCAGTGCGACAAGCGCGAGCAGGGGCCAGCGGATCACTCTACCTTGCCGAAGCGTTCCGCCAGCGCGTCGAGGCCCGCGGAATAGACGCCGTTCACGGCCTCAATGGCGGCATCGTCATTCAACTCGGCCGGGGGATCGTTGTTCGGAAAGCCGCGGTAGAAACCGCCCTTCCACATTACCTCTGCCTTCCCGTCCTTGTCGCTGACCTGCAGCGTCGAGGAATAGTTGGTGACCGGCAGAACGGCCGTGTCCACCTCGGTGATCATGTACTTGTAGCGCATCTTCTCGGGGTCGATGGCCATAAGCTGTTCAGTGATCGTCGGCGTACCGCTGTCGGACCTCAGCGTCAGCACCCGCGTCGATTCATCCGGGACATCCGCCGGTGCCCCTTCGGGCACCATTTCGGTCGAGACGATCGCGGGGTGCCAGCTCATGTCGTCGAACTTGCCGATCACCTCCCAGACCTCGGCCGGGGTCGCGTCCAGCACGACCGTCTGCTCGGTCTTCAGCCGCGAGGGGCCATGCGCCGCGGCCGCGCCCGAAAAGGCCACGACCGCGCCAAGCGCCACGGCAAGAACCTGCGTCTTCATCATTCCTTTTTGTCCTCCCGAAAGATGATGTTCCTCAGCAAATAGCTGTAGCCACGCCGATAGGCGTCATCGGTGTTGCCCCGGATCTCGACCGATCCGGCCCGGATCGTCCGACCCGTTTCGGCATCGCGCAGATGCAGGTTCACCGACTGGATCAGGTTCGACACCTTCTGCGCCTCGCCAGCGATGGCATAGTCCGAGCCCATTTCGCGGGCGATCCGTGTGTCGGCGCCGTTGGAATGCACCGGGTTCAGGATGCCTTCCACCGCCTCCTCGGGCGGGCTGGACATCGTGAAGCCGCGCGCGGTCAGGTCGGCGGCGATGAAGTCCTCGATCATGGCAAGACGCACAGTCTCGTCCTCGCGCACGCCGTTGATCGCGCCCTCGGTCGAAGTGTCGATGTAGTGGATGCCGAACCACGTTGCCGGTCCCGGTTCCGGTGCGGCTTGCGCAAGAGCTGCGGCGGGTGCGGCAAGCGCAAGGCCCAGGGCCGCTATCAGGCTGTTCTTCGACATGCCCCGACCATGCGCCCGCTGCCGGGGGCCGTCCATAAGACAAAAGACTTACGCCGTCCCACCTTTGTCGCAGCCAAATCTTCCCGCCCATGCCGGGAACATTAAACGGCTTGCCGCAAGGGTCTTCACTCAGCACCATGGCGTGAGGGAGAAGATAGATGCTCAAGGGAATCATGGGACTTCTGGCCGGTACCGTGGCGCTGGCCCAGCCCGCTGCGGCCCAGACACAGGACCCCGTCCTGATCCGGGCGGCGGTGCTGCGGGTGGACGATCCGGGCCTGCCGCCGATCTCTCGGCTGGACCTGCCGCCCGAGGATCTCGGCTTTGCCGGCGCGCGACTGGCAATCGAGGACAACGACACCACCGGCCGATTCATGGGCCAGGACTTCGAGGCGACCGAGGTCGCCGCAAGTCCCGACACCGCCGCCGCCGAGATGGCGAAGCTGCTAGAGGACGGGATGGAATTTATCGTCGTCCTGGCGGATGACGCGGTGACGCTGGAACTGGCCGACCAGGTGGGCGACCAGGCCATGCTGCTGAACGCCCGCGCCCGCGGCGACAACCTTCGCGGAAAGGACTGCCGCTTCAACACCATTCACGTTGCCCCCAGCAGGGCCATGCTGGCCGACGGCCTGACGCAGTTCCTGATGTGGAAGAATTGGCCGCGCTGGTTCCTGATCCATGGCAGCCACCCCGAGGATCTGGCAATGGCCGAGGCTTATCGCAACGCGGCCAACAAATTCGGCGCGCGCATCGTTGAAGAGCGTGAGTACGAGGATACCGGCGGCGCCCGGCGCACCGACAGCGGCCATGTGCAGGTTCAGGCCCAGATGCCCGTCTTCACGCAGCGCGCCGCAGACCACGACATCGTCATTACCGCTGACGAGGCCGATGTCTTCGCGGCCTACATGCCCTATCTGACCTGGGACCCGCGGCCCGTGGCCGGATCGGCGGGACTGGTTCCGCGAAGCTGGCATCCCGCGATGGAGGCCTGGGGCGGCACGCAGTTCCAGAACCGCTTCGAAAGCCTTGCCGACCGGCAGATCCGCGAGGACGATTACCAGACCTGGCTGGCCCTGCGGATCATCGGAGAAGCCGCCACCCGCACCCAGTCCGGCGACCCCGAGGTGCTGAAGAAGTTCATCCTTTCGCCGGAGTTCGACGTCGCCGGCTTCAAGGGCCAGGCGCTGACGGTCCGCGACTGGGATCACCAGGTGCGCCAGCCCATCCTGTTGACGACGGGCGTCGTGACCACCTCGGTCAGCCCGCAGGATCAGTACCTGCACCAGACAAGCCAGCTCGACACGCTTGGCGTAGACCGGCCCGAAACCCAATGCCAGTTCCAAGAGGCGTCATGAAACACCTGCTTTCCGCGACCACCGGGCTTGCGCTGCTGATTTCGGCCGATACCGCGCTGGCGAACCGCGTCTTCGTCACGAACGAACGCAGCAACGACGTGACCGTCATCGACGGCGAGACCTTCGAGGTGATCGGGACCTATCCCGTCGGCAACCGCCCGCGCGGCATCACCATCAGCCCGGATGGGTCGGAACTCTACGTCTGCGTCTCGGACGACAACCTGGTCCGCGTCTTCGATCCGAACACGATGGAAGAGCTGCACACGCTGCCGTCGGGGCCGGACCCCGAACTCTTCGTGTTGCACCCCTCGGGCAACCCCCTGTTCATTGCCAACGAGGATGACAACATCGTCACGGTGGTGGACACCGAAACCCACCAGATGCTGGCCGAGGTCCCGGTTGGGGTCGAGCCAGAGGGCATGGGCGTCAGCCCCGATGGAGCCGTCGTCATCAACACGTCGGAAACGACGAACATGGCGCATTTCATCGACACCGAAACCTATGAGATCACCGCGAACGTGCTGGTCGACAGCCGCCCCCGTTTTGCCCAATACACGGCCGACGGATCGAAGCTTTACGTGACATCGGAAATCGGCGGCACGGTCAGCGTCATCGACCCCGCCACGCAGCAGATCACCAAGAAGATCAGCTTCGAGATTCCCGGTGTCCTGCCCGAGGCGATCCAGCCGGTCGGCGCCCGCGTGACCTCGGACGGCTCGAAACTGTTCGTGGCGCTTGGCCCCGCCAACCGGGTCGCCGTCGTGGACGCGGAAACCGACGAGGTGATCGACTATCTTCTGGTCGGCCAGCGGGTCTGGCAGTTGGCCTTCTCGCCCGACGAAAAGTGGCTCTACACCACCAACGGCAATTCCAACGACGTCTCGATCATCGATGTCGAGGCGAACGAGGTCGTCCGCTCGGTTCAGGTCGGGCAGCAGCCTTGGGGCGTCGTGGTCGCCCCCGACTGATTTCAGGCACAAAGGAGTTTTTCATGACGACACTGACCAAGCTGATGTCCGGCGCCGCGCTGGCCCTGATCCTGGCGCTTCCCGCGACCGCGCAAGAGGCGCAGCCCGAGGAGTCCCCTGCCGCCGACACCACCACGGGTGACACGGCCAGCGAAGCCTCGGCGCCGGAAGATGACGACGATGACGACGAGGAGGCCGCGGGCGACGGCGTCTATGAGGCAAGCGGTCAGTTCGAATATGGCTTCGCGGGCGTTCTGGCGCGGGAAAACCGGACCGATCTTGCGCCTCTGACGCTGGCCTCGGGCCAGCCGGTCGCGGGGGGCGAGTACACAATCAAGTCCGGCGGTTACTACCGCATCGAGATCACTGCCGACGGCAGCCAGGAACTGGCGCTGTCGGGCGGCGACTTCTTCCGGGCCATCTGGATCAACGAGATCGTGGTCGACGACATCGAGGTCCGCCCGATGGGTGTCCACAGCATCGAGTTCGACAGCGCCGGGACCGCGACGCTCAGCTTCGTGGCGATCTTGCCGGGGCGGTATACGCTTTCGGTGCCGGGATCGTCGGGCGACAGCCTGCAGGCGGTGTTCAACATCCAGTGACGGCGGCGCTTGAAATCGACCATGTCAGCCACAGCTTCGGCGCCGTGCAGGCGCTGAGGGACGTGTCCTTGACGGTACCGAAGGGCGGGTTCACCGCCCTTTTGGGCGTGAACGGGGCCGGCAAGACCACGCTCTTTTCGCTGATCACGCGGCTTTACAACAACCGGTCCGGCACGATCAGGGTCGGCGGGCATGACCTGCGGCGCGAACCGTCGCAGGCGCTGGCCCGTCTGGGTGTCGTCTTCCAGAGCCGAGCGATGGACGCCGACCTGACCATCCGGCAGAATCTGATGTATCACGCTAGCCTGCATGGGATCCCCGGTCGGCGGGCCCGCCCGCGGATCGACCAGGTGCTGGCCCAGGTCGATCTGGCCGACCGCGCCGATGCGCGTGTCACGGCGCTGTCGGGCGGCCAGTCCCGCCGGGCCGAGATCGCGCGCGCATTGCTGCACCGTCCCGAACTGCTGCTGCTGGACGAGGCGACGGTGGGTCTGGACGTCAAGTCGCGGGCCGAGGTGCTGGCCCTGACCCGCCGCCTGATCGCCGATGAAAACGTGTCTGCCCTCTGGGCCACGCATATCATGGACGAGATCGAGCCTGGCGACGATCTGGTCGTCCTGCACCGGGGGCAGGTCCTGCGGCAGGGCAGCGCCGCCGACATCGCCGGGGGCGACGGTCTGACACAGGCATTCCTGGACCTGACGGGGGTGGCGCCATGAGCGCCACGTCATCGGTGCGCGGTTGGCTGACGGCCTTCGCGGGAATCTCGCGGCGCGAGACCCTGCGCTTCGTCAACCAGCGCGGCCGCTTCCTCGCGGCGCTGGTGCGGCCGCTGGTCTGGCTGTTCATCTTCGCCGCCGGATTCCGGGCGGTGCTGGGCCTGTCGATCACGCCACCCTACCAGACCTACATCCTCTACGAGGTCTATGTCACGCCGGGCCTTGTCGCGATGATCCAGCTGTTCAACGGCATGCAGTCGTCCCTGTCGATGGTCTATGATCGTGAAACCGGTGCCATGCGGACGCTGCTGGTCAGCCCGTTCCCGCGCTGGTTCCTGCTGGGGTCGAAACTGGTCGCGGGTGTCGTCGTGTCGATCATCCAGGTCTATACCTTCCTGGCCATCGCCTGGTTCTGGGGGATCGAACCGCCGCTGTGGGGCTATGTCGCCGTGATCCCCGCGCTGATCCTGTCGGGGCTGATGCTGGGGGCGATGGGGCTGTTCCTCTCCAGCGCTATCCGGCAGCTGGAAAACTTCGCCGGAGTCATGAACTTCGTGATCTTCCCGATGTTCTTCGCGTCCTCGGCGCTTTATCCACTGTGGCGGATGAACGAAAGCTCACCCCTGCTGCACGACATCTGCGTGGTGAACCCGTTCACGCATGCAGTCGAGCTGATCCGGTTCGCGCTCTATCTGCAGGTCAACTGGACGGCGCTGGCGGTCGTCCTAGGATGTTTGGCGGGGTTCTTCGGCGCCGCCGTCTTCATGTATGATCCGCAAAAGGGCCTCTGGGCCCGCCGGAAAGGAGGTCCCGGATGATCCGCCTGTCACTGCTGCTGGCGCTGCTGGCCGCGCCTGCATCTGCCGCGACCGGCACCGATCCCGATTGGCCCTGCATCCAGCGCAAGCAGCCGCACCTGTCGCTGGGGCAGGTCTGGACCGGGCCGCAGCCCGACGACCGCACATCAGAACTGGTGCGCGACCCGCAAATCGAACGGCTGGCCGCGCGTCTGGAACAGCGTCGCCTGCCGCTGGAAGAGGCCGAGGCCGACATTGCAGACTTTGCCGAAGACGCGGATGACGCCCAGTTGGTGGCGCTGATGCAGGCGATCTTCCAGAAGGTGGAAAGCGACCGGGGCGCCATCATCGGCGGCATCGCACGCTATGGCCGCTCGCAAGTGGAAATGGCCGACCGCATCGCCGAACGCCGCAGCCGCATGGCCGAGTTGGAAGATGCGGCGGAACCCGACTTCGACGCCATCGACGCCGAGGAAGAGGCGCTGGACTGGGACAGCCGCATCTTTACCGAACGCCAGCAGTCGCTGACCTATGTCTGCGAAACGCCGGTGATCCTGGAACAGCGCCTGTTCGCCTTGGGCCGCGCCATCGCCAGCCACCTGGACTGACGCCTAGTCCTTGCGGGACAGCGCCACCACCTGGTCATGCGGCCGGTCCAGCCGGGACGCCAGCCCGTCGCGCACCGCGACGTCCAGTACCTTGCGGAACAGCGCCGCATCGTCACCATAATCGGCGGCCTTGCCCCGCCACTTGTGCAGCAGCACCGGCACCAGCGGCCAGAACCACGGCCCCGCCGCAACGCGATAGGCGATCAGCGCGTTTCGATACATGTAGAACACCTTCCACATTGGCCGCAGCACCAGACCGGTATTTCCCTGCAGGGCGGCGGTGTCGTGGTCGAACCGCAACTGCGGCGCGAAACCGATGCGCAGCCCCGCGCGCCGCATCCGCAGCGTGAAAAGCTGGTCGTCGCCATAGATGAACAGCTTGGGATCGGGCAGGCCCGCACGGTCCAGTGCCGGCTTCGACAGGAAGAAGCCGACGAAGCTGGTCATGTCGACGGCCCGCATCGGGGCGTCGGGCCGATAATCCTCGTCCGACAGGTGAAAGCCCTTGCGCCCCCGGCCCTGTGGCATGCGCGCCAGCGTCCGCAGGAACGTGCCGGGATGCCAGAACGGGTTGCAATAGGGGCGGTTCATCTCGCACACGCGGCCGTCGGGGTGAAAGACCGCCGCGCCGATGGCGTCCCATCCGCTGACGTCCATGCGGCGGAACGTATCAATCGCGCCGGGCTGTGGGCGGCCGTCATCGTCCATCAGCACGAACCAGTCAGCCGGGGTGCGATCCCGTGCGATTTCCAACGCGGCCGAGAACCCGCCAGCGCCGCCCAGGTTAGCCGTGCTGTGGTGGACGATCAGGCGCGGGTCCTTCTGCGCCGCAAGCCAGGCCGCCGTGCCATCGGTCGAGGCGTTGTCGACGACGACGACATGGTCCACCCGCTGCGACAGCAGCCGCTGAACCGTCACGATCAGCTTGTCGAGCCGGTCGTGCGTCACCACGGCGGCGCAGAGTGTAAGATGCGTGTCGGCCATGCCTGCGCGATGTTTCCAAGGGTGCCGGATCGCCCGGCAGGTCCGCCCGAATAGCATGGCGCGGGGCCGCCCGGCAACTGGTCGGCAAAGCTTGAACCCCGCGCCCATGATCCTAGAGTGGCGGCAGAACGGGGGACAGGACGACCATGACGACAAGGATGATCGGACCCGAGGCCGAGGCGAGGCTGGACTGGATCGCGTTGACCGATGCTCTGGCGGCGGGCCATGCGCTGCCGCGGGCGACGGTGGCAGACACGTTCCTCTATCGCGGCGATGACACGCTGCTGACGCGGTCGGCCTGGATCGACGGGCTGGGGCTGGCGGTCAAGGCGGCCTCGGTCTTCCCAGGCAATCCGGCGGGCGGAGAAGAGATGGTCAACGGCGTCGTGAACCTGCTGGACGACAGGACGGGCCGGCTTGAGGCCATCGTCGATTTCCACCTGGTCACCCGCTGGAAGACGGCTGGCGACAGCCTGCTGTCGGCGCGGCGCCTGGCGCGCAAGGACGCGCGTCGGGTGCTGATCGTCGGCGCGGGCAAGGTGGCGGCCAGCATGATCGACGCCTATCGCGCGCTGTTCCCCGACGCGCAGGTCAGCATCTGGAACCGCAGCCCGCAGGCCGCGCGCGATCTGGCGGCCCGCACGGGCGCGACGGCGACCGAGGATCTGGAGCGTGCCGTGCGCGAGGCCGAGGTCATCGCGACCACCACCATGGCTCGCGACTCTATCATCCGCGGTGCCTGGCTGCAGCCCGGCACGCATCTGGACCTGATCGGCGCCTATCGCCCCGACATGCGCGAAGTCGACGACGAGGCGATATCACGCGCGGCGCTGTTCGTGGACAGCCGCCAGACGACCATCGGCCATATCGGCGAAATCCAGATTCCGCTGGACAACGGCACGATTTGCGAAAGCGACATCCGCGCCGATTTCTATGACCTGCCCTTGGGCGCCTATGCCCGGCCCGACGACGACGCGATCACCATCGCCAAAAACGGCGGCGGGGCGCATCTGGACCTGATGACCGCGCGCCACATCCTTCAGGTGGCGGGGTAGGGGGCGGTCCAGGGACGCAGCTCGGCCTCCATCCAGGTGCCGTGGGCGGCGTTCGGGAAGACGATCCAGTCCTGCCCGAAGCGGTGGGCGTTCTCGCCGGTCAGGCGGTGCTGGTCGTCCAGCGTCGCACCAGCGAAGCAGCCGTCAAAATCGTGCAGCGTGTCGCCCAGGTGCAGCACGACGCGGTGGTCGCGCTCGACGGCGGCGCGGCGTTCGGCCTTGGGCGGCCCGAACAGCAGCACCTGTTCGGCGCGGACCTGCGGCAGGCCAAGGCGCGACAACGTGGCGATGGTCGCCAGCTTGTTTTCATCGAAGCGGTCCGAGACGTAGAAGATCGTGACACCCAGGCTGTCGGCCAAAGCGAAGAACTCGGCCGCGCCGGGGATCAGGTGGGGATCGCCCTCACGCTCCCACAGCTTCCAGGCGTCGGCGCTGTGGAAGGCGCCGTTGTGGTGCATGGCCATCGCCATGACCGCGCTATTGTCCAGGATCGTCTCGTCGATGTCGCTGACCACAGCAAGACCCGCGCCGCCGCCCGCCTGTTCGACCGCCTCGCGCAGGCGCAGGGTCGCCAGCGCATAGCATTGCCGTTGCAGCGCCTTCACCTCGGCCGAGGCCTGCTGATAGCGGACGGCGATGGCGTGGTCGTGGGGTGTGCGGTCGGTCATGGCGGCTCCTTCGCGGGCAGGCTAGGCTGCCCGCCAGCGAAGGTCAAACCGCCGCCGGGACCGGGATCCGCACCGGCGCCTCGCGCACGGGCAGGTGGATCAGCGCGCTGAAGGCGCCGACGCCCACGCCGATCCACCAGACCAGCAGATAGTCGCCCGACACGTCATAGAGCCAGCCGCCCAGCCAGACGCCCATGAAGGAGCCAATCTGGTGCGACAGGAACACGAAGCCGTAAAGCGTCGCCATGTAGCGCAGCCCATAGATATACGCCACCAGCCCCGAGGTCAGCGGCACCGTCGCCAGCCACAGCCCGCCCATGACCAGCGAGAAGACGATGACCGTCCCCGGCGTCATCGGCGTCAGGATGAAGGCGGCGGCAGCAATGGTGCGCAGCGTATAGATGCCGGCCAGCAGGTATTTCTTGGTGTAGCGCTTGCCCAGGTACCCCGCCAGGATCGCCCCGCCGATATTGGCCAGCCCGATCAGGGAGATGGCGATGGCCCCCAGGGCCGATGTCGTGGTGATGCTCAGGTCCGCCAACATGCCAGTCGGGTCGATGGGGCCGCACATCTCGGTGATCATGGCGGGGAAGTGCGCGGTGATGAATCCCAGTTGATAGCCGCAGGAAAAGAAGCCGGCGAAGATCATCAGATAGGACGGGTCGCGGAAGGCGCGCTTCAGGACCGTGCCCATGCTGTCCTCCAGCTCTGACCGGGTGGCGGGGCGGCCGTCGCCCAGCATCGGCAGGAACAGCAGCGTGGCCAGGACGATCACGCCGAAGATGATGAACACCGACTGCCAGTGATAGAAGCCCAGCAGGATCTCGGCCAAGGGCGCGCCGAAGACCTGCCCCGCCGAACCGGCGGCGGTGGCGATGCCCAGGGCCAGGCTGCGGTTTTCGTCGCTGGCGGCGCGGCCGACGACGGCCAGGATGACGCCGAAGCCGGTGCCGGCGATGCCGAAGCCCACCATGATCTCCAGCAGCTGGACGCCGGCCGGCGTTGTCGCGAAGGCCGTCAGGATCAGGCCGAGGCTGTAGAGGATCGCGCCCAGGATGATCGCCCAACGATCGCCCCAGCGTTCCGCCAGCGCGCCGAAGATCGGCTGCCCGATGCCCCAGGCCAGGTTCTGGATGGCGATGGCCAGGCTGAATTCGGCGCGCGGCCAGCCGAAGTCCTCGGCCACGGGAATCTGGAATACGCCGAAGCTTGCGCGCAGGGCGAAGTTGATCAGCAGGATCAGCGAACCGCCGATCAGGACCGGCGTGAAGATGCGGGCTTGGGTCATGTCAGGGCCTTGGGAAGATCAGGCCCTCAGCGTTGCCCCCGGTCGGGGACAACGTCAATCACGCAATTGTATGGGCGCAATCGCGCCTCAGCGACGGTTCAACTCGTTCTGGATCGAGAAACGTGACGCCGGCATTGAGCCACCCTTGCGCATCTCGCCCAGGATCACCGTGGTCTTCTGGCCGCTGTCGTCGGTCACGACCCACTGGCGAAGCTCGGTCGGGCTGGTGAAGACCATCTGGATGTTGCCGTTCTGCGGGCGCTGAGGGTCCTGGGCTGTGACGACCGTCGCATTGTCGCGTTCGGAATGGCCCACGACCATGCCCTGCCGGCCAAGGTTCACGTTCGCGTCCAAAATGATCGACAGCGGCGTTTCGGACAGCGGGTATTGCTGCGGGCCGCCGTTCGACTTCGGGTCAAAAATCGCCACGTTCCCGCCCGAGGCCAGCACCAGCGTCGGGTCGTTATTGTATTCGAACCGCACCCGACCGGGGCGCTGGATATAGACTGTGCCGGTGGACACGGTCCCGTCGGGGTTCACCTGCGTGAATTCGGACGTGACGGTCGTCAGGCTGTTGAGATAGCGCGAGATCTCGTTCAGCGAGATCCGCTCTGCCAGCGCCGGGAAGGCGAGGGCAAGGACCAGGGCGGGCGCAAGGGCGAGTGAGCGTATGTTCATGGGTTCGATCTTATCCTTTCGCCGCGGACTTGCACATCACGTCTGCCGGATGGACGCGGCGGGGAACGATCGCGCCGCCGTGACGGTTCCGGCCGGATTGTTTCAAAATGACGCACTTGCCCAGAACACACAGGGAACATATCTTTCAGCCATGGCACAGCGCACCCTTCAGCAGAAGCTGGCGATCCTGTCGGACGCGGCGAAATACGACGCCTCCTGCGCATCCAGCGGGACCGACAGGCGCGATTCGCGCAGCGGCGGGATCGGCTCGGCAGGTGGCACCGGCATCTGCCACGCCTATACGCCCGACGGGCGCTGCATCAGCTTGCTGAAGATCCTGATGACGAATTTCTGCATCTATGACTGCGCCTATTGCATCAACCGGGTCAGCAGCAACGTCGAACGCGCGCGCTTTTCGCCCGAAGAGGTCGTCAGGCTGACGCTGGAATTTTATCGCCGCAACATGATCGAGGGGCTGTTCCTGTCGTCCGGCATCATCCGCAGCCCCGATCAGACGATGGGCGACATGGTCCGCATCGCGCGGATGCTGCGGGTGGACCATGGGTTCAAGGGCTATATCCACCTGAAGACCATTCCCGACGCCGCCCCCGACCTGGTGGCCGAGGCGGGGCTTTACGCCGACCGCCTGTCGGTGAACATCGAACTGCCGCAGGACGCCAGCCTGCGCCACCTGGCACCGGAAAAGCGGCCCGAGACGATCCGCGCCGCCATGGCCGACGTACGCCTGAACCGCGAGGCCGCCAAGGAGCGCAGCCATACCGGAAAGCGCCCGCCACGGTTCGCGCCCGCCGGCCAGTCGACGCAGATGATCGTGGGGGCCGATGCGGCGACGGACCGCGACATCCTGAAGACCTCAGCCAATCTCTATTCTGGCTATCGGCTCAAGCGGGTTTATTATTCGGCTTTCAGCCCGATTCCGGACAGTTCCTCGGCCCTGCCGCTGATCAAGCCGCCGCTGATGCGGGAACATCGGCTTTATCAGGCCGACTGGCTGATGCGCTTCTACGGGTTTGAGGCGGACGAGATCGGCGCGGCGCATCCGTCTGGCAATCTCGACCTGGCAATCGACCCCAAGCTGGCTTGGGCCTTGGCGAACCGGGCGCAGTTCCCTGTGGACGTGACCCGCGCCACGCGCGAGATGCTGCTGCGCGTGCCGGGCTTCGGGACGAAGACTGTCGACCGGATCCTGGCGGCGCGGCGCAGTGGGGCGGTCCGCTATGGCGATCTGCTGCGCATGGGGGCGATCATGTCGAAGGCGCAGCCCTTCGTGACGCTGCCCGACTGGCGTCCGGGCGGGTTGACCGATAGCGACAGCCTGCGCGCCAGGTTCGCCCCCGCGCCAGAACAGCTGAGCCTGTTCTGATGATCCGGATTACGTTGCCGCGCTTTGGTCGTTTCGACGCTTGGCGCGATGCGGCCCGCGACCTGGCCCGCAGCCGGGTCCTACCCGAAAGCGTGGCCTGGGCAGACGCAGATACCCCCGCCGACCTGTTCGGGTCCCAGGCTGCGCCGCCGCCCGGCGATTATCCCGTCACCGCCACCAAGGATTTCCTGCAGCTGGCGCGGCAGGTCGCCAGCCACTCGGACGCTGAACGCTGGTCGCTGCTTTACGGGGCGCTGATGCGGGCGCAGACGGACCGCGCGTTCCTGTCGAACCCCGCCGACCCGATGCTGGACCGTCTGACCCGCATGGCCAAGTCCGTGCGCCGCGACATCCACAAGATGCACGCCTTTGTGCGCTTCCACGAACTGCCCTCGGACGGCCCACGCCGACGCTTCGGCGCCTGGTTCGAGCCGGAGCATCCGGTCCTCGAGGCTGCCACGCCCTTCTTCGCCAAGCGCTTCGCCGACATGGACTGGGCCATCGCCACGCCCGAAGGTGTCGGCACCTTCACCGGAGGCGACATCACCTATGATCCGCCGGGCCCACGGCCAGACCTGCCTGACGATGCCAGCCATGAGCTGTGGCAGACCTATTTCGCCAACATCTTCAACCCCGCCCGCATCAAGACCGACGCCATGCGGTCCGAGATGCCGAGGAAATACTGGAAGAACCTGCCCGAGACGCGGCTGATCCCCGAGATGCTGGCCGATGCGCCGCGCCGCGTGCAGGCCATGCGGGACGCCGGCGCGACCGAGGCCCCGGCCTTCGCCCCCCGCGTCACCGCCCGCATCCGCCAGCAGCCGGACGACACCGTGCCCGACAGCCTGGAACAGGCGGCGGCCCAGGCCGCCCGCTGCACGCGGTGCGAACTGTGTCACGCGGCCACCCAGACCGTCTTCGGCCAGGGCGATCCTGGATCAGGCTTGATGATCGTGGGCGAGGTTCCGGGCGACCAGGAGGATCTGGCCGGCAAACCCTTCGTTGGCCCGGCGGGCCAGCTGCTGCGCCGGACGATGTCCGAGGTCGGGCTCGACCCCGGCCGCGCCTGGCTGACCAACGCGGTCAAGCATTTCCGCTTCACGCCGCGCGGCAAGCGGCGAATCCACCAGACGCCCGACCGGTCCCATGTCGACCAGTGCCGCTGGTGGCTGGACCTGGAACGCAAGTTCGTCGCGCCCAGGCTGACGGTCGCCATGGGGGCGACAGCGGCTCTTGCACTGACCGGGAATCGCGCGGCCTTGACGCCTCGCCGCGGCGGGGTCGAGCCTGCCCGCGACGGCGGCCCGGTGCTGATCACCTGGCACCCCAGCCTGATCCTGCGCCTGCCGGATGACCGCGCCCCGGCGGCGCTGGCCGAACTGCGCGGCGATCTGGCCCGCGCGGCCGAGATGGTCGCATGACCTTCGATCCGTCTCCACTCCTGATGAATAAGGCAAGCGACCCGGCTGCGGCGCAAGCTGCAGGCGCTGCTGGTGAAGATTCATCCCTGACAACCCGAGCTTCGCCGAATCGCTGACGCGCGGTTCCGGCTGGCGTGATCAGCAACCTGCTCAGCCGGTGGCTGCGCGAAGGCCTTCGGCCTATAGCGGCCGGCCGGTCAGCAGGCGCGGCATCGGATCGACCGACAGCCCCGCCGCCTGGCGCATGAAGCCCCGCCGCAGGCCGGGGATGCCCGTGACCAGCCCCATGCCCAGCCCGCGCATGGCCGAGATCAGGCCGTTGTCGGTCCCGAACATCCGGTTGACGCCATCCATTCCCAACGCCAGCGAAGTCGCATCGAAGCGCCGCCAACCCTGGTAGCGTTCCAGCACAAGCTCGCTGCCGATATCCTCGCCGCGCCGTGCGGCCTCGACCACGACCTCGGCCAGGGCCGCCACGTCGCGAAGGCCCAGGTTTAGGCCCTGGCCCGCAATCGGGTGGACGCCATGCGCGGCATCGCCCACCAGCGCCACGCGCGGCGCGGCATACCGTTCGGCCAGTGACAGGCTGAGCGGGTAGGTGAAGCGCGGTCCGGCCAGCGAGATGTCGCCCAGGAAGTCTCCGAAGCGGGGGCGCAGGACCGATAGGAAGCCGGCGTCATCCAGCGTGGCGATGGCGCGGGCATTGGCGTTTGTTTCCGACCAGACGACGCTGCTGCGATTTCCCGGCAGGGGCAGGATCGCCAGCGGGCCGGTGGACATGAAATACTGATGCGCGATGCCTTGGTGCGGCCGGGCATGGTCGATCGCCGCCACCAGCGCCGTCTGCCCATAATCCCACCCCTGCCGTCGGATACCGGCACGCGCCGCCACGCCGGACCGGCGACCGTCGGCGCCGACAAGCAGACGCGCCGTCAGGCTGCGCCCGTCCGACAAGGATACGGTCACCCCGGCCGGGCCCGCCGCCTGGTCGGTCACCGCGACGCCCGGCATGTGGGTGACCTTTCCCTCCATCGCCGCCAACAGCCCGCGATAGAGGAAGCGGTCCTCGAGCATATGGCCCACGGGGCCTTCCTCGGTCTCGGCGCTGTCGAAATGGAGGAAGAAGGGCGCGGCACCCTCACCGGGCTGGCCCTGCGACGCTTTCACCTGGCGGATCGGCTGGCTGTCCTCGGCCAGGCCGGACCACAACCCCAAGGCGCCCAGCAGTCGCACCGATGCCACCGCCAGCGCATAGGCGCGCCCGTCGAAGACATCGCCGGACCGTGCCGCCAGCGGGCGCGGGTCGACCACCGCAACCTGCAGGCCCGCCTGCGCCAGAGCCAGCGCCAAGGTCGGACCGTTGAGGCCGCCGCCGGCGATCAGGACGTCGAAATCGTGTTTCATGCGGGGATCAATGCACGGGCGGGCGTCAATGGCAATGCGACGCAGGGTCCTCGGCCGCCAGAAGCGCGGCAAGGCCGGTGCGATAGTCCGGATAGCGCAGGCTGACGCCCAAGTCGCGCTTGATGCGGTCGTTCCGCACGCGTTTGCTGTCGCCATAGAAGGACCGCGCCATCGGTGACATCTGCGCCTGATCGAAGGGAACCGCCGGCGGGACGGGCAGGTCCAGCAGACGTGCGGCATGTTCGATGACGTCCTGCGGCGGGGCTGGGTCGTCGTCGCAGACGTTGTAGATCCCGACCGGTGCCGGCGACAGGATCGACGCCAGAAGAACCTGGGCGATGTCTTCGACATGGATGCGCGAAAATACCTGTCCCGGCTTGATGATCCGCCGCGCGGTCCCGTCGCGGACCTTCTGGAACGGCCCTCGGCCAGGGCCATAGATGCCGGCCAGCCGAAAGATGTGCAGCGGCAGGTCATGGGCGCGGGCCAGGGTTTGCCAGTCAGCCTCGGCCCTGATGCGGGCCTGGCCGCGCGGGCCGGACCCGTCCAGCACGCTGCCCTCGTCCACCCAGCCGCCCTGCCGATCGCCATAGACGCCAGTGGTTGACAGATAGCCGACCCAGGCGGGGCGGGCGCGCGCCAAGTCGTCGCGAAAGGCGGCCAGCACCGGATCTCCGCCCTCGGCCGGCGCGGTCGAGACCAGGATCGCGTCGGCCCGCGCGATCGCGGCGCGCACCTCGTCCTCCTGTCCCGGCCATCGGAGGGGATGGGCGCCGGCTGCGGCCACGCGGTCCGGGTCGCCACGCGTGGTGCCGGTGACGCGCCAGCCCCGTGCCGTCAGCAGGGGCGTCAGATAGCCGGCCGAATAGCCGTGACCGAAGACGAGCAATTCCATGGCGGCACCGTAACGGCCCCCGCGTCCGGGCGCCAGACGCTTGCCTGCGCTGCCGCCTGCTGGCAGGGTCTGTGCCATGCAGCAAGGACATGACCAGATGACGGATTGCCGTTTCCTGCCGGTCGAGACTCCGCCGGCCCTCGACCGCCGCGATTATGCCGACGCCACCGAAGCCGTGGCACGACTGCGCGCCCTCTATGACCAGGCGACGGGCTTCCTGCTGGAAAATTTCACGCGCGTCCTGCATGGCGCGGCACCCCAGGCGCGGTACCGGGCGTTCTATCCCGACATCCGGCTGATCATCCCCACGCATGGCAAGGTCGACAGCCGCCTGTCCTTCGGCCATGTCGTGGCGCCTGGCGTCTATTCTGCGACCATCACCCGGCCGGACCTGTTCCAGAACTATCTGACCGAGCAGGTCGGCTTGCTGATGAGGAACCACGGGGTTTCGGTGTCGGTCGGCGTCAGCGACACCCCGATGCCGGTGCATTTCGCCGTGGCCGCGCAGAGCGACCTGGCCGTGCCGCAAGAGGGCGTGCTGGATTTCAGCCTGCGCGACGTCTTCGACGTGCCCGACCTGAACACCATGAACGACGACATCGTGAACGGCGTCGCAGGGCCGATGCCAGACGGCAGCCAGCATCTGGCCGCCTTCACCGCGCAGCGCATCGACTATTCGCTGGCGCGGCTGGCCCATTACACCGCCACCGCGGCCGAGCATTTCCAGAATTTCGTGCTGTTCACCAACTATCAGTTCTATGTCGACGAATTCGAGGCCTTCGCCCGCCGCGTCCTGGCCGAGCCCGACCTGGGCTATACCGAGTTCGTGGCGCCGGGGAACCAGGTCATCCACGGGCCGCAGGACAGCATCGATGTGCTGTCGAAGATGCCGCAGATGCCGGCCTATCACCTCAAGCGGGCGAACGGGCAGGGCATCACACTGGTCAATATCGGTGTGGGGCCGTCGAACGCCAAGACGGCGACCGACCACATCGCGGTTCTGCGCCCGCATGCCTGGCTGATGGTCGGCCATTGCGCGGGGCTGAGAAACAGCCAGTCATTGGGAGATTTCGTGCTGGCCCATGCCTATCTGCGCGAGGATCACGTCCTGGACGACGACCTGCCGGTCTGGGTGCCGATTCCTGCGTTGGCCGAGGTGCAGGTAGCCTTGCAGGAGGCCGTGGCCGAGGTGACCCGGCTGGACGGGTACGAGCTGAAGCGCATCATGCGAACGGGCACCGTCGCCACCATCGACAACCGCAACTGGGAGTTGCGCGACCAGTCAGGCCCCGTCCACCGCCTGTCTCTGTCCCGCGCTGTGGCGCTGGATATGGAAAGCGCGACCATCGCCGCCAACGGTTTCCGCTTCCGGGTGCCATACGGCACGCTTCTCTGCGTCAGCGACAAGCCGCTGCACGGTGAATTGAAGCTGCCGGGGATGGCCACGGACTTCTATCGCACCCAGGTCGCCAACCACCTGCTGATCGGCATCCGGGCGATGGAGAAGCTGCGCGACATGCCGCTCGAACGCATCCATTCGCGCAAGCTGCGGTCATTCAGCGAGACGGCCTTCCTGTGATGCGGCTTTGAATCCCCAGCAAACGCAGGTTTTCGCGCTAAAGCCGAAAAAGGCTTGATCTGCCCGTCAAAACCGTGTGTAGCAGGCGATATGCCGCAAAAGGCGCAATTTGTGGGCCCGGTGGAACAGGGCAAGAGGAGACAGACCATGGCTACGGCTTCTGCCAAACCGATGACCAAGACCCAGCTGGTGGCGACCCTCGCCGAGGAAATGGGCTCGGACAAGAAAACCGCGACGGCGGCTCTGGACGCGATCACCGCCATCGTCACGCGCGAAGTCGCCGGTGGCGGCGCCGTGACCCTGCCGGGCATCGGCAAGGTCGCCTGCCGCGCCCGCCCCGAGCGTCAGGTCCGCAACCCGCAGACCCAGGAAATGATGACCAAGGCCGCCGACAAGCAGGTGAAGGTCACGATCGCCAAGGCCCTGAAGGACAGCGTCAACAGCTGATCCTGCCGGTATCCGGACATGATGGGGGTCGTGCCTGCGGGCGCGGCCCCTTTGCTTTGCGGCTTCACGCGGGCGTGACGGTCTGCTAGCCGTCTTGCATCACCTGCAAGAAAGGCCCGCCACATGGACATTCGTGCGATCCTGATGGGATTGGGCTTTGCGGTGATGTGGGCCTCGGCCTTCACCTCGACCCGGATGATCGTGACCGAGGCGCCGCCCCTGATGTCGCTGGCGCTGCGCTTTGCGCTGTCGGGCGTGGCGGGGGTGCTGATCGCGCTGATGATGGGCCAGACCTGGCGCGGGCTGACGCGCGGCCAGTGGCGGGCCGTGGTCGTGCTGGGGCTTTGCCAGAACGCCCTTTATCTGGGGCTGAACTGGACGGCGATGCAGTGGATCGAGGCCGGTCTGGCGTCCATCATCGCCGCGACCATGCCGCTGATGGTCGCCTTCCTCGGCTGGACGCTGATGGGGGAACGCCTGCGCCGCATGGGCGTCGCGGGCCTGTTCCTAGGCGTGCTCGGGGTCGGGATCATCATGGGCGCGCGGCTGCAGGGCGGCAGCGACCTCACCGGGATCGCCATGTGCTTTGCCGCGGCTCTGGCCCTGGCCGTCGCTACGCTGACCGTGCGCGGCGCCAGTTCGGGCGGCAACGTCATGATGGTCGTGGGCCTGCAGATGCTGGTGGGCTCGCTGACCCTGGGCCTGATCGCCCCGTGGTTCGAGACCTGGGACGTCACCTACAGCCCGCGCCTGGTCTGGGCGTTCCTCTATACCGTGATCGTGCCGGGGCTGGCGGCGACCTGGGTCTGGTTCCTGCTGGTCGGCCGCATCGGGGCGGTCCGTGCGGCGACGTTCCACTTCCTGACGCCGTTCTTCGGGGTGGCAGTCGCGGCCCTTCTTCTGGGCGAAGATCTGGGGGCGGGCGATGTGATCGGCGTCGCGATCATCATGATCGGCATCCTGGCGGTGCAGCTGTCCAAGGCGCCGCTTCCGGTCAAACGTCCACCGCCCAGCTGAGGTGGATCCAGCGCGCGCGCTGCCGCGTTGGTCGTGAAGGGTCCGCGACGCTTTGCCGTCGTTGATTTTCACGAAATGTTCGCCATCTTGGTTTCATGCGCGCCGACCAGATCCTTCACCCGACCGAGGCTGGACTTTACTGCCCGCCCGGAGATTTTCACATCGACCCGGTCCGCCCGGTCCCCCGCGCGCTGATCACGCATGGGCATGGCGATCATGCCCGTGCGGGCCATGGCGCGGTCATGGCCACGCAGCAAACGCTGGACATCATGGCCATCCGCTATGGCGAGGATTTCACCCGGACCCGTCAGGCCGCTGATGGCGTGACCCGGGTCGGGAACGTCGAGGTCAGTTTCCACCCCGCCGGGCACATCCTGGGATCGGCACAGATCGCGATCACGCCCGACAAGGGGCCGAAGATCGTCGTGTCCGGCGACTATTGTCGTGCGCCGAACCCCGTCTGCGCGTCCTATGAACCCGTGCCCTGCGACATCTTCGTGACCGAGGCGACCTTCGGCCTGCCGGTGTTCCGCCACCCCGACCCGCTGGCCGAAATGACGCGCCTCATCGCCAGCATGGCCGAGTTTCCAGAACGGCCACACCTGATCGGCGCCTATGCCCTGGGCAAGGCGCAACGTGTCATTGCGCTGGCGCGGCAGGCGGGCATCGATGGGCCGATCGCCATTCACGGCGCGCTGCAGCGGCTGTGCGATTTTCACGTGGAACAGGGGATCGACCTCGGCCCGTTGGTTCCCGCCACGGCCAAGGAGGTGGACGCGCAATTGGTCATCGCGCCGCCCTCGGCCTTCGCCAGCGCCTGGGTGCAGCGGTTCCAGGACCCGGTGATCGGCTTTGCCTCGGGGTGGATGGCCGTCCGCGCCCGCGCCCGACAGCGCGGGGTCGAGCTGCCGCTGGTCATCAGCGATCATGTGGACTGGCCGCAGGTGACCCAAACTATTCGCGAACTGTCCCCCGACGAGGTCTGGATCACCCACGGGACCGAGGATGGCTTGATGCGCTGGTGCGAGATGGAGGGCTTTGCCGCCCGCCCCCTGCGCCTTGTCGGCTACGAGGACGAGCCCGAATGAAGGCCTTTGCCCACCTGCTGGAACGGCTGGCCTTCACCGCCGCGCGCAATGCCAAGCTGCGCCTGCTGCGGCATTACCTGGAACAGACCCCGGATCCCGACCGCGGCTATGCCCTGGCAGCGCTGACTGGCGATCTGAAGCTGCGGGCAGTCACGCCGGCCCTGCTGCGCGGCCTGATGGCCGAGCGCGTGGACGCGCAGCTGTTCGCCCTGTCCTATGATTTCGTGGGCGATCTGGCCGAAACCATCGCCCTTCTGTGGGACACGGACCAGGATCAGGACGTGCCGCTGCACCAAGCCGTCGCACTTTTGTCCAACACGGGCAAGGCGGGCCTGCCGGCCGCGATCGCCGACATGCTGGACAGGCTGGGGCCGTCGCAGCGCCTGGCGTTTCTCAAGCTGGCGACGGGCAACATGCGCGTCGGACTGTCGGCGCGCATGGCCCGCATCGCTCTGGCCGACATGGGCCCGCCCGAGGTCAAGGACATCGAGGAGATCTGGCACGGCCTGACGCCCCCATATCAGCCGCTTTTCGACTGGATCGGAGGCGGCGCGCGCCCCGAACATGCCGCACGCGCGCCGTTCCGCCCGGTGATGCTGTCGACGCCGGTCGATCTGGACCAGCTGCGCGCTTTCGATCCCACGGATTATACCGCCGAGTGGAAATGGGACGGCATTCGCGTGCAGGCCATCAACGACGGGAATACGCGCAGGCTCTATTCCCGGACCGGAGAGGATATCGGCAAGGCCTTTCCCGACCTGCTGGACGCGTTGAACTTTGACGGTGCCCTGGACGGAGAGCTGTTGGTCAGGCGCGGGGAAGATGTCGCGCCCTTCGGAGACTTACAGAAGCGCCTTGGCCGCAAGGCAGTAGGTCGCGCCATGCTGGAGAGCCATCCGGCAGGGCTGCGGGTCTATGACGCAATGATCTGGCAGGGTCGCGACCTGCGCGACCTGCCCCACCAGGACCGCCGTGCCGTGCTCGAGACCGCGGATTTCGGCAGCGACCGGATCGACCTGTCGCCGCTGTTGCCGTTCGCGACCTGGGACGACTTGGCGGCCCTGCGGGCCGACCCGCCAAGCGTGGTCATCGAGGGCGTGATGATCAAGCGCCGCGACAGCGCTTACGTCGGCGGCCGGCCGCGCGGCCCCTGGTTCAAGTGGAAGCGCGACCCGATGGTGGTCGATGCCGTGATGCTCTATGCGCAACGCGGGCACGGCAAGCGGTCGGGATTCTACAGCGACTTCACCTTTGGCCTCTGGGACGGGCCGCAGCTGGTGCCGGTGGGCAAGGCCTATTTCGGCTTCACCGACGAGGAACTGCGCGAGCTGGACCGCTTCGTCAGGAACAACACGACGGAGCGCTTCGGCCCCGTACGCGCCGTCGCGCCCAAGCTGGTGCTGGAGGTCGCGTTCGAAGGGCTGAATGCCTCGCCCCGCCACAAGTCGGGCGTCGCGATGCGGTTCCCGCGCATCAGCCGCATCCGCTGGGACAAGCCTGTGGCCGAGGCCGACCGGCTGGAGACGCTGAAAGACATGATTCCGTGAACCTGCCGCAGGACTTCCAGGACTGGTTCGCCGCGCAGGGCTGGCAGCCGCATCCCCACCAGATCGACCTGCTGAACGCCACGGGCGACAGCCTGCTGATCGCGCCGACCGGTGGCGGCAAGACGCTGGCCGGGTTCCTGCCCAGCCTGGTCGAATTGCGCGATCCGCCGGGCGGGCTGCACACGCTCTATGTCTCGCCGCTGAAGGCGCTGACGGCAGACATCGCGCGCAACCTGTCGCGTCCGGTTGCGGATCTGAACCTGAAGATCCGG
This sequence comes from Paracoccus rhizosphaerae, assembly GCF_026162645.1. GTDB lineage: Bacteria > Pseudomonadota > Alphaproteobacteria > Rhodobacterales > Rhodobacteraceae > Paracoccus > Paracoccus rhizosphaerae. Next base: position 108,946 of record NZ_JAOTBE010000003.1, read on the forward strand.
ATCGAGGACCGGACCGGCGACACAAGGTCCAGCCAGCGGGCGCGGCAGCGCATCGATCCGCCCGACATCCTGCTGACGACGCCCGAATCCCTGGCGCTGATGCTGTCCTATGAACAGGCACCGGCAATCTTCGGCAGCCTGCGCCGCGTGGTTCTGGACGAGCTGCATGCCCTGGCCGAAAACAAGCGCGGCGACCAGCTGATGCTGTGCCTGTCGCGGCTGAAGGCGCTGGCCCCCCGGCTGATCGTCACTGGCCTGTCGGCCACGGTCGAGGACCCTGATCGCCTGGCCCGCTTCATGGGCAGCGCGACCGTGATCCACGCCGATCCCGGACCAGACCCCGACATCGCCATGCTGCCGACCACGCGTCCCGCGCCCTGGGCCGGGGGAGGCGGCCATTACTCGGTGCCCGATGTCCTGACCGAGGTCGCGCGCGCCAACACGACCATCATCTTCATCAACACCCGCGCGCAGGCCGAGCTGTTCTTTCAGGCGATCTGGGCCGCGAACGACGCAAACCTGCCCATTGGCCTGCATCACGGCAGCCTGTCCCGCGAGGCGCGCCAGCGGGTCGAGGCAGCCATGGCCGCGGGCGAACTGCGGGCCGTGGTGGCCACCGGCAGCTTGGATCTGGGCATCGACTGGGGATCGGTCGATCTGGTGATCCAAGTCGGCGCACCCAAGAACGTCAAGCGGCTGGTCCAGCGGATCGGGCGGGCCAACCACCGCTACAACGCCCCCAGCCGCGCCCGCATCGTTCCCGCCAACCGGTTCGAGGTCATCGAATGCGTCGCGGCCCTGCAGGCCGTGCGCGAGCGCGACCTTGATGGTGACGACCGTGGGCCGGGGCCGCTGGACGTCCTCTGCCAGCATATCCTCTTGACCGCCTGCGCGGGCCCCTTCGATGCCGACGACCTGTTCAGAGAGGTGCGCGAGGCCGGGCCCTATCGGAACCTGGACAGGGAGGATTTCGATGCCTGTCTGGATTTCGCGGCCACCGGCGGCTATGCGCTGCGGGCCTATGACCGCTGGCAGCGGCTGATGCTTCGCGACGGGCTGTGGCGGCTGCGCGACCCGCGGGCCGCGCGCGACCTTCGCATGAACATCGGCACCATCGTCGAGGCCGAGATGCTGAAGGTCCGCCTGCGCGGCCGCGGCGGCACGCCCTTGGGCGAGGTGGAAGAGAGCTTTGCATCATCCCTGGTCCGTGGCGACACCTTCCTGATCGGTGGGCAGACTGTCCGCTACGATGCGCTGCGAGAGATGGTGGTCGAGGTTACCAGGCAGCCGACGAAGGAACCTCGGATTGCCGTCTATTCCGGGCTGAAGCTTGCAACCTCGACCCAGCTGTCGCACAGGGTGCTGGCGCTGGTTGGCGATCCGGCGGCGCATGCGGGACTGCCCGAGGACACGCGCCGCTGGCTGGCCCTGCAGGCCAGGGTCAGCACGTTGCCGCGCCCCGGGGTGCTGGTCACCGAAAGTTTCGAGCATCACGGCCGCTGGCACTTCGTCCTCTATGGCTTTGCCGGCCGGCATGCATTGCAGACCCTGGGCCTTTTGATGACCCGGACGATGGAGATCGGCGGGCTGGGTCCGATCGGCTTTCTGGCGACCGACTATGCGCTGCTGATCACGTCGCTGGACGCGGTAACCGATCCGGCGCCGCTTCTGGACCTGGACGGGCTGCGCGGAGGCCTCGGCGACTGGCTGGCCAGCAATGCAGTCATGAAGCGAACGTTCCGCAATGTGGCGGTCATATCCGGTCTGATCCAGCGCAACCTGCCGGGCCAGCGGAAATCCGGGCGGCAGGCGACATTTTCCAGCGACATCCTGTATGATACTTTGCGCAGGTATGATCCCGACCATCTGTTGCTGCGCATCACCGCCGATGAAGCGCGGCGGGGGCTTGTGGATTTCGACCGAATCGAGGAAATGCTGGGCCGCACCGACCGCATCGACCACCGGATGCTGGACCGCGTTTCGCCCCTCGCCGCGCCGCTGATGCTCGAGAAAGGACGCGTTCCCATTGCCGGCCAGGCACAAGAGCGGATGGCCGAGGCCGAGGCGGCGGCGTTGATGGCAGAGGCGGGATTGACGACGTGACGGCCCATTCCTTCGATTTCAACGGCCAGCGCCTTGACGCACGGGCCTCGGGCGCGCTGTTCTGGCCGGCGCGGCGCTGTCTGGTCGTGTCTGACCTGCACCTGGGCAAGTCCGAGCGGATGGCGCGGCGCGGCGGCGCCCTGCTGCCGCCCTACGAGACCGAGGCGACCCTGGACAGGCTCGAGGCGGAGATCGCCGCGACCGATCCCGACATCGTCGTCAGCCTGGGCGACGGGTTCGACGACGATGCGGCGGGACGCGGCTTGCCCGATGCCGTCTGCCAGCGCCTGCGCACGATGGCGGACGGGCGGCGCTGGATCTGGATCAGCGGCAACCACGACCCCGGTGCGATCTGCCCCAGAATGCCGGGACAGTCGGTGGATGCGCTGCATGACGGGCTGGTCCTGCGGCACGAGGCCGGGCAGGGACCGGACGTGTCGGGGCATTACCATCCCTGCGTGACGCTGGCAGGGCAGCGGCTGCGTTGCTTTCTGGTCGGGCGGGATCACCTGATCCTGCCTGCCTTCGGAACCTATACAGGCGGATTGCCGGTGACGGATGCGGCGCTGGCGCGGCTTGTGCCGCAAGGCATCGCCATCGCCTGTGGCGGGCGCCCCTTCGTGCTTCCGGTGGGCCTTCAGCGTCAGCCACGTAAAAAGGCCGGCGGATGGCGCCGGCCCTTCTGAGATCTGCAAGGCGGTTCAGAACCGGAAGTTCACGCCGACCTTGACGTTGCTGTGCGTCGGCGTCGCCCGCGTCGCGACCGAGGTATCGCCGTCGGTGTCGAATTCGACCGTGGTTTCGCCGAAGTCGCGATACTGGTATTCCGCGAAGACCGACATCCGTTCCGACATCTGGCGTTCCAGCCCTAGGCCGAGGGCATAGCCGGTGTTTGAATAGCCGACGGTCTCCGAGCTGTCGTCCTGGCTGCCGATATAGTCGAATTCGCCATGCGCGACGCCGGCGGTGCCGTAGACGAGCGTGCCGGGCGAAACCTCGTATCCGGTCTTCATGACCAGCGTGGCCACATATTTGACCTCGCTTTCAAGGGTGCCGTCGAAATCGAACGCGGCGACAGGGTCGCTACCGTCAACGCTGCCGCCTTCGATGCCCAGCTCGGGTCCGAAGACCCACTTGTTGCGCTGCCAGCGATAGCCGACATGCAGGCCGCCGGTGATGCCCTTGATGTCGGCCTCGCCCAGGTCGGTGGCCCGGCGGGGGGGTTCGTCGCCGGACAACTCTTCGAAGCCGATCTCGTCATCGCCACTGAAGGAATAACCCAATGATCCGCCGACATAGCCGCCGGCCCAGTTGCTGACCGCCACGGGCGCGACCACGACGGGCGCCACGTCGACCACCGGCGCGACGACCGGTTCCCCTGCCAACGCGGCTTGGCTGCCGATGAAGACCGCGGATGAGACGGCGAGTGCCGTCGCAATTCGAACTGCGTGCATGATGGACTCCTGGTGACTGCGGCCGGAGGGCGGCCAGATAGCAAAAGCTTCCTTCAACTAATGCAGAACGAGGAGGGGCGGATCAAATGAAAGGGCAGACTTGGCGGCAGATCCGGCCAATGTCAGGCCGGCCGTGGTCTTTCTGCAACAACCTGAAGCTGTGTTGGTGCGGGCCGACCCCGCGGGTATGAGCGGGTCAGCCCAAGGGCAGGGAGCCGGACGATCTGCGCACTCTCCAGAATGTCTGCACCTCGACCCGCGTCCGCTCCTGCTTTGCCTGCTGCATGTGGCCACACGCTGCCGGTTCGGGAAGGCGTATCAGATTGAGAGCCGCAGGCGTCGTCCCCTACGTGCCGCCGCGATGCATCCTACACCAACAGCGACAAGGCCTGCGCACGGGGACGGGTATCGCCTCAATGTATCAGTCATCATGATTTGAACTGCAGGAAGACTCATCCACTTCCCCACGGGCGCGCGGATACCGCGCACCCGCCGAAGCGCCGGTCAAGTGTCCAGGTTCTCGACGTTCAGCGCGTTCTGCTGGATGAATTCGCGCCGGGGTTCGACCACGTCACCCATCAGCTTGGTGAACAGGTCCTCGGCTTCGGCAACGTCCTCGATCCGGACCTGGAGCATGGTGCGTGCGACCGGGTCCAGCGTAGTTTCCCACAACTGCTCAGGGTTCATCTCCCCCAAACCTTTGTAGCGCTGGAGCGAGAGGCCCTTTTCACCTTCCAGGAACACGGCCTGAAGCAGGCCAAGGGGACCGTGGATCGGCTGGTCGCGGTCCTTGCGGACAAGGCGCGCGGGCTGGCCATAGATATCTTGCAGCGCCTGCGTCATCTCTCCCAACCGGCGGCTTTCGGCGCTGCGCAGCATCTGGCCGTCCAAGGTTCGGTTCTCCTCGACCCCCCGAAGCGTGCGCGACAGGCGGATGCCGGCATCCTGCGTCGGACGGCCCTGCCAGCCGCGCTCGTACTCCTCGGCGATCAGATCCAGACGGGCGGCCACCTCATCGGCGGCGCCTTGGGCGTCACGGTCGATCCGGCCGGGCAGCAGCGCCCCGGCGATGGCTGCCTGTTCGGTGATATGGGGCGGGTAATGGGTCGGATAGGCGCGCAGGACGCGTCGGGCCACCCGCGCCTCCTCGACCACGCGCGCAAGGTCGTTTCCGGTGATCTGCTGGCCGTCGGCCAGACGCAGCGTCGCGCCTTCGACGCCCTGCTGGATCAGGTAATCCTCAAGCGCGGCCTCGTTCTTCAGATAGACCTCGGACCGGCCGCGGCCGACCTTGTAGAGCGGCGGCTGCGCGATATAGAGGTGCCCCGCCTCGATCAGTTCGGGCATCTGGCGGAAGAAGAAGGTCAGCAGCAGCGTGCGGATGTGGGCACCGTCCACGTCGGCATCGGTCATGATGACGATCTTGTGGTAGCGCAGCTTCTTCAGGCTGAATTCGTCACGCCCGATCCCGGTGCCGAGCGCGGTGATCAGCGTGCCGATCTGGTCGCTGGACAGCATCCGGTCGAAGCGCGCCCGTTCCACGTTCAGGATCTTGCCGCGGAGCGGCAGCACCGCTTGGTTCTGGCGCGAGCGGCCCTGTTTCGCGGAACCGCCGGCGCTGTCACCCTCGACGATGAACAGTTCCGACAGCGCGGGGTCCTTTTCCTGGCAATCGGCCAGCTTGCCGGGCAGAGACGCCACGTCCATGGCCGTCTTGCGGCGCGTCAGTTCGCGAGCCTTGCGCGCAGCCTCGCGGGCCAAGGCTGCCTCGATGATCTTGCCAACGATCTGGCGGGCCTCGGCCGGGTTCTCCTCGAACCACTCAGCCAGCTTTTCTCCTACCAGACCCTCGACCGCAGGGCGCACCTCGGAGGACACCAGCTTGTCCTTGGTCTGGCTGGAGAACTTCGGATCCGGCACCTTTACGGACAGCACGCAGGTCAGGCCTTCGCGCGCGTCGTCGCCGGTGAAATCGACCTTCTCCTTCTTGGCGATGCCGCTGTCTTGGGCGTATTTCCCGATCACACGCGTCAGCGCGCCGCGGAAACCTGCCATATGCGTGCCGCCGTCGCGCTGCGGGATGTTGTTGGTGAAAGGCAGCACGGTTTCGTGGTAGCTGTCGTTCCACCACATCGCGACCTCGACCCCGATGCCGTTCCTTTCGCCGGTCATGAAGATCGGCTCGGGCATGACGGCGGTTTTCGAGCGGTCGAGATACTTGACGAACTCCCGCACCCCGCCCTCGTAAAACAGCTCGGTCCGCTGGACCTCGGCATGGCGCGCATCCTCGAGGATGATGCGGACGCCGCTGTTCAGGAAGGCCAGTTCCCGCAGCCGGTTCTCCAGCGTCTTGAAGCTGTATTCCAGGTTCGAGAACGTCCCGTCCGGGTGGTTCGTCTTTGCCGAGGCCATGAAGCGCACCTCGGTCCCGGTCTCGCCGGGAGCATCGCCCACCACGCGCAGGTGTTCGACCGTGTCGCCATGCTCGAAGCGGACAAAATGCTCTTTGCCGTTGCGCCAGATCCGCAGCTCCAGCCAGTCCGACAGCGCGTTCACGACCGAGACGCCGACGCCATGCAGGCCGCCCGACACCTTGTAGCTGTTCTGGTCGAACTTGCCGCCCGCATGCAGCTGGGTCATGATGACCTCGGCCGCGCTGACGCCCTCGGATGCGTGCATGTCGACGGGGATGCCGCGGCCGTTGTCGCGCACGCTGACGCTGTTGTCGGCGTGGATCTTGACCTGGACGAAGTCAGCGTGACCGGCCAAGGCCTCGTCGATGCCGTTGTCGACGACCTCATAGACCATGTGGTGCAGGCCGGACCCGTCGTCAGTGTCGCCGATATACATGCCGGGCCGTTTGCGCACTGCCTCCAAACCCTTGAGAACCTTGATGGAAGAGGCGCCGTATTCGACGGGCTGCTGCGCGGTGTCGGTCATGCTTCGGGGTTCCTGTTCATATCGTCCCGATATAGGCCCTCGGGCAGGCAAAGTCACGGCATTGACAGGGTTTTTCGCCTGTCCGGAGGGGTTTTCTGCCACGCCGGCCGTTGGTCTGAGACAGCCCGTAGCATGAGGCCAGCCGTCGCTGACCGACAGGCGCGGCCAGCCCCGCGCCGCTGGGGGTCATGCGACCTCCTCGGCCACTGAAAGACCGTCAGTCTTCGTGACCGACAGGAGGCGTGCACGCGGCCCGAAGGCGGTAAACAATTCCGCCCCGGTGCCGGTCAGCAGGCTCTGCGCGGGCAGCGCGATGATCCGGTCATAGAGCGCGGCCCGGCGATCGGCATCCAGGTGGGCGGCCACCTCGTCCAGCAGCAGCAGGACCGGCTGGTCGGACAGCGCACGGGCATTGGCCAGGATCAGGGACAGCAGCAGCGCCTTCTGCTCTCCGGTCGAGGAAAGGGCCGCCGGCATGTCCTGCGAGCCCCAGGTCGCGCCAAGATCGGCGCGGTGCGGGCCGGTCAGCGTCCGCCCCGCCGCCAGGTCGCGGGGGCGCGTGGCGGCCATCCGGCCTGCGATGCTGTCGGCGTCCATGTCGTCGGCCGCGCCTTCACCGGGCAGGAGGGTCAGCCGCGCGGCCGGAAAATCCCCGCCATCCTGGGCCGCGGTGATCGCCTCCAGCGCCGCCAGCCGGTTGCGGGTCAAGGCGCTGCCGGCCTCGGCCATCTGCCCTTCCAAAGCGCGGTACCAGCCGGCGTCGTGGATCTGGTCCCGCAGCAGGCGGTTCCGTTCACGCATGGCCTTGTCATAGGCCAGCGCCAGATCGGCATGGTCGGGCATCAGCGACAGGGTCACCCGATCCAGGAAGCGCCGTCGTGACTCGGGGGCATCGGACCACAGCCGGTCCATCGCGGGAACCAGCCAGATGACCCGCACCAGGCGTGCCAGCTGCGTCTGGGGGGCAGGCTTGTCGTCGATGATCACGCCGCGGGTCTGCCCCGGCGGCGCGGCTGTCTCGACCGCGTGATCCCCAAGCGTCGCGCGGATGCGCCAGCCGGCGTCGGGACCCTGCCGCGCCTGTTCGACCGCCGGCGCCGCGCGCAGCCCGCGGCCCGGTGCCAGCATCGACACGGCCTCAAGGATGTTGGTCTTGCCGGACCCGTTCGGCCCGAAGATCGCCAGCGGCCGCACGTCCAGCCCAAGCTCCAGCCGAGGCCAGGACCTGAACTGCGCCAGCCGCAGCGACGTCAGCGTCACACGCGCATCGGCATGACGACATAGACCGCCGTCTGGTCGCTGCCCTCACGGATCAGCGCCGCATCGCCGGAACCGTTGAACATGAAGACCGCATTGTCGCGGTCGACCTGGCTGGCAATTTCCTGCAGGTACTTGGCGTTGAAGCCGATCTCCAGCGGATCGTCGGCATAGGCCACGATCAGCTCCTCTTCGGCGGCCCCGGCATCGGGGGCGTTCACCGACAGGACCAGCCGGTCCTGGTCCAGCGACAGCTTAACGGCGCGGGACCGTTCGCTGCTGACGGTGGCGACGCGGTCGACGGCACGGGCAAAGTCGGTGGCGTCCACCTCCAGCTTGCGGGCATTGCCCTGCGGGATCACGCGGCTGTAGTCGGGGAAGGTCCCGTCGATCACCTTCGAGGTCAGCGTGATCGTCGGCGTGGCGAAGCGGACCTTGGTTTCGCTAACGGACACGGCGATCTCTGCCTCGTCGTCGTCCAGAAGCTTCCGCAACTCTCCGACGGTCTTACGCGGGACGATGACACCCGGCATGTCGTCGGCGCCGACGGGCAGGGGCGCGTCGATGCGCGCCAGACGGTGGCCGTCGGTCGCCACGCAGCGAAGCATCGGCCCGTCCTCGGCCTTGGCGACATGCATGTAGACGCCGTTCAGGTAATAGCGCGTCTCCTCGGTCGAGATCGCGAACTTGGACTTGTCGAACAGCCGCCGCAGCACGCCCGCCGATGCCCGGAAGTTGGCGCTGTATTCGCTGGAGGCCATGACCGGGAAATCCTCCCGCGGCAGGGTCGCCAGGCTGAAGGACGACCGGCCGGCCTGTACGGACAGGCGTCCGGCCGCGTCGTCGCTGGCGATCTGCACCAGCGCGCCGTCTGGCAGCTTGCGTGCGATCTCGTTCAGCATGACGGCGCTGACGGTGGTCGCTCCTGGGCGTTCCACCTGCGCGGCGGCGCTGTCCACGACCTCGGTATCCAGGTCGGTCGCGCGGAAGCTGACGCCCTCGGCCGAGGCCTCGATCAGGACGTTGGCCAGGATCGGAATGGTGTTGCGACGCTCGACAACGGACTGGGCCTGCGACACGGCCTTGACCAGAACGGCGCGTTCGATCGAGAATTTCATCGGTTTTCCCTGTCCCATAGGGCCTTCGGCCCGTTTGTCGGACCTGATGTGTAACCGCGTGCGCAGGCGGTCACAAGATTTTCGTGATCAGGCTTCCAGCATGCGCTTGAGGACGGCGATATCCTCGACCATGCTGCTGTCCTCGACCAGCAGCTCCTCGATCTTGCGGACGCCGTGCATGATCGTGGTGTGGTCGCGACCCCCGAAGCGGCGGCCGATCTCCGGAAGGCTGCGGCTCGTCAGCTGCTTGGACAGGTACATGGCGATCTGGCGCGGGCGGGCGACGTTGCGGGCGCGCTTGGGGCCGATCATGTCGGCCAGGCGGATGTTGTAATGTTCCGCCACCCGGCGCTGGATGTCGTCGATGTTGATCTTGCGGTCGTTGGTGCGCAGGATGTCGGCCAGGCATTCCTGCGCGACCTCAAGCGTGATCTCGCGGCGCAGAAGGCTGGCATGGGCGAACAGACGCTGCAGCGCGCCTTCCAGCACGCGGACGTTGGTGGTGATGCGATGGGCCAGGAATTCCAGCACGCCTGCGCCGATCTCGAGGTCCGGCTGCTGGGCGCGGAACGCTTCGGTCTTGGACTGCAGGATGCCAAGGCGCAGCTCGTAAGTGGTCGGGTGCACGTCGACGATCAGGCCGCAGGACAGGCGCGACTTGATGCGCTCCTCGAGGCCCTTGATCTCGGCCGGGGCGCGGTCGGCTGATATGACGATCTGCTTGCCCTGGTCGACCAGCGCGTTGAAGGTGTGGAAGAATTCTTCCTGGGTGCTGTCCTTGCCGGCGATGAACTGCACGTCGTCGACCATCAGCATGTTCACGTTCCGGAACATCCCCTTGAAGTCCATGATCGTGCTTTCCCGCAGGGCCTGCACGAAGCGGTACATGAACTGCTCGGCCGAGAGATAGAGAACCTGCGCCGACGGATGGCGGGCCTGATAGTCATGCGCGATGGCGTGCATCAGGTGGGTTTTGCCCAAGCCCACGCCGCCATAGAGGAACAGCGGGTTGAAGCCCACCGGCCCGCCTTCGGCCACGCGGCGCGCGGCAGCATGGGCCAGCTCGTTCGGTTTGCCGACGACGAAGTTGCTGAACGTATAACGCGGGTCCAGCGGAGCGCCCAGGTCGGCGCGGGGGGCGCGGGTGGTCGGCGCCTCGGGGGCGTGGCTGGCGGGGGCGGCGGCCTGCGCGGCGGGACGCGGGGCCTGGCTGCCGATGTCGAAGCGCAGACGCTCGACCGTGGCGCCGGCGCGGGTCAGGACCGCCATGATGTCCTTGGCGAAGTGCCGGTTCACCCAGTCAGAGATGAAGCGCGTCGGGCTGACGAAATGCGCGGCACCGTCATCGATGGCTGCAAGGTGCAGGGGCTTGATCCAGTGGTTGTAGTTGTTCGGCCCGACGCTCTTTTCCAATTCGGCGCATGCCTGACCCCAGATCCTGTCCATCATCATCCTGTTTCCCGTGCCTGTCCCCACCCCCGCCGGTTGATCCGACGGGCCAGGATTCGCGCGGCTTGGCGGCGTGAAGACAGAAACAGCGCCACCCTGCGGCCAAAATGGCCGCATGAGGGGCGTCAGCCCGTTTCCGATCACAGACACAGATCCAGGCACGCCGATGGCAGTCGGCATTCATGAACCCGAAGGCGAAGATGTTCGCCCGGCCGTTTCCTGAAGGATCGCAAGATCCGTTCATGAGGTCCGGCCCGTCCCCCAAGCGACGTGAATCGCAAGGAGCAAACTAGCGCCAGCAGCGCGCGCCCCGCAACCGAACTATGCGCTTGACAGCGACTTGCCTAAATCGAATCTGCGATGCCTTTGACTCGATTGTCAAAAATACCAACTCGCTGAATTCGTGCCATTTTCCTGTCTCGCAGGCGCAGAAAGAAAAATCGGGCGCGGCTTTGTCAGCCACACCCGATGCGGTGTTTTCAAGCACTTCCTGCGGATGATGCAGCCGCAGGATCGACCGTGTTTCAGGCCGCCGACAGCGCCTTCACGCGGGCCGCCAGGCGCGAGATCTTGCGCGATGCAGTGTTCTTGTGAACGACGCCCTTGGTGACGCCACGCATCAGCTCGGGCTGGGCGTTCCGCAGGGCTTCTTTCGCGGCGTCGGCATTGCCCGAGGCGATCGCCTCTTCGACCTTGCGCAGGAACGTGCGGATGCGCGAGCGGCGGGCCTTGTTGACATCGGTGCGACGTTCGATCTGGCGGGCGCGTTTCTTGGACTGGGGCGTGTTGGCCATGGGTGTCTTCCTATCGGGTCGGTTGCATGTCTAAATTTCGAACGTGCAAAAGCCCCATGACGCCGTTCCTATCGGGAACGGACATGATTCTTGCCAAAGCGGGCCCACACGCATGTAAGGCTGCGCCTATAATGCAAGGCGCAGCGGAAGGAAACCCTTATCTGTCGCGGAACTGGGCTTCGCGCTTTTCCAGGAAGGCGGCCATGCCTTCCTTCTGATCCTCGGTCGCGAACAGCGCGTGGAAGGACCGGCGCTCGAACAGCAGCCCCTCGCGCAGGGTCGTCTCATAGGCGCGGTTGACGGCCTCCTTGACGGTCTTGGTGGCGATCTGGGACTTCTCGGCGATCTTGCGGGCGGCGGTCAGCGCCTCGGGGATCAGCTTTGCGGTCGGCACGACGCGGCTGACAAGGCCGGAACGTTCGGCTTCGGCCGCGTCCATGAACCGGCCGGTCAGGTTCATATCCATGGCCTTGGACTTGCCGACGAAGCGGGTCAGGCGCTGTGTGCCGCCGATGCCGGCGACGACGCCCAGGTTGATCTCGGGCTGGCCGAACTTGGCATTCTCAGCGCAAATGATGAAGTCGCAGACCATCGCCAGTTCGCAGCCGCCGCCCAGGGCATAGCCGCTGACGGCCGCGATGATCGGCTTGCGCACCCGACCGATCGCCTCGATCTGGGCGCCGAACAGGTCTTGGCTATAGACTTCGACGAAGGATTTCTGCGACATCTCCTTGATGTCGGCGCCCGCGGCGAAGGCCTTTTCGCTGCCGGTCAGGACGATGCATCGGATCTTGTCGTTGCGGTCGGCCTCGGTCATGGCGGCAGACAGCTCGTCCAGAAGCGTGGCGTTCAGCGCGTTCAGCGCCTCGGGACGGTTTAGCCGGATCAGGGCGACCTCGTCCTCGACTTCCACGATGATGGTTTCGTAAGCCATAGGCTTGGACCTCGTTGCCAATTTGCATTGGCTGCGACTCCTAGCAGCACGGCGCGCAAAAATCCAAGGGTTCAGCGCTGGCAGCCCGGGCACCAGAAGCTGGACCGCCCCGACTGCACGATCCGGCGCAGCGTTCCGCCGCATCCGTCGCGCAGGCAAGGCTGGCCTTCGCGGTCATAGGCGCGGAAGCTGTGCTGGAAATAGCCCAACTCTCCGCTGGCCTGCCGGTGGTCGCGCAGCGACGATCCGCCGGCGGCGATCGCGTCTGCCAGGACATCGCGGATGTGGCCCACCAGCGCGGCAATTCGGGCGGCGCCGATTCGTCCTGCCGCCCGGCGCGGATCGATCCCCGCCCGCCACAGCGCTTCGCTGACATAGATGTTGCCCAGCCCCGCCACGATCCGCTGGTCCAGCAGCGCCTGCTTGACCGGCACCCGGCGCCCGGCAAAGGCCGCGGCCAGATAAGCGGGCGTGAAGGCTGCATCGAAGGGTTCGGGCCCCAGGTGGTCCAGCAGCGGGTGGCTGGTTCCTTCGCGGATCAGGTCCACCATGCCGAAGCGGCGGGCGTCGTTGAAGGTGATCGTCGTCCCGGCCTGGGTCGTCAGCACCACATGGTCGTGACGCGCGATGATGCCGGGGTCGCGGTGAAAGCCCGCCAGCCCCGCACCCTCGACCAGCATCCGGCCCGACATGCCCAGGTGCCACAGGACCGTCCCGCCCCGGTCCAGATCCGCCAGCAGGTATTTCGACCGGCGCCGCAGCTGCGTCACGGTCGCGCCCGTCAGCACCTGCACCAGGTCCACCGGCATCGGCCAGCGCAGGTCCGGTCGGCGGACCTCGACCCGCGCGATGCGCGCGCCCTCCAGATGGGGCAGCAGTCCGCGGCGGACGGTTTCGACTTCGGGCAGTTCTGGCACGGGGTTCCCTTTCGTCGCATTGCACCCAGGGTGCATCGCGGTCATTGTGCCCACGGCAGGCCGGACATATCTGGCAATGGAACAGGCAAACGGCAAGCGCATGACGGACAGCAGACAGACCCATTTCGGCTTCCAGACCGTGGACGAGGATCAGAAGGCCGGAATGGTGCATCAGGTCTTCTCCAGCGTCGCATCGCGTTACGACGTCATGAACGACCTGATGAGCGTGGGCATCCACCGCATCTGGAAGACGGCGCTGATGGACTGGCTGGCGCCGCGCAACGGGCAGCACCTTCTGGACGTGGCGGGCGGCACCGGCGACGTGGCGTTCCGGTTCCTGGACCGCGCGCCGCAGGGCCGCGTCACCGTCTGCGACATGACCGAATCCATGCTGGTCGAGGGGCGAAAGCGTGCCGAGGCCGCCGCAAAGGCCGACCGCCTGTCTTGGGTCACCGGCGACGCCATGGCGCTGCCCTTCGCTGACAACAGCTTCGACCGCTATACGATCAGCTTCGGCATTCGCAACGTGACACGGATCCCCGATGCTTTGTCCGAGGCTTATCGCGTCCTGCGTCCCGGCGGCCGGCTGATGGTGCTGGAGTTCAGCCAGATCCCGGTCCCCGCCATGCAATGGGCCTATGATCGCTACAGCTTCAACGTGATCCCGGCGATGGGGCAGGCGGTGACGGGCGACCGCGACAGCTATCAGTATCTGGTCGAATCGATCCGCCGCTTCCCCGACCAGGAGACGTTCGCCCAGATGATCCGCGACGCAAGCTTCGACCGCGTGCAGTGGCGCAACCTGTCGATGGGCATAGCCGCGCTGCATTCCGGCTGGAAGCTCTGACGCGTGCGCGGCCCACACAACATCCTGCGGCTGATCCGCACCGGCGCCACGTTCGAACGGACGGGCGCCATGGCCGCTGTCCTGGATGCGGTCGATGCGCCCGTGCGTCTGCGGCTGGCGGCGCGCGTGCTGGGCTGGCCGTTCCGCTGGCTGGGCTATCGCGGCGACCCGTCGCTGCCGCCGATCACGCGGGCGATCACCGCGCTGGGGCCGGCCTACATCAAGTTCGGGCAGATCCTCTCGACCCGCGCCGACGTGGTGGGGCCGGAACTTGCGGGGCAGCTGCGGATGCTGCAGGACCGCCTGCCGCCCTTCCCGACGCATGTCGCGAAAGAGGCCGTGGCCCTGGAACTGCGCGCCCCGGTCGATCAGCTGTTCTCGGAATTCTCGGAACCCGTCGCGGCGGCATCCATTGCCCAGGTCCATCGCGCTCGCGTGCGGGAAACGGGGCGCGAGGTTGCCGTCAAGGTCGTGCGCCCCGGCATCGGCCCCGCCTTCAAGCGCGACATCGACGCCTTCCACTTCGGCGCCCGCCTGATCGAGATCCTGTCGCCCTCGACCCGCCGCCTGCGGCCGCGCGATGTCGTGCGCCATTTCGAACAGACCGTCACCGGCGAGCAGGACCTGCGCCTCGAAGCCGCCGCCGCGTCTGAATTCGCCGAGAACACGGCCCGCGACACGGGCTTCCAGGTGCCGCTGCCGCACTGGACCCTGTCCAGCCGCCGGGTGCTGACCGCCGACTGGGCCGAGGGGCTGCCAATGGGCGACCGCGACGCGTTGATCGCGGCGGGCCACGACGTGACCGACCTGGCCCGCCGGGTGATCCAGCTGTTCCTGTCCCATGCCCTGCGCGACGGGTTCTTCCATGCCGACATGCATCACGGCAACCTGAAGGTGGCCGCGAACGGCAACATCATCGCCTATGACTTCGGCATCATGGGAGAGATCGACGACTATACCCGACGGGTCTATGCGCAGATCATCTATGGCTTCATCCAGCGCGATTACCGCATGGTGGCCCGCGTCCATTTCGAGGCGGGCTACGTCCCCCGCGACCGCGACGAGGCCGCCTTCGCCCGCGCACTGCGCGCTGTGGGCGAACCGATCTTCGGTGCCGATGCCAGCCGCATCAGCATGGCCAACCTGCTGTCCTACCTGTTCGAGGTGACCGAGCGTTTCGGCATGCCCACCCGGACCGAGCTGATCCTGCTGCAGCGCACCATGGTCGTGGTCGAGGGCGTGGCCCGGTCGCTGGACCCGCAGCTGAACATCTGGGAAGCCGCCAAGCCCGTCGTCTCGGACTATATCAAGGCGGGCGTCGGTCCCAAGGCCGCCCTGACCGACCTGACCCATGTGGCGCAGACGGTCGGCCGCTTCGGACCGCTGCTGCCCGCCATCGTCGAACAGATGCTGTGGGAGCGCGCCCACCCCGAGGAGGCGCGCCTGACCCTGATCCAGCCGCGCCCCGCCCTGCCGCTGTGGCTTGTCACCGTTCTGGCGCTGGCGGCAGGCACGGGAATCGGGCTGGCGCTGGCCTGATCAGAAGCAGAGGATCTCGGCCTCGGCCTCGGCCCGGCGCAGGGTGGCGACGGTTTCCGTCAGCGCGGCCATGCCCCGGAACATGCCCGAACGCTCGCCCGTCGTCTGGCGCATCCGCAGCACGGTCTCGGCGCTGACGTAATCCTTGTAGGGCAGCACCTCGGCGATGCGGTCGATCGCGCAGGAACAGCGGTCCAGCATGTCGCGCGTCTGGCCGTTCGCCGCCATGCAGGCGAAGACGTATTCGGCGCGCGCATTGGTCGGATAGTCATTGACGGCCTGCGCATGGACCGGCGCCGCCAGCAGCGCAAGCACCGCCAGCGAGGCCGCCCGAAGCGGGCGGGTCATTCCAGCACCAGTTCGTTGCGATAGCCGGGCGTGTCCCCGGTGTCGGCGCGCAACTCTCGGATCGGGTCCGTGGGATCGCCCATCACGAAGGTCAGGGTCAGGGACTGAAAGCCGTTCATGCGCTCGGCGTTCGGGTCCTCCTCGAACGGGTGGAAGGTGGCGGTGGTGACATCACCGTCGTGCGCGATCTCTCCGCCGCGGAACAGCGCGTCCTTCATCCGGTTGCGGATATAGTGCGGGCTGCCGCCGGTCAGCGTCGCCATGTCCCGCGCGGTCTGTTCCAGAAAGAAGGTCAGCACCGGATCGCCGCCCGAGATCGGGAACGGCCCGATCTTGCGATCACGGCTTTCGGTCGTCTGGGTCAGTTCCAGCACCGGCTGCCCGTCGCTGGGGTCGACCCCTTCGGCCAGGATCAGGGCGCCATCGGCGGTGGGGCTGAAGCCCTCGGCGGCGGGACCCTCGACCGTCATGCGATAGTCCAGCCGGTCGTCGCCCAGGTCCCAGGGGCCGCGTTCGGCGAAGACGGCGTCGCCGGCCTCGGCCGCCAGGACGGGCAGCGGCGACAGGGTGGCAAGTCCCAGCCAGCAGGCTGCAATGGCGCGTTTCATCTCAGGTCCTCCCAAATTCTCCGGGGGCATGATGCGTGGTGCCGCCCCCGGCGCAAGCCCCGCCAGGAGACGCATCCTCCCTTGGTCTTAGGCCATCAGGCGGCCCAGCATGTCGGCCAGCTCGGTCGGTCGGACGGGCTTTTCCAGAAGGTGCACGTCCATCGCGGCGCAGACGCGGGCGATGGCCGGGTCGCGATGCGCGGTGATCATCACCGCCGGCACCGGCCGGTCCGAGGCTGCCCGCAACGCCTCGACGGCGGCAAAGCCGGTTTCTCCGTTCTCAAGGTGATAGTCCGCCAGGATCACGTCCGGCGGCTCTTCGCCCATGGTGGCCAGTGCCTCGGCCGTGTCGCCGGCGATGCGGGGCACCATGCCAAGGCGGTCGCGCAGGATCATCTCGTATCCGCGGCGCATGTCGGAGTCGTTCTCGACCACCAGAGCCACACGTCCGCGCAACGCCAGCATCGCCACGTCGACCGTCCGAAGCGCCGGATCGGGTCCGCCGTCGATCAGCGGCAGGCCGACGCGGAACGCGGTGCCGCGCATTGCCTCGGAGTTCAGGCTGAGCGGATGGCCAAGCTTGGCGCAGGCGCGGCGCACGATCGACAGCCCCAGCCCCATGCCGGGCGTGGCAGCATCGCTGGACAGGCGCTGAAACTCATCGAAGATGCGGTTGCGGTCCACGGCGGGAATGCCCACCCCGGTGTCATAGACGCACAGCCAGCACATCCCGCCCCGGCGCCGCGCGCCCACCGCGACGCCGCCGCGCTGCGTGTACTTGATGGCGTTCGATACCAGGTTCTGCGCGATGCGGCGCAGGAAGATCGGGTCGCTTTCAACGACGTTGCCGGTGGGCATGAAGGTCAGCCGCAAACCCTTGGCCTCGGCCAAGGGGGCGAATTCGGCGGCCAGTCGGCGAAACAGGTCGTCCAGCGCGACGGGCTGGCGGTTGAACTCGATCCGCTGGCTGTCGAGCCGAGAGATGTCCAGAACCGCATGCATCAGCTGTTCGACCGATTCGAAGGCGCTGCCAAGCCGGTCCGTCAGTTCGGCCTGGTGTTCGTCCATCCGCGTATCGGCCAGCGCCGACAGGAACAGCCGTGCGGCCGACAGGGGCTGCAGCAGATCGTGGCTGGCCGCGCGCAGGAAGCGGGTCTTCGACCGGTTCGCCTCTTCGGCGGCAGCGCGGGCGACGGCCAGTTCGCGGTTCCTCTGCGACAGGTCGGCCATGGCGCGTTCCAGGTCGCGCGTGCGGGCCAGGACCTCCTGCTCAAGCGCGACGGCAGCCTGGAACATCGACCAGGCCGAGCCGCGCGACTCCTCCAGCCGGTCGATGCGGTCGATCAGCACCTGGTTGATCCTGGTCAGCTTCTCGATCTGCCGGGCCGGCGGATCATCGTCACGCAGCATCGCCAGCCCCGCCCGGATCCATGAAGGCCAGGCCGACGAAGGTCTGGTTCACGTGCATGCCGCTGTGCTGTTCTCCATAGGTGTTGAACCCCGCGACGCGGTGGCGGCGATAGATGTCGGACATGCAGCCGATCAGGCCCGCCCGCTCCAGCGCCAGGCGGCGCAGGATGCAGTCGAAGGCCAGGACCATCAGCGGCGGCCTGGGCAGCGCCTCGAGCGCCTCGGCGAAGCCGCGTGTCATGTCCTCGGCCCGGCCCAGGGTCAGGACGGTGCCGGTGTCGATCGCGGACATCAGCGACAGCCCACCGTCATCGGTGATCGCGCTGATCGCGCGGACGTGGTGGCGCCGTCCCATGCGCAGCAGCAGCGGGTGGCGCGCAAACTCGGTCGGAGTCAGCGATGTGCGGGGCAGGCCGGTCAGACGGGCATATTCATCGGCCGCCGGTTCCGCGTTCAATTCCAGAATCCGGCGCTTTTCGGGAATGGCGGAGGTGACGACCGCGCGCGTCGGCGTGGGGCTGAAATGCGCGAAGGTAACTTCGGTGATGTCGAGGTCGGTCTCGACCAGGACGAAAACCGCGATGTTCGACCGGACCTGCCCCTCGGCCAGCAGCGATGTGTGTCGGAAATCCAGACCGTCGCCCGCAGACCCGCCGATGACCGGGACCGAGGGAAGGGCCGCATCCAATGTCGCGACCAGTGCATCCTCCTGGCCCGCCAGCCCGTCGACCAGCAGCAGGCCGAACAGCCGGCGCGAGGGATCGGCGCCGAAGTCCCGGTGCATCGCCCGCAGGCGCGACATCCAGTCCGACACCGGCAGCGACGCAAGATCGGGCAAGGTCAGCGTCTTGGCGCGAAAATGGCGCACCGGAAACCCGATCGCAACCACGCTGTCGGTGGAATAGCCGCCCGGCCCGATCTCACCGGCCGACGAGCAGCCGACGATGATGCAATCGGCCGGAAGCCCGGCCGCCAGCGCCTCGTGCAGCGCGGCCAGTGCTTCGCCCTTGGCGCCAAACAGCAGCACGAGCGCGGGATTGGTGCCGCGCAGGCCGTCCAGCAGGGTCGGGACCAGATCGGCCCCACCGCGGTCGGCCTGCACAGCAACCGGTCCGGATGCGCCCTCCTTCGCCGCCGGGCCGGTATTCATTAACCGGCCTCGAACAGCCGGACCGAATTCGCCAGAAGCACCGCCTGCGTGCGGCGGCGCGCGTTGATCTTGGACATGATCGCCGTGATGTGGGTCTTGACCGTGGCCTCGGCGATGGACAGCTCGTAGCTGATCTCCTTGTTGGCCTTGCCCTGGCAGATCAGCCGCAGGATCTTCATCTGCTGCGGCGTCAGCGTGGCGAAGCGGCGGGCCAGTTCGGCCTTGGCCTCGTCGCCGGTGTCGTCCCGGGCAGGGTCATAGCAGTCGGGGGTGACATGTTCGCCGTCCCACATACGGCGCAGGCTGTCGACCAGCGCCTCTCGCGACAGAGACTTGCTGATATAGCCCTGCGCCCCCGCCGCCATCGCGGCCGAGATCATCGCGCCTTCCAGGTCGGCCGAGATCATGGTGATCGGCACGCCGGGCAGCTGCCGGCGCAGCGTCACGATCCCCTCGGCCCCCCGGGCGTCGGGTAAGTTCAGGTCCAGGATGACCGCATCGGGCGCGCCCTGCATGCGGATCTGGTCCACCGCCGCGGCCAGGCTTCGAGCTGTCCGGACGTTCTTCAGGCCGAAGCTGATCTTCAGCGTCAGCGCCAGCGCGTCGCACATCAGCGGATGGTCGTCCACGATCAGGATCTCGCGGACCTGGTCTGCGGTGGGTCGCGGTGACGACACGGGACGCGCCTGCATGGCGACTGCGGTCATGGCATTCCTCCCTCTCTCGGCGCCCGCCCCTCCTCAGATGCGGTCGCATGTGACAGTTTAGGGACGGTTGCCGGTAAAGCAAGCGCGTTGCTGCGACGAAGGTCGGATGGGGACAAGATGCCGCTTGAGCGTCAACCGCTGACGGCTGTGAAGGTCTGATCCCAGACGTTGCCCTCGGTGTCCTCGACATGAACATGGACGGGCTGTCCGTTCGGGTCATAGGCGAAGCGGAAGACCGGGTCTTCGCTGACCGAAATCCCCGCCGCCATGGTGAACAGCAGATCGTCCCCCTGGCGCACCTCCAGCCGGTCGATGAAATGGGCCGGAATGTTCAGCAGCGTGACCTGGTCGCGCTGCAGGCCCGAGAAGTTCGGGTGCCGGATCATCAGCGTGCCGATGGTGCGGTCGCCGTCCTGCGCCGTGCGCCAGCGCATCTGGCCCATGGTGCTTTCGACCGCGGCCATGTCCTTGCCGGCAGGGGCCGAACAGCCGCCCGCCGCCTTGACGAAGCGCCCGGCCATGACGGTGGCGCCGTCGGCCTGCGTGGCGATGGCGCGCACGTCGGAATAGCTGTCGACGCGGACGCGAACCTCGAAATCCAGCGGCATCAGCGAATCGCCGAAGGTGTATTCGGCGGCGACGGGGGCCGGGTTTTCATCGATGACCAGGGTCAGCGCCTCGACCGCAGGGGCATCGGCAGGCTGGGTCAGGTGGATGGGCACGATCGCCGCCTCATGCGCCCGCATGGGCGCATCGAGGTCCAGCACGCCTGGGTCCACAGGCGGCTCGTTGTCCAAGCCGATGACCGAAACGCGCAGGTCGTCCCATGTCGGCGACGGCTGCAGGGGGTTGTCTTGCGCCAAGGCCGGCGCGGCCAGCAGGACCGCGCCAAGGGTCAGCCAGAGTTTCATCCTCTTATCCTCCCTTTTTCATCCTCCGATAGATGAAGTCTGCCGTCGTGGCGGCCGCGTCCTCCTCGGCGCCCGCCACGACCTGATCCCGCAGAGGCGATTTTGAGCAGACCGGGTCGGTCGCCCGTGCATCACCCGCCAGCGCCATCGCCTGGCAACGGCAGCCGCCGAAATCGACGGTCTTGCGTTCGCAGCTGGCGCAGGGTTCCGGCATCCACGACGTGCCGCGGAAGGCGTTGAAGCTGTCGGACAGGTGCCAGATGTCGGAAAGGCTCCGCTCCTGCACGTTCTCGAACTGCATCCACTTGATCGACTGCGCCGCGTGGCAGGGAAGGACCGTGCCGTTAGGGCCGACGTTCAGGCCCGTGCTGCCCCAGCCGCCCATGCAGGCCTTGGGATAGATGGCATGGTGGTCGGCGGGCACGAAGTCGATCACCATCCGCCCGCGCAGGCGGATGCGGGCGTCGTTTACCACCTGTCGCGCAAAACCCGCCTGTTCGCGCGTCGGCATCAGCGCGGCGCGGTTCAGGTCGGCCCAGCCGTGGAACTGGACGGTCGCCACCTCGATCCGTCGCGCGCCCAGCCGTTCGGCCAGCGCGATCATGTCGGGCAAGCGTTCCATGTTCTGGCGGTGGACGACGGCGTTGATGGTCAGGGGAAAGCCGATCTCGGTCACCCAGTCGGCAAAGCCCATCTTCTTGTCCCAAGACCCCGGATGGCCACTGATCCGGTCGGCCATGTCGGGACGGATGCCCTGCAGGGACAGCTGCACATGGTCGACGCCGGCGCGGTCCAGCTCCTCCAGCCGGGCCTTGGTGATCCCGATCCCCGAGGTGATCAGGTTCACGTAAAGTCCCGCGTCCCGCGCGTGGCCCACGATCTGCGCCAGGTCGCGCCGTGCCCCGGGTTCCCCGCCCGAAATGTGGACCTGCAGCACGCCCAGGTCGGCCGCCTGCCGAAAGACGCGGCCCCAGTCATCGGCGCCGATTTCCGACTGCGCGCGCACCAGTTCAACGGGGTTCGAGCAATAGGGGCAGGCCAGCGGACAGCGGTGCGTCACCTCGGCCAGCATCGCCATCGGCAGGCCGGGGGTGACGGGGTTGCCGTCCAAGTCGCGGGGCTGCTGGGCCAGGTCCTTCATGTCGTGTCCTTCACGAAGACCATCCGGCGCTCGATCAGGCCGGACAGGAAGTCCCGCACATCGCCGGCGATCTGGTCGGCCGGCGCCTGATAGCGCGCGGCCAGGTCCGACACGATCGCCTCCATGCTGCGGCGACCGTCCAGTTCCGACAGGATCGCCTCTCCGATCTGGTCCAGCTGCATAGCGCGTTCGGGGGCCTGCAGGACGCGTATGCCGCGCACGCGGTCGGCTTGCAGCCTGACGCCGCGGGGCAGGTAGGGGACGTCGTGGGCCTCGATCAGCGGGGTCATGCGCGCATCCCCTCTCCGGGGCGCCAGGCGCCGGGCGGGATGTTGCCTTCGACATAGCCGTGCCACAGCGCGTCAAGCTGCGCCCACAGCACGTCCGTCTTGAAGGTCAGCGCCGCCGCCGCCGCATCCTGCTTTTCCAGGGTGTCGGCGTGGTTCAGCACGTAATCGAGGCCGAACTTCACGTCCTCGGGCGCCTCGGTCAGGCGCTTCCTGAAATAGGACAGGCTGCTGTCGTCGGCGAAATCGTAATGCGCCAGCAGCCCCTCGATCCGCTGCGCGTGGATCTTGGGCGCGAACAGTTCGGTCAGGCTGGCGGCGACCGCGTCCAGAAGCGGCATGTCACGCACGAAGCGGACATAGGCCTCCACCGCGAAGCGCGTCGCCGGCATGATGCCCGCGCCGCTGGCGACATAGTCGGGGTCCAGCCCCACGGCCTCGGCCAGCGCAAGCCAGCGGCGGATGCCGCCCCCCTCGGACGTGCCGCCGTCATGATCCTCGATCCGCTTGCGCCAGGCGCGACGCAGGGCGGGGTCTTCGACCCGGCTCATGAAGGCTGCGTCCTTCATCGGGATGCGCGACTGGTACATCCAGCGATTGATGACCCAGGCCCGAACCTCGTCGGGACTGCACTGGCCGCCATGCAGCCGGGCGTGGAACGGGTGGCGGTCGTGATACCGCTCGGCCCCGATGGCGCGCAGCCGGGCTTCGAAATCGTCGCGCGATTGGGCGGTTCCCTGGATGTCCTTCACAACGTGATCTCCATTCCGTCGCAGGCGACCTGCCAGCCCTGGCGGGCCGCGTCGGCGGCCTGCGGGCTGGCCGGGTCGGTCAGCGGGTTCGAATTGTTCATGTGCACGAAGATGCGCTGCCCAACCGTCGCACCGGCCAATGCGGGCATCGTATCGGTGACCGGCATGTGCCCCATCCGGCGGCCGGTCTTGCGTCCGAGGCCCATGCAGATCATCTCATCGTCGTCCCACAGCGTGCCGTCGAACATCAGCGCGTCGGCGCCCTCGATCCGGTCCAGCAGCCAGTCAGGCAGATCCGCGCAGCCGGGAATATAGAGCGCCCGGCGGCCATTGGCGCGCAACTCCACCCCGACGGTGTTTTCGCCCAAAAGGCCTGTCTCGACCACCTCACCCTCTTGGTAGAGCGGCACCTTGCCCGGCACGGCAAACAGGGTGGCGGTCAGGCCGGGAACCAGCTCGACCGTCTGGTCCAGCGACACGATGCGGCGGGGCACGAATTGCGGATGCACGGCCCCCAGCATCGGGTTGGCCGCCAGCGCGTCGTGGATGGCCGCGGTGGCCAGCAGGTCGAAGGGCTGGCTTTCGCGCAACGTCAGCAGCCCAGCCACGTGGTCGATATCGCCGTTCGTGACCAGGACCGCGCGCAGCGGAACGTCGCGCGGCCCCGTCGGATGCAGGGCGGGCGTCGCCGCCAGCTGCGCCCGGATGTCGGGCGAAGCGTTCAGGACCGCCCAGTTGGTCCCGTCGGGACTGACGGCGATCGAGCTTTGGGTCAGCGACGGGATGCGGCCTGCACGCGCGGCATTGCAGTTGCCGCAGCCGCAGTTCCATTGCGGCAGGCCGCCGCCCGCCGCCGCCCCGAGGATGATGATCCGCATCGGTTCTTCCTGACGAAAAAGGCCCCGCCCGATCAAATCGGACGGAGCCGTGGCCTTATCTGTCCGACAAGGCTCAGAACAGGACGGGCTCGTCCTCGGCGGGGGCGTACATGTTGATTTCCATGCCGCAGGCGATCTCGGTCAGGGTCGGTTTGGTCCAGGCCATGTGTTCTCCTCCTACATGCCGTTTGCGCCAGGATAAGAAGGCGACTGGATTCGAATTTAGTTCAGGGGCAGGATGAATCAACCCGACAAAGGTCGCAACTGCGTGATCGAGCACATCGAAAAGAGGCGATTCTGCGATGTTTCACCTGATCCTGGCAGTCTGCCTTGCCTCGGCGCCCGATGACTGCGCGGATGTCCTGCTGCCTCAGGGCGATGCCGCGTCGCAGCAGGCGTGCCTGGAAAAGGCAGGGCGAATCGCCGGCGATTGGCTGGGCGCGCATCCCGACCTGACGGGCGGGACGCCTGCATGCCGGGCGAATGCGGACCTGCCGGCATCAGAGCTGCAGGCGGTCGCGCCCGGTGTCTTCGTCAGCCTGGGCGAAAGCCTGCAGATGGAGGACAGCGCCGACGGCCGCATCGCCAACCTGGGCGTCGTCGTCGGCCGCGACAGCGTGGCGGTGATCGATGCCGGCGTCTCTCGGGCCGAGGGGCAGGCGCTTTACACGGCCCTCCGGCGGATCATCGACAAGCCGATCAGCCATCTGATCATCACGCACATGCACCCCGACCACAGCTTCGGCGCGGCCGTCTTTGCCGAAGCGGGGGCCCAAATTTTGGGCCACCACGCGCTGCCGCAGGCGCTGGAGGGGCGCGGCGGTGCATACCTGGCCAATCTTGCGGACCTCTATCCTCCGGCCGAATGGGTGGGGACCCGCGTCGTGCTGCCGGACGCGGTGGTCAACGGCCGGATGCAGATCGACCTGGGCGACAGGGTGCTGGATCTGCGGGCTTGGCCCACGGCGCATACCGAAAACGATCTGACCGTCTTCGACCGGCAGACGGCGACCTTCTTTGCGGGCGACCTGTTGTTCCGGGAACTGACCCCGGTCGTCGATGGATCGCTGAGGGGCTGGCTGGAATGGCTGGACAGCGACCCCGCCGCCGGGGCACGCTTGATCGTACCGGGCCATGGCGCGGTGGCCGGTTCCTGGGCCGAGGCGTCCGGACCGCAGCGGATGTTCCTGAATGCCCTGGCGGCCGAGACGCGCAAGACCGTCGATTCCGGGCAGCCGATGTCCTCGGCCGTGCCCGCGATCGCCAAGGCATTGGAACCGTTGAAGAAGGATTGGACTTCCTTTGAGGCGACGGTGGCACGGGACGCGACGGTCGCCTTTCAGGAACTGGAATGGGAATGACCTGATCTGACGCGCCTGTCTGTCATGCGGGCGCAAGCAACCGGGGCCTGAAGTCCCGGACCATCGAGGGAGGAAGACTTGAAAACGACATTGTTCACGACCGCCGCAGTCCTTGCCCTGACCACCGGCATCGCGCAGGCGCAGCTGGTGATCGAGCCGGGTAGCGACGACCGCATCAACTGGGCCAGCCTTGACGAATTCGCCGCCGCCCATCCCGACCTGGAGGGGCAGAGCTTCAACATCCTCGGACCGTGGCTGGGCGGCGACCAGGAGCTGTTCATGTCGGTGCTGGCCTATTTCAACGAGGTGACCGGCGCCGAGGCGCAGTATTCCGGTTCCGACAGCTTTGAACAGCAGATCGTCATCGACAGCGAGGCTGGGTCGCCCCCGGACGTCGCGGTTTTTCCGCAGCCGGGTCTGGCTGCCGACCTTGCCGCGAAGGGGTTCCTGCGCCCGCTCGGCGACGACACGGCGCAGTGGCTGCGCGAGAACTATGCCGCCGGCGAAAGCTGGGCCGAGCTTGGCACCTATGAGGGCCCCGAGGGTGAGGAGCATCTCTATGCCTTCCCTTACAAGGCCGACGTGAAGTCGCTGGTCTGGTATGTCCCCGAGAACTTCGAAGATGCCGGATACGGAATCCCAGAAACCTACGAGGAACTGAAGGCCCTGACCGAGCAGATCGCCGAGGAGGGCGAGACGCCCTGGTGCATCGGACTGGGATCGGGCGGCGCGACCGGCTGGCCCGCGACCGATTGGGTCGAGGACCTGATGCTGCGCACGGCCACGCCGGAACAGTACGACCAGTGGGTCACGAACGAGATGCCCTTCAACGACCCGGTCGTGGTGAACGCGATCGAGGAATTCGGTTGGTTCGCCAAGAACCCCGACTTCGTGTCCGGCGGCACCGGCGCCGTCACCTCGACCGATTTCCGCGAAAGCCCGGCGGGTCTGTTTGAATTCCCGCCGTCCTGCTACATGCACCGCCAGGCCAGCTTCATCCCCACCTTCTTCCCTGAAGGGACCGAGGTCGGGCAGGACGCTGACTTTTTCTATCTGCCGGCACCTGAATCGGGCGATCTAGGTCAGCCGGTGCTGGGCGGCGGGACGATGTTTGCGGTGCTTTCGGACAATCCGGCCGCGCTGGCCTTCATCGACTTCCTGAAGACTCCCGCCGCACACGAGATTTGGATGGCGCAGCAGGGTTTCCTGACGCCGCATACCGGCGCCAACCCCGAAGCCTATGGCGACGAGACCGTGCGCCGCATGGGCCAGATCCTTCTGGATGCGACCGTGTTCCGCTTCGACGCGTCCGACCTGATGCCGGGGGCCATCGGCGCCGGGGCGTTCTGGACCGGGATGATCGACTTTGTCGGCGGGTCGTCCGCGCAGGAGGTAGCCGACCAGATCCAGGACACCTGGGCATCGCTGAACTGATCGCGCATCGGCGCGGCGTCGGCGCCGCGCCGTCATCCGACAAGGGAGGGGGAAGGGATGGAGCTGTTCTGGCTGGCCATCAGCACGATCGCCATCGGGGTCTTCGGCTGCGTGGCGTGGTTCTGGGGATCGAACTGGATCCTTGACAAGATCTACCCGCCCAGGGGCGATCGGGCGGGCGACAACATCCGCCGTGCCAACCAGATCAGGCCCTGGCTGTTTCTGGGGCCGGCGATCGTGTTCCTGACGATGTACCTGGTCTATCCTGTGCTGGACAGCCTGTGGCGGTCCCTGTTCAACTCTGACGGGGCGCAATTCGTCGGCGCCGACAACTATCTGTGGTTGCTGGGCGACGACAAGTTCCAGGAATCGATGCTGAACAACATGCTGTGGCTGCTGGTCGTGCCGGCGCTGTCGACGCTGTTCGGCCTGCTGGCGGCGCAGCTGACCGACCGCATCAAATGGGGCAACATCGGCAAGTCGCTGATCTTCATGCCGATGGCGATCAGCTTTGTCGGTGCGGGCGTCATCTGGAAGTTCATTTATGAATACCGCGCCGCCGGAGAAACGCAGATCGGTCTTCTGAACTGGATCGTCACCCAGTTCGGAGGAGAGCCGCAGATCTGGCTGACCCTGCCCGGCTGGAACAACTTCTTCCTGATGATCGTGCTGGTCTGGATCCAGACGGGCTTTGCGATGGTGATCCTGTCGGCCGCCCTGCGCGGCATCCCGGAAGAAACCATCGAGGCCGCGATCCTGGACGGCGCCAGCCCGCTGCAGGTGTTCTTCAAGATCAAGGTTCCGCAGATCATGGGCACCATCGCGGTCGTCTGGACCACCATCACCATCGTCGTGCTGAAGGTCTTCGACATCGTCTTCGTGATGACCAACGGGCAGTGGGGCACGCAGGTGCTGGCCAACCTGATGTATGACTGGATGTTCCGCGGCACGCCCGACTATGGGCGGGGATCGGCGATCGCCATCGTGCTGATGATCCTGGTCACGCCGATCATGGTCTGGAACATCTGGAACGCCCGCAAGGAGGTGCGCTGATGGAAGGCATGGCGGGACAGAAATCGTCGCTGGCTTGGGCGGTCAATCTGGCGGCCTTTTTGCTGGTGCTGCTGTGGACGATCCCGACGCTGGGGCTGTTCGTGTCGTCGTTCCGCGACCGTGACCAGATCTCGACCTCGGGGTGGTGGCAGTCGTTTTCCGGCTCCGAACAGACCGGCTTTGTCCGGTCGGGAACGGCCGACGACCAGGTCCAGCAGGACGGCGTCTACGTGATCGAGGGCAGCGTGGTCGAGGGCTCGCAAGAGCTGTCCGCCTGGGGCACCGGCGCACGCCAGCCGGCCGAGTTCCAGCCCGGCGACACGACCGAGATCGACGACGGCATCCAGCTGACCGTGACCGAGGAGGGCACCTATCGCATGACCTCGGCCGAGCCGTTCGAGTTGTCGCGGGGCGAGCGGATCTTCACGACCACCATCTCGCCGCCCGAGTTTACGACCGAGAACTATGGCCGGGTACTGACGGCGGGCGGTCTGGGCCGGGCCTTCATGAACACGATGACGGTGACGATCCCGGCGACCGTCATCCCCATCCTGATCGCGGCCTTCGCGGCCTATGCGCTGGCCTGGATGCAGTTTCCGGGCCGTGCCCTTCTGACTGCCGCGGTCGTCGGCCTGCTGGTCGTGCCGCTGCAGGTGGCGCTGATCCCGCTGCTGCGGCTGCACAATGACCTGGGCATCGGCAAGGGGTACATCGGCATCTGGCTGGCCCATACCGGCTTCGGCCTGCCGCTGGCCGTCTATCTTCTGCGCAACTACATGGTAGGCCTGCCGCGCGAGATCATCGAATCTGCCCGCGTGGACGGCGCGACCGACTTCCAGATCTTCCGCCGCATCATCCTGCCGCTGTCCTTCCCGGCGCTGGCCAGCTTTGCGATCTTCCAGTTCCTGTGGGTCTGGAACGACCTGCTGGTGGCCACGGTCTTCCTGGGCAATACCCGCGAACAGCTTGTCATGACTGGCCTTCTTCGCGAACTGATGGGATCGCGTGGAGGTGAATGGGAGATCCTTGCAACTTCCGCCTTTATCTCGATAGCCGTTCCCCTGCTCGTGTTCTTCGCGATGCAGAAATACCTGGTCCGCGGATTGCTGGCCGGGTCGGTGAAAGGTGGATGAATTGACGGCAACGACGACGGATTGGTGGAGGGGCGGGATCATTTACCAGATCTATCCGCGCAGTTTCCAGGACACGACGGGCAACGGGATCGGCGATCTGGCCGGAATCGCGCAGAGGCTGCCCTATGTCGCGTCACTGGGCGTGGATGCGGTCTGGGTCTCGCCCTTCTTCACCTCTCCGATGCGGGACTTCGGCTATGACGTCAGCGACTATCGCGGCATCGACCCGCTGTTCGGGACGATGGACGATTTCGACTGGCTCGTGACCAGCGCCCATGATCTGGGGCTGAAGGTGATGATCGACCTGGTGATGTCGCACACGTCTGACCAGCACCCCTGGTTCAAGGAAAGCCGCGCGTCCAGGGACAACCCCAAGGCCGACTGGTATGTCTGGGCCGATCCCAAACCCGACGGGACGCCGCCGAACAACTGGCTGTCGATCTTCGGCGGCAGTGCCTGGCACTGGGACGCGCGCCGCGAACAGTACTACCTGCACAACTTCCTGACCCAGCAGCCGGACCTGAACTTCCACAACCCGGCGGTTCAGGACGCGCTGCTGGAGATGGCGCGCTTCTGGCTGGAAAAGGGCGTGGACGGCTTCCGACTGGACACGATCAACTTCTATTTCCACGACGACCAGCTGCGCGACAACCCGCCGCTTGCGCCCGAGCTGCGCCGCGCCGACACCGCGCCCCGCGTGAATCCCTACAATCACCAGAGCCACCGGTTCTCGAAGTCTCAGCCCCAGAACATTGCGTTCCTCGAACGCTTCTATCAGGCGATCGCGCCCTATGGCGCCGCCGTCGTGGGCGAAATTGGCGACAGCGAACGCGCGCTGGAACTGCTGGAGGAATATACCGGCAGACCGGGGCGCGTGCAGATGTCCTATGTCTTCGACTTCCTGTCGGGCGACGACCTTCGGGCCGCACGCATCGCCGAGGTGTTCGACCAGCTGCACCGGACGGCGCCGAACGCCTGCCCGTGCTGGGCCATGTCGAACCATGACGTCGTGCGCCACATCACCCGCTGGAACCTCACCGACCAGGCCGCCAAGGCCTATGCCACGGTGCTGATGTGCCTGCGCGGCGCCGTCTGTCTTTACCAGGGCGAAGAGCTGGGCCTGCCCGAGGCGGAGCTGCGCTTCGACGACCTGCGCGATCCTTACGGCATCGAGTTCTGGCCCGAGTTCAAGGGCCGCGACGGCTGCCGGACGCCGATGGTCTGGGACATGGGGGTGAACGGCGGCTTCTCGACCAGCCAGCCCTGGCTGCCGGTGCCGCATGTCCACCTGCAGCGCACGGTCGTCGCGCAAGAGGCCGACGCCCAGTCCATGCTGCACCACTATCGGTGGGCCATCGGCCTGCGGCGCAAGCACAGCGCGCTGCGCGAGGGCGACATGACCGACATCACGGCAGAGGGGCCGGTGCTGTCCTTCAGGCGCACCGACGACCGCCAGAGCCTGCTGATCCGGGCCAACCTGTCGGACGACGACGCGGGCGGGCTGGCGCCATGGCAGGTGCAGATCATCGAAGGGTAGGGGAGGAAACCGCGAATGGCCGATCTGAGACTGACGGATGTCGCCAAGTCCTATGGCGACGTGAACGTGTTGCGAAACATCAACCTGACCATCCGGTCCGGCGAATTCATCGTCTTTGTCGGCCCTTCCGGCTGCGGGAAATCCACCTTGCTGCGCATGATCGCGGGGCTGGAGCAGATCACCGGCGGCACACTGGAGATCGACGGGCAGGTGATGAACGACATCCCGCCCAGCCAGCGCGGCATCGCGATGGTGTTCCAGTCCTACGCGCTCTATCCCCACATGACGGTGCGCGACAACATGGCCTTCGCCCTGAAGATCGCCGGGCAGTCCAAGGACCAGATCCGCGAGGCGACAGACCGAGCGGGCCGGATGCTGCAGCTGACGCCCTACCTGGACCGCCTGCCCAAGGCGCTGTCGGGCGGCCAGCGTCAGCGGGTGGCCATCGGGCGCGCCATCGTGCGCGACCCGAAGGTGTATCTCTTCGACGAACCGCTGTCGAACCTGGACGCGGCGTTGCGGGTGGCGACCCGGATCGAGATCGCGCAGCTGAAGGCCTCGATGCCCGACCGCACGATGATCTATGTCACCCACGACCAGACCGAGGCGATGACTCTGGCCGACCGGATCGTCGTGCTGGCCGGCGGCGGCATCGCCCAGGTGGGCGCGCCGCTGGAGCTGTACCAGCGCCCGGTGAACGAATTCGTCGCGCAGTTCATCGGCAGCCCTGCCATGAACCTGCTGCCGGGTCGTGTGTCCGCCACGGGAGAGATGACCACCGTGGCGCTGGACGGCGGCCTCGAGGCGCGGGTGGCGGTTCCCACGCGTCCGGGGGACGAGGGGATGCAGGTCAACCTGGGCGTTCGCCCCGAAGACATGCGCGAGACCGATGACGCGGCGGTCTTCGAAGGCTCGGTCGATCTGACCGAGGCCTTGGGAGAGGTGACGCTGCTCTATTTCGGGACTAACGCCGAGACGGTGCCGATCATCGCCAAGCTGCCGGGCATCCATCCGGGCCTGAACGGCCGTCGCGTCAGGCTGACCGCCGATCCCGAGGCGATGCACCTTTTCCACGACGGTCAGTCGCTGCTTTACCGCGACGGCACGCCGCCGCCATTCGAGGTTCGCGCCGCGGCACCCTCAGGCAGCCTCGGCAGCACGCCTGCCGGTCCGCATGACGACCAGGGCCGGATTGAGGACGGGCTGATCAAGCCCGAGGGACCGGTGCGCTGACAGCCGGACGCTGCGACGAAATTCGCAGCTTGTCCGCCGCCGATATCTGCTATGGTCGGGCCAGCCCTGGGGAGGGGGAACCATGACGCAACGCAGCCACGCCGACCTGGTGGCGGAACAGTCGCGATCGCCGCGCGCGACCTCGGCCCTGGCGGCCTCCTGGCGCCGCTCGATGCTGAAGCACGGGCTCGACCCGGCGGACCGACGCAGGCCCGACAGGCTGACCGCCGCCGAACTGGCCGAGCGGCATCAGGCGATGGCGGCCTTTCTGCATGTCGCGGGGCCGCAGATCGACCAGCTTTACAATCTGGTCGGGCTGTCCGGCTGCAACGTGCTGCTGACGGACGCACAGGGCGTGGTGCTGGACCAGCGGGTGTCTGACGGCGACGCGGCGCAGTTCCGCGACTGGGGCCTGTGGCGCGGGGCCGACTGGTCCGAGGCTGCGCAGGGCACGAACGGCATCGGCACCTGCCTGGTGGAGGGGCGGCAGGTCACCATCCACCGCGACGAACATTTCCACACCCGCAATACCGCCATGTCCTGCATGGACGCGCCGATCTGGGGGCCTGACGGTCGGCTCTTGGCGGCGCTGGACGTCAGCAGCGCACGCGCCGACCAGACCGAACGCTATAACCGCCTGATCGGGGCGCAGGTGGCGCAGACCGCCCGCGCCATCGAGGCGCTGTTCTTCCGGTCCAGCTTTCCGCAGGCGCGGATCGTGGTCGCGTCCGACGATCATGCCGACCAGGCGGTGCTGCTGGCGGTGGACAAGGACGACCTGGCCATCGGCGCCACCCGCGCCGCCCGCCGTGTCCTGGGGCTGGAGCGTGAAGGCAGCCTGCGCCCGCGTCCGGCAGCGGACCTGCTGGGCCGCCAAGGCGATCTGCAGGGCTTTGATCGCGGCGAACGCGCCGCCGTCGTCAGGGCGCTGGCGCGCGCCGACGGCAACGTCTCGGCGGCCGCGCGTGCATTGGGGATCGGGCGCGCGACCATGTATCGGCGCATGGCGCGGCTGGGGATCAGCGAAAACCACGGCTGACTGTCTCACGCCTGAGACAGCTTCTGCGGCGCGGCGTGGAAAGCCCGTTGCCTCGAATCAGGTGCTGACCGACACCTGTGGCAACCCGGACAGGGGAGCGTCCGGGACATCGAGAGGAGGACCAGATGCCGAACGACCAGACGCATGAATTTAAGGGCGTGGGCGTGATGCCCTTTGCCGCCCGCTATGACAACTTCATCGGCGGCCAGTGGGTTGCACCCAAGTCCGGACGCTACTTCACCAACACCACCCCCATCACCGGCGGCGAGATCGGCGAGATCGCCCGCTCGAACGCCGACGACATCGAGGCGGCGCTGGATGCGGCCCATGCCGCCAAGGAAGCCTGGGGCCGGACCTCCGTCACAGAACGCTCGAACATCCTGAACAAGATCGCCGACCGGATGGAGCAGAATCTGCAACTGCTGGCGACGGCGGAGACCTGGGATAACGGAAAGCCGATTCGCGAGACGATGGCCGCCGATCTACCGCTGTCGGTTGACCATTTCCGCTATTTTGCCGGTGCGCTGCGCGCGCAGGAAGGCGGCATCAGCGAGATTGACCACGACACGGTCGCATATCACTTCCACGAGCCTCTGGGTGTAGTGGGCCAGATCATCCCGTGGAACTTCCCGCTGACGATGGCCTGCTGGAAGCTGGCTCCCGCGCTGGCCGCAGGGAACTGCGTGGTGCTGAAGCCAGCCGAGCAGACGCCTGCGAGCATCATGGTGTTCATGGAGCTGATCGCCGACCTGCTGCCGCCAGGCGTGCTGAACGTCGTCAATGGCTTTGGCCTGGAGGCGGGCAAGCCGCTGGCGTCGAACCCACGCATCTCCAAGATTGCCTTCACCGGGGAAACCACCACCGGCCGGCTGATCATGCAGTATGCGTCGGAAAACCTGATTCCCGTCACACTGGAACTGGGCGGCAAGTCGCCTAACATCTTCCACGAAGATGTATGCCGCGAAGACGACGATTTCTTCGACAAGGCGATCGAGGGCTTCGTCATGTTCGCGCTGAACCAGGGCGAGGTCTGCACCTGCCCCTCGCGCGCCCTGATCCACGAGAAGATCTATGACCGCTTCATGGAGCGCGCGCTGAAGCGCGTCGAGGCGATCGTGCAGGGCGACCCGCGCGACAGCGCCACGATGATCGGCGCGCAGGCGTCCAGCGAGCAGAAGGAGAAGATCCTCTCCTACTTCGACATCGGCCGCAAGGAAGGCGCCGAGGTGCTGACCGGCGGCGAGGCCGCCGATCACGGGGGCGAGCTGTCGGGCGGCTACTACATCAAGCCGACCGTCCTGAAGGGCAACAACAAGATGCGGGTCTTCCAGGAGGAGATCTTCGGCCCGGTCGTGTCCGTGACCACCTTCAAGGATCATGACGAGGCGTTGTCGATCGCCAACGACACGCTCTATGGCCTCGGCGCGGGCGTATGGTCGCGCGATGCGAACACCTGCTACCGCTTTGGCCGCGCGATCCAGGCGGGCCGCGTGTGGACCAACTGCTATCACGCCTATCCGGCCCACGCGGCCTTCGGCGGCTATAAGCAGTCGGGCATCGGGCGGGAAAACCACCGCATGATGCTGGACCACTATCAGCAGACCAAGAACATGCTGGTCAGCTACAGCCCGAAGAAGCTGGGCTTCTTCTGAGCCATCGGCGGTCCCCCGCAACCTGCGGGGGGCCAGCGGCGTTGAGGCGGATCGACCTATGGCCGGAATCGCCCCATGCCCAAGGACAGCATCATCGACCCCGAAGACGCCGCCGAAAGCGCGGGCCTTGTCTACGTCAACGACGACATGCCGGGAATCACGCGGGCCCGCGCCGGCAAGGGCTTTACCTATCGCGACGCCGAAGGCCGCACGATCCGCGACAAGGACGAACGCAAGCGGCTGGCCTCGTTGGCCATTCCGCCGGCCTATACCGACGTCTGGATCTGCCCGGATCCGAACGGGCATATCCAGGCCACCGGTCGCGACGACCGGGGCCGCAAGCAGTACCGCTATCATCCCGCCTTCCGCGAGGTCCGCGACGGTGCCAAGTACGAACGCATGTTCGATTTCGCCAAGGCGCTGCCCGGCCTGCGCGCAAGGGTGCGCAAGGACATGTCGTTGCGCGGTCTGCCTGCGGACAAGGTGCTGGCGACCATCGTCTATCTGCTGGAAAACACCATGATCCGGGTCGGCAACGCCGATTATGCGAAACAGAACAAGTCGCACGGCCTGACCACCCTGCGCGACCGCCATGTCACCTTCGACGGCAACGAGGTGCGCTTTCGCTTCAAGGGCAAGGGCGGCAAAGAATGGGACTTGGGTCTGCGCGACCGGCGCGTGGCGCGCATCGTCAAGGCGGCGCAGGACATTCCCGGCCAGCACCTGTTCCAGTACCTGGACGAGGACGGCGAGCGCCACCAGGTCACCTCGACCGACGTGAACGCCTATTTGCGCCGGATCAGCGGGCGGCGAATCACCGCCAAGGACTTCCGCACCTGGACGGGCACCGTGCTGGCCGCACTGGCCCTGGCCGAATATGAACGCGCCGACAGCGACGCCGCCGCCAAGCGCAACGTTCGCGACGCGATCGAGGCCGTCGCTGCCCGCCTTGGCAACACGCCGACCATCTGCCGCAAATGTTACGTCCACCCGCAGGTGATCGAGGCCTATCTGGCCAGTGACCTGAAGCTGGACCTGCAGGGCGAGATCAAGGAAAGCCTGGACGACGACCTGCACCCCGAGGAAAAGCAGGTCCTCAAGTTCCTGAGGAGGAGATTGAAGGCATGAGAACCGTGACCGCCACCCCCCAGGCGCTGGACCTTCTGGCCGAGATCGTGGCCGATCACGGCCCGGTCCTGTTCCATCAGTCTGGTGGCTGCTGCGACGGATCGTCACCCATGTGCTATCCGCAGGGAGATTTCCGGGTGGGCGACCGCGACGTCAAGCTGGGAGAGATCGGTGGCGCCCCCTTCTACATCTCGGCCAGCCAGTACGAAGCGTGGAAGCACACCGACCTGATCATCGACGTCGTCCCCGGACGCGGCGGCATGTTCAGCCTGGACAACGGCCGGGAACGGCGCTTCCTGACCCGGTCGGAGATCTGCAGCATCTGAAGCGCCGTTGTGAGGTCGCTTGCAATCGGCTAGACATGCCGCGACCCATTAAGCGAGGTATGTCATGACCCACAGCGTCTTCATCGACGGCGAGGCCGGAACCACCGGGCTTCAGATCCGCGAACGCCTGCTGGGACGTGACGACATCCGACTGGTGCAGGTCGATCCCGCCCGACGCAAGGAAGCGTCGGCCCGCGCCGAAGCCTTTGCCGAAGCCGACGTGGCGATCCTGTGCCTGCCCGACGACGCCGCGCGCGAGGCCGTCGCCTTGACGGCCGACATGGACGTGCGCCTGATCGACGCCTCGACCGCGCACCGGATCGACCCGAACTGGGTCTTCGGCTTTCCCGAACTGGCCGCCGAAATGCGCGAGATGATCGCCGCGGCCCGTCTGGTCAGCAACCCCGGCTGCTATTCGACCGGCGCAATCGCCATCGTCGCGCCCCTTGTCGCCGCCGGCCTCATCGACGAAGGCGAGGCCCTGTCGATCAACGCGGTCAGCGGCTATACGGGCGGCGGCAAGGCGCTGATCGGCGAATACGAGGGAGGCACAGCGCCCGCGCATTTCGTCTATGGTCTGAACCAGCGCCACAAGCACATCCCCGAAATCATGACCCATGGCGGCCTGCTGGTGCAGCCGGTCTTCGCGCCCTCGGTTGGCAATTTTGCACAGGGCATGGCCGTGCAGCTGCCGCTGCACATGGACGCCGACCGCAGCGCGGCGGCGCTGCACCAGGCGCTGTCCGACCATTACGCCGGGCAGCAGTTCGTCGAGGTGGCGACCGCCGAGGAGATCGGCGCGCGCATCGACCCGACCGCGCTGAACGGCTCGAACCAGTTGCGGATCAGCGTCCATGGCGAGGACGACACCGGCTGCGCACTGGTCGTCGCGGTACTGGACAACCTGGGCAAGGGCGCCTCGGGCGCAGCTGTCCAGAACCTGAACATCATGCTCGGGCTGCCCGAAGATCTGGGCCTCTGATCCCCTTCTTCGAAGCAATATTTTCACATGACGTCCGCGGCCAATCCATTGGCGCAGACGTCATGCTCGAAGTATCGAGCAGCTGTCGCTGAACCTAGATCGGGCCCCTCTTGGTGAAGGTGCTGCGCCTGAAGGTCTTTCGCCCTGGAAGGAAGGGACCCTGCTGGAAGCCGGCTGCTGCAGGTCACGACCCTCACGTCGCGACTGCGGCCAGGTCCACTCGTGATATGCCTAACCGGCATTCAGCCGAATACGGTCGGCGAGGCTGAAGCCAGAAGGCCAGCCGCAAGGCAACTCACAGACAAAGCCGCAGGGTGATCAGGAGGCCGCACCTTCGGAGGCAGAAACCCTCTCCACATCAGCGACAGCTGTCACACGACATCAGGAACCGACCCCTCGGCGTCATGAGGAACTGACCCCCTCCATTTTGGTCTGAACGTTGCTGGTGTCTTGCGCAGTCTGTAGCTCTCGCCTCGGATGGTCACGACGTGGCTGTGG